>NZ_JBHXSU010000026.1:0-131542 GCF_042715345.1 Streptomyces sp. NPDC058697
CCCCTGAAAGGGGCGCGGGGAACTGCGCGAGCAACCCACGACGGCCCGCAGCCAAAAACGAACCCCACGGGGTCTGGGGCGGAGCCCCAGAAGGACGGGAATGGGTAGGGGCGGCGGGGGCGAAAAACCGGCGTCAAACCCTCACGCGTCCGTGAACCGCTCCCCCTTCTCCGCCTTCTCCACAAGCAGCGCCGGAGGCGCGAACCGCTCCCCGTACCGCTCGGCGAGCTCACGCGCACGGTCCACGAAGCCCGGCAGCCCGCCCTCGTACCCGTTGATGTACTGAAGAACGCCACCCGTCCAGCCAGGGAAGCCGATCCCGAAGATCGAGCCGATGTTGGCGTCGGCGACGGACGTCAGGACGCCCTCCTCCAGAAGCCGGACGGTGTCCAGCGCCTCGGAGAACAGCATGCGCTCCTGCATGTCCCGGAAGGGAATCCCGGCCTCGGCGGCCCCCGCACGCGTGAAGTGCTCGCGCAGCCCGGGCCACAGTCCGGCGCGCCTGCCGTCCTCCCCGTACTCGTAGAAGCCCGCGCCACCGCTGCGCCCGGGGCGGCCGAACTCGTCGACCATGCGGTCGATGACCGCGTCCGCGGGGTGCGCCGTCCAGGTGCCGCCCGCCTCCTCGACGGCCCGCTTCGACTCGGCGCGGATCTTGCGCGGCAGGGTGAGGGTCAGCTCGTCCATCAGGGAGAGGACCTTGGCGGGGTAGCCGGCCTGGGCGGCGGCCTGCTCGACGGAGGCGGGCTCGATGCCCTCGCCGACCATCGCCACGCCCTCGTTGATGAAGTGCCCGATGACGCGGGAGGTGAAGAAGCCCCGCGAGTCGTTGACGACGATCGGGGTCTTCCTGATCTGCCGTACGAGGTCGAAGGCGCGGGCGAGTGCCTCGTCGCCGGTGCGCTCGCCCTTGATGATCTCGACGAGCGGCATCTTGTCGACGGGCGAGAAGAAGTGCAGTCCGACGAAGTCGACCTGTCGCTCGACGCCTTCGGCGAGGGCGGTGATCGGCAGGGTCGAGGTGTTGGAGCAGAGCAGCGCGTCCGGTTCGACGATGTGCTCGATCTCCTGGAACACCTTGTGCTTGAGCGCGGAGTCCTCGAAGACGGCCTCGATGACGGCGTCGCAGCCCGCCACGTCCTGAGGGTCGGCGGTCGGCGTGATGCGGGCCAGCAGCGCGTCCGCCTTCTCCTGAGTTGTACGGCCCCGGGAGACGGCCTTGGCGCAGAGCTTCTCGGAGTAGCCCTTGCCCCTTGCCGCCGCCTCGGCGGACACGTCCTTGAGGACGACGTCGATGCCCGCGCGGGCGCAGGAGTACGCGATGCCGGCGCCCATCATCCCGGCGCCCAGGACGGCGACCTTGCGGACCTGGCGGGGTTCGACACCCTTGGGCCGGTTGGCGCCCGAGTTGACGGCCTGGAGGTCGAAGAAGAAGGCCTGGATCATGTTCTTGGAGGTCTGGCCGGCGGCCAGCTCCACGAAGTAGCGCGCCTCGATGACCTGCGCGGTCTCGAAGTCGACCTGCGAGCCCTCGACGGCGGCCGCGAGGATGTTGCGCGGCGCCGGGTAGGGCGCGCCGTTCGTCTGCTTGCGCAGGTTGGCCGGGAAGGCGGGCAGGTTGGCCGCGAACTTCGGGTTGGACGGGGTGCCGCCCGGGATGCGGTAGCCGGGCTTGTCCCAGGGCTGGCTCGACTCGGGGTTGGCGTCGATGAAGGCGCGGGCCTTGGCGAGCATCTCCTCGTGGGTGGCCGCCACTTCGTGGACGAGGCCGTTCTCCAGGGCGCGCCCCGGGCTGTACTGGGTGCCCTGGAGGAGCACCTTCAGGAGCGCGTCGGCGATGCCCAGGAGGCGTACGGTCCTGACGACGCCGCCTCCTCCGGGCAGCAGACCGAGTGTGACCTCGGGGCAGCCGATCTTGGAGCCGGGCGCGTCGAGGGCGACGCGGTGGTGACAGGCCAGCGCGATCTCGTAGCCGCCGCCCAGGGCCGCGCCGTTCATGGCGGCGACGACGGGCTTGCCGAGCGTCTCGATGCGGCGGAGGTCGCGCTTGATGGCGAGGCCTCCGTCGAGGAGCTGCTGAGCGGTCTCGGGGGTGACGCGGATGAGGTCGCGCAGGTCGCCGCCCGCGAAGAAGGTCTTCTTGGCGGAGGTGAAGACGATGCCGCGGATGGCGTCGGGGTCGGCCTGGACCTCCGCCTCCAGCCGGTCGGTGATCGCGGCGAGCGAGTCGCGGAACGCCTGGTTCATGGTGTTCGCGGACTGGTCGGGGTCGTCGAGGACCAGGGTGACGATGCCGGTCTCGTCCTGTTCCCAGCGGATGGTGGTGCTCTCGGTCATGAGGGGGTTCTCCGTTGAAGTCCGTTGGAAGTCCGTTGATCCGCCGGGAAGTTCAGACGCGCTCGACGATCGTGGCGATGCCCATGCCGCCGCCCACGCACAGGGTGGCGAGGCCGAACCGCTTGTCCTGGCGCTCCAGTTCGTCGACGAGCGTGCCGAGGATCATCGCGCCGGTGGCGCCGAGCGGGTGGCCGAGGGCGATCGCGCCGCCGTTGACGTTGACCTTGTCCAGGGACAGGCCCATGTCCTTCACGAAGCGCAGGACGACCGCGGCGAAGGCCTCGTTGATCTCGACGAGGTCGATGTCGTCGATGGTCAGCCCGGCCTTGGCGAGTGCCTTGCGGGTGGCGGGCGCGGGCCCGGTCAGCATGATGGTCGGCTCGGAGCCGGAGACGGCCGCGGCGACGATCCGCGCGCGCGGGGTGATCCCGTACCGCTCGCCGACCTCCTTCGAGCCGACGGCGACCAGCGAGGCGCCGTCCACGATGCCGGAGGAGTTGCCCGCGTGGTGGACGTGGTCGATCTTCTCCACCCAGTGGTACTTCTGCAGCGCCACGGCGTCGAAGCCGCCCAGGTCTCCGATGTCCGCGAACGACGCCTTTAGCTTGGCGAGCGAGTCGGCGGTCGTTCCGGGGCGCAGGTGCTCGTCGTGGTCGAGGACGACGAGTCCGTTGCGGTCCTTCACGGGGACGAGGGACCGCTCGAAGCGGCCGTCCTTCCAGGCCGCGGCGGCGCGCTCCTGGGACAGCGCCGCGTACTCGTCGACGTCCCGGCGAGAGAAACCCTCGATGGTGGCGATGAGGTCGGCGCCGATGCCCTGGGGTACGAAGTTGGTGGCGATGTTGGTCATCGGGTCGGCGAACCAGGCGCCGCCGTCGGAGGCCATCGGCACCCGGGACATCGACTCGACGCCGCCCGCGAGGACGAGGTCCTCCCAGCCCGAACGGACCTTCATCGCGGCGAGGTTGACGGCTTCCAGGCCCGACGCACAGAAGCGGTTCTCCTGGACTCCGGCCACCGTGTCGGGCAGTCCGGCGGCGATGGCGGAGATCCGGGCGATGTCGGAGCCCTGGTCGCCGACGGGTCCGACGACACCGAGCACGATGTCGTCGATGGCGGCCGGGTCGAGCCCCGGGAAGCGGGCGCGGATCTCGTGGATGAGCCCGACGACCAGGTCGACGGGCTTGGTGCCGTGCAGGGCGCCGTTCGCCTTGCCGCGGCCGCGCGGGGTGCGGATCGCGTCGTACACGTACGCTTCGGTGGTCACGCGTGAGCCTTTCAAGGAGAGCCCGCAAGGGCCGGGAGGGTCAGCCGAGCAGGGAACGGCCGATGATCTCCTTCATGATCTCGGTCGTCCCGCCGTAGATGGTCTGGATGCGGCCGTCGGTGAAGGCCCTGGCCACGCGGTACTCCGTCATATAGCCGTAGCCGCCGTGCAGTTGGAGACAGCGGTCCGCGACGCGCTTCTGCAGCTCGGTGGCCCACCACTTGGCCATCGAGGCGTGCACCGCGTCGAGTTCGCCGTCCGCGTGGTCCTCTGTGCAACGGTCGACGAACGTCCTGGTGACGGCGCACTCGGTGGCCATCTCGGCTATCTCGAAGCGGATGTGCTGGAGCCGGGACAGCGGCCGCCCGAAGGCCTCGCGCTCCTTGACGTACTCCGTGGTGATCTCCAGCAGGTACTCGGCGGCGGCGATCCCTGCGACGGCGATGTTCAGCCGCTCCTGCGCGAGATTCGTCATCAGGTGCACGAAGGCGCCGTCGAGCTCGCCCAGCAGGTTCGCCTTCGGAACGCGTACGTCGTGGAAGAACAACTCGGCGGTGTCCTGGGCCTTCTGCCCGATCTTGTCGAGGTTGCGGCCGCGCTCGAAGCCGTCCATGCCTCGCTCGACGACGAGCAGGGAGAGGCCCTTGGCGCCTCCCTCGGGGGTCGTCTTCGCGACGACGATCACCAGGTCGGCCAGGATCCCGTTCGAGATGAAGGTCTTGGAGCCGTTGAGCAGCCAGTGGTCGCCCCGGTCCTCGGCGCGCGTCTTGATGCCCTGGAGGTCCGACCCGGCGCCGGGCTCGGTCATCGCGATGGCGGTGATCAGTGAGCCGTCGCAGAAACCGGGCAGCCACCGCCGCTTCTGCTCCTCGGTGGCGAGGCCCGTCAGATACGGCCCGATGATGTCGTTGTGCAGCCCGAGCGCGAGCCCGGCGGCCCCCGCGCGCGTGAACTCCTCGGCGAGTACGGCGCTGTAGCGGAAGTCGGCGTTGCCTCCGCCCCCGTACTCCTCCGGGACGGCGAGTCCGAGCAGGCCCTGCTTTCCGGCGGCCAGCCAGGCGTCCCGCGAGACGATGCCGTCCTTCTCCCACTGCTCGTAGTGCGGCAGCACCTCCTTGGCGAGGAAGGTCCGGACGGTCTCGCGGAACGCGTCGTGCTCGGGCGCGAAGATCTGCCGCTTCATTCGGTGCTGCCCTTCAGGAGGTCCGGTACGTCCCAGTCGCGGGCCACATCCGCGGTGTCGGCGCCCGGCAGTGCGGGCCCGCTGCGGACGGCGGTGGGAGTGGCGGAGAAGCGGGGTGCGGGCGCGGGCTGGGTGATGCCGCCGTGGTCGGTGAAGGTGCCGCGGGCGGCGAGATGCGGATGGTGCGGGGCCTCGCGCAGCGACAGCACCGGCGCCACGCAGGCGTCGGAGCCCTCGAAGACCGCGGTCCACTCGTCTCTCGTGCGGGTCTTGAAGCGGGCGGCCAGCGCCTCGCGGAGTTCGGCCCAGCGGGACAGGTCCTTGCGCGCCGAGACGTACTCCTCCAGGCCGAGCAGCCGCACGAACTCCTCGTAGAACTGCCCCTCCAGCGCGCCCACCGCCATGTACTGGCCGTCGGCCGTCTCGTACGTTCCGTAGTACGGGCAGCCGCCGTCGAGGAGGTTGGCGCCCCGCCGGTCCTGCCAGCCGCCGGCGGCGAGCATGCCGTGGATCATCGAGGCGAGGTGGGCCGTGCCGTCCACGATCGCCGCGTCCACGACCTGGCCGGCGCCGGTCGCGCGGGCGTGGTGGAGGGCGGCGAGGACGCCGACGACGAGGTAGAGCGAGCCGCCCGCGTAGTCCCCGACGAGGTTCGCGGGGACGGCCGGGGGCTCGCCCGGAGCGCCGATCATGCCGAGGGTGCCGGTGAGCGCGATGTACGCGATGTCGTGGCCCGCGCGCGGGGCGAGCGGGCCCTCCTGGCCCCAGCCGGTCATCCGTCCGTAGACGAGCTTCGGGTTGCGGGCGTGACAGGCCTCGGGGCCGACGCCGAGGCGCTCGGCGACGCCCGGACGGAAGCCCTCGATGAGGATGTCGGCGCGGTCGGCCAGGTCGAGGACGCGGTCCGCGCCGTCGGGTGCCTTCAGATCGACGATCACCGAGCGCTTGTTGCGGTTGGTGATGTCGTAGTCGGGGTTGATCGCGAGTCCGACGCCGTTCGGCCTGTCCACGCGGACGACGTCCGCGCCCAGGTCGGCCAGGAGCATGGCGGCGAACGGGCCGGGCCCGATGCCCGCCAGCTCGACCACGCGCACCCCGGCGAGCGGGCCGTGCACTGCCGTCCCTGCCGCTGCCATCAAGCCCCCAGCACTGTGACACACCTGATGTAACATCAGTGATGTTAAGAACGTGTTCCACTCCGCACAAGCCCTGGCGAGCAAGCGCTTAGTAGATTCTGGAAGCCAACCAGGAGCTTCAGCGCGCGTCCAGCTCCGCTATGAGCCTCTTTGGCGCGATGGTGCGGTAGCTCTCCTCCACCCAGTCGCACAGCAGCTCCGCGGCCGGGGCGCCCTTCTCCTCCAGCGGGACCCTCACCCAGCCCGCCTTGCCCAGGCCGTATCCGGCGGGCTCCGCGCCCGGTGAGGACAGCGCGTGGGCGTGCGCCACCTCGTCCTTGAGCTTCACGGTGACGCCCAGCGGATAGCTGCCGTCGTCGACACCGAGGAACACGAACACCTTCTTGTTGACCTTCGCGACGCTCTCACTCCAGGGGAACTCCTCGACCGCGCCCGGCAGTCCGAGGGCGAACTCTCGTACTTTCTCCCACTTCTTCAGGGCGGTCTTCGTCGGGGCCACGGCTGCCTCCGGTCCTTTTCGGCCCCGCGCACGGGGTCCTGGTTCGGCTCCTCGTACCTCACGCTAGCCTCAGCCACCGACAACGGCGCGGGCTGGACGGCTGAGAGGTGCCATGAGCAGGCAGGACAGGACGGAGCGCGCGTACGACATCGTGCTCTTCGGGGCCACGGGATTCGTCGGCGTGCTCACGGCGGAGTATCTCGCCGCGCACGCTCCAAAGGGGCTGCGGTGGGCGATCGCGGCGCGCGACACCGCGAAGCTGGAACGGCTGCGGGAGCGCCTGACGCAGATCGACCCGGCCTGCGCGGAGCTGCCGCTGCTGCGGGCCGATGTCGCCGATCCGGCGTCCGTGCGGGAACTCGCGGCGCACGCGCGCGTGGTGGCCACGACCGTCGGGCCCTACCTGACGTACGGCGAGGACCTGGTGGCCGCCTGCGCGGAGGACGGCACCGACTATCTGGACCTCTGCGGAGAGTCCGAGTTCGTGGACCTCATGTACGTGCGGCACGACGCACGCGCGCGTGAGACCGGCGCACGGCTGGTGCACGCCGCCGGCTTCGACTCGGTCCCCCATGACCTCGGCGCCTACTTCACCGTGCGTCAACTGCCCGAAGGGGTGCCACTGACCGTCGACGGGTTCGTGCGCGTCGAGGGGATGTTCTCGGGCGGCACCTTCGCCTCCGCCCTCAACCAGATGTCGCGCGGGCGGCACATGCTCGCCGCGGCGCGGGACCGCAAGCGGCACGAGCCCCGGCTGGTGGGACGGCGGGCGTACGCGCCGTCGAGCGCTCCCCGGTACGCCAAGGAGGTCGGGGCGTGGGCGTTGCCCCTGCCCACCATCGACGCGCAGATCGTGCAGCGGTCCGCGCGGGCGCTGGAGCGGTACGGGCCCGACTTCCGTTACCGGCACTACGCGGCCGTCAGGACGCTGCCGTTCGCGGTGGGCGGGGTGGCGGGGGCCGGGGCGGTCATCGCGGCGGCCCAGGTGCCGCCGGTGCGGCGGTGGCTGTCGGACCGGCTCAAGCCCGGTGACGGGCCCAGCGAGGAGAAGCGGGCGTCGAGTTGGTTCTCGGTGCGGTTCGTCGGTGAAGGGGGTGGGCGGCGGGTGTTCACTGAGGTCTCCGGTGGGGATCCCGGGTATGGGGACACCGCGAAGATGTTGGCCGAGTCCGCGTTGTGTCTTGCGTTCGACGAGCTTCCCTCGACTTCTGGGCAGGTGACGACTGCTGTTGCCATGGGGGATTCGCTGATCGAGCGGTTGCGGGGGGCTGGGATCAGTTTTCGGGTTGCCGCCGATCGCTCCGCGGGAAGTGCCGGATGACTGGTGCGGGTTCGTTGTGGCTGGTCGCGCAGTTCCCCGCGCCCCTGACGGGGCGCGCTGCCCTCAGACCCTTCTCATGACATGCGGCGGATCGCCGAGCGCGCCGGTCGTGGATTCGAACGGAGCCGGGACGCCTTCGCGGCGGGCTGGCTGTTCGGCAGGGTGAGCGGCGAACCGCCCGAGCGGTGCGGGCTCTTCGGCGTGATCGCCGGGGCCCATGCGTGCACGGTGCCGGCCACGCGGGCCGGCGTCATCGGACGCGGGGAACTGCTCAGAGCGGCCACCCCATGACCGTGTAGATCATCCCGGCTATCCAGGCGACACCGGCGAGGACGGCGAGGAGCAGTCCGGCCATCACGGCCCGCTCGACGGGCTGGGTGGGGCTGGTGGCGGTCTTCGGGGCACGGTGTGTCGTCATGCGTCACAGCCTGCCGATCATGGCGGGGGCCCGGCATCCGTACAGATACTCAGAACCGGTACTCAGAACGCCTACTCGGAGGCCGGTGCCGAGTACTCGTACTCAGGGGGCCGTCCCAGCGGCCGTCGCCTTCAACGCCCGTCGGCACAGGGCGTCCGCGTGCCTGGTCGTCTCCGGTTGGCGGAAGCGCGGCGCGAGGTGGAGGGTGTGGGCGCAGGCGGTGTCCAGGGTCACCCGGTGGCCGACGGAGACGAACACCGGTTTGACGCCCGCCTGGGTGCGCAGTGCGCGGCCGACCTCCTCCTCGCCCGCGAGCAGCGGTGACGCGGATCCGCGCGGGGCGCCCGGCTCCTCGTACGTGAAGGTGAACGGGTTCTTGGCGACCCCGATCGTCGGCAGGCCGGTGAGGACGCCGAGGTGGCTGGCCAGGCCGAAGCGGCGGGGGTGGGCGAGGCCGTAGCCGTCGCAGACGACCAGGCCGGGTGCGCACGGCAGCGCTTCGAGGGCGGCCAAAACGGCCGGGATCTCCCGGAAGGCCAGCAGCCCGGGGACGTACGGGAACGGCACCTGGCCCACGGCCGTGGACTCGGCGACCACGTCGAGCGTCGACGCGTCGAGCACGACGGCCGCGGCCACGACGACATCGCGCTCGTCGTCGTACGCCACGTCGACCCCGGTCACCCGGCCGGTTCCCGGCGGCGGCCCGGGCTCGTCGAGAACCACCCGCCCCCGCAACTCGTCCTGTACGGCCCTGGCCTGGTCCTCGGTGGCGGGCCAGCCCGCGGGGATGCGTACGGTCGTCGTCATGATGTGACGAGCGTACGACCCCGCGGCCGACGGCCACTTGCCACTTTTCGCGCCCGTTCTCCCGGGGATCGCTGTTCAGCGCTCCAGGCGGGCCACCCGGCCCTTCTCGCCGGAGGCCCAGCAGGCCCGGTCGGGGGTGCAGTCCACGGTGTCGTACGAGCCGGTGTCCAGGGTGCGCCAGGTGCGGCCGCCGTCCCTGGTGAGGTCGGTGCCGGTGGGGCCGACCGCGAGGGCGGACGTCCGGCTGTGCGGGAGCCAGGTGACGCCCGAGCGGTAGGCGGGCGGCGGTGTGCCTGCCGTGGTCCAGGTGCGGCCGCCGTCGCGGCTGGTCGCGGCCGCCTGTGGGGAGGCCTGGTCGGCGCGGTAGTCGCCGCCGACCGCGATGCCGTGCGTCCGGTCGCGGAATGCGACGGCGAAGACTCCGCGTGCCGGGTCGCCCGCCGGGATCGGGGTGTCGGTGGCCGTCCAGGTCAGGCCCCGGTCGGAAGAGTGCAGCACACGCGCGCGTGCCGCCCCGCCGGTGGCCAGCCACACGTCCCGCGGCCCCGAACTGACCAGGCACTGCCCACTGGCCGCGAAGCCCGCCTCGCCGGTCTGGGCCGCGGGCATGCCGGCGCTCGGCAGGACCTTCCAGGAGCGGCCGCCGTCGCTGGTCGACAGGATGCGGAACCTGCCGTCCACCGGGTCGCTCATGGCCAGGCCGTGGCGGCTGTCGAAGAAGGTGATGCAGTCGTAGAAGGCCTTGGCGTCGGTGTTGCGGAACGACTCGGTCCAGGTCGCCCCGCCGTCCTCGGTCCGGAAGACCCGGGACGCCTCGCCCTCGCCGATGGCCAGCACCACGGCACGCCTGCTGTCGAAGGCCTCGATGTCCCGGAACTCCAACTCGGCGGCTCCCGGCGGCGATACGTTCCGCCAGTTCCTGCCGCCGTCGGCCGTGCGCAGCACCGTGCCCTTGGACCCGGCCAGCCAGGCGGTGTTCCGGCTGACGGCGGAGAGCCCTCGGAAGCGGACGTCCGTGCCGCTGTCCTTCAGCTCCCAGTGCGGAGCCTTCCCGCCACCCGGTCCCTGGTCGTGTGCCTGTGCCTGTGCGGGTGCCGTGAGCGTGGCGGCGAGTGCGAGTCCGCACACCCCCGCGGTCACCAGCCGCCTCGTGGATCCCGTACGCCCTGTGAATCCCGTAAGTCTCGTGCGTCGCGTCTTCCCCAAGCCCCTCATGGCGGGCGAAGCTAGCCCACTCCCCCAGTGGCGTCCAGATGCCCCGGAAGGCATCGGGGGTCACTTGAGGAATCTTTGATCACTTCCGTGATTGAAGGCGGTGACGGAGGTCACTCGAATTTCATGGGTTTTAGTGCGCACGGATCGGCCGGTTCGAGCGTCTCTACAAGTGCCCGGCTCATCCGTCCACCGTTCGTCCAGCCGTCACAAGGGAGCAAGGCGTTGTCCACCGTCATCGAGCAGCCCGTAGAGGCCCGTCTCGTCGCCGCGGCTCCGCGGATGCCGAGCATTCCCGCAACACTCCGATACGACCCGCACGACCCCTTCGCCGTCCGCATGTCCTTCCCGGCCCCGGCCACGCTCGAAGGCGTGGACGTGATCTGGACCTTCGCCCGCGAGCTCCTCGCCTCGGGCCTGGAGGAGCCGGTGGGACACGGGGACGTCCGCGTGCGGCCGTACGGGTACGACCGCATCGTCCTGGAGTTCCACGCCCCCGAGGGCACCGCCGTGGTCCACGTCCGCACGGGCGAGCTGCGGCGCTTCCTGGAGAGTACGACCCAGGTCGTGCCCTTCGGTCTTGAGCATCTGCACCAGGACCTGGACCAGCAGCTCGCCGAGCTGCTGCGGGACGCCTGCTGACCCCTTCCGGAGAGGTCAGCGCCCTTTCCCCAGCAGGGTGTTGAGCTCTCCGTAGTCGAGTCCGCCGGCCAGCGACTCGTACGTCCCCGTGCCCAGCAGCTCCCGCGCGGCACGGCGGACAAGTGCGTGTGCGGCCTGCGCGATTCCCGAACCGACGCTGATCCGGGCGACGCCGAGTGAGGACAGCTCGGCGACGGACGGGGCACCGGGGCCGGCCATCACGTTGAGCGGCCCGTCCACGCCCTCGGCCAGGTTCTTGACGGTGACCGGGTCGACGGGACCGGGCACGAAGACTCCGTCGGCCCCTGCGGCGAGGAAGGCGGCGGCGCGCTCCAGGGTGACGGCCAGGTCTCCGGCTCCCCGCAGATACGTGTCGATGCGGGCGTTGACGAACAGCGGTACCCCGGCCGAGTCGGCGGCCTCCCGGGCGGCCGCGATCCTCTCGGCCTGCTCGGCGACCGGCCGCAGGGCCGCACCGCCTCTGCGCGCCTGCTCCGGCCCGTACAGGGCGTCCTCGATGTTCACGCCCACCGCGCCGGCCGCCAGCACCGCGCGGACCGTGTCGCCGACGCCCTGGGCGTCCTCGGCGTAGCCGGTCTCGATGTCGGCGCTCACCGGCACCCGGACGGCGGCCGCGATGCGCCCGACCGCTTCCAGCGCGCGGTCCCGGTCGAGGTGGTCCCCGTCCGCGGCGCCCAGGTCCCAGGCGAGGCCCGCGCTGGTGGTCGCGATGGCAAGGGCGCCCGCCTCCTCGACGACACGGGCGCTCATGGTGTCCCAGGCATTGGCGAGGACGAGTGGCCGGCCGGGGATGTGCAGCTCGCGGAAGGTCAGGGCCTGTGCACGGAGATCGGTCATGCGAATGAGCCAATCACCGGGGCGGGCAGCTTGGCTGGCAGGAATCCGACACGTACGTGGGCCGCCTGAGCGGACCTCACGGCCGCGGCCGGGGCTCCCGCCACGCCCCTCACCCGGGCGGGGTCGACTCCCCGGCACAAGCCGCTCCTGCCACCCCGGCTCGCGGGCGCCCGGGCTTCCTCTGCCCCTCAGCTCCCGGGCACGCCCGTAGTCGTCATCACCAGGACCACCGCCGAACGCACCTCCTGGACCGCCTTCTTCAGGGCGGGAGTCGTCGCCCCGCTGCGTTCGGCCAGGTCCTCGATTCGCTGCTTGTACTGCCGCTGTTCCTTGCCCGACAGCAGGGTGCGCAGCTCGGCGCCGGCGGCGAGGGCGACGAGGGCCGCGTCCTGCTCGGGCACCTCCTCGACGGGCCCGGGCCCCTCCAGTACCTCCCGGGCCTCCTCGCGCAGCCTGTCCACGGCGGCGACGCGGTCGATCTCGTACTCCACGGACGGGAACACCCCGAGCACCCGTGTCTTCTCCGCGCGCAGGTATCCGTCGGCGGCGAGCTGCTCCCGTACGGCGTCCAGGGTGACGCGGGCCCGAAGGCCGACCCAGGTCTTCCACCTGTGCGGGCGGGACTCCTCGACCAGTTCCAGGAGCCCGTCGAGGACGGGGTCCCCGGTCTGGGCGTCGGGGTCCGTGGGCGTGGCGATGCCGTCCACGTCGGCGAGCAGTCCGCGCTGTGCCAGCTCGGTGAGGGCTCCCGCCCGGACGATGTGGGGGAGGTGGGCGGCGTCGGTGACCTTCAGCTTCGTGGTGTCCCAGGCCAGCAGGTAGAGCCGGGCGGGCAACGAGAGGGAACCGTCGGGCACGGGGTCTCCTTGGTGCGGTCGAGGTGGGGGCTCACGTTATTTCGTTGACAGCCGTGAGAGCCCTTCGTACGGTGTGTGACGGTTCTGTTGTCGCCGATTGGAGAAGGACGTTGCTCGTCTGAGGTCCTGAGACACCTCGTCACACACGTGTCCGTGTGTGCGCAGCGTGCGACCTCGGCATTCGAGCCGTCCTCCCGGAACAGGGCCTTCCCCTTTCCTCCCAGGATGCCTTGAGGACCTCTGTCCGTCCTCCCGGCCGTCGTCGCCGCCCCGGTGTCTCGATACGCGTTGCCCTGACCGCATCAAGTACCGCGAGGCGCGTATGTCAACCTTCCCCACCTCCATCACCTGTACCTCCCTTTCCTTCGCCTGGCCGGACGGCACCTCCGTCTTCGACGATCTGCAGGTGGCCTTCGGACCCGGCAGGACCGGGCTCGTCGGCGTCAACGGATCAGGGAAATCAACGCTGTTGAAGCTGATCGCCGGGCAACTGACCCCGGCCGACGGCACCGTGCGTGTCGCGGGCGAGGTCGGATATCTGCCGCAGAACGTCACCCTGGACACCGGTCTGCGGGTCGACGAGGCGCTGGACATCGCCGCCAAGCGGACCGCGCTGCACGCCATCGAGGCGGGTGACGTGTCCGAGGCGCACTTCGACGTCGTGGGCGACGACTGGGACGTGGAGGAGCGGGCCGTCGCCACCCTCGGCGAACTCGGTCTCGGCCACATCGAGTTGGACCGCACCATCGGCGAGGTCTCGGGCGGCGAGTCGGTCCTGCTGCGGCTGGCCGCACTGCTGCTGCGCCGGCCCGACGTCCTCCTGCTCGACGAGCCCACCAACAACCTCGACCTGTACGCGCGCCGGCGGCTGTACGCGGCCGTCGAGGCCTGGTCAGGAGTCATGATCGTGGTCAGCCACGACCGTGAACTCCTGGACCTGGTCGACCAGATCGCCGATCTGCGTTCCGGCGAGGTGACCTGGTACGGCGGCAATTACTCGATGTACGAGGAGGCGCTCGCCACCGAGCAGGACGCGGCCGAGCGCATGGTGCGCGTGGCCGAGTCCGATCTGAAGAAGCAGAAGCGTGAACTGGCCGATGCACAGGTCAAGTTGGCCCGGCGCAAGAAGTACGGCCAGAAGATGTTCGAGCAGAAGCGCGAGCCGAAGATCGTCATGGGTGCCCGCAAACGCGCCGCCCAGGAGTCCGCGGGCAAGCACCGCATCATGCACGAGGAGAAGCTGGCCGAGGCGAAGGAGCGGCTCGACGAGGCCGTGGACGCCGTGCGGGACGACGACGAGATCCGAGTCGACCTGCCGTACACGGCCGTACCGCCGGGCCGGAACGTACTGACGCTCCTGGACCTGGAGTTGGCGTACGGCGCGAGGGTGGGCAGCTTCGATCTGCGCGGGCCCGAGCGGGTCGCGCTGATCGGGCGCAACGGGTCGGGCAAGACGACCCTGCTGCGGACGGTCGCCGGGGAGCTGGAACCGGTCTCCGGGGAGGCACGGGCGCATGTGCCCCTGCGGTTTCTGCCGCAGCGGCTCGACGTGCTCGACGACGAGCTGACGGTCGCCGAGAACGTGGCCCGGTTCTCGCCCGGCGCGACCAACAACCGCGTCCGGGCACGGCTGGCCCGCTTCCTCTTCCGGGGTGCGCGGGCCGACCAGCGGGCGGCGACGCTCTCCGGCGGCGAACGCTTCCGGGCGGCGCTGGCCGCGCTGATGCTCGCCGAGCCCGCGCCACAGGTCCTGATGCTGGACGAGCCGACCAACAACCTCGACATGGCGAGCGTGCGACAGCTCACCACGGCCCTGGAGTCGTACGAGGGAGCGCTGATCGTGGCCAGCCACGACGTGCCGTTCCTGGAGTCGATCGGGATCACCCGGTGGCTGCTGCTGGAAGGAGGAGAACTCAAGGAAATCACGCCAGAAGCTGTCGGGTATCCCGGCTAGCTTCGGCGGTATGAGCCAGTTGACCACCGGTACACAGCAGCCCTTCACCGGCCCTGACCAGCCCGTTTCCGGTACGCACTCGTTCATCGGGGTGGTCGGGGCCCGTGAGAACAACCTCCAGGACGTGACCCTGCGCATCCCGAAGGGCCGGCTCACGGTCTTCACCGGGGTGTCGGGGTCGGGCAAGTCGTCGGTCGTCTTCGACACGATCGCGGTCGAGTCGCAGCGCCAGCTGAACGAGACCTTCACCTGGTTCGTCCGCAACCGGCTGCCGAAGTACGAACGGCCGCACGCGGAGGCCATCGAGGATCTCTCGCCCGCGATCGTCGTCGACCAGAAACCGGTCGGTGGCCACTCCCGGTCGACGGTGGGCACGATGACGGACGTGTACTCGGTGATCCGGGTGCTGTTCTCGCGGCACGGCAGCCCGAGCGCGGGTCCTGCCACCGCGTACTCGTTCAACGATCCGTCGGGCATGTGCCCCGAGTGCGACGGTCTCGGGCGCACGGTCCGGCCCGACTGGGACCGCATCCTGGACCCGGACCTGTCCCTGGCGGACGGCGCGATCCTCTTCCCGCCGTTCGCCGCCGGAACCTGGCAGGGGCAGGGATACACGAACACCACCGAGTTGGACCCGCACAGGCCCGTACGCGAATTCACCGCGGCCGAGCGGGAGTTCCTGCTGCGCGGGCGCCCCGGCAGCAAGGTCACCATCAGCGGCTCGGGCGGCACCTGGAGCACCGACTACGAAGGGCTCGCCGACCGTTTCGAGCGGCTGTATCTCAAGCGGGACCTGTCCGCGCTCAGCCAGAAGACACGTGACCAGGCGCGGGGCTATATGACGGAGGGGCTCTGCCCGGGGTGCCGGGGCGCCCGGCTGAACGAGGCGGCGCTCGCCACCCGGATCGGCACCGGGCCCGCCGGGCGGCCCGGCCTGTCCATCGCCGACTGCGCCCGGATGCAGATCAGCGACCTGATCCCCGTGCTGAAGGACATCGACGACCCGGTCGCCACACCGGTCGCGGCCGCCGCCGTGGCCTCGCTGGAGCGGATCGAGGCGATCGGGCTCGGCTATCTCAGCCTGGACCGGGAGACTTCGACGCTGTCCGGCGGGGAGGGGCAGCGGCTGAAGATGGTCCGGCACCTCGGGTCGAGCCTGACCGGGATGACGTACATCTTCGACGAGCCGAGCGTCGGGCTGCACCCGCGTGACGTGGGACGGCTCGGGGACCTGCTGCTGCGGCTGCGGGACAAGGGGAACACCGTGCTGGTCGTCGAGCACGACCCGGACGTCATCGCCCTCGCCGACCACATCGTCGACATGGGGCCGCGGGCAGGAGCGGACGGCGGCCGGGTCGTCTTCGAGGGGACGCCCGGCGAGCTGGCGTCGGCCGACACCCCGACGGGCCGTTGTCTGCGCCGCCGCACCGAGGTGAAACGGCGGACACGGACGGCCACCGGAGGGCTCTGGGTGAAGGGCGCCGCCCTGCACAACCTGCGGGACGTGACGGTCGAGTTCCCCACCGGGGTACTGACCGCGGTGACCGGTGTCGCCGGCTCGGGGAAGAGCACGCTCGTCTCGAAGGAGTTCACGGCCGCGCACCCGGACGCCGTGGTCGTCGACCAGTCGTCCATCGGCATCTCGGCGCGGTCCACTCCGGCGACGTACCTCGGCGTCATGGACACCGTACGGAAGATCTTCGCGCGGGAGACGGGCGTGGAGCCGGGCCTTTTCAGCTTCAACTCCGATGGGGCGTGCGGGACTTGTCAGGGGCGCGCAGTCAGCTACACCGACCTCGCGTTCATGGACCCGGTGACCACGACCTGCCCCGACTGCGAGGGGCGACGCTTCAAGGACGAGGTGCTGCGGCTGACCGTGGGCGGCAACTCCATTGTCGACGTACTGGAGATGACGGCCGATCAGGCCCTGGGCTTCTTCGAGGACCCGGGCGTACGCCGCCGACTGCGGGCTCTACGGGACGTGGGGCTCACGTATCTGACACTCGGTCAGCCCCTGTCCACGCTCTCCGGCGGGGAACGCCAGCGCATCAAACTCGCGACCCGGCTCCACAGAACCGGAGCGGTGTACGTGCTCGACGAGCCGACCACCGGCCTGCACATGTCGGACGTCGACGGCCTGCTCGCCCTCCTCGACCGGCTGGTCGACGCGGGCAACACGGTGCTTGTCGTCGAGCACAACCTCGATGTTGTCGCCCACGCCGACTGGGTCATCGATCTGGGGCCCGAGGGGGGCAAGGAGGGTGGGCTGGTCGTGTTCGAGGGGACGCCGGGGCAGCTGCTCGATGCGGAGGGGTCGTTCACCGCGGAGCACCTCCGGCGGTTCGTGGGGTAGGGCTTCGCCGGGGGCGTTGACGGACACCACCAGGTCGTGACGGAGAGTGCGGGCCCGTGGGGGCTGGTCGCGCAGTTCCCCGCGCCCCTGACGGGGCGCGGCCCGCCACCGCTCGCGGATACGGACACACCCGCCACAATCCCCTCTCCAGCCCCGCACCCCGGGGGGCTGTTGTGACTCCGGCATGGGCTGCATGATGTGCGGGGACACACCCGGCCGAGACGGAGAAACGCACGTGCCCAGCCAGAAAGCCCTCATCCGCCGCCCGAGCCCCCGCCTGGCCGAGGGTCTGGTCACGCACATCGAGCGCACGAAGGTCGACGTCGAGCTGGCGGTCGAACAGTGGGAGGCGTACGCGGAGGCGCTGCGTACGCACGGCTGGGAGACCGTCGAGGTCGAGCCCGCCGACGACTGCCCGGACTCCGTGTTCGTGGAGGACGCGGTGGTCGTCTACCGCAACGTGGCGCTGATCGGGCGCTCCGGCGCGCAGTCGCGGCGCGGCGAGACCACCGGGGTCGAGCAGACCGTGGCGCGGCTCGGCTGCTCGGTGAACTGGGTGTGGGAGCCGGGCACGCTCGACGGCGGCGACGTCCTGAAGGTCGGCGACACGATCTACGTCGGCCGGGGCGGGCGGACCAACGGGGCCGGCATCCATCAGCTGCGGGCCGCCTTCGAACCGCTGGGCGCCCGAGTCGTCGCCGTACCGGTGAGCAAGGTGCTGCACCTGAAGTCGGCGGTCACCGCGCTCCCGGACGGCACGGTCGTCGGGCACGAGCCGCTGGTGGACACCCCGTCGGTCTTCCCGCGCTTCCTCGGGGTACCTGAGGAGTCCGGCGCCCACGTGGTGCTTCTCGGCGGCGGCAAGCTGCTGATGGCGGCCAGCGCGCCCAAGACCGCCGAGCTGTACGCCGATCTCGGCCACGAGCCCGTCCTCGTCGACATCAGCGAGTTCGAGAAGCTCGAAGGCTGTGTGACATGCCTCTCGGTACGGCTCAGGGGGCTGTACGCCTGAACGACCGACGGGGACACCCGTTCGCCCCCTGGGACCTGCGGTGTCCGCCAGGTGGGCGACTCAAGGAAGCGGCTCTTGGCGATCTCCGGAGAGATCGTCCCTGATCAGGGCCCTTTACGCCGCGCTTAACCTACGGCATCGTAACCTACGGATACGTAGCCTACGATGCCGTAGGTTGTGTGAACGCTCAGTATTTACGTCCCCTCTGGAGCCCTCGTGACGATCACTTCTCCCCATCTCGGCAGCCCGTCCTCCGACTGGACCGACGCACGGCTGCTGTTCGCGCTGGAAGAAGTGGTGGAGACCGAGCTCAACCGTCATCTGAAGGTCGCCAAGGACTGGATGCCGCACGAGTACGTGCCCTGGTCCGACGCCCGCAACTTCCCCGGCATCTTCGAGGACGGCGAGGCCTGGGACAAGGAACAGTCCAAGGTCACCGAGCTCGGCCGAATCGCACTGGTCGTGAACCTCCTCACCGAGGACAACCTGCCCAGCTACCACCACGAAATCGCTTCCCTCTTCGGCCGCGACGGCGCCTGGGGCACCTGGGTGCACCGCTGGACCGCCGAGGAGGGCCGCCACGGCATCGTGATGCGCGACTACCTCCTCGCGTCGCGCGCCGTGGACCCGGACCAGCTCGAAGCCTTCCGCATGATGCACATGAGCGAGGGCTTCGAGTCGGACAACCGCCACTCGATGCTGCACTCCGTCGCGTACGTCGCCTTCCAGGAGCTCGCGACCCGCGTATCGCACCGCAACACCGGCCACCAGTCGGGCGACCCCGTCTGTGACCGCATGCTGGCGCGCATCGCGACCGACGAGAACCTGCACATGGTCTTCTACCGCAACCTCCTCAAGGCCGCGTTCGAGCTCGCCCCCGACCTGACCATGCAGGCCGTGCGGGACGTCATCGTGCAGTTCCGGATGCCCGGACACGGCATGCCCGGCTTCGAGCGGGCCGCCGCGCAGATGGCGATCGGCGAGGTCTACAACATGCGGATCCACCACGACGACGTGCTGATGCCGGTGCTGCGTCACCTCAGGGTCCTGCAGATCGACGGTCTGGGCCCCGAGGGTCTCAAGGCCCAGGAAGAGCTCGGTCTGTACATGGGCGGGCTCGACGCCGAGGCCTCGAAGTTCGACGAGAAGCTCGCGGCTCGCAAGGCGCGGATGGCGGCGAGGGCTGCCGCCGTATAGCCGGTGGGCTTTGGGCGGGTGCGGTTGTTCGTTGACTGCCGGCCCGTCTTGGGCTGAGCGCGCAGTTCCCCGCGCCCCTTACGGGGCGCCCCCCGACTCACTCGTGCGCCGTTACCTTTGCCAGTGCCGCGTCGCGGACGTCGGGGTGTGGGTGGCGGCGCAGGGTTCGTAGCTGGGCCCGCCAGGGAGGCGGCCAGCCCGTGCGGGTGCCGAGCGTGGTCGTGATTGCCGCGGCCAGCAGTCCCTCGCTGTGGCCGCCGTGAACAGTCAGCCGTTGGGCGGCGCCGAGCAGGATGTCGGCGTCGCCCTCCTGCGTCCGGCGGAGCCTGGCGGCGAGTTCCGTGGCGGTGCGTGCGGCGAGCGCCGGCCGTCCTTCCGTCAGTGCGGCCAGCCGGTCCAGGGCCGTGTCCACCCGCTCCGCCTCCGCGTCCAGGTCGAGGTGGAACGCCGCGACGGTGGCGGCCTGCGGTACGAATCCGTCGTACCGGGCCAGCAGCTCACCGGCCCCGAGGGCCGCGTCCCGGATGGGCCCGGCGGCAATCCTGGCCTGCTGGGCGAGCCGGGCGACGAGGTGGTCGACCCGTTGGCGGGCGGGGCGGTCGCGACGGGGTTCGGCGTCTGCGAGGGCGAACGCCGCCGTCCCGGCATCGGTCCCGGCATCGGTGTCAGTTTCGGACTCGGCCTCCGCCTCCGCCAGTACGCGCAGGGCTTCCCGCAGGCCTCTCGCTCCGCCGGCCGAGCCCGCCGCCGTGACCACCAGGCCCTGCGCCGCCGCCCGCCAGCTCGTGCGGTTCGACAGGTCGGCCGTGGCGGAGGCGAGGACGGTGGGGGCGTCCGGGGACCAGGGCGCCCAGTGGGACAGGGCTCCGAAGGCGAGGGTCGCCGTCGCCGGATCGTCGGTCGCGCACACGTCACGGACGAGACGGGCGTACCGCGCGCGGTGCCGTTCCGGCAGGTCGAGGGGCGAGACGCGCAGGACGGCCGCGCGGAGCACGGGCTCGGCGGCCACGGCGTCGTGCAGGAGCGTCCAGACGCTCTCCTCGGTGAGCAGCGCGCCCGCGAAGGCGACACACGCGGCCCGGACGTCGAGGTGGGCACCGGGACGCTCGTACGCCTCGGTGAGGAGCCCCGCGGCCACCGGTATCGGGAGCCGGGCGGCGGCGAGACGGGCGGCCTCCTTGCGGCTGGTCACCTTGGTGTCCGGGGCGAGCAGCACCTCGCGCAGCTGCCCCACGAGCCGCGACGGCGCCACGTGCCGGGATGCCCGGGTGGCCGCGTACACGGCGACGCGGGCGCGGTCGTCCCCGGCGTGCGCGAGAAGTTCGGGCAGTGCGTCGCCCGGCCGGTCGGTGTGGGCGAGCGCGCCGAGGGCGGCCTCCGCGAGCACGACGTCCGACGAGCCGGTCCAGTCGCGTACGAGTCCGGCGCCGGGGCCCGGTATCCGCGCGGCCTGCGCGATGGCGGCGGCCCGTGCGTACGACGGCAGCCCGGCGTCGGCGGCCTGCTCGGCCAACTGCCTGGCCACGGCCTCCTGTTGGCGTGGCAGCCAGCGTCGTACGTCCTGGTTCACGGGTACGGTCCACGGGCTGCCCTTGGTGAGGAAACGCCCGTACGGCGGGGTGTCCGCGAGGAGCACGTCGAGGAGATCGGTGCGGCGTCGGGTGATCACGTCCAGGACCGGCCACAGTGTTCCCGCCGAGGGTTCGAGCGAGAGGACGCGCGCGGCCCGTTCGTCGCGGGTGGCGGGCGGCTCCAGCCACAGCTCGACCGCGTCGCGTACGGAATCGTCGTTCCCGAACCTGACGGCCTGCCACAGGAGTTCCTGCAGCTCGGGCATGCCCGCGGCGCGACGTCCCACGGCCCGGGCGAGAGCGAAAGTGAGGCTGTAGTCGGCCTTCTCAGCGCCCGCCTCGATCCACGGCCGCAGCGCGTCGTACACCTGGTGTTCCTGGCCGCGACGCAGCTTCTCGTCGAGTCGGCCCAGGTCGGCGCCTCCGGTGTTGCCGGAGATCCGGACGAGGGTGCGCAGCGCCCAGTTCACCAACTCCCTTGATCCGCCCGCCGCGTGCTCCCGCAGCACGGACAGGGCGAGCTCGCTGAGGTTGCCCCGGGTCTGGTGCGAGGAGTCCCGGGCCTCGACGGCGTCGGCGGCGATCCGGTCGAGATGCGGCTCGGCGTCCTCGGTGAACAGGGCGGGCGGGGTGCGGGACACCGCGTACAGGGCGGGCAGCCGCACCGGTTCCTGCTCGTTGCGCAGCCTGGCCGACTCCTCCAGTACGGAGGTGACGGCCGCGGGGTCGCCGGAGCGGGCGGCGTTGCGGAT
Source organism: Streptomyces sp. NPDC058697 (assembly GCF_042715345.1). Taxonomy (NCBI): domain Bacteria; kingdom Bacillati; phylum Actinomycetota; class Actinomycetes; order Kitasatosporales; family Streptomycetaceae; genus Streptomyces; species Streptomyces sp. NPDC058697. The sequence continues at coordinate 21,377 of NZ_JBHXSU010000026.1, forward strand.
GAGCAACGGCCAGGCCAGCGCCCGGTCTTCGGCGGCGGGGCGGCGCGTCGCCTCGACGAGCCGCTCCCGTACCTCGGCGACGGGCAGGAAGGATTCGGCGAGCAGCACGGTGTCCCACGCCTCGCCGCGCTCGCGTGCCGCGGCGGCCATCCGCCGGGCCTCCTCGGCGACGCAACTGCGGGGCAGCGCCTCAAGGATGACCGCGTCCACGGTGGCACTGCCTACGTCCCGGCCTGCCGTGGACGCTGTGTAGAAGGCGTGACGGCGGGCGGGCGGCAGTGCGTGGAGGAGCGGTGCCAGGCCACCCGACGCGGCCAGCATCCGCCCGTAGACGGCGAGTTCCTCCGCCTCGGATCGCGCCAGCCTGCGTTGCAGCGAGCGACTGCGTGTGCCGACGTAGGAGGGGAAGCGGCCCGAGATCAACAGCCGGAGCACGCGTTCCGGCGCGACGGCGGCGAACGCGCCCGCCTGGTCGAGGAGTTGAGCCGGGACCCTGGAGGGCCCGAGACGCTCGATCAGGTCCAGCACGCGCAGTGGCTCGGCGGCCACAGTGACGATGACGACCTCCGCGTACCGCTGCCACCAGGCGTCGCGCAGCGACTCCGGCAGGGCGGCCAACTCCCGCTCCGCCACGTCCAGCAGGGCATTGGGGTGCCGCCGGCCGAGGCATTTCGAACCCTGTACGGCGTGCAGCAGCGAGGGCAGCAGCCGGGCGACCGTCTCCGGGGAGCACCCGGGCAGCAGCCGTGCCGCCTCCTCGTCGCCCCATTCCGCCCGCAGCGCGTCGACGAGCCGGTCCGCCAGCGCGGTGCGCCGGCCCGCGACGACGGCACGCAGCAGGTGACGACGTATCGTCTCGGGCGCGTCGGTGAGCGCCGACTCGTAGGTGGCGTCCGGCACTTGGAGACTGTCGGCGGCACGCAGCGCGTGTCCGCGCACGAAGGAGTCCGGGTCGGCGATACGCGCCGCGATCCACTCGGTGTCCCCGGCGACGGCCGCCGCCACGACAGCGAGCCCTCGCTCGTAGGAGCCGCGCGTTTCGAGCTCGTCCAGCAGCGGACGCGTCTCCTCCAATTCCCGTGTGCGAGCGGCGAGTTCGCGCATACGCAGCGGGTACGGAAGTGGGTCGAGGGCGTTCAGCAGGCTCTCGGCCTGGTGCCGCGGGGTGTGGACCATGGGGTGGATTGTGCCTGCCGGGGACCGTGGTGCGCGCCGAATTACCGATGCGGCCCACCTCGAAGCCGAGAGCCGCCCATCGCGCCCCGCCCGGCCGCCGTACGCATTTAACCGTCCGTCGTACGCATTTACGGGTCGTCCCCGCGGTGCAACGGTGCCCGGAGGGGGTGACACACCATGGCACAGACCCATGAGTGGATGTTCTACGAGGTCATGTGGCGCGGCTGGGCGGGCAAAAAGCAGGTTCCCTATCCCGTGCCCTGGTGGGCGCAGCAGGCCTTCCGGCGCTGGAGCGACGACTTCGACGCCGGCACGTACGACTCGAAGGAGGCGGCCTTCGCCTCCAACGCCCTGTACCGCTACTGGCACATGGTCGGCGTCAAGGACCACCGCCAGGAGTCGCTGATCGGGCAGGCCGGTGAGATCGAGCCGGTCTACGACAAGTACTGTCTCTCGTTCTTCCTGCACGATCCGGCGACGGGCACACTGCGGCTGCCCCAGCTCCCGGACGGCGGAAGCGTCGAACAGCGCATGGAGGCACCGCACTTACCGGTCGTCCTCACGACCTTCCGTACGCCGGAGGGCGTCGAGTTCGTGCAGCGCACCTTCGCCGCGCCCGTCGGCGCGCGACAGCGGGACCTGGTCGTCTCGCGGGTGACGGTGAGCAGCCCGACCGGGCAGCCGCACGAGGGGCTGCTGTGCGCGGCGGTCATGCCCGCCGGGCCGAGCGGTTTCCAGCGGCACGACCGCAACGGCCGTCAGGTCACCGACCGGCGGCTGACCTATCTGCGTCATCTGCCCGACGAACAGCGCGTGGAGACCAACTCGGGGTGGGGGCCGGTCTTCGACACCCCGCCCGAGCAGTACGGCGTGTACGGCAACCCGGACTCCTCCTTCGATCCGGACACATATCTGGCGCACAGCCCGTTCCACGACCTGGTGACGGGCGGGAAGCTGAACGGCGCCCTGGACGCACAGGACCAGGTGGCGGGGCTGTGCAGCGCCGTGTTCGCCTGGCCGTTCCGGGTCACCGCGGACGAGGTCTTCGAACTCGACGTGCGACTGCCGGTCGATCTGTACGCCGGAGCCGAAGACCTGGCGGAACTGAAGGGAACGCCGGCAACGGAACTGGAGTCGGCCAACCGGGACTTCTGGGCGGCGAAACTGCTGGGTCAGGGACTCCAGCCTCAACTGCCCTCCCCCGTCACCCATTTGACGGACCTCTTCCGCCAGTCACGTTCACAGCTGCTGATCCTCTCCGACCACGGGGAGATCCATCCGGGACCGACGGTCTACGACTCCTTCTGGATCCGCGACTCCTCGGTGGAGGCCACGGCCTGCTCGCTGGTCGGCGATTCGGCCCTGGCCGAGCACCAGTTGGGCACGCACTACCCATTGCGGTTCAACCGCGGCACCGGCCGGATCGGTCCCTGCGCCGAGTACGGCTTCTACGGCGGCCCGCACGAGAAGGACGACCGCGAGTGGGACAGCAACGGCCAGGCACTGTGGGCCATCGGCCGGTTCGACCGCACCACCGGTCGGCAGGCCGCGTTCGGGGCGAAGCTGTACGTCCCGTACGTACGCGACGCGGCCCGCTGGCTCCGCGACAACCGTGACGGGTACGGCCTGTTGCACAGCGGCTGGAGCGCCGAGCACCTCGGTGAACGCGACAAGCCGCACTACTGGGACGACCTCTGGGGACTCGCCGGGCTGTACGAGGCGGCACGCCTTGCGGAACGGATCGACGCACCGGAAGTACCCGAACTCTGGGCCGCCTTCGACGACTTGAAGCGCGCCACCGGGGACTCCATCCGCTGGGTGCTGGCCGAGCAGCGTGCCCGCGGCGCCTGGGAGACGTACATCCCGACCGGGCCCGCGGACGTCGGGCGGCTCGACTCCACGATGATCGGCACGGCCGCCTACTTCCACCCGCTGCGCCTGCACATGGGCAGCAAGCTCGGCGAGGAGGTCGACCGGGCCGCACGACTCACGCTGGACACGATGTACGCGCACTTCGTCACCGGCGGCTATCGCCACGAGGCTGCCTGGAACGCGTACGGGCCCTATCTGACCCTGCAGTTGGCGCACGCCTACCTGCTCGCGGGCGATCCCGCCCGGATGGACGAGCTGCTCGGCTGGACGGTGGGCGCGGGCTTCCCCCGAACGGCGGGCCGAGTGGCGGCACTTGGGGCGTGGAACGAGCAGCACGCGTTCCCGGTCGCCTCGGACTTCGCCGAAGTCCCGTACCGGCCCTGGTACATGGGCGACATCCCGCACGGCTGGGCGGCGGCCGAGTATCTGCTGCTGATCCGCGACATCCTCTTCTTCGAGGCGGACGAGGACCGCGATCCGCATCTCTACATCGCGCCGGGCATACGTCCGCACTGGGTACCGGAGGGCGAAGAGGTCGCGGTGGAGGCGGCGCCCACGCTCTTCGGGGAGCCGTTCGGGTACCGGCTCGCGCACGATCCGGCCGGGCGAACGGTGACCGTCGACATCACGGAGGCTCCGGACGGGGTGCGGTTCGTTTATCCGTGCGGGTTCGGCCGGGTGCGGGCGGCGTCCGCCGACGGGCGGGAGCTGGAGGTGACGGGCCAGGACGTGCGGGTACCGGCCGGGACGGAGCGGTTCACGGTGACGTACGAATGACGGGCGCCGCCGTCAGTACTGCTGCTGGTGCTGCTGCTGGTCCTGCGTGCGGCGGAGACTGAGCCGCTCCTTCTCGGACAGGCCGCCCCAGACGCCGAAGCGTTCGTCGTGGTCGAGCGCGTATTCGAGGCAGGCGGAGCGTATCTCGCACAGTCCGCAGATGCGCTTCGCCTCACGCACCGAGCTGCCCGGCTCGGGAAAGAAGAACTCGGATCCGGTCTGGGCGCACAGTGCCTGTTCCTGCCAGGAGAGGTCGGGCGCGGCAATGGTGTCGTTGTGCATGCCCAGAATCGTGCCGCGCCCCGAAAAACGTTCGATCAACACCGGATCAATGCCAAGCCCCACCCCATGGTGCCGCCGCGAGCAACCCGATGGCACGGCGGCGCGCCCGCCAGGGGCGCGGGGAACTGCGCGACAAGCCACGACGCACCCGCACACACCCACAACCACGAGCACCCAACCACACACAGGGAGCACCTAACTACCAAGGGCAACCACACACCCCGCCAAGCCCAGCGGCAGCGCTCCGGCAGCGATTGTCAGCGCGCGATGCAAGACTCGGGGTGCAGGCAACGGGACCCCTCAAAGGAGGGCAACATGCTCACCACCCGTTTCGTCACCGGCGCCCCGAACTGGGTCGATCTCGGCACGAGCGACATCGACGGCGCCACATCCTTCTACAACGGCCTCTTCGGCTGGGACTTCCGGTCGGCGGGACCGGAGTCCGGCGGTTACGGCTTCTTCCAACTGGCAGGGAAGACCGCCGCCGGCGGCATGCAGACCTCTCCCGAGCAGGGCCCGCCGTCCTGGAACGTGTTCTTCCAGACACCGGACGCCGACGCCACCGCCCAGGCCGTCGAGCGGACCGGCGGCAAAGTACTCATGGCTCCCGACGACGTGATGAAGGAGGGCCGGCTGGCCGTCTTCAGCGACAAGGCGGGCGTCTCCTTCGGCGTCTGGCAGCCGGGCCAGCTGCGCGGCATCGACATCGCGGGCGACCCGGGCTCCTTGTGCTGGGTCGAGCTCTACACACCGGACATCGCCGCGGCGGCCGCGTTCTACTACTCCGTACTGGGCATGGAGACCGCTGCCGTGCCGTTCCCCGGTGGCACGTACACCAGCCTGAACCCCGCGGAGGGCGGCGAGGACTCCATGTTCGGCGGTGTCGTCCCGCTGGCCGACGACCCGACGGAGCGGGAGGCGGGCGCCTACTGGCTGCCCTACTTCGAAGTCACGGACACCGATGCCGTGGTCGCCAAGGCCAAGGAGTTGGGCGGCAAGGTCCGGATGCCCGCCACGTCCGTGGAAGGCGTCGGCCGTGTGGCCAAGCTCGCCGACCCGTACGGCGCACGCTTCGCGGTGATCAAGAGCGAGCCGCAGAGCTGACCACACGACCGCTGACCGCACGCTGACGACAAGGCAGACAGCAAGGCAGGCACCAGGACAGACATCAGGGCAGCCAGCAGAGCGGATGGTGGCCGGGTCCCCTCGATCGGGACTCGGCCACCAGGCCGTCAACTTCGCCGTCAACTCGCCGTCAACTTCTGAACGCAAGCAGATTTCGAGAGCGCTCTCAGTCATAACCCTTGACGCCCCAACTCCCCCTGGGAACAGTGGTGCACCGCAGGGCGTCGACCCCCCACAGGTCGGCCCGTCCCCCTGCCTCCCCCCACACCCCAGGAGACTTCCGTGATCTCACGCAGAACGTTCCTGTCCGGAGCCGCGGCCGTCGGAGCCACCGCAAGCTACCCCGTCTGGGGAAGCGCTCTCAGCCCCACCGCCGAGGCGGCCCCCGCCACGTGTGAACTCGCCCTCAAGAACGCCTCGTTGCCGGGCACGGTCCGCGCGTATGTCACCGGGCACGAGCAGTCGACGGGCAACTGGCTGCTGCTGCGGGCCGACGGCAGCGTCTACCGGCCCACCTCGCCCTCGGCGCCGCAGACCCCGCTGCCCGTCGACTGCGCCATTCCGCTGGGCGCCGCCGGCTCGGCCCCGAAGGTCCTGACACTGCCTCAGATGTTCGGTGCCCGCGTCTACTTCGTCCGGGACAGCACGCTCAACTTCTTCCTCAACCCGGGCCCCGCGCTCGTGGAGCCCGCGTTCGCCACGCCCGGCGACTCGAACTACGGCAAGACCTGGTCGTTCTGCGAGTTCACGTTCAACACCCAGCAGCTGTACGCCAACATCAGTTACGTCGACCTGGTCACCGCCCTCCCCATCGGGCTGACCCTGGAGGGCGACGCCACGCACACGGTCGCGCCCCTGCCCAACGGCGCGGTCGACAGGATCGCCTCGGACCTCACGGCACAGGCGGCCAGGGACGGCCAGCCCTGGGACAAGCTGGTGATCCGCGGCGACGGCGGCTCCGTACTGCGCGTGATCTCGCCGCAGAACCTGATGGCCCCGTACTTCGACCGGCCCGCCGAGATGCCGTTCCGCGACCTCTGGAACAGCTACATCGACGAGGTGTGGGCGAAATACCGCTCGACCGACCTCAAGATCGACCTCCAGGGCGGCCGGGGCACGCTCACCGGCCGGGTCAGCGGTGACACGCTCACCTTCGCGGGCGGCCACACCTTCGCCAAGCCCACGTCGAAGGACATCTTCACCTGCAACCACGGGCCGTTCACCAACAACCCGGGCGACTCCGACGACAAGAAGGCCCTCCTCGCCCGCCTCGCCGCCGGCTTCAACCGCTCGATCATGCTCACCCACCCCACCCAGCCCAACGGCACGACCACGGCCGACTACTACAAGGGCTCGGCCGTCAACCACTGGTCGCGTGTCGTCCACGCCAACTCGCCCATCGGCTACGCCTTCCCGTACGACGACGTACGCCCCGACGGCCAGCCCGACGTATCGGGCGCCGCCCACGACGGCAACCCACGCCGCTTCACGGTGACGGTCGGGTCGTAGGCGCGTAGGCGCTCCGCTGGAGTGTGGTGATTCATCTGCGGGTGCGTCGTGGCTGGTCGCGCAGTTCCCCGCGCCCCTGAAAGACGGGGCTGCGCCCCTGTCTTTCATCTTTTAGGGGCGCGGGGAACTGCGCGAGCAACCCCCACTACGCAGAGGCCCGCCGAACCAATGTCGTAGGCAGCACGACACTGGACGGCGCCCCCGCCAACCCGCCGGAGGCCGACGCCGAGGCGGTCCGGTCCAGCCCCCGCAACAGCAACCGTGCCATCAGCCGACCCATCTCCTCGATGTCCTGCCGGACCGTCGTGAGCGGTGGGTCGGCCTGCTCGGTGAACGGCAGCATGTCGTCGAAGCCGACCACGGCGACATCCTCGGGCACCCGCCGCCCCCGCTCACGCAGGACGCGCATGGCGCCCACCGCCGTGAGGTCGTTGGCGGCGAACACCGCGTCCAGGTCGGGGCAGCGGTCGAGGAGTTCCCGCATCGCACGCTCACCGCCGCCCGGGGTGAAGTCGCCCTCGGCGATCAGCCTCGGATCGGCGTCCACCATCACGTCCCGGAACCCGTCGAGCCGGTCGACCGCCGAGGTCTGGTCGAGGGCGCCGGTGATGTGGGCGATGTTCCGGCGGCCCAGCCCGACAAGATGACGTACGGCCTCGCGGGCGCCGCCCCGGTTGTCGCAGTCGACGTACACCGCGCCGCGCGAACCGTCGATCCAGCCGGGCCGCCCGCCGTACACCGTCGGCACCCCGTGGATGAGGCCGGGCAGCGGGTCGTCGAGGTGCAGCGAGAAGACGAGCGCGCCGTCGACATGGCCGCCGGCGAGATAGCGGCCCACGCGCGCGTGGTCGGCGCGTCCCTCCGTGAGCAGCAGCACGAGCTGTGAGTCGTGAGCCGTCAGTTCTTTGCTGATGCCCCGGAGCTGAAGTGCGAAGAAGGGGTCGGCGAAGACCTTGGTCTCCGGTTCGGCGATCACCACGGCGACGGCGTCGTGCCGCCGCGTCACGAGGCTGCGCGCGGCCTGGTTGGGCACGTAACCGAGTTCCTCGACGGCCTGCCTGACCCGCTCGACCAAGGGCTCCCGCACACCGTCACCGCCGTTGACGACACGCGACACGGTGGCCCGGGACACTCCGGCCCTGGCGGCCACGGCCTCCAGTGTCGGGCGGGGCTCTGTCGACTGCTCGGTCACCTCGGGGCTCCTCAGGGCGGCGTTTGCGGATCAGGATAGCCGCCGTACGACACACCATTGAGAGCGCTCCCTGTTCGAATGGTCGAATATGTAGCGCCCCAGAGGGACGCGAGGAACCGCGCGACCAGCCACATCGAACCCGCCCGCATCGAACCCGCAGACACCAATCAGCCCCCGCGGAGCTGTCAGTGCTCGTGCGGCTCGTACCCCGGGATCGTCCCGTCCGTCTTCTTCACCAGGAACAGGCCCGCCATCCCCATGTCGGAGTGGCTCTGGACATGGCAGTGGTACATCCACGCCCCGGCTCCGACGCCCTCCCCCGCGATCACCTGGAAACCGAACGAGTCGGCGGGCCCCACGATCTTGTTGTCGATGACCTGGCTCGGGTCGTCGGGGCCGGTCAGCAGCCCGGTGCGGTTGTCCGCCCAGCGGTGACCGTGCACATGGAACGTGTGGTAGTACTCGCCGTGCGTGATCATCACGAACTCGACGCGATCGCCCACCGTGGCCTCGAAGTTGGGGCTCTGATGGCCGGGCTTGTTGTTGATCGTCATGTCGTTGAAGACGATCGTGTGCGTCTTGTCGGGGAGGATGTCTCCCTTGCGGCGGACGATCACAGGACCGTAGAGGCCTTTGCGGAGGCCGCCCGTGCCGTGCTCGGTGCCGACGACGTGGTCGTGGTAGTGCCAGTAACCGGCGCTGCCCGCCCGCCAGGTGCCGTCCTTGCGGCGACCGGGGGCGTGGGTGCGCCAGGTGTACGTACGGGTGTCGCCCGGTTCGACCTGGGACCTGCTCAGCTTCGTGCCGTCGCTGGAGATCTCGTAGTCCAGGCCGTGGACGTGCAGACTCGCCGCCACGTCCATCGTGTTCTCGACCTCGATGTGGGCGGTGTCGCCCTCGTTGAGTTCGATGAGCGGGCCGGGGATCGAGGCCTTGCCCTTCTCGAAGCCGTAACCCATCGATCCGTCGGCGAGCTTCTCGATGTAGAGCTTGAGGTGCTTCACCTCGCCGCCCGCGGGCGCGGTCCGGACGGGACTGTCCGCGGAGGTCGCGTCCTGCGCCGCCACGAGCGACAACGATGTCGCGACCGTGGCCACCGCGGCCCCGCCCAGCACCATCCGCCGGCTGAGACCGCGTCTGTCCATGTCGTCCGTGGTGCCCATGCCGAACTCCCCCAACTTGGTGCGGAATCAACGGAATTGACGGAATTGAAGGACCGAGTGACAGAGACGAACCCGGGAGACGGTAGTGGCATCGCGCCCGTTTATCCACACCCAGGACAAAGTTCGTGCGATCCCGGTCATACCTATTGGCGAGTTCCGCGAAAAGGTCTAGCTTCCATGGCGCTGTTGCTGTGACCGAGGAGGGGTGGGTGACCACATGCGGTTCACACCGCATCAAAAGCCCTTGACCGTACGAGGGTTGAGCAGAGGTAGACGGAGAGGCTGGGCGGCCGCGCTGGCCGCCGGAGTCGTCACCGCGGGCGTCCTCTCGGGGCCGGCCGCGAGCGCGCGCCAGGCGCCCGACCCGGCGCTGACAACGATGTCGATCAAGTCGCCGCCCGGCGGCGCCAACGTACGTGTGCTGATCTTCCACGGATCCGCGGCGAACGGCGAGGAGTCGCCCGTCGTCAACGCCGGGATCGAGGCGATCGAGGACATCGGTCTGACGGGGCCGGCGGCCGGGCGGTTCAGCGTGACGGCCACGGACGACGCCTCGGTCTTCACCAACGACACGAAGCTCAGCCGCTTCAACGCCGTCGTCTTCCTGACCGGCGGCGGAGACATCCTCGAACCGGAGCAGGAGTCCGGCCTTGAGGCGTACATGGAGGCGGGCGGCGGTTTCCTCGGCGTCCATGACGCCGCCCGGGCCGAGCCCTACTCGGACTGGTTCACGGGACTCGTCGGCGCCCGTCCGGCGGCCGGCAGCCCAACCGCCGTACAGCGCGCGACCGTTGAGGTCGGCGACCGCCAGCACCCGGCCACCAAGGACCTTCCGCTCCAGTGGAAGCGCCCCGACCAGTGGCTGAACTGGGTCAAGAACCCGTCCGGCGACGTGCACACCGTGGCCCGCGTCCGCGAGTCGACGTACCAGCCGGGCGACAGCAAGAACGGCGCGGACCACCCGGTGTCCTGGTGCCGCGACTACGACGGCGGCCGCTCGTTCTACACCGGCATGGGCGGCACGGTCTCCTCGTACGACGAGACGGAGTTCCGCGCCCATCTGCGCGGGGCGCTGAACTGGACGACCCGTATCGCGCAGGCCGACTGCAAGGCCACGATCAACGCCAACTACAAGGCGGAGCGCCTGACCCAGCCCAATCAGCCGGGCCAGAACGACCAGATCGGCGAGCCGCACGGCCTGGTCACCGCGCCCGACGGCCGGGTGTTCTACATCGGCCGGGGCGGCGCCGACTCCTCGCAGCCCGTCGTGACGGACTGGAACAACCCGGACATCGGCAAGGGCAAGGGCGAGATCCACGTCTACGACCCGAAGACCAAGAAGGTCACGCAGGCCGGCGCGCTCACCGTCTTCGGCAACAAGGGCGGCGGCGACGAGCTCATCAAGGTCGAAGAGGGCCTGCTGGGCATCGAGTTGGACCCGCGGTTCGAGGAGAACGGCTGGGTGTACCTGCACTACACGCCGCACTCCCGGATCAACCGCGACACGCGGATGGCCGAGCGGTACGTGTCCCGCTTCACGTTCAACTCGACCACGAGCAAGCTGGATATGAGCAGCGAGAAGGTCCTGCTGAAGTGGCCCGTCCAGATCCACAGCTGCTGCCACTCGGGCGGCGGCATGGCGTGGGACTCGAAGGGCAACCTCTACATCGCGACCGGCGACAACAACTCCAGTGGCTTCAGCGGCGGTTACTCGGGCAACAACCCGCAGCCGAACTACAAGGGCGTCTCGTTCGCGGACGCGCGCCGCACCGCGGGCAACACCAACAACCTCAACGGCAAGATCCTGCGCATCCACCCGGAGCAGGACGGCACGTACACCCTGCCCGAGGGGAACCTCTTCACGGGCAAGGAGACCGCCGAGGGCGGCGGCAAGACGCGTGGCGAGATCTATGTGATGGGTGTCAGGAACCCGGCGCGCATCTCGATCGACAAGAAGACCGACACCCTGTACGCGGGCTGGGTCGGCCCGGACGCCGGGTCGCCCTCGACGACCTGGGGACCGGCGAAGTACGACACGTTCGCCGCGATCACCAAGCCAGGCAACCACGGCTGGCCGTACTGCATGGGCAACAAGCAGCCCTACCGGGACCGCAATCTGCCCGACCCCAACCAGCCGCTCGGCTGGTACAACTGCGACGCGCCGAAGAACGAGTCGCCCAACAACGACGGCCTCGTCAACCTTCCGCCGGTCACCTCCAACACCATCTGGTACTCCCCCCAGGGCGGCGCCCCGGACTACCCGCGGGACGCGAACGGCATCCCGACGTACAAGACGGAGGACCAGAAGTTCCTGCTGCCGTGGCTGAAGGGCGGCGGCCAGGCGGCCATGGACGGGCCGGTCTACCGGTACGACGCCACGACCGCGAGTGACGCGAAGTGGCCCTCGTACTGGGACGGCAAGTGGTTCGTCGGCGACTTCTACGACGCCGACCAGCCGCGGCACGCGGTGCTGCTCGATCCCAAGACGGCCGGGCAGGGCGGCATTCCGGTGCACGCCGAGTCGCTGAAGAAGATCATCCCCATCGGCAACGACGGCATCAAGAACCTCATGGACTGGAAGTTCGGCCCCGACGGCACGCTGTACGTCCTCGACTACGGGCGCGGCTTCTTCACGTCGGACTCCAAGTCCGCGCTGTGGCAGGTGACGTACAAGGGCGGTGGCCCCACGCCTGCCGCCGATCAGCTGGCCAGGGAGGCGCAGTGACAAGCGTGACGGGCATGCGAAGGCGAAGAACTGGACGGCTGTGGACGGCACTTGTGGCGTCGCTGCTGATGGTGCTCGGGCTCGCCTCCACCTCGGCGTCCGGCCAGACCGACGGCGCTCCGGCGGGCGCGGCGGCGGCCGCGCAGACACTCACGTGGACGGCCGGCGACGACATCACCAAGTACGCGTCCGCGCCCACCACGGCGGTCGCGGGCCCCACGACGATCGTCTTCGAGAACAGCAAGGCGACCGGCAACACCACCGGTATGCCGCACACGTTGACGTTCGACGTGTCCGACCCGGAGTACCAGAACGACGTACCGCTGAACATCCTGGCCAGCCCGAACGACGACCAGGGAGGCAAGTACACGGCCGAGGTGACACTCACTCCCGGCCGGTACCGCTACTTCTGCACCATCCCCGGCCACGGCCAGATGCAGGGCATCCTCTTGGTCACCGAGGGCACCGGCGAGGACACCACGGCGCCGGAAACCGCGGCGGACGTGAGCGGTACGCAGAACGCGGACGGCGCGTACGTCGGTTCGGCGACCGTGACGCTCAGCGCGACGGACGCCGGTTCGGGCGTGGAGCGGATCGAGTACGCGCTCGGTGACGCGGGTGCCTGGCAGCCGTACACCACGCCGGTGGTGGTCGATCAGGTCGGCGCCCACAAGGTCCGCTACCGGGCGCTCGACAAGGCCGGGAACATGGCCGCCGAGAAGGCGGAGTCGTTCACGGTGGTGGCCAAGCCGACGGACGACACCACTCCCCCGGAGACGTCGGCCTCCGTGACCGGCCAGCAGAACCCGCAAGGGGAGTACCTCTCCATGGCGACCATCACGGTGACGGCCTCCGACACCGGTTCCGGCGTCAACACCATCGAGTACGCGCTCGGTGACGCGGGTGCCTGGCAGCCGTACACCGCCCCGGTCATGGTCCACGAGGTGGGCACCCACAAGGTGCGCTTCCGGGCCACGGACAAGGCGGGCAACGCGGCGGCCGAGAAGTCCGTCTCGTTCACCGTCGTCACGCCGCCCGCCGAGGACAAGACTCCCCCGGTGACCGGTGTGAGCGTGGACGGCACGAAGAACTCGTCCGGGGCGTACATCAACAGCGCCAAGGTGACGGTGACGGCCACGGACGAGCACCACGGTTCGGGCATTGCCGCGATCGAGTACTCGCTGGACGGCGGCCCGTACCTCGCCTACACCGCCCCCGTGGTGGTCGACCGCGTGGGCGCGCACACGGTGGCGTACCGCGCGCGTGACAAGGCGGGCAACACCTCGGACGCCCGGACCGTGAGCTTCACGGTCGCCCCGGGCGGCGGTGTGCCGGCGCCCAACTGTGCCGAGTACGACGAGCGGTTGACGGTCATCGTTGGCACGATCGACTCGGGCGTGCCGAACCGGATCACCAACAGCCGTTGCCGCATCAACGAGTTGATCGAGGACGAGAAGGAGTGGACGTCCCACGCGCTGTTCCTCAAGCACGTGACGACGGTCCTGGACGCCCTCCTCAAGGATGGTGTCGTCGTCCAGCGCGAGTACAACCTGATCAACAAGGCGGCCAAGCAGTCGGGCATCGGCAAGCCCGGACAGACCGAGGGCTACCGGACGATCCTCGACGGTACGCCGGCGTCGTTCGCCAAGTGGCAGCACGTGGGCGGCGGTTCGTTCGGCCTGAACGCAGACGGGACCATCACCTCGGGCACGACGAGGGCCGGGCTCGGCATGCTGTGGTTCCCCGAGCGCAAGTACGGGGACTTCTCGCTGAAGCTCCAGTGGCGTGACGACGCGCCGGGCACGGGCAACGCCAACTCCGGTGTGTTCGTGCGGTTCCCGGGGGTCCACGGTCATCCGGAGGAGTCCCGGCCCGAGTGGGTCGCCATCAAGTACGGGCACGAGGTCCAGGTGTTCGACAGTCCGACCGGCGACATGTACAAGACCGGTTCCCTCTACGGCTTCGACCGCGTGGGTCTGGCCGGGGCCGGTGTCACCCAGAAGGGAACCTGGAACGACTACGAGATCCGTGTGGTGGACCAGCACTACTCGATCTACCGCAACGGTGTGCTGATCAACGAGTTCGACAACACCGGTGGCCAGGACTTCACCCCGCCGCGCTCGGACGACCCGGGCACGGACGGGCGACGGTTCGCCTCCGGCTATCTCGGACTGCAGGTGCACGGCACGACGGATGTCGTCTCGTACCGGGACATCCGGATCAAGGAGCTGTAGGGCCGTCCTCCTTCTTGGCCCTGCTCGGCTGTACCCGCTTCGGTTCGCCCGGCATCTTCGGGTACTCGGGCGGGTACGGCAGATCGCCCAGTCCGTGGTCGTGTTCGTCACGGCTGGCGAGTTCGAGCAGGGCTTCGAGGGAGTAGGCGTGCTCGTCCATGTCCGCGTGCACATCGCCGAGTTGGGCGAAGCGCGCGGGCATGGTCGCGAGATCGAAGTCACGGGGTACGGCGTCGGGGACCTCGTCCCAGGTGAGGGGCGCCGACACCGGGGCGTGCGGGCGGGGGCGTACGGAGTAGGCGGAGGCGATCGTGCGGTCACGGGCCGTCTGGTTGTAGTCGACGAAGATCTTCTCGCCCCGCTCCTCCTTCCACCAGGCCGTGGTCACCTGCTCCGGCATCCGCCGCTCCAGCTCACGGCCGACCGCGATCGCGGCCCGGCGGACCTGGGTGAAGGTCCAGCGAGGCTCGATCGGCACGAAGACGTGCAGACCGCGGCCTCCGGATGTCTTGGGAAAGCCACGCAGATCCCCGTACTCGTGAAGCACTTCGCGCAGTTCGTGGGCGGCGCGGACGGCGTCGTGGTAGTCGGTGCCCGGCTGAGGGTCGAGGTCGATGCGCAGTTCATCGGGGCTGTCGACGTCATCACGGCGTACCGGCCACGGGTGGAAGGTCAGCGTGCCGTACTGGGCGGCCCACAGCACCGCGGCGACCTCGGTGGGGCACATCTCGTCGGCGCTGCGTCCGCTGGGGAAGGTGATGTGCGCGGTGGGGATCCAGTCGGGCATGTTCTTCGGCGCCCGCTTCTGGAAGAACGACTCGCCGGTCACCCCGTCCGGATACCGCTCCAGGGTCGTGGGCCGGTTCCGCAGCGCGCGCAGAATGCCGGGGCCGACAGCGATGTAGTACTCGGCGAGGTCCCGCTTGGTGAACCCGCGCTCCGGAAAGAAGACCTTGCCCGGACTGGACAGCCGCACCTTCCGCCCCGCCGCCTCCAGCTCCACCGCATCTCCCATGCGAGCCACGGTAGGCGCACCGGGCGCGCCTCGCATGCTCGGGTGCATGCCCCGGGCGGGACTGCGGGACTGTCCGTGATGACGAATGAGACAGGCGGCGAGGGGCGGCGGGCGGACCGAAGTGATCGTCGGCCGGTCGAGGTCGCTCCGTGAGCCACGGATACCGTGCAGGTCCGGTCAAGCATCGGAAGCAGACGGCCAGAATGGCGAACCGAGCCTTCCAGAACATGTCCGCCACGAGCGGTGTGCACCCACAGACTCCACTGAATGTGACTGTCCGCATCGGATCTAGTGCTCTGAGTAACGAGCCTCATAGGGTCAAAGCGTCGTCAACGCCGTATCCCTGGAGGATTCGTGGCAAGCTTTCGCACTCGACTGGCCCTGCTCGGCTCGGCCGCGGCTCTCACCGCGGGTGCCCTCGCTCCCGCACAACTCGTCGGGGCGCAACCCGCCGCCGCGGCGGAGTACGACTGGGTCGCGCTGGGCGACTCGTACACCGCCGGAGTCATTCCGGCCGCCGGTGACATCTTCGAATACCCCCGTGACGGCTGCGAGCGCACCGACCGGTCCTACCCGCAGGTCATCGACAGGGACTTGGGCTCGCTGATCGAGCTGACCAACGTCAGCTGCGGCGCCGCCACGATCGAGGACGTCACCTTCCGGGCCCAGGAGCCGATCGGACGCAACGTGCCGGGCTTCCCCGAGGACCCGGACTACCCCTTCCCCCCTGTGCCTCCCCAGTCCGAGGCGGTCAGGGCCGGCACCGACGTGATCACCGTCGGCGTGGGCGGCAACACCCTCGGGTTCGCCGACATCCTCTTCAAGTGCCTGGACCTGGGCTCGGGCAGCGGTGGCGTGGGCACACCGTGCAGGGACGCCCTGGCCGACGACATCCCCGCCAAGCTGACCAAGGTGAGCAGCGACCACGACCAGATGCTCGCCAAGCTCCACGAGCGGGCCCCGCACGCCAAGATCCTGGCCGTCGGCTACCCCACGGTCATCCCCGAGGACACCTCCAAGTGCCGGTACAACGACGTGAAGCACTTCTACTCGATCACTCCGGGCGACCTGGACTGGCTCCGCCAGGACGTCCTGGAACCCCTCAACAAGGCCATCGAGAAGTCGGCGGAAGCCAACGACGCCGCAAGCTTCGTCAACCTCTACGACTCCACCCGGAACCACAGCGTCTGTGACGCCGGCCAGTGGGTCGAGGGCATCCTCGACTCCGACGACCGGCCGGCCCTCGTGCACCCCAACGCCAGGGGCCACCGCAACGCGGCCGATCACGTCACATCGGCGATCCTGAACGCCATCGCCCCGAACTGACCCGCACACGGCGCCCCCTCGGTCTCGTAACGCGTTGCCTCCGGCCTTCCGGCGCGGAGGCAACGCGCTGATCACGCCGGACGGCAGAAGGAGGCTCGTGTGTAGCGCCCGCCAGGCGGACACCATTCGCGGCTCATAGAGTCGGAACATGGATCTGCCGGTGATGCCGCCCGTGAAGCCCATGCTCGCCAAGTCCGTCGTGAAGATTCCGCCGGACATGCACTACGAGGCGAAGTGGGACGGCTTCCGGGCGATCGTCTTCCGGGACGGGGATGAGATCGAGATCGGCAGTCGCAGTACGAAGTCGCTGGTCAGGTACTTTCCCGAGCTGGTGGAGGCGCTGCGGGAGCGGCTGCCGAAGCGTTGTGTGGTGGACGGTGAGATCGTGATCGCGCGCGAGGGGCGGCTCGACTTCGACGCGCTGACCGAGCGCATCCACCCGGCGGCCTCCCGGGTGAAGACGCTCTCCGAGCGGAATCCGGCGTCGTTCGTGGCGTTCGACCTGCTCGCGCTCGCCGACGAGTCGCTGCTGGACGTTCCGCTGACTGACCGCCGGGCGCTGCTGGTGGCGGCGCTGTCCGGTGCCACGGCTCCGGTCCATGTGGCGCCGGCGACGACGGACATCGAGGTGGCGCAGCGGTGGTTCGAGCAGTACGAGGGGGCGGGCCTCGACGGAGTGGTCGCCAAGCCGCTCGCGCTGCCCTACCGGCAGGACGAACGTCTGATGTACAAGATCAAGCACGAGCGCACAGCCGATGTGGTCGTCGCGGGCTACCGGCTCCACAAGAGCGGGCCGGTCGTCGGTTCGCTGCTGCTCGGGCTGTACGACGCCCATGGCGCGTTGCAGCACGTGGGGGTGTGCGCGGCGTTCACGATGAAGCGGCGTGAGGAACTGATCGCGGAGCTGGAGCCGCTGCGGATGGAGTCGGCCGCCGGGCATCCGTGGGCTGCGTGGACGGAGGACGCGGCGCACGAGTCCGCACGGATGCCGGGTGCGCCCAGCCGGTGGACGGGCAAGAAGGACCTCTCCTGGCTGCCGCTGCGGCCGGAGCTGGTGTGCGAGGTGGCGTACGAGCACATGGAGAACGGCGAGCGCTTCCGGCACACGGCCCGTTTCCGCCGCTGGCGGCCGGACCGTACGCCCGAGAGCTGCACCTACGCCCAGCTGGAGGAGCCGGTCGGCTACGACCTGGCGGACATCCTGGGGCCGCGGGACTGACCGGCGCCGACCGGACGGCAGTGGGCGGGGCCCAGACGGGTACCCGGACGGTGTCCGCCGGGCCCCTCGGCAGATACCGATCGGTCATCAACTCGGGCTGATCGGCCGATCGACGCGCGCAATCAGAATCGAGCGGGTAAGGCCATCAATGAACTTATAGGCACACAATCATCAATACGAGAATTGGTGGCAACGGTGGGCATGGGACGCATGGCGCGCAGGCGGCGCCGCACGATGACGGCGGCACTGCTGGCTGCCGCGGTGGCCGCCGCCCTGGCGTCGGGCTGCACGACAGCGGGCGGTCGGCTCGACGACGGGCGCGGAAACGTCCCCGACAGCACGGACAGCGGCAGCCCGGAGAGCTCGGAACCCCGCGCCCCCTCACCACTCGCCGTGAAGATCGACAACGTCTCCGCCGCCCGGCCACAGACGGGCCTGGACGCCGCGGACATCGTGTACGCGGAGCAGGTGGAGGGCGGTCTCAGCCGGCTGATGGCCGTGTACGCGACGAAGCTGCCGAAGGCCATCGGCCCGGTGCGCAGCGCCCGCGAGTCCGATCTGGAGCTGCTGCGCCAGTTCAACGAGCCGACGCTGGCCTTCTCGGGGGCGCAGGGCAAGCTGATGCCGCTGATCGACAGGGCGCCACTGCGTGCGGTGTCCCCGGAGGACGACGAGGGGGCGTACTACCGGGGGTCGGACAAGGCCGTGCCGCACAACCTCTATCTGCGTCCGGAGCGGCTCCTGAAGTCCGTGCCCGGAGCGGACGCGCTGACGACGGGGTTCCGGTACGGGGCGGCGCCCGCGGGCGGCAAGGCCGAGAGCACGCGTACGGTCCGTTTCCCGGCCGCCCGTTTCACCTTCGACTGGGCGCAGGACCGGCAGCGCTGGCTGGTGTCGATGGACGGCAGTCCGACGGTCACGACCGACGGCAAGCGGGTGGCCGCCTCGACGGTCGTCGTGCAGTACGTGAACGTCCGGAAGTCCACGTTCCGCGACTTCCTCGGCAACAACACGCCGTACACGAACACCGTGGGCTCGGGAACGGCGAAGGTTTTGCGCGACGGCAAGGTCTTCGACGCCGGATGGAAGCGTCCGGCGGCCGAGGACGGCACGGAGTTCACGACGACGGACGGCAGTCCCCTGAACTTCGCGGAGGGCCAGGTCTGGGTGGTGTTCGCGAAGGCCTGAGCCTCAGTTCTGCGTGACGAGGGGCGCCACCGGGGCTCCGGGGTTGCGCAGTCCCTCCGCCGCGTCCGACACCCGCTGGAGCAGATCGAAGAACACGGTCTGCTCCTCGCTGGAGAGCGGTGCCAGGAAGACCTGGTTCATCCGAGCCGTCCGCACTGTCAGCTTCCGGTGGACGCGCACGCCCTCGTCGGTGAGGCGGAGCAGGAAGCGCCGGCCGTCCTGGGGATCGCGGACCTTGTCGAGGAGTCCGCGCCGCCCGAGCCGGCTGATGACCTCGGCGATGGTGGACCGGTCGAGCCCGACCCGCTCCCCCACCGAGCGCTGGTCGAGCCCCGGTTCGGCGACGAGCGCGTTCAGGACCGCGAACTGGGGTGAGGTGATCTCCTCGGAGACCATGGTGTTCCAGAGCAGGTGATGCGCCTGCTGCAGTCGCCGGGCCAGGTGCCCGGGGTGGGCGGAGAGGTCCACCGCGGCCATGTGCCCTCCTTGTTCGTTGGTGCACTGAACGATACCGGGCGTCCGCCCTCCTTGTCCCGCCGTACGCCGAGACGCTGAACCGTGGATTCCCTTGAGGTCTTGACTGTCTGGGGTTCGAATGGCAGCGTGTTTGAAACCTCGAAGAAATACTCAGTGCCCTGACTAATTTGGCCGCTGACGCTCGGCAGAGAAGAGGCTTCGCAGATGGACAAGGTGGTCGCCACAGCCGCCGAGGCAGTGGCCGATGTGCCCGACGGCGCGACCCTGGCGGTCGGCGGTTTCGGGCTCAGCGGTGTGCCGAACGTGCTGATCGAGGCGCTGTACGAGCGCGGGGTCTCCGGCCTGGGCGTGGTCTCGAACAACTGCGGGGCGATGGAGTCGGGCCTGGCGGTGCTGCTGGCGGCGGGGCGGATCGCCCGGGTGACCGGCTCCTACATCGGGGCGAACAAGGAGTTCGCGCGGCAGTATCTGGCCGGTGAGCTGGAGGTGGAGATGATCCCGCAGGGCACGCTGGCCGAGCGGCTGCGGGCCGGTGGGGCCGGTATCCCCGCCTTCTACACCCCCGCCGGTGTCGGCACGCAGGTCGCGGACGGCGGGCTGCCCTGGCGCTACGACGGCAGCGGCGGGGTCGCGCTCGCCTCGCCGCCGAAGGAGGTGCGGGAGTTCGACGGTACGGAGTACGTGCTGGAGCACGGGATCCGCACCGACTTCGCGCTCGTACGGGCCGCGAAGGGCGACCGGCACGGGAACCTCGTCTTCAACAAGTCGTCCCGGAACTTCAACCCGCTGGCCGCGATGGCCGGGCGGCTGACGATCGCCGAGGTGGAGGAGCTGGTGGAACCGGGTGAGATCGACCCGGACGCCGTGCATCTGCCGGGCATCTTCGTGCAGCGGGTCCTCGCGCTCACGCCCGAGCAGGCGAACGCCAAGCTGATCGAGAAGCGGACGGTCTCGGCGCCCGCCGCAGAGGGAACGGTGAGTGCGTGATGGCCTGGAGCAGGGAAGAGATGGCCGGCCGCGCCGCGCGCGAGCTTCGGGACGGCCAGTACGTGAACCTCGGCATCGGTCTGCCGACGCTGATCCCCAACTATCTCCCGCCGGGTGTGGAGGTGATCCTGGAGTCGGAGAACGGGATCCTGGGCACCGGCCCGTATCCGACCGAGGACCAGGTCGACCCGGACCTGATCAACGCGGGCAAGGAGACCGTCACCGTGCTGCCGGGCGCCTCCTACTTCGACTCGTCGCTCTCCTTCGGGATGATCCGCGGCGGGCACATCGACGTCGCCGTGCTGGGCGCCATGCAGGTCTCCGCGGGCGGGGACCTGGCCAACTGGGCCATCCCCGGCAAGATGATCACCGGGATCGGCGGGGCGATGGACCTCGTCCACGGTGCCCGTACGGTCATCGTGGTGATGACCCACACCGCCAAAGACGGCTCGCCGAAGATCCTTCAGGAGTGCGCGCTGCCGCTGACCGGCAAGGCGTGCGTCAACCGGGTCATCACCGACCTCGGCGTCCTGGACGTCACCGACGACGGGCTCGTGCTCGTCGAGACCGCGCCCGGTGTCACCGTCCAGGAGGTCGTGGCGAAGACCGCCGCGAAGGTCCGTATCGCCGACGAGCTCACTGCCGGGCTCACCGAGGAGATCCAGTCGTGAAGGACGTCTACATCGTCGACGCGGTGCGCACCCCGTTCGGCAAGTACAGCGGGTCGCTGGCCTCCGTGCGCCCGGACGACCTGGCCGCGCACGCCATCCGTGAACTCCTCGCCCGTACACCGGAGTTGGATCCGTCCCGGATCGAGGACGTGTACTTCGGCAACGCCAACGGCGCCGGCGAGGAGAACCGCAACGTCGCCCGCATGGCCGGACTGCTGGCCGGGCTGCCCACCTCCGTACCCGGGGTGACGGTCAACCGGCTCTGCGCCTCCGGTCTCGAAGCGGTCATCCAGGCCGCCCGTGCCATCGCGGTCGGTGACGCGTCGATCGCCCTGGCAGGCGGCGTGGAGTCGATGACCCGCGCCCCCTACGTGCTGCCCAAGAACGACAAGCCCTTCCCCGCCGGGCACACAGAGCTGTACTCGACCACCCTCGGCTGGCGGATGACGAATCCGAAGATGGACCCGCAGTGGACCATCCCGCTCGGCGAGTCGGCCGAACTCATCGCCGACAAGCACAAGATCAGCCGGGAGCAGCAGGACGAGTACGCCCTCGGCAGCCACCAGAAGGCCGCCCAGGCCCAGGCGGACGGCCTGTTCGGCGCCGAACTCGCGCCGGTGCCGGTCCCGCAGCGCAAGGGCGACCCACTGGTCTTCGGCGCCGACGAGTGCGTACGGGCCTCGACGTCCCTGGATGCGATGGCCAAGCTCAAGCCGTCCTTCCGCACCGAGCACGGCACTGTCACCGCGGGGAACGCCTCGCCGCTCAACGACGGCGCCGCCGCCCTGCTCCTGGTCGACGAGGAGGGCCTGCGCGCCACCGGCCGCGAGCCCCTCGCGCGGGTGTCGGCGACCGGTGTCTCCGCGCTCGACCCGCACTACTTCGGACTCGCCCCCGTCGAGGCCGTCAACCGTGCGCTCGCCAAGGCGGGCAAGGGATTTGACGATCTGTCAACTCTCGAACTGAACGAGGCGTTCGCCGCGCAGGTCCTGGGCTGTGTCGCCGAATGGCCCGAGTTCGACCCGGCGGTCCTCAACCCGCAGGGCGGTGCCATCGCGCTCGGCCACCCGCTGGGCGCGTCCGGCGCCCGTCTCGCCGGGACCGTGGCGCACCAGCTCGCCCGCAAGGGCACCGGGGTCGGCGTCGCCACCCTCTGCATCGGCGTCGGCCAGGGCCTCGCCCTCGTACTGGAGCGTTAGGAACTCTCATGGCTCTCACCCAGTCGGACATCGACACCGAGATCAAGGATCTCCAGGACGCGTACGACAAGGCGGTCGCGGGCGGCGCCCCGGTCCTGCACCACCCACGGCGCGACTACGCCCCGTACCGCAGCTCGCTCCTGCGCCACCCCAAGCAGCCGCTGGTCGCCGTGAGCGGCGGGGACCCGGAGGCCGTCGAGCTGTCCGGGCCGGTGTTCGGGGTCACCGACATCACCGAGCACGACAGCGATCTGACCCTCCAGCACCGAGGTGAGCCGATAGGCGAGCGCATGACCGTCTCGGGCCGGCTCCTCGACCGCGACGGCCGTCCCGTGCGCGGCCAGCTCGTCGAGATCTGGCAGGCCAACGCCGCCGGCCGTTACGCCCATCTGCGCGAGCAGCACCCGGCGCCGCACGACCCCAACTTCACCGGTGTGGGGCGGACCCTGACGGACGATCAGGGACGGTACTCGTTCACCACGATCAAGCCGGGCCCATACCCGTGGGGCAACCACACCAACGCGTGGCGGCCCGCGCACATCCACTTCTCGGTGTTCGGCACGGCGTTCACCCAGCGGCTCGTGACGCAGATGTACTTCCCGAGCGACCCGCTGTTCCGGTACGACCCGATCCTCCAGTCCGTGACGGACGAGGCGGCCCGGAACCGGCTGATCGCCGCCTACGACCACGACCTCTCGCGGCCCGAGTTCTCGATGGGCTACGCATGGGACATCGTCCTCGACGGTCCCTCCGCCACCTGGATCGAGGAAGGCCGTTGACCATGGCCGAGCGACTGCTCCCCACCCCGTCCCACACCATCGGCCCGTTCTACGGGCACGCGCTCCCCTTTCCGGGCGGCGCCGAGGTGGCACCGCAGGGCCACTCCGACGCGATCACCCTGCACGGGTACGTGTTCGACGGCGCGGGCACGCCGATCCCCGACGCCCTGCTGGACTTCTGGCAGGCGGCACCCGACGGCTCGCTGAAGGGCGCGCCCGGCTCGATGCGGCGCGACCCGGCGACGGGCGGGTTCGTGGGCCGCGACGGCGTCGACTTCACGGGTTACGGGCGGGTCCCCACGGACGCCGACGGGCACTACGCGCTCCACACGCTGGCGCCGGGCAATGCCGGGCTGCCGTACATCAGCGTGTGCGTGTTCGCGCGGGGTCTGACGCACCACCTCTTCACCCGCGCGTACCTCGCCGACGGGGCGGACCCGCTGCTCGACTCGCTGCCGGCCGAGCGGCGCGCCACGCTGATCGCGGCCGGGGGCGCGAACCGGACGTACCGTTTCGACATCCGCCTTCAGGGCGAAGGCGAAACGGTCTTCCTGGAGTTCCAGTGACAGCTGCCGCCCCTGACGATCCGGCCGGTTCGAGCGATCCCGCCGGTTCCGGCGTTCCCCGCGGTCCCGGCGGCTCCGTCGGTTCTGGCGGTTCTGGCGGCTCCGGCGGCTCCGGCGGCTCCGGCGGCTCCGGCGGCTCCGGCGGCTCCGGCGGCTCCGGCGGCTCCGGCGGCTCCGGCGGCTCCAACGATCCCGGCGGTCCCAGCGGCCCCGGCGGTTCCGACGCCGGTCTGCTCGCGCCCGGTCGTGCGGGCTCGCCCGCCGAGTCCTCGACCGGCGACCGGGCCTTCCTTCAGGCACTGCTCGACGCGGAGGCGGCACTCAGCCGCGCGCAGGCCTCGCTCGGCCTCGCCCCTGCGGAGGCCGCCGCCGCGGTCACCGCCGCGGCCGACGCGGCGCGCTTCGACGTCCGCGATCTGGCGCTCCGCGCGCGGAGCGGTGGCAATCCGGTGATCCCGCTGGTCGCGGACCTGACGGCGGCCGTGGCGGCGGTCGACACCGAGCACGCCCCCTACGTCCACCGGGGCGCGACCAGCCAGGACATCATGGACACGGCCACCATGCTGGTCGCCGCCCGGACACTGGACCTGGTCCTGGCGGACCTGGCCCGTACGGAGCGTGCGCTGGCGCGGCTCGCGCGGGAGCACCGGGACACGGTCATGCCGGGCCGCACCCTCACCCAGCACGCCGTGCCGACCACCTTCGGGCTGAAGGCGGCCGGCTGGCGCTCGCTGGTGCTGGACGCCAGGGACCGCGTGCAGGCCGTACGGGACGGACTCCCGGCCCAACTCGGCGGCGCGGCGGGCACGTTGGCGGCCTTCACCGCGTACGGAACTCCGGACACGGGTGCACTCGTCGAGGCGTACGCCCGTGAACTGGGCCTCGCCGCACCGCTGTTGCCCTGGCACACCCTCCGCACACCTGTCGCCGACCTCGCGGGAGCGCTCGCGTTCACCGCGGGCGCCCTCGGCAAGGCGGCCACCGACGTGCTCACCCTCGCCCGTACGGAGATCCGTGAGCTGAGCGAGGGCACGGGCGGCGGTTCGTCGGCCATGCCGCACAAGGCGAACCCCGTCCGCGCCACGCTCGTCGCCGCAGCAGCCCGTCGAGCACCGCACCTCGCCGCGACGCTGTACGGGTCCCTCGCCGCCGAGGACGAGCGGCCCGCCGGTGCCTGGCACGCCGAGTGGGAGCCCCTGCGCGACCTGCTGCGGCTGGTCGGCGGGGCCGCGCGTGACGCGGCCGAGCTGACCGAGGGGCTGCGGGTCCACGCGGACGCGATGCGCGCCCATCTGGACCTCACCCACGGCCTGATCGTCTCCGAGCGGCTGTCCGCCGAGCTCGCGCCGGTGCTCGGGCGGGCCCGCGCCAAGGAACTGCTCACGCGCGCCGCGCGGCGGGCCACCGCCGAGGACCGGCCACTCATCGAACTCCTCGCCGAGGAGCCCGAGTTGAAGGACCTCGACCTCGTGGCCCTCACCGACCCGACCCAGTACACCGGCTCCGCCGGAACCCTCACCGACCGTGCCCTGGAGCGAAGTTGAGCACCCGACAGCAGTCCCTGTCCGACGGCACGTTGCTCCACCACCGCGCCGAGGGTCCCGCAACCGCTCCCCCGCTTCTCCTGGGCCCGTCCCTCGGCACGTCGACGGCCCTGTGGGACAAGGTCGCACCCGAACTGTCCGTCACCCACCGGGTCGTGCGCTGGGACCTGCCGGGCCACGGCGGCTCCCCCGCCGGTCTGATCGGCCCCGGCGCGACCGTCGCCGACCTCGCCGCGCTGGTGCTCGCGCTCGCCGACTCGCTCGGCCTCGACCGGTTCTCGTACGCCGGTGTGTCGCTCGGCGGCGCGGTGGGGCTGCATCTCGCCGTCCATCACGCCGAGCGGATCGAGCGGCTCGCGGTGATCTGCTCCTCCGCCCACTTCAACGGCTCCAAGGCGTGGGAGGAGCGGGCCGCGCTGGTCCGCGAAGAGGGGCTGGCCGGGCTTGCGGAGGGGGCCGACTCCCGTTGGTTCACACCCGGTTTCACCGTTCCGGAGCTGGTCGAGGACCACCGGACCGCGGATCCGGACGCGTACGCCGCCTGCTGCGACGCGCTCGCGGCCTTCGACATCCGGGAGCGGCTGCCGCAGATCGGCGCGCCGACGCTGCTCGTCGCCGGGCGTGAGGATCCCGCGACGCCGCCCGCGCATCTGCGCGAGATCGCCGACGCGGTGCCCGGTGCCGCGCTCGTCGAGATCCCGGGGGCCTCGCACCTCGCGCCCGCGCAGTGTCCGGAGGCCGTACTCACCGCCCTGCGCGCACACTTCGACGGCGGGGCCAGGCGGGGCATGGAGGTGCGCCGCCAGGTGCTCGGCGACACGCACGTCGACCGTGCGCAGGCCCGGCAGTCGGAGTTCACGGCGCGGTTCCAGGACTTCATCTCGCGCTACGCGTGGGGCGAGATCTGGACCGATCCGACGCTGGCGCGCCGCGAGCGCAGCATGATCACGCTGACCGCGCTGGTGGCGCACGGCCACTACGACGAGCTGGCGATGCACGTTCGCGCCGCCCGCCGCAACGGGCTCACCCCGGAGGAGATCGGCGCGGTGCTGCTGCAGACCGCCGTGTACTGCGGGGTCCCGGCGGCCAACTCGGCGTTCGCCGTGGCCCAGCGGGTGCTCGCCGAGGAGGACGAGGCGGCCGGCTGACCGGCTGACCGGCGTCCTTGGGCCTGGACGCCGGTTACCGGGCCGCCGTCCCGCCTCTCGGTCACCTGGGCCGGGGCACTCGGCCCGAGTGCAGTGCCAATGCCTCCCGGGCCCTGCTCACCAGGCTGTCCGCGCCGCAGGTCCGTGCCAGTGCCAGACCGCGGGTCAGCTCCGTGACGGAGTGGGAGGCGATGCCGTACTCGACGCGCGCCGCCGCGTGCTCGTAGGCACAGGGGGACGCCTCCAGGTAGGCCACCGCCTGGGCGAGCAGCGTGACCGAGCGCCGACCGGTCTCCAGGGCGGCGGAGCAGCGCAGGGCCTCTCCTATGGCGGAGTCCGTGCCGAAGCGTTCGGCCTGCATGCGGGCGTCGGCCGCCACCTCGGCGGCGCGCCGCGGGTCGGCGACGGCGAGGGTGCGGGCCAGATCTCCGGCCCAGGGCGCCAGCACCGTGTTGTGACCGCCGCGGGCCGCGGACATCTTCTCGGCGGACTCCAGCTCGTTCACGCCCTCCTCCACGCGGCCCGTGGCGATCAGCAGGCGGCCCCTGATCGAGCGGGTGTCCGGCAGGACGATCGTGGACGGGTGGGGCGGTTCGAAGGAGTACCGCTCGGCGATCTCCTCGGCCGCGCCCACATGGCCGCGGGCGAGCAGCGTGTCGATGAGCATGCACGCCGCCGACCAGTGCATGGGCAGACCGCTGCCCACCCGGTCCGCCAGCCGGAGTGCCTCGCGCAGGGACTCCTCGGCGTCCACGAGGCGGCCCCGTCTGCGGAGCACGTATCCGCCGAAAGCGTGCGCTACGGCCAGATGGCCGCCGCTCCACCCGGCGTGCTCGTACGTCCGCTGGGCCTCCGTGAAGAGGCTCTCGGCGCGGTCGAGGCGGTCCGCGAACGCGTAGGAGATGCCGAGCATCATCAGGAGCTCGAAGCTCCACTCGGTGTCGGTCCAGCCGAGGCCCGGCGCGAGGCGGCCGTTGACGAGGGCGCGGTCGCAGTGCTCGACGACCTCCTCGGCGTTCTCCCCGCGGGTCATCGCGTCGAAGGCGCGCAGGATGAGCAGAGCGCGCTCGGAGTTGTCGCGGCCGGTGAGCGGCTTGACGAGCTCGGCGAGGCGGCGGGAGCGGCCCGGCGCGTCCTCCTCGGCGACGTGGACGCCCTCCCACATGTAGTGCACGGCCTGCAGGCGCATACGGGCGGGACCGGGCTGGAGCCGGTCGGCCTCCGCGTCGACCGCGGCGACGGCCTCCTCCGGCTGGTCGTTGTGGATGAGGGCGGAGGAGAGCCGGCAGACCGCGTCGACCCGCAGTTCCTCCTCCAGGCCGTGCAGCGTGAGTGCCTGCCGCAGGTGCCCGATCGTCGTCGCGGGCGAGGTGAGGAGCGTGGCACAGCCCAACTCGTAGAGCACGCGCGCGTGGACCTCCGGAAGCGGCGGTTCCAGCAGGGCGCGCTCCAGACAGCGGCGGGCCGCGTCCGGGGCGCCGACGGCGAGGTGCTCGCGGGCGGCCTCGCGCATCTGCTCGACGAGTTCGGGGTCGTCGTCCGGATGTACCTCGAGGAGGTGGCGGGAGGCCGCGGCGGCACCGAGGCCCGACGCGGTGACGACCGAGGCGGCCACCCCGTGCATCGCGGTGCGCAGCGCGTCCGGGATCGAGCGGTAGACGGCGGTGGCGATGAGCGGGTGGACGAACTCCAGGTCCCCGTCGTCGACTTGACCGGTCGTCCGGTCGGCCTCGGTGAGGATGCGCGCCGCGCCGAGGAGTGCCGCACAGCGCTCCGCCTCGTCCCGCGGCATTCCGGCGAGTTCGGCAGCCAGTTCCAGGGAGATCTGCGTGCCGAGGATGGCCGCCGCCCAGGCGAAGCGGGTGGCGTCCACTCCGAGCCCTTCGAGCCGGTCGACGAGTCCACGGCCGCGGGCCGCGCGATTCAGCGCGCGTAGTTCCGAGGCCGAGTCCTCGACCGGCTCGAAGTCGCTGTCCTGGACCTTGGCGAGGAGCTCCACGGTCTCGTACGGGTTGCCGCCGGTGACGGCCCAGACCTCGCGGCAGAACGGGACGTCGGCGTGCGCGCCGAGCGTGGCGCGGGTGAGTCCGGCCGTGGCGTCCGGGGTCAGCGCGCGCAGGGAGGGCATGGGTCCTGCCAGGGCGCCGATGGCGTCGAGGTGGCGGGCGCTCTCGCCGGTGGCGTCCCCGGGGCGGCGGGCGACCACGACGAGGACGGGCAGGTCGTCGAGGCGCTCCGCGAAGGCGGCGAGCCAGTGCAGGCTCTCCTGGTCGGCCCAGTGCGCGTCGTCGACGAGCAGCACCAGCGGCCACTCGCGCCGGGCGAGCCTGCGCACGGCCGCGACCAGGCCGTCGCACACGCCCTGCGGGTCGGCCTGGCGGTCGCCCGATTCGGCGATCCCGAGGGCGGGTCCCGCGATGTCGTACCAGTCCCCGAAGTACTCACGCGCCTCGTCGGGCATCAGCGCCACGAGCGCGGGCTGCAGCAACTGCCGTACGACGTTGAAGGGAACGGATGTAATGGTCTCGCCGCCGCGTGCCGACCAGACCGTGCATTTGCGTGTCTCCGCGATCCGGCGCGACTCGGCGAGTAGCGCGGTCTTGCCGATGCCCGCCTCTCCGGTGAAGACCAGCAGGCTGCCCGAGGCCGAACCCGCGCACAGCGCGTCGACTGCCTCCGCGACCGCGGCGAGTTCCGCGTCGCGCTCCCAGAGGGGTGCCGAGGCGGCCGTTCCCGGCCGTGCCTCCGTCATCCCGCTACCTCCCCAGGTCGCCCAAACGACGTACAGACCTTGAGCCTAGCCCTCCGGAAGACACGATGGAGCCTGGTCGGGACACCTGCTGCCGCGACGGGTGACGCCGGCGGCGCGAAGACGACGGGCGACACCACCGACCGGCCCGGGTGAAAGTTATTGACAGTCAAAAGCCGTGAACTGAAACTAACTTTCCAACATCGTCGCGGCGGCGGGAGGAACGGCATGGGCGCTCCGGTGCACGGCTCCGACCTGCGGACCGACCGGCCGGAGCGCTCCCGCAGGGCGCTGGTCGCGGGGTCGGTGGGCAACTTCATCGAGTGGTACGAGTTCGGCGTCTACGGCTACTTCGCGACGGTCATCGCGGCCCGGTTCTTCACGCCGGAGGGCGGCAGCGAGGCCGAGGCCCTGGTCAGGACGTACGCGTCCTTCGCGCTCGCGTTCTTCTTCCGGCCCGTCGGCGCAGCTCTGTTCGGGCGGCTCGGCGACCGCGTCGGACGCCGTCCGGTACTCATCATGGTCATCGTCCTCATGACGGTCGCGACGACACTGATCGGCGTGCTGCCCACGTACGACACGGTGGGCGCCCTCGCGCCCTGGCTGCTGACCTTTCTGAGGGTTCTTCAGGGGCTCTCCGCGGGCGGGGAGTTCGGCGGCGCGGTGTCGGTGATGACGGAGTTCGCGCCACCGGGCAGGCGGGGCCTGTACGGGTCGTGGCAGTCGTTCACGGTGGCGCTGGGGCTGTTGGGCGGGGCGGGAGTGGCCGCGCTCCTTGCGACCGTGCTCAGCGAGGGGCAAATGGGCGACTGGGGCTGGCGGTTGCCGTTCCTGCTGACGCTGCCGATGGGGCTCGGGGCGCTGTGGCTGCGCCTGCGGCTCGACGAGACGCCGTCCTTCGAGTCGCTCCGGGAGGAGTCCCGGCCACAGCGGCCGCCGGGGCGTGAGGTGGCGAAGGCGATCGCGCTGGGCGCGGGCCGCATCATGGGCTGGGCGGCGGCGGGCTACACGTTCCTCGTCGTGCTCCCCTCGTATCTGCAGAGTTCGCTGAACGCCACGTTCCAGCAGGCACTGGTCGCCACCGTCCTCGCCAACCTGGGTTTCGCGGTCACGATCATCCCGGCGGGCCTGCTCAGCGACCGGATCGGCCGGCGGCCGGTGATGCTGACGGGAGCGCTGCTGGTCACCGTCCTCGCGGTCCCGCTGCTCAACCTCCTTCAGAACACGGGTACTTCGAACGCCCTGAAGGGCGGGGCCGTGTTCGTCGCGGGCGCCGTCGTGGGGCTGATGGCGGGGCCTGGCCCCGCGATGCTCTCGGAGATGTTCCCGACGAGCGTCCGCTACACCGGGCTGGGACTCGCCTACGCCCTGTCCAATGCCGTGTTCTCGGGATGCGCGGGCCTCATCATCACGGAGACCATCGAACGGACGGGCAGCGTGGACATTCCGGCGTACTACGCGGCCGTGACGTGCGCGGTGAGCGTACTGGCGCTTCTGACACTCCGTAAGGAGCCGCTACGGAAAGGGAGTTGAGCGGGTGAGTAGGTGGAGCTCCGGCAGGGGAACGTCGAGCAGGGGGAGGAGGTCAGGCGGGTGCGGGTGATCGGCCTGATGTCCGGCACGTCGTACGACGCGATCGACGCGGCGGCGGCCGACCTACGGTTCGACGGGGACAGTCTGGTGCTGCGGCCGCTCGGCATGGTGGGCGATGTGTACGCCGCCGAGGTGCGGGAGGCCCTCGCTGCGGCGCTGCCTCCGGCGGCCACGACCCTCGCCGAGGTGTGCCGCCTGGACACGCTCATCGGGCAGGCCTTCGCGGCGGCCGCCCTCCGCGCCGACCGTGAACTGTGCGACGGGCGGGCCGAGTTGGTGGCCTCGCACGGCCAGACCGTCTACCACTGGACCGACGGCGGGCGGGTGCGCGGCACCCTGCAGATCGGTCAGCCCGCCTGGATCGCGGAGGCCACCGGGCTGCCCGTGGTCGCCGACTTCCGGCCACGCGACGTCGCCGCCGGCGGCCAGGGAGCGCCCCTGGTGAGCCTCGTCGACCTGCTGTGGCTGCGCGGCAGGCCGGGCACCCCGGTCGCGCTGAACCTCGGCGGCATCGCCAACCTCACCGCGCCCGACGGCACCGCCTTCGACACAGGTCCCGCGGGCGCGCTCATCGACGCGGCCGTCCACCACTTCACCGGCCACACCCACGACACGAACGGCGCACTGGCCGCCCGCGGCACGGTCCACGAGCCCCTGCTGCGCCGGCTCCTCAACGATCCGTACTACGCACTGCCCGCACCGAAGACAACGGGCAAGGAACT
Source organism: Streptomyces sp. NPDC058697 (assembly GCF_042715345.1). Classification (NCBI taxonomy): domain Bacteria; kingdom Bacillati; phylum Actinomycetota; class Actinomycetes; order Kitasatosporales; family Streptomycetaceae; genus Streptomyces; species Streptomyces sp. NPDC058697. The sequence continues at coordinate 52,615 of NZ_JBHXSU010000026.1, forward strand.
GTTCCACCGGGACTACCTGCTGGCGGCTTTGGCGCACCTGAAGGCTCCGCCGGATCCGGCCACACTGACCACTCGGGCCGCGCCGGCCACTTCGGCAGCCCCGGCGGGTCGGGCGGGTCGGGCGGGTGCGACGGGCCTGGTGGGTCCGGCAGCTCCAGCGGATCCGGAGGCTCGGCCGACTCCGGCAGCCCCGGCAGTTCCCGCTGCTCCGGCAGCCCCAGCGAGTCCGGCGGGTCCAGCGGCTCGGCCCACTCCGGCAGCCCCGGCGGATCCGGCAGCTCCAGCGGCTCCGGAGGCTGGGCCGACTCCGGCAACCCCGGCGGCTCCCGCAGCCCCGGCAATTCCCGCTGCTCCGGCAGTTCCAGCAGCCCAAGCCGCCCCGGCACCTCCGGCAGCTCTGGCAGCTCCGGCTGGTCCGGCGCGTCCCGAGGCTCGGCCCACTCCGGCAACCCCAGCGGCTCCCGCAGCCCCGGCAGTTCCAGCAGTCCCAGCAGCCCCGGCACCTCCGGCAGCTCCGGCTGGTCCGGCGCGTCCGGCGGCTCGGCCCACTCCGGCAACCCCAGCGGCTCCCGCAGCCCCAGCACCTCCAGCAGCTCCCGCAGCTCCGGCAGCCCCGGAGGCTCGGCCCACTCCGGCAGCTCCGGCGGATCCGGCAGCCCCAGCAGCGACAACGGCTCCGGTCGGCATCGGCGCCCCCGCGTACCAGGACGTGGTCGCCACCCTCACCCGGCTCACCGCGTGCACGGTCGCGGACGCCGTTCGTTCTGTGGGTGGCACCGAGGTCATCGCGTCGGGCGGCGGCACGTGCAATCCGGTTCTCATGGCGATGCTCGCCGAGGAGCTGCCGGGGGTGCCGCTGCACACCTCCGACGCACTGGGCCTGCCGTCGGCCGCGAAGGAGGCGTACGCATTCGCCGTACTGGGCTTCCTGACGCTGCACGGGCTCGCGGGCACCGACCCGAGGAGCACCGGAGCCCGGCATCCCAGCGTGCTGGGCTCGGTGACACCGGGACGGGACGGGCTGCCCCGGGTGCCCCGGGGCTTGAAACAGCCGGTGCGGCTGGTGATTGAGTGAAACGAATCCGGGGTCCTCTCATCCGGCTTTCACCCACGCCTCATACGGTGGACCCATGACGCAGGCGACTCCCCCCGGCTGGTATCCCGATCCCGGGCAGACAATTGACGGCCCCGCCACGCAGCGCTGGTGGGACGGTAGGACATGGACGGACCAGACCCGCCCCGCGGAGTCAGGCGCCATTTGGGGTCCTCCGGCGTTCTCACCGGACTCGCCGTATCCCGGCGCGCACCCCGGCGGCCCACGGCGCAAAGCGCGCACGGCGATAGCCGTCGCCGTCGCCGTGGCGGTCCTCGCCGGCATCGGCGGCGGGGTGTACGCGCTGACCGCGGACGACGGCTCGGACAGCACCGATTCGGCCGACACCCAGCCGGTGCCGACCCAGCCGGGCGGCCCGCAGGGGCAGGACGGCGGCGGCCAGGGCGGCCCCGGTGCCCCGGAGGGCGGCGAGTCCGCGATACCGCAGCCGCTGCCGTCCGAGGACGGCTACGCCACGGACCCGATCAACGGCATCAGCCTGCCCGTGCCCGACGGCTGGAGCGGCGCGACCATCCAGGTGGGCGCGCAGGTGACCACCAAGGGCTCCTACAAGTGCCCCGGCGACACCTCGGCGGAGTGCAGCCTCGGCGGCGCCTACTCCGCCCCCGCGCTCGCCCTGGAGCTCAAGGCCACCACCGCCGAGGCCGCCGCCAAGGAGGACATCGCCAAGAACGCCGAGGAGTCCTACGGCGGCAAGAGCTACGGCAAGATCACCTCGCACGACGAGCTCTCCTCCAAGGCCGTGACGGTGGCCGGGCAGAAGGGCTACGCGGTCCGCTGGAAGGTCGTCACGAGCAAGGGCGACGACGGCTACGTCGAGTCGCTCGTCTTCCCGGCGCCCTCCAACTCCAAGCAGCTCGTCGTCGTGCGCTTCGGCATCGACGTCAGCTCCAAGGCCCCCAAGCAGTCGGTCATCGACGAGATCACCAAGGGCATCAAGGAAGCCGCGGGCGGCGGCGGCAACGGGCAGGACGTGTAGGGCGTGTAGGGCGTGTAGGGCGTACGACGGTCGGGGCTCCGGGGCCCCGGCCGGACACCAAACGGCCGGGTGGGGCGCCTCTCCGCTGGAGAGGAACCCCACCCGGCCGGGGGGTGCGCGCCGCCCCCGTCCCCACGGTGCGGCGCGAGCAGGTCACCGTCCAGTCATCCCGTGGACGGCGGCCTGGGTCTCAGGTGGTGTCGGACAGCCCCAGGGCCGGCAGCAGGGCCACCTCCACATAGCGCAGGAGGTAGTCCGCGTCCGCGGGGCGCCCCTCAAGGAGGGGGCGGACGCGGAGCACGCCGAGCAGCTGCGCCGGCACGAACTCCAGGACCGGATGGTCGGCCGCGATCTCTCCGCGGTCGACCGCGCGCCGGACCATCCCCCGGAGCGCCTCCAGTTCGGGCTCAACCAGCGCGTCGCGCAGCGCCCGCTGCAGTTCGTCGTCCTGTATCAGGGACTGCCCGAGCGCCTGGAGCAGCCTGGTGTCCTCGTCCGACCGCTCGCCCGCCGTGCGCGCGACCGCACGCAGGTCCCCGGCGAGCGAGCCGGTGTCGATACCGATGAACTTGGGACAGTGGTTGGCTCGCAGCGCGGCCGCCACGAACTGCGGCTTCGTCTTCCACTGCCGGTAGAGCGTGGACTTGCTGCACCGGGTGCTGGAGGCGACGCCCTCCATGGTCAGCGCGTCATAGCCGCACGCGCGGATCTGGTCGAGCACGGCGTCGAAGAACTCCTGCTCACGCTCGGGCGTGATCTTGGAGCGGCGCGAGGCGACGACCGTCTCCGGTTCGTCCGCTGCCTGCGACGTCATGGCTCTTCTCCTCGCTGGTCTCCGCGGCCCCGAGCGGGGCCGCCTCCCGTGTGCTCTCCAGTGTGGCCCCCGGCCCGGCCCTCAGTGTGGCGCAAGTCCTATCGATACGCCAGTGTACCGGAACGCGATCGTATCGGTACACTGGCGTATCGATGAGCCTTGGACAGGACCCACCCCTGTGTCGAGTGGATCCCCTCCTGGGCTCACCACGCACCAGCACCACCAGAACGTCAGCAAAGGGGCCGGGGGATGGAAAGCCGTTCCGAGCCTGCAAGAGAAGGGGAGGCCGCGATACAGCGGCCGCCCCTCGTCCGTGAACTCCTGCTCGTCGCGGGGCTCTTCCTCGTCTACAAGCTCGGCCGGCAACTGGCCACGGGCCACACCGGTGAGGCCTTCGACAACGCGCACCGGGTCTGGGACCTCGAACGGTTCCTGCGTCTGCCCGGCGAAGGCGACGTACAGTCGGCGCTGCTGCACGGCGACACCCTCGTGCACATCGTCAACACCTACTACGCGACCGTCCACTTCCCCGCCACCGCGGCCTTCCTGATCTGGCTCTACCTGCGGCGGCCCGGGCACTACGTGTGGGCTCGCCGGGCCCTCGCCGCGATCACCGCCGCCGCCCTGGTGGTGCACCTCACGTTCCCGCTCGCCCCGCCGCGCATGCTCGCCGCGACGGGTCTCGTGGACACCGGCCAGGTGTACGGGCCCACGGTGTACGGCGCCTCGCCCGAGACCGACTCCCTGTCGAACCAGTTCGCGGCGATGCCGTCACTGCACTTCGGCTGGGCCCTGATGGTCGCGATCGGCCTGATCGCCGCGACCCGGTCCCGTTGGCGGTGGCTGTGGCTGCTGCATCCGCTGGTCACGCTGCTGGTGATCGTCGGCACGGCGAACCACTACTGGCTCGACGCGATCGTGGCGGCCGCGCTGCTCGGCATCGCCCTCGCCGTGATCCGCGTACCGCGCCGGGCGGCGACACCGACGGCGTCCACCCGGGAGCGCGTGGGCGCGGGCAGCTCCGTACCGGATGGGCCGGGGGCACCGAGCGGGCCGGGGACACCCGGCGCGCAGGACGCTCCGGAGCTCGTGGGAGCCGGACGATGAGCGCCACGCTCGTCGCCGTCGTCCTGTCGCTGTTCTCGGCCGTCGCGTACGCGGCCGCGGCGGTGGCCCAGCAGCGGCTGGCCGCACGGACCCCCGACTCCGGGGTGCTCCGGCTGCTCGGCAGTGGTGCCTGGTGGTGGTCGGTGGGCCTCAACGCGTCGGCGGCGCTGCTGCATGTGGCCGCCCTCAAGTACGGGCCCCTCACACTGGTCCAGCCGCTCGGCGCGCTCACGCTCGTCGCCGCGGTGCCGCTGGGCGCGCGGATGGCGGGGCGGCGCGTCACGCTCGTCGAGTGGCGCGGTACGGCGCTGACGCTGGCCGGGCTCGCCGCCCTGCTGGTCACGGCGTCCGGGCCCGCGCCCGACGATGTGCTGAGCGTCCCGCAGGCACTGGCCGTCGCGGGCAGCACCGCGGCCCTCATCGGCGTACTGGCCAGGCCGGGCACCCGCCCCGGGCTGCGGCACGCGACCTCGTCCGGCTTCGCCTCGGGTGTCGCCTCGGCGCTCACGCAGACCGTCACGGTCGCCGCGACGGACCGCTCGGAGTCTCTCCTCAGCGGTCAGGTGATCGTGGTCGCGCTGCTGGTCGCCGCGTTCGCGACGGGCGGGCTGTTGCTGTCGCAGACCGCCTACAAGGGCGGGCTCGGCGCTCCCCTCGCGGTGGTGACGCTGGCCAACCCGATCGCCGCCGCGGTGATCGGCCTCTCGCTGCTCGGCGAGCGGCTGCAGGGCGGCGCGGCGGGACTGCTGCTCGCACTGGCCGGGGCGGCGGTCGCGGCCTGGGGCGTGGTGACACTGTCGCGCGCCACGCCGGTGCCTTCGACCGAGACTTCGGCGAAGGTTTCGGCGGACGAGGAACACCCCGTGGCCGCGGTTCTCGCCCTGGAGCCCGGATCGGCCCTGAACGAGCCGTCGTTGCTGCCGCGGCAGCCGAAGCGCGGGCGTCTCACCCCGCTGTAGGCCACGACGGATCGCACGACGGACTGAGGGAGGGCGGCCGCGGATGTCCGCGACCGCCCTCCCTCATGACGCCCATGACGAACGGACGAACGGATTCGTCAGCCAAGCCCCCGGTTGTCCTGCTTGAGTGCCGTGTCGACGGTCAGCGCCGTCGCTATCACGAGGCTCAACAGGGGCTCGGGAAGCTGGTAGTGCAGCTGCAGGACGTAGTTGTCCGCGGTCGTGAACATCGTCTTGGCGAGGCCTTCCCAGGTCTTGGTGATCCGGGCGACCTCCTTGTCGGCGTGGTCCACGATCGAGAAGTTCCAGGCACGCCAGTTCTCGGCCTTGATCGCGCCGACCTGCTTGCCGTCGACCTTGATCGCGAAGTTGATCTTCCCGACCATGTTCTGCTGGGCGATCTCACCGACCGGCGAACCGTCCGGACGCGCCACGAGCACCCGCGACTTCATGAACTTGCGGGGCCGGGTCAGCAGCAGCTGCGGCTGACCGTACGCGTCGCGGATCTCCAGCTTGTGCGTCATGAACTGGTCGAGGCTCGCGAAGAAGCGCAGCACCTTCTTCAGCGTGCCCTGTCCGACCTGCACCACCGAGCCGAGCTGGTTGCCCTGCTGGTCCATGACCTTGTACTCGTTGGTCAGCTCGATCAGCTTGGCCTTCTGGTTCACCACCAGGACCGGCTCGGTGAACAGCGTGCCCCCGCCGGCGGAGTTCGGTGCGACTCCGGCCTGCTGGTGCACCATCTGCTGCACGCGCGGATCGAACCCTCCCGCCTGCTGCGGAACCTGCTGCGCCGGCTGCTGGTACCCAGGCTGCTGCTGATGCTGCTGCACGTGCTGGACCGGCTGAGCGGCCTGAGCCTGCTGCTGGTCCTGGTTGGTGTGCTGGGTCCACTGAACGCCGTCCCAGTAACGCAGCGTCTGGGGCAGACCCTGAGGATCCGGGTACCAACCTGCAGGAGTGTTCGAATGCGTGGTCACCGGGGCACAGTACCCCGGGTCCGCCAGTACCTGACCAGTCCGTGCGATGTGGGACTCATCGCATCTCCGATGGCGAATCGCACCCTCTAGGCCCTGGCGATCGCGGGGTCGCTGACGCCCACCCGGCCGTTCTCGACGTGCCCGGCGAACCGGCGCACGAACGAACCGCCCGCGTCGGACACGGTGAGGTCGTACCAGCGCTTGCTCGCCCCCAGGTCCACGGTGTGCCTGACGGTCGCGCCGGACCGTACCCGGATCGACTTCGGCCTGCCGCCGTAGCCGTTGGTGAGCTTGAGCTCGGCCGTGCGGGAGCCCTTGTTGGTGAAGGTCAGCTCGATGTCGTCGCCGTCGTGCCGTGCGGTGACCTCGGGTCCGGCGGTCTTGCCGGGGCCCTTGAAGACGCGTACGAAGCCGTTGGGCCCGTGCACGGTCAGGTCGTACGAGCCGTTCGAGTAGGCGGAGTTCCAGGTGTCCGAGACGCTCTTGCCGGCCTCGGTGGTGTACGTCCAGGGTCCGTCGGTGCGGCTTCCGGAGGTCACGTGGAAGGACGCGCCGGCCTTCTTGCCCGAGGCGAAGGTCAGCGTGAACTTCCCGGCCTTCGGGTCGGCCGAGCCGTCGATCCAGGGCGCGTACCGGAGCGGGCGGGCGAGCCGCAGACCGCGCTCCTGCTTCGGCAGCTTGGGATCCGCGGGCGGGGTCGGCTTGTAGTCCGGGTGCCGGTCCTTGTCCGGCGGCTCGTACGCGTCGGTGTCCGGGAGGTCGGCCGGTTTGCTGTCCTTGCGGGAGAAGTCGAAGGCGGCGGTCAGGTCGCCGCAGATGGCCCGCCGCCAGGGCGAGATGTTCGGCTCCTCGACGCCGAAGCGGCGCTCCATGAACCGGACGATCGAGGTGTGGTCGAGGGTCTCGGAGCAGACGTAACCGCCCTTGCTCCAGGGCGAGACGACGATCATCGGCACGCGCGGGCCGAGCCCGTAGGGGCCCGCGACATGGGTCGAGCTGCCCGCGAAGAGGTCCGGGCCGACGTCGACGGTGGACTTGCCGCGGTCCGCGTCGCGCGGCGGCAGCGGCGGGACGAGGTGGTCGAAGAAGCCGTCGTTCTCGTCGTAGGTGATGAACAGGGCCGTCTTCGCCCACACCTTGGGGTCGGAGGTGAGCGCGTCCAGGACCTGGGAGATGTACCAGGCGCCGTAGTTCGAGGGCCAGTTGGAGTGCTCGGAGAAGGCCTCGGGGGCGGCGATGTACGAGACCTGCGGCAGCTTGCCGCCCTTGACGTCGGCCCGCAACTGGTCGAAGAAGCCCTCGCCCTTGCGGGCGTCGGTGCCGGTACGGGCCTTGTCGTACAGCGGGTCGCCGGCCTTGGCGTTGCGGTACTTGTTGAAGTACAGCAGCGAGTTGTCGCCGTAGTTGCCGCGGTACGGGTCCGAGATCCAGCCCCAGGAGCCCGCCGCGTCCAGGCCGTTGCCGATGTCCTGGTAGACCTTCCAGGAGATCCCGGCCTTCTCCAGGCGCTCCGGGTACGTCGTCCAGTCGTAGCCCAGCTCGTCGTTGCCGAGGACGGGGCCGCCGCCCTTGCCGTCGTTGCCGGTGAAGCCCGTCCACATGTAGTAGCGGTTCGGGTCGGTGGAGCCGATGAACGAACAGTGGTACGCGTCGCAGACGGTGAAGGTGTCGGCGAGCGCGTAGTGGAACGGGATGTCCTCGCGGGTCAGGTACGCCATCGTCGTGGCGCCCTTCGCGGGGACCCACTTGTCGTACTTGCCCTTGTTGTAGGCGGCGTGCCCGTCGGGCCAGCTGTGCGGCAGGCCCTCCAGGAACTGCATGCCGAGGTCGTCGGCCTCCGGGTGGAAGGGCAGCAGGTCCTTGGTGCCGTCCGACTGGTGCCACACGGACTTGCCGTTGTCGAGCGTGACCGGGTGGGGGTCACCGAAGCCGCGGACGCCTCTGAGCGCACCGAAGTAGTGATCGAAGGAGCGGTTCTCCTGCATAAGGACGACGACGTGCTCGACGTCCTCGATGGTGCCGCGGTGGTATCCCGCGGGAATGGCCGCGGCCTTGGCGATGCTCTCCGACAGCGCGGTGAACGCCGCGGTGCCGCCTGCGAGTTGGAGAAAACGGCGCCTATTCACTTCGGGCATGGCTGGTGACCTCTTGTCCTGAAGGGGTACTGAGGGCGAGTACGTGATGGAACGTGCGCGAATGGAGTGTTCCAAGAGCAACAAACGACAGGGAAGGGTCGCGTGGCATCTGTGTGAAACACGGCGGTACGTGAGGTGCGCGTCCGGAACACGGTGCTGCGGTCCGCCTGCGGGGAGCGGTCAGCTTCCGGTGGCGTCCTTCCAGGCGTCGACGTACGAGGTGAGGTTCTTGTCGATGTCGGCCCAGTCGGGCTCGAAGACCTCCACGCCGTCCATGAGCTTGGTGAGCGCGATCGCGTTGGCGTCGGTGGCCTTGGTGTCCTGGCGGGCGCTGAAGCCGCCGCCGATCTCGCTGACCTGCTGCTGGGCCTTCCGGCTCAGCATGTAGTCGAGGAGCTTCTTGGCGTTCTCGCTGTGCGGAGCGTCGGTGACGAGACCGGCCGCGTAGGGCAGGGCGAAGGTGGTGGGCTTGCCCGTGCCGGTCGCCGGGAACCAGATGGCGAGGTTCGGCATGGACTTGGCCTGGGCGAAGTTCATCTGGACATCGCCGTTCGCCACGAGCAGTTCACCCTTGTCGACCTTGGGCGCGAGCTTTCCGGTGGAGGCGGACGGACCCACGTTGTTGGACTGGAGCTTGCGGAGGTAGTCCATGGCGGGCTTCTCGCCGCCGAAGTCGTGCATCGCCTTGATCAGCACGGCGGTTCCGTCACCCGCGACACCGGGCGTGGAGTACTGGATCTTGTTCTTGTACTTGGCGTCGAGGAGCTGTTCCCACGTGGTGGGGGCCTGCTTGAGCTCCTTCTTGTTGTAGATGAACCCGAAGTAGTTGTTGACGACGGAGGTCCAGGTGCCGTCGGCCGCCTTGTCGGCGCCGCCGACCTGGTCGGATCCGGCCGGGGTGTACTTCTGGAGCAGCCCCTTGCCGTCGGCCTGCTGGATGAAGGGCGGGAGCGTGACGAGCACATCGGCCTGCGTGTTGCGCTTCTCGCGGACGGCACGCTGCACGACCTCGCCGGAGCCGCCCTCGACGTACTCGACCTTGATCCCGGTCTCCTTCTCGAAGTCCTTGAAGATCCGGTCGTACCAGCCGTCGCCGTTCTCGCCCTTGAGGCCGTCGGCGCTGTAGACGGTGACGACCTTCTCGTCGGAGGCGGCGGAGGTTCCTCCGCAGGCGGTGAGCGGCGCGGCGAGGAGACAGAGGGCGGCGATCGGGACAATCCTGTTTCGAGGCATGGCGAGGTGAACTCCTTGCGCTGAGAGGGCTGTTCGGGGACTGGTTGGTCAGCGGTACGAGGCTTTGGTGCGTACGCGGGAGACGGCGAGCAGGGCGATCAGCGTCGCCGTCATCAGGACCACGGCGAGCGCGGAGCCGGCGAACAGGGCGCCGCGGTCGGTGGCCGCGTAGATCAGGACCGGAAGAGGAGTCCAGTCGGGCGGGTAGAGCATCATCGTGGCGCTCAGCTCGCCCATGGAGAGGGCGAAGCAGAGGCCGGCGGCGGCGGTGAGCGAGGGCAGCAGCAGGGGCAGCTTCACTCGCCACAGGACGTAGGAGGGGCGGGCGCCGAGCGAGGCCGCGGCCTGCTCGTACGCCGGGTCGAGCCGGGCGATCGCGGCCGACACGGACTGGTACGCGAACGCGGTGACGAGGACGGCGTGCGCGAGGATCACGATCGACCGGGTGCCGTTGAGCAGCAGCGGCGGCTTGGAGAAGGCGACGAGGATCGCGAGCCCGACGACGACCGAGGGCACGGCGACGGGCAGCACGAACAGGGCGTCCAGGAACCGTCGTTGGCGTCGTTTCAGCCCGGACGCCGCGAGGGCGGCCCAGGTCCCCACGACGAGCGCGAGCAGGCTCGCGGTGAGCGCGGTGACCAGGCTGGTGGTGAGTGCCTGGAGAGCCTCGCCGCGGGTGGCCGCGTCGTAGTGCCCGGTGGTGAAGCCGGACGGCAGGACGCTGGACCAGTTGGTGGCGAACGACGCGGCCAGGATCACCAGCAGGGGCAGGGCGAACAGCGGGAGGAAGAGCACGAGGAACAGGACCCAGGCGGCCCACTTCCCCTTCCTGCTATGCACCAGCACGACGGCTCACCACCCGGTAGAGGCCGTAGAGGCCCACGGAGATCAGGACGTTGACGACGGCGACCACGCACGCGCCCGGATAGTCGGACTCGAGGATCGCCTTGCTGTAGACGAGCATCGGCAGGGTCGTCACCCCTTTCGCCCCGGTGAAGAGCACGATCCCGAACTCGTTGAGGCACAGGACGAGGACGAGGCTCCCGCCGGCCGCGAGCGCGGGCAGCGCCTCCGGCAGGATCACCGTCCGGATGATCCGCGCGGGCCGCGCACCGAGGCCGGCCGCCACCTCCAGCTGCGCGGTGTCGAGCTGCGAGAAGGCGGCGAGGAGCGGCCGTACGACGAAGGGCGTGAAGTACGTGACCTCGGCGAGGAGCACTCCCCATGGCGTGGTCAGGAACTGGAACGGCCCGTCCGCCGCGCCAGTGGCGTCCGTCCAGAGGCCGTTGGCCATGCCGACGGTGCCGTAGATGAAGAGCAGGGCGAGCGTGATCAGGAAGGACGGGAAGGAGAGGAAGACGTCGATGAACCTGGCGATGCTCCGCGCCCCCGGGAACGGCACGAACGCGATGATCAGCGCCAGCACGAACCCGAGCACGAGGCACCCGACGGTCGCACCGACCGCCAGCCACACGGTGGTCCACAGCGCCTCGCGGAAGGCTTCGGAGCCGAGGACGTCGGAGTACGGCTGCAGCGAGGTCCCACCGGTGTCGGGCTGGAAGGACTGCTGGACTACGAGGGCGAGGGGGTAGAGGAAGACGAGGGCGAGCAGGACGACTGGCGGCAGGGCCACCAACCAGGGGCGCGGGGCTGTGTTCGATTTGCGGCTACCGCCGCGTGGGCGCGACGAGCCACGACTCACCCGCAGCCGACGAACAACCTCAGTCACGGCTCCCTCCCGCGGGCAGCAACACCGCGTCCTCGGGTGCGAAGTGCAACGTCACCGCGTCCCCGTGAGCCGGCGGAGCCTTGAGTTCCCGCAGGTCCGCCATGAGCCGGTGGCCGTCCACGTCGACGTACAGCCGGTGGGTGGCGCCCCGCCACTGGATCTCGTCGACGGTTCCGGCGAGCTGGTTGGGTCCGGAGCCGAGGCCGACGAGGTGGGGGCGTACGCACAGAGTTGCCTGCGCGCCGCGCGCGATCCCTTCCGTCGCGACCTCGACCTCGCGCCCTCCGAAGGAGACGCCACCCTCCCCCACCGTCACCGGCAGCAGATTGGCGTTGCCCACGAAGGAGGCCGTGAACTCGGTCCTCGGCGCCCGGTAGAGCTCGTGCGGGGTCCCGCAGTCCTGCAGCCGCGCCCGGTCCATCACCGCGATCCGGTCGGCCAGCGTCAGGGCCTCGACCTGGTCGTGAGTGACGTACAGGATCGACACGTCGGGCAACTCCCGGTGCAGCCGGGCGAGTTCGGCGAGCATTCCGGAGCGCAGCCGGGCGTCCAGCGCGGACAGCGGTTCGTCGAGGAGCAGTACGCCGGGCCGGATGGCCAACGCCCGTGCGATGGCGACGCGTTGCTGCTGGCCGCCGGACAACTCCCGGGGATGGCGGCGGGCGTACGCCGCCATCCCGGTCATCTCCAGCGCCTCGGCGACCCGCCCGCGTATCTCGCTCTTCGCGACCTTGCGCGCCTTGAGCCCGAAGGCCACGTTGTCCTCGACGCGCATGTGCGGGAACAGCGCGTACTGCTGGACGACCATCCCGATCCCCCGCCGGTGCGGCGGCAGTTCGGTCACATCGCGCTCGCCCAGGTACACCCGCCCGGAGGCGGGCCGCACGAACCCGGCGACCGCCCGCAGCGCGGTGGTCTTGCCGGACCCGGACGGCCCGAGCAGGGCCATCACCTCGCCGGGTTCGACGGTGAGGTCGAGCGCGTCGAGGACGACGTTCCCGTCGTAGGCGACCGTGACCGAGTCGAAGCGGATGCCGCTGCTCATGCGAGCGCTCCCGGCAACTCCGCCACGGAACCCAGCACTTGGGTGGCCCCGGCCGCCCGCAGCGCGTTCTCGTCGTGCGCGCCGGTCAGGACACCGACGACCATGCCCGCCCCCGAACGGACCCCGCTGAGCATGTCGTACGAGGTGTCGCCGACGACCGCGATCTGCCGGACGTCGTCCGCCGCCGCGGTCCGCAGGAACGCGCTGAGGACCATGTCGGGGTAGGGGCGCCCCCGGCCCCCGGCGTCGGCGGGGCACAGCGTCAGGGGGACCAGGTCCTGCCAGCCGAGCGCGGCCAGGATCGCGTCCTGTGTGGTGCGCGCGAAGCCGGTGGTCAGTACGACCGTGCGGCCCTGGGACCTGAGCTGCTCGATCGCCTCGCGTGCACCGGGGATCGGCGCGACGAGCCCGCCGTCGACCAGCTCCGCGTACGCCTCCTCGAAGGCCTTGTTGGCCTCCTGGGCCTTCGCCTCCTCCCCGAACAGATGCCGGAAGACGGAGATCTTGGACTCGCCCATGGTGGCGCGGACGTAGTCCAGCATCGCCTCGGGATCGGCGCCCAGCCGCTGTGCCGCGGCCGTGAAGGCCCGCTCGACGAGGCCGCCGTCGGCGACGGTCGTACCGGCCATGTCGAGCACGACAAGTCGGATGTTCTCGGGGTCGTTTACCATCCCAGCTCCTTGGCGGTCGTCTCGGCGATCGCGGGCGAGCAGGTCATGCCGCGCCCGCCGGGCCCGGTGACCAGCCACACCCCGTCGCGCATCTGCTGCCGGTGCACGACCCGGCTCGGGTCGGTGCACTGCGCGTACACCCCGGCCCAGCGGCGCCGGATCTTCGGCAGCGGGCGGCCGAGGAAGGACTCGACGACCTCGGTGAGGTGGTCGTAGGGGTCTTCGAGGGTGTCGAATGCGAACGGGTGCTCGTACTCGTGGGTGTCGCCGATGGTCAGCCCGCCGTCGGCGCGCTGCACCATGAGCATTTGCATTCGGTGGCGCGCGGCCGTCTCGGCCTGCGGCCGGCGGGCGTTGAGCTCGTCCAGGGCCGCGGAGTCGTACGCCGGGTAGTAGCGGAAGCTGTCGGCGTCGGCGACGGAGGTGGTGAGCGGCTCGCCCAGCGGGTCGGTCTGCATCATCTGGAGACGTACGCGGCGGACGGGCAGGTCGGGTCCGGCCAGCTCGCGGACCAGGCCGCCGAGCCATGCGCCCGTGCAGAGGACGACGACGTCCCCGCTGTGCACGTCCCCGTGGTCGTCACGGACGGCGTGGTGACCGATGACCTCGCGGACCTCCCTGCCGGGCAGGAAGGTGTACCGCGGCGACTTCAACAGCTCGGCGCGCAGGGCGAGTTGTGCGGTGCGCGGCTCCACGGCCGCGTCCCGCTCGCAGTACAGGGCCCCGGTGAACTCGCCACGCAGGGCGGGGTTCAGGGCGCGCGCCTCGTCGGGCGTCAGCAGCTTGTAGCCGCGGGCGGGTGCGTCCTCACGGGCTACGGCGGCCTCGGCGACGGCGAGTTCGAGGTCGCCGCGGACGGGGGTCAGGGAGCCGTTCGGGCGGAAGCCGAGTCCGGGGATCCGGCCGCCGATCTCCTCCCACAGCTCCCGCGCCCGCAGCGCGGTCTCCAGTTCCTCGCCCCCCGCGCGGCCACTCACCCAGATCTGGCCGAAGTTGCGCAAAGACGCGCCGCGAGCCTCCGCCTCGCGCTCGATGTGTACGACCTCATGGCCGCGTTCCACTGCTTGCCAGGCGTGCATGGTGCCCACCACGCCGGCTCCGACGACTATCACTCTCACGACGGCCACGCTCCTCGGGATCGGGGAACCGGAAGGGTCCGGCTCACAACGAGAGCGTGAACTGACCATCACGTTTGGGCTAGACCCGTTATCTTTTCGTTATATTCGGACGGGTCGGCGGAGGGTGTTTTTCAGCCGCGCAGATGGGTCGTGAACGAGAACCGGTCCCCCCGGAACAGCGTCCGCACCCGCTCCAGCGGCTGCCCGTCGGTGTCCCGCGAGACGCGGTGGATCAGCAGCATCGGAAGGGCGGGCGGGGTGCCGATGAGGAGGGCCTCGCGCGGGGTGGCGAGCACCGTCTCGATGCGTTCGTCGGCGTCTCCGAAGGCGATGCCCTGCTGGTGGAGGTAGGCGTAGAAGGAGGAGTCGGGTTCGAAGTCGGCGTCCAGGCGGGGCAGGCGGGCCACGGAGACGTAGGTGCTTTCCAGGCCGACCCGCTCGTCGTCCGCGAGCAGCACGCGCTCCAGATGCCAGACGGGCTCGCCGCGCGAGAGCCCTGTCTCGGCGGCGAGCGCCTCGGGGCAGGGGAAGCGGTCGAGGGTGACGAGGTTGCGGCCGGGGGTGCGTCCCTGGCGTCGTACGCCTTCGGTGTAGCTGGCGAGCGAAAGGGGCTGCTCCAGCTTGGGGCCCGCGACGACCGTGCCACGCCCCTGCCTGCGCAGCCGCCCTTCCAGCACCAGTTCACGGATCGCCTGCCGCACGGTCTCCCGCGCGACCTCGTACCGCTCGGACAGGTCCCGCTCGGTGGGGAGCAGCCCGCCCTCGCCGAGTTCGTCGACGAGGGCGGAGATCCGCGCCTTGACCGCGTAGTACTTCGGGATACGGCCGTGCTCCGGAATTCCGGAGCGGACAGGGGCCGCGGGGTGCTGATCGTTCGGGTAGTCCACGCAGGGATCGTCGCAGATGGATTGCGCCACCATCCAACTGTTGGTGCCCAGCCGGCCGTCCTCGGTACGGCGAACCCGACAGCGCCTTCAGCGACCGGGATCGGTGGATCTGAAACGTGCCCGGTACGTGGTGGGTGTCACCCCCAGCGTGTGGTGGAAAGCGCGGCGCATGGTCTCCGAAGAACCGAAACCGGACCGGCCGGCCACGGCTTCGACGGGTTCGTCGCCGGTTTCGAGTATGGCGCGGGCACTCTCCAGCCTTGCGGATTCGAGGTACTGACCTGGCGTCATGCCGGTTTCGCTGCGAAACAGGCGGGTCAGATGGCGGGGGCTGACGCCTACGTCCCGGGCGAGTGTGTCCAGGCTGTGCGGAGCCGCCGGGTCGGCCACGACCGTGTCCATCGCGCGTCGCAGCCGGGGATGCCTGGCCTCCCGCGGAATCAGGCGGACGCTGAACTGGGACTGGCCGGCGGGACGGGCCATGAAGACGACGAGTTCACGTGCCACGTCGCGTGCCAGGTCAGGGCCGTGGTCGTCCTCTACCAGGGAGAGTGCCAGGTCGATGCCCGCGGTGATACCGGCGGAGGTGGTGACGTGCCCGTCCTTGACGAAGACCGGGTCCGCCTCCACGCTCACCCGCGGATAGGCCGCCGCCAGTTCGTCGGCCAGCCGCCAGTGGGTGGCCGCTCGCCTCCCGTCCAGCACCCCGATGTGCGCGAGAAGGAAGGCTCCGGCGCACACCGAGGTGACCCGGCCGGATCGGCGTACGACCTCGGTGACGCACTCCACGACGTCCACGTCGGCGACCGCTTGCCGCCAGTCGCGCCGGCCGGGCACGACCACGGTGCCAAGCCGTGCGGGCAGGCTTTCCGGGGCACCGTCCACTCCGATCCGCACGCCCGAGGACGTACGCACGTCCGCGCCGCCCGGCGAGACGGTCCGGACGTCATAGCGGGCACCGAACATGTTGGCCGTCCCGAACACCTCGGCGGGGCCGGTCACATCGAGCAGTTGCACGCCGTCGAATGCGGTGATGGCCACCACTCGATCCGCGGAGTGCGCTCCTACTCGGGCCACGGGGAATCCAGGATGGTGCGGACGAAGTCACCACGCTCGAAACCAGGCACATAGTGGGCGAGGACATCGGCCTTGACATTGCCGAACGTGGTTTCCGGCTTGGGCCGCACACCTTCGGTGAAGGCACCCAGAATGCGGTTCTTGAAGTCGGGACGGGGATGCAGAGCCACCACGGCGGAACGCTCCGCCTCTGAGATCTCGTGATATCCGATGCCCAGCACATCGGTCTCCACGCCCGCGGTCACCAGAGCCACCTCCGGCTCCATGAATTCCGGGATGCCCGGAGTCGTGTGCAGGGCGACAGCGGTCCACACCCGGCGAATGCTGTCCTCGGGCACCTTCCTTGCCTGCAGAAAGCGTCGCGCCTCGTCGGCTCCGTCCACCTCGAACCGGCGCCCGCTGTCATGGAACGGCTCCCCCAATCCGAGGTCATGGAACATCGCCGCGACATACAGCAGTTCCGGGTCGAAGCTGAGATCCCGATTGCGGCCTTGAAGACTGCCGAAGAAGTACACCCGCCGCGAATGATCGTAAATGAGATCACTCGTACTGTCCCGGACTAGCTGAGTCGCCTCGTTCGCCAATTTGGAATCCGGCACCTGCACTCCGGCTGCGGAATGAACGTTCACCATCGCCACCACCTGCTACTCCGTCCGCCGGCACCTCCGGCCACACCTCCAGTGTCCGAATCAAGCCCTCACCCCGCCATGGCCGCACGGCCACGCAACCCACAGATACGGACACCGGCGAGAGCTCTTCCGTCTCGCGGAAGCCGCCTTGCGGAGCCCCCGCAAGGGTCACGACTCTGATGGCAACCACGGCACGCGGGGCGACGGAGCCCCGCTCTCAGGGACGGGACCGCCCATGCCTCATATGACCGCCTTCGCCAGGAATCAGTGGTACGTCGCCGCCTACGCCCACGAGGTGGGGCGGGAGCTGCTCGGTCGGACGGTTCTCGGTGAGCCGCTCGTCTTCTACCGCACCGAGGACGACGGCCGGCCGGTCGCCCTGCACGACCGCTGCGTGCACCGCAGGTATCCGCTCTCGGAGAGCGGGCTCGACGGCGACCGGATCGTCTGCGGCTACCACGGCTTCACGTACGACACGACGGGTGCGTGCGTGTACGTGCCCGGTCAGAAACGCGTCCCCCGCACCGCCCGGGTCGCCTCCTATCCGGTGGTCGAGCAGGACGCCCTGATCTGGGTGTGGATAGGCGACCCGGCCCTCGCCGACCCGGAGACCATTCCGCGGGCCAGGCACCTGGACTCCCCCGGCTGGGTCACCGTCAGCGGGATGGAGCCGATCGACGCCGACTACGGCCTCCTCGTCGACAACCTCCTCGACCTGTCCCACGAGACGTATCTGCACGGCGGCTACATCGGCACCCCGGAGGTCGCCGAGACGCCGATCACCACCGAGGTGGACGAGGGCGCGGGCATCGTGCGGGTCAGCCGGCACATGGACGACGCCGAGTGCCCGCCGTTCTACGCCAGGTCGACCGGTATCGAGGGGCGGATCACCCGCTGGCAGGACATCGAGTACCACGCGCCGTGTCTGTATCTGCTGCACAGCCGGATCGCCCCGGTCGGTATGGTGCCCGAGGCGGACGGCAGCGACCCGAACGGCTTCCACACGGAGATCACGTACGCCATCACGCCGTCCGCCGACGGCAAGGTGTACGACTTCTGGATGGTCTCGCGCGACTGGGCGACCGACGACGCCGAGGTCACCGAGTTCCTGCGGGGCAACAACCACACCGTAGTGATGCAGGACGTGGACGCGCTCAATCTGCTGCAGAAGACGCTGGGGACCGAGCGGACCGGCTACCAGGAGCTGAGCATCAACATCGACACCGGTGGTCTGGCCGCCCGCCGTATCCTCGCCCGGCTGGTCGAGGAGGGCGAGAAGCCCATGGAGAAGGTCCAGTGACCAGCCCGACCGGCGAGATCTACCGCATCGACTGGCTGCCGGGCACCGATGTGCTGCACGGCACCTGTCACTGCGGGGCCGAGCACAGCGCCGAGGATCCGATCGAGATGTGGGAGTGGATGCTCGGCCACCCCGAAGGGCACACTCCGCGCGACCCGAACGTGCCGAACGGTCCACGCGGCCCGAACGTCCCCCAAGGAAACGGCTCATGACCTCCTACGAAGCCGAACTCGTCGTCGAGCGACGGGACTTGGCCGCCGAAGGCGTGCTCGCCCTCACCCTCCGCCATCCGCTGGGCGAGGAGCTGCCGGCCTGGGAGCCGGGCGCCCACATCGATGTGATCCTGGGCCCGGACCTGGAGCGGCAGTACTCCCTGTGCGGTGACCCTGCCGACCGGCACTCCTGGCGCGTCGCGGTCCTGCGCGAACCCGACGGACGCGGCGGATCCGCCCATGTCCACGGGCAGTTGGAGGCGGGCGACAAGGTCCGCGTGCGCGGCCCGCGCAACCACTTCGCCCTCCAACCCTCGCCGCGCTACCGCTTCGTCGCGGGCGGCATCGGCATCACCCCGATCCTGCCGATGCTGGCGGAGGCCGAGGCGGCGGGCGCGGAGTGGACACTGCTGTACGGCGGTCGTACCCGCAACTCCATGGCTTTCGTCGGGGAGTTGAGCCCGTACGGGGACAAGGTGCGCGTCGTCCCGCAGGACGAGGCCGGGCTGCTCGATCTCGACTCCGAACTCGGCAGCCCGCAGCCCGGCACCCTCGTCTACTGCTGTGGTCCCGGGCCGCTGCTGGACGCCGTGGAGGAGCGGTGCGCACAGTGGCCGAAGGGCTCGCTGCACGTCGAGCGGTTCCAGCCCAAGGTCCAGGAGACGGGCGCGGAAACGGAGTTCGAGGTGGTCCTGGAGCGCTCGGGTCACACGCTCACCGTCCCCGCGGACGTCTCCGTGCTCGACACCGTACGGTCCGCGGGGGTCGAGGTGCTCTTCTCCTGCACCGAGGGCACCTGCGGGACCTGCGAGACGGACGTACTCGAAGGCACCCCGGACCACCGGGACTCGGTGCTCACGGACGAGGAGCGGGAGGCCGGCGAGACCATGCTCATCTGTGTGTCCCGGTGCCGCGGGAAGCGCCTCGTGCTCGACCTGTGACGACTCCTACCGCGTCTCCGACCCGATCCGCCGGACGGACCCCAGGTCCGCCTCGATCCGGGCGACCGTGGCCAGCAGGTGCGGCAGCAGGTCACGGCGTACGGAGTCGACGGAGTTGCGGCTGGCGTGCACGGGGATGTTGACCGCCGCCACCACCTCGCCGTCCCGGTCCCGTACCGGGACGGCGACCGAGCGCAGCCCCTCCTCCAGTTCCTGGTCGACGATCGCGTACCCCTGTCGGCGGACCCGGCGCAGTTCGGTGCGCAGCAGGTCGGCCGAGACGATCGTGCGGCCCGTGAGAGCGCGCAGGTCCGCGCGGACGAGCCGGGCGTCGATGTCCTCGTCGGGCAGCTGCGCGAGCAACACCCGCCCCACGGAGGTGACATGGGCCGGGAAGCGGGTGCCGACCGTGATCGTCGCGGTCATGATGCGGTGGGTGGGCACCCGTGCCACGTACACGATGTCGTCGCCGTCGAGGACGCACAGGGACGACGACTCCCTTATCTGCGCGACGAGTTGCTCCAAGTGCGGCTCGGCGATCTCCGGCAGGGTGAAACTGGACAGGTACGAGTAGCCGAGTTCGAGGACGCGCGGGGTGAGCCGGAACATCCGCCCGTCCGTCGTCACGTATCCCAGGTCGAAGAGCGTCAGCAGGAAGCGGCGGGCCGCCGCGCGGGTGAGGTCGGTGTGCCGTGCCACCTCACTGAGCGTCAGTTCCGGGTGCTCGGCGTCGAAGGCGCGGATGACCGCGAGGCCGCGCTCGAAGGAACGGACGAAGTGCGGTTCGCGGGCTCCAGCAGGCATCATCGCCTCCACGGGACGCACGGGGGTGCGCACTGCGCACGCTAGGAGCACACTTCGGCAACTGTCAACGACCTTGCGTGTCAAGAGCATTGACCCGCTCCCGGCGAGGTTCTACGTTCCCGCTGAGCACTTCTGTGCGGTCTGCGCACAGCCTGTCGAGGAACTGTCCCAGTGGTCCAGAGGGGGAGTCATGCGTCGTCTGCTCATCGGCCTCGCGGCCGGCGCCGTGTTCGTCACCGCGACGGCCTGCGGTTCGTCCGACTCCGCCGGGTCGGACGACGACAAGGCGTCCGGCGGTGGTACCACCACGATCAAGGCCGGCGTCATCCCCATCATCGACGTCGCGCCCCTGTACCTGGGCCAGTCGAAGGGCTTCTACAGCAAACGCGGCATCAAGCTGTCGCTGACGAGCGCCCAGGGCGGTGCGGCGATCGTGCCCGGTGTCGTCTCCGGCCAGTTCGACTTCGGCTTCAGCAACATGACGTCCCTGCTGGTCGCCCAGTCCAAGAACATGCCGGTCGAGGCCGTGTCGAACGGTGTCGCGTCGACCGGCAAGGAAGGCGCCGACTTCGCGGAGCTCGCGGTGAAGAAGGGCAGCCCCCTCAAGTCCGCGAAGGACGTGGAGGGCAAGAAGGTCGCCGCCAACACGCTCAACAACATCTGTGACACCTCGACCAGGGAGTCGGTCCGCAAGGACGGCGGCGACCCGTCCAAGGTCGAGTTCGTGGAGATGCCCTTCGACCAGATGCCGGCCGCGCTCGCGAACGGCCAGGTGGACGCGGCCTGTGTGGTGGAACCCGCGCTCGCCACCATCAAGTCCCAGGGCGGCACCAGTATCGCGTCGCTCTTCGTCGACGTGTCGCCGGACCTCACCGTGGCCATGTACTTCACCTCCCAGCAGTACGCACAGAAGAACCCGGAGATGGTGAAGAAGTTCCAGGAGGCGACCGCCGAGTCCCTCGCGTACGCCGACAGCCACCCGGACGAGGCCCGCGAGATCATCGCCACGTACACGAAGATCCCGAAGAACCTCCTGGAGACGCTGACCCTGCCCCGGTGGCCGGCCGAGCCGAACCGCGCCTCGATCGAGCGGCTGTCCGAACTGGGCGTGCAGGACGGCCTGTTCGACAAGGCCCCGGACCTGGACAAGCTGCTGCCGTGAGGGGCACCAACGCCCTCCTGGGCGCGGCCGGGCTCGCGGTCTTCCTCGCACTGGGCGAGGCGGTGCCGCGGCTCGGCCTCGTCAAGGACGAGTACTTCCCGCCCACCAGCCGCATAGCCGACGCGCTCGCGACGGAGCTCGCCGACGAGGCGTTCTGGACCGCGCTCGGGGACACGCTCACCGGCTGGGCGATCGGGCTCACGATCGCGGTGACGGCCGGAATCCTGGCGGGAGTTCTGATCTCGGTCACGCCCTACCTCCGCGAGGCGACGGCCTCGACGATCGAGTTCCTGCGCCCGATCCCCTCGGTCGCCCTGATCCCGCTGGCCGTCCTGCTGTTCGGCACCGAACTGCGCTCGGTCCTCCTCCTGGTCGTGTACGCGTCCTTCTGGCAGGTCCTCGTCCAGGTCATGTACGGCGTCCGGGACGTCGACCCGGTCGCCGAGGAGACGGCCCGCTCCTACGGCCTCGGCACCTGGGCACGGATCCGGCACGTGCTCTGGCCCACGGCCCTCCCGTACGTCATGACGGGTGTGCGGCTGGCCGCCGCGGTGGCGCTGATCCTCGCGGTTACCGCCGAACTCGTCATCGGGGCACCGGGGTTGGGCGCGCGGATCGCCGTCGCCCAGACCTCGCAGGCCGTGCCGGAGATGTACGCGCTGGTGGTGGTCACCGGACTGCTCGGGCTGCTGATCAACGTGGGCGCGCGGACCGTCGAGCGGCGGGCGCTGGCCTGGCACCAGTCGGTGCGCGGGGAGGTGGCGGTGTGAGGGGCGTCCTGCTGCGGGTGTTCTTCGTCGTCGCGCTGCCCGCGCTGCTGGTCGCGCTTTGGTGGGTCGCCTCGGACGACAGCACCGACGTCTACTGGCCGCCGCTGCGCACGATCCTCACCACGTTCCCGGACGTGTGGACGGCTGAGCGGTGGCGCGAGGACGTACTGCCGAGCGTGCTGCGGCTGAGCGCGGGTTACGCGTGCGCGGCCGTCGCCGGTGTGGCGCTGGGCACCGTGATCGGCTCGTACCGCAGGGTACGGGCCGTGTGCGAGCCGGTGCTTGAGTTCCTGCGCGCGGTGCCGCCACCGGTGCTCGTGCCGGTCATCATGCTGTTCGCGGGCATCGGGGACACCATGAAGATCGCCGTGATCGCGAGCGGCTGTGTCTGGCCGATCCTGCTCAACACCGTGGAGGGCGTCCGTGCGGTCGACTCGGTGATGTCGGAGACGGCCCGCTCGTACGGCATCACAGGGGTCGCCCGGCTGCGGCACGTGGTGCTGCGCTCGGCGAGCCCGCAGATCTTCGCGGGGCTGCGGCAGGCCCTGTCCATCGGCATCATCCTGATGGTCATCAGTGAGATGTTCGCCGCGAGCAACGGGCTCGGCTTCACCATCGTCCAGTTCCAGCGCGGCTTCGCCATCCCCGACATGTGGACCGGGATCCTGCTGCTCGGGCTGCTCGGTTTCGTGCTGTCGGTTCTCTTCCGGTTGGTCGAGCGGCGGGTGCTCGGCTGGTACCACGGTCTGCGCGACGTCTCCCGGCGGTCCTCGTGAACCTCTCGAACGTGAACCTCTCGAAAGGGCGCTCCATGCTCGACGTACGCGGCCTCCAGAAGGTCTACGAGGGGTCGGACCGCCGCGTGGAGGCGGTACGCGACCTCACCTTCACGGTCGAGGCCGGCGAACTGGTGTGTCTCGTCGGCCCGTCGGGCTGCGGCAAGACGACACTGCTCAAGTGCGTGGGCGGACTGCTGACGCCCACTGCCGGTGACGTCCTCCTCGGAGGCGAGCGGGTGACCGGGCCGCCGCCCGGGATGGCCGTGGTCTTCCAGGAGTACGGGCGAAGTCTCTTCCCCTGGATGCGGGTCCGGGAGAACGTCGAACTCCCCCTCAAACAGAAGAAGTTGTCGAGTGCTAGGCGCCGCGAACTGGTCGCCGACGCGCTGGAGTCGGTCGGCCTCACCGACGCGGCGGGCGCGTACCCGTGGCAGCTGTCGGGCGGCATGCAGCAGCGGGTGGCGATCGCCCGCGCGCTCGCGTACGAGCCCGATGTGCTGCTCATGGACGAGCCGTTCGCGGCGGTGGACGCGCAGACCCGCGCCGAACTGGAGGACCTGGTCCGCGGGTTGTGGCGGCAGCGGGGCATCACGATCCTCTTCGTGACGCACGACATCGACGAGGCGGTGTATCTCGGCGAGCGGGTGCTGATCCTGTCCTCCTCCCCGACCGTCGTCCAGGAGCAGCTGAAGATCGATCTCCCGGCCGGGCGCGACCAGTTGCACACCCGGGTGGCCCCGCGCTTCGCCGAGCTGCGGACCCATGTGTACGAGCAGATCCAGGCGGCCAAGCGCGGGGCACCGGTCGACCGTGTGGTGAAGGACCAACGGCTTGCGTGACGGGTGCTACGCCTCCGCGGTGTGCACCACGCTCAGATGACTCGACGCGCGTCGCGTGCGCCGCGCGGGCGGGCGGCGGGCCTCGCGCAGGACCAGCGTCAGCCGCGTGTAGCCCATGCCCTGAAGGGTCTTGGTAGTCTCCCCGACGATGCGGCAGTCCGTGCGGCCCCAGCGCGGGTCGGGATGCAGGAGCGGCCGGACCGCGCCGTCGTGCTCGACGGCGTCCGGGCCGACCGAGCGGATCCAGTGCGGCAGGCCGTGCCGGTAGGCGGCGTCCATGATCGGGTCCTGGGCGATGTCCCGGAGGATCGACTGGAGTCCGTGGTCGTGGCCGTGCCGCTCGACGGCGGCGGCGAAGTGCGCCAGCATCGGCAGACACCAGCTCGACTCGTGCTCGCCGAGGACCGTGCCCGCGTCCGGATGGAACAGGACGAACCGGAGGAAGTTGTCCCCCGGCATGGCGGTGGGATGCGGGCCCACACCGCGGAAAAGTGTCTCGAACGCACCGTTCGCCAGGACGACGTCCCAGCGGTGGTCGACGACGACGGAGGGAAAGGTGACGGCCTCCAGAAGCGCGGCATAGTCCTGGAGATACGCCTGGGCCTCACGACTCTCGGGGGCTGGTCGCGGCTGCGGCCGGGACCCTCCTGCCTGGTATGCCATCGGGAGGTCCACCCCTCTTGCCTATGCGGCCCTATCGCGGCGTCGTGATCCTGCTACCCCTGGCCGAGCGGTGTCAACTATCGTGGCATTTGACGCCCGTTGACGGCTGAATCCCGCCACAGTTGTGGCGAGACCTGGATGTGAGTTCGACCAAAGGGCTACTCTCCGGTCTTCGGGCGGTTCACTCCGCACATCCGGAATTCCCACAGGGGCTTCACGTCCGAGGAATCCGGTTCCACCAGAGCGGTCGACAGAGACGTGGGAGAGAAGTGTCGGTGACGGATGGCTTCGAGGTTCCGGGCGCCACGGCGACGGGTCTGCTGCCGGCCGTCGTGGCCCGAGTCACCGGGCTGGCCGACCGGCTCGGTGCGCCGCACGACGAGGTGTTCGACGTCCGGCGGCTGTCCGCGGCCTCCGGAGTCCCCGAGGTCGTGGTCAGATCGCTGCTCAACGGGCGGCCCGCGGGCGAGCCCGATCTCCAGGCCCGCTTCCTGCAGCGTCTCGACCTGTTGCGCCGTACCCGGCTGAAGCCGGGCGGCCGCCGCTACACCCAGCAGGAGATCGCCGACGGCGCCGGTATGTCGCGCCAGCAGGCGGGCGCCCTCATCAACGGCGACCGGCGCCCCACGATGGAGCACTGCGACGCCATCCAGCGGTTCTTCCGGGTGCACGCCGGATTCCTCACCGCGGAGGACCCCGAGGCGCTCGCGGGCGCCCTCCAGCACACCGAGCAGGAGCTGCTCCAGCGGCTCGCCGACCGGGAGCGCGAGGCGGCACTGGCGTCCGCCCACGATCCGCTGGAGCGACTGCTGCAGGACCACGGGGTCCGCGGCATCGCCTGGCGGGCCGCACAGCTGCCCACCGACCAGCACCGGGACAAGGTCGCCGAGTGGCTGGACATGCTCTTGGAGAGCGTCAAGCGGCCCGAGTCGTGATCCGGGGGATTCTGTGGGCATAGGAAAGGACATGCGCCGTCTGTGCGGCGAGTTGGTCGACGAGCTCTCACTGCCGGCACCGGCGGAGCCCGCCGATCTGTACGCCGCGCTGTGCGACGCCATGAGCCGACGGCGTGGGCGTCCCGTGCAGTTCCGTACGGCCGCGTTCCCGCCGGGCACCGCCAGCGGGCTCTGGCTCGACATGGCCGACCAGGACCTCGTGGTCGTCGAGGAACGCACCGCGCCCGACCACCAGTTGGTGATCCTCGGCCACGAGCTGTGGCACATGAACGCCGGGCACTGCAGCCACCACGTGGAGGGCGCGGCCGTCGCCGCCCGCATGCTCTCGGACGACGCCGACCTCCAGGCGACCGTCCTCAGGGTGGCGGCCCGCACCCGCTCGGACCTGGCCGACGAGAAGGACGCGGAGAGCTTCGGGTTGCTGCTGGCGAGCAAGTGCCGGGTGTGGCTCGCGGGTTCGGCGCTGCGCGGACCCGTACGGCGTGACGGTCTCGCCGGCCGGATCGAGGCCACCCTGGGCTATCGCGGGCCGCAGGGCTGAGGGCGCCGACTCACCGTGGACGGGTCCAGCTACTACATTCCCGCCGTCGCCATGGCGGCCGCCCTCCTGGTCAAGGCGCCCGCGCTGTCGAGGTCCTGGCGCGATCCGCTGCTGCGCTCCGTGTGCACGCTGATGGCGCTGGCCGGGCTGGTGTTCTTCTTCGCGGCCCCTCCGACCATCGGCGAGGTCAACGACGTCATCGGGATCACGAATGTGTCGGCGCCGCTGGTCTACTGCCTGTTGAGCGCCTTCAGCGCCGCCTGTCTGGTGCTGATCGTCAACTGGCGCGGCGGGCCGGCGGAGTCGACCCGCCGGGTGTCGCGCCGCTGGATCATCGGCTACAGCGTCGTGATCGTGGCGCTGGTCGTGCTCTTCGTCCTCGGCGACTCGCCAGTGGAGCGGCTGGTGGACTTCGACACGTACTACGCCAACGAACCGTTCGTCCGCGAGATGATCGTGCTCTATCTCGCGGCGCTGACCGTCTCGGGTGTCGCGATGAGCGTCATGTGCGGGCGCTGGGCGCTTCAGGTGCAGGGGTGGCTGCGGGCCGGCCTGCTGATCATCGTGGCCGGCTATCTGTTCAACATCGCCTATCTGACCACCAAGTTCACCGCGGTGATCGCCCGCTGGAACGGCGCGAACCTCGACTACCTCAGCTCCGACGCGGCGCCCGTGCTCGCCTCCGCCGGGGTGCAGATCAGCGCGATCGGCTTCTGTTTCCCGCTGGCCTGCCAGCGGGTCGGCGACACCTGGTCCACCTGGTCGACGTACCGCCGTCTCGGCCCGCTGTGGCGCGAGCTGAAGCCGGTCTCGCCGCACGCGGCCCACGGGGTGCGGATGTCCTGGTGGTCCCCGGCCGAACTCCAGGTCACCCAGCGGGAGTCGGACATCCACGACGGCATGCTCAGCCTGTATCCCTACTTCGACACCGCGGTGCGCGCGAGCGCCTACGACGCGGCGCTCGCGGCGGGCTCCGATTCCGCCCAGGCACAGGCAGAGGCCGACGCGGCGATGGTGACGGCGGCGGTGCGGGCCCGGGCCGCCGACCCGGACGGCAGGGTCATCGACTCGGCGGAGCCGGCCGACGCCCCGGCCTCCGCCGGCTCGCCCGCCGCCACCTCTCCGTCCATGTCCACCGAGGGACCGCGCGACCTCGTGCGGATGTCCATCGCGCTGCGTCAGTCCCCCGTCGTCGCGGCTGCCCGAGGGCAGTACGCGACCAGGTCAGAGAGCGACTTCCATGAGCGAACCAGCTAGCCCCGCGCCGGGAACGGCCCCCAGACGTGCTGTCGTGATCGGCGGTGGAATGGCCGGCATGCTGGCCGCCGCCGCGCTGAGCGCGTACGCGGACGTCACCGTCGTCGAGCGCGACGCGCTGCCGGACGGACCCGAGCCGCGCAAGGGGCTCCCCCAGGCGCGTCACGTCCACGTCGTGTGGTCCGGCGGGGCCCGCGCGATGGAGGAGCTGCTGCCCGGCGTCACCGACGGGTGGCTCGCCGCCGGTGCCCGGCGCATCTCGCTGCCGACGGGTCTTGTCTCCATGCAGCCGCGCGGCTGGTTCCGCCGGTGGCCCGAGATGCAGTTCATGATCGCCTGCAGCCGTGACCTCCTCGACTGGGTGGTACGGGAGCGGGTCGTCCGCAGCGCCCGTGTCACCGTCCGGCCACGTACCGAACTGCTCGGTCTGGAGGGCGACGCGCGGCGCGTGACCGGTGTGCGGGTCCGTACGAAGGAGGGCGAGGAGAGCGTCCTGGCGGCCGATCTCGTCGTGGACGCCGCCGGGCGCGGTTCCCGGGCCATCAAATGGCTCGACGAGCTGGGTGTGTCCCCGGCCCCGATGGAGGAGGTCGACTCCGGACTCGCGTACGCCAGCCGGATCTTCCGGGCGCCCGAGGGCACCGAGGACTACCCCCTGGTGAACGTGCAGTCGGACGCGCGGCAGCCCGTGCCCGGGCGGACGACGACCATCGTGCCGATCGAGGGCGGCCGCTGGCTGGTGACCCTTTCGGGCACGCGGGGCGGCCAGCCCACCGGCTCCGCCGAGGAGTTCGAGACGTTCGCCCGCGAGGTCAGGCATCCGATCGTGGGCGAGCTCATCGCCCACGCGGAGCCGCTGTCGGATGTCGTCGTCACCCGCAGCACCGTGAACCGCCGCCACCTGTTCGAGAAGGTCAAGGACTGGCCCGAGGGCTTCGTCGCGATCGGTGACTCGGTCGCCACGTACAACCCGGTGTACGGGCACGGGCTCTCGGTGGCCGCGCAGGGTGCCGTGGCGCTGCGGGAGCACGTGGCCGAGTACGGGATCGCCACGCCCGGCCTCGCCCGCCGTGCGCAGCGGGCCGTGGCCCGGCCGGTCGCCACCGCCTGGGACCTGGCCACCGGCACCGACATCCTCTACCCCGGCGCCATCGGCGAGGAGCCGGGCCTCACGGACAAGCTCCTGGGCCGCTACATCGACCGCCTCATGCTCACGGCGACCGCCCGCCCCCTGGTCACCCAGGCGTTCTTCGACGTGGTGACGCTGTCCAAGCCGCTCAGCGCGCTGGTCAAGCCGGCCGTCGTCATCGCGGTGCTCCGGGGGCCCCGCCGGGCACCCCTCGCCGATCCGCCACTGTCGGACAAGGAGCGGGACACGGTCCTGGGCGCACCGGAACCGTCGGGGGCGCGCGAGGGCTGACGGGGCCACCCCGAGGTGCGGCCCGAGGCGCGGCCCGCGCGGCGGCTAGGTCGCGCTGCGTTCGCTCGCCTCCCTCAGATCCCGCTCCACCGCCCGGCCGCGGGCGGTGTCCGGCCGGCCCGCGGCGGTGCCGGGGTGGCCGGTGCGCAGGAGGTCGCTCCAGTGTTCGCGGCTCCAGTCGGCGGGGCTGGTGGTGCCGGTGAACTCCTCGACGAGGGAGAGGAAGCGGGCCGGGTCGGTGTGGAAGGGGAAGTGCCCGGCGCCCTCGAAGATCTCCAGGCGGCTGCCGGGCATCGCCTCGTGCGCCCCGTACGCGTGCCGTACCGGGACCACGCTGTCGCGGTCGCCCCACATCAGCATCGTGGGCATGCCCTGGGTGAGGTAGCAGCGGTCGAGCATCGTCACGACCTGGCCGCGCCAGTCGACCACCGC
Organism: Streptomyces sp. NPDC058697; assembly: GCF_042715345.1. Taxonomy (NCBI): domain Bacteria; kingdom Bacillati; phylum Actinomycetota; class Actinomycetes; order Kitasatosporales; family Streptomycetaceae; genus Streptomyces; species Streptomyces sp. NPDC058697. Next base: position 81,168 of record NZ_JBHXSU010000026.1, read on the forward strand.
CCGCAGCGTACGGATGAACGCGCTTCGGGAGGTCGCGTCGGGCAGGGCGTCCACGAGGGTCAGCAACTCGGGCGCGTCCTGGCCCAGGTCGGTGTCGAGGAGCCTCATCAGACGGGCGACCAGCCCCACTTGGATCCGCATCCCCGGCAGCCGCAGTGCGGCCAGGGCCAGGTCGGCGCCGGGCAGCGAGACCGCCCGCAGGACGGGGTTCACCTCGCGGCCCACGCCGCCGGCACTGACCAGGATCAGCCGCTCGGTGCGTTCGGGGAACTGGTAGGCGAACTGCATCGCGACGCCGCCGCCGAGCGAGTGCCCGATCAGCGTGGCCTGCTCGATGCCGAGGGTGGAGAGCAGATCGCGCAGCCCGTTGGCGTACGCGGCCACCGAGTAGTCGGCCCGGGGCTTGTCCGAGGCTCCGTGGCCGAGCAGGTCGGGGGCGATCACCGTGTGGGTGCGGGCGAGATCGGGGATGAGCTCCGCCCAGGTCGCCGAGGAGTCGCCGATGCCGTGGATCAGGACGAGCGCCGGACCCTCGCCGGCCATCCGGTAGGCGCGGCGGTAGCCGTGCACCACGCGGTGGTGCAGCCGCAGCTCTCCGTCGCCCACCGGGCGCAGCCGCGCGGTGGTCCTCGGGTGCTGTCGCGGGACGTCGACCACGGGCTCGCCTCCCCTCACCGGGCCGCCGGGAGTACGGCTCCAGGCCCTGGCTTCCAGCGTAGGACCCTTGTCCGACAAGGGATTTCCGTGATGTTTCCCCTCCGCTAACCGGGCGAACCGACGCGTACCGAAAGGGCATTGTCAGTGGCGGACGGCAAGCTGGACCCAGCGCCACCGCTGTGCGGGGGCGAGTGAACCGCCACAAGCGCTGCAGCCGAGCCGAACCGGGGAGAGCCGTCCGATGCCGACCGCCGTACTGACCGATCACGAACGCACCGCCGTGCAGGCCTATCTGCGCCTGTTGCAGACGGTCCGGGCCGCCATGGACGGCCCTCCCGGCACGGGCCGACCACCCGTCGTGCCGCCCGCCGCCCTCGCGGAGGCGGAGCGCGCACTGGCCGCGGCGGGGCTCACGGGCAACGAGGAGGCGTTCTTCCGCCTGCTGCACACCTGGTGCCCGGAGGTGTGATGAGCCGCCGTCAGCCCTTCGAGGGAGGAGGGACGAGCCGGACGGGCGCGCTCAGCCGTGCGGCACCGCTCAGCCCTGGGCGTGCGGCACGGTCACCGAGGTCGCCACGAGTCCCCGGCGTACCGTCCAGCGCCCGTCGAAGTATCCGATGCGTCGGCCGTCGACCACCGGCCCGGGCACGAGGAGCCGGGCGCGGAGGCCACCTGACGTGGTGTGTCCGGGATCCATGAAGACGTCGATGTCCGCCTCGGAAAAGTCGAGCCACTTCCCGGTGAGGGGGAACCACGCCTTGTAGACCGACTCCTTGGCGCTGAACAGGAGCCGGTCCCAGTGGACGCCGGGGTGCTGCGCGGCCAGGCCGCGCAGCCGCCGGTCCTCGTCGGGCAGCGCCACGGACGCCAGTACGTTGTCCGGGAGCGGCAGATGGGGCTCCGCGTCGATGCCGATCGAGGCCAGATCGGTGGCGCGGGCCAGCGCCGCCGCGGCGTAGCCCTCACAGTGCGTCATGCTGCCGATCAGCCCGGCGGGCCACCGCGGGGCTCCCCGCTCACCGGGCAGCACGGCCTGCGGGGGCACGCCGAGCTTCTCCATGGCGTGCCGGGCACAGGCGCGTACGACGGTGAACTCGCGGCGCCGTTTCTCGACGGCGCGTGCGATCAGCGCCTGTTCCTCGGGATAGAGCTCGGGGTACGGCGTCGTGCCGCCGGGCCGCTCGTCACCGTGTGCCTCCACGGCCACTACCGACTCCGGGAGCAGCTCCTCGATCACCGGATCCGACCTCCATCGGCAGAATGCGGCGCAGCTTGCCCGGCGGTTCCGTGCGCTTGCGCCACTCGCGGGGGTAACCCACCGACACCTCTTCGAAGCGGACGCCGTCGAGCCAGGTGGTGCGGGGAATGTGCAGGTGCCCGTAGACCATGGCCGCGACGCGGTACGTGCGGTGCCAGTCCGCGGTGAGCCGGGTGCCGCACCACATGGCGAACTCCGGGTACCACAGGACCTCTGTCGGGTGGCGGTCCAGCGGGTAGTGGTTGACCAGGACCGTCGGCAGGTCGGCGGGGATCTCCGCGAGCCTGCGCTCGGTCTCGGCCACCCGGGCCCGGCACCAGTCCTCACGGCTCGGGTACGGGTCGGGGTGCAGGAAGTGCTCGTCCGTGCAGACGACGCCGGTGCCGTGGGCGTACGTGAGCCCTTCTTCCTTGGTCGCGCAGCCCGCGGGCAGGAACGAGTAGTCGTAGAGGAGGAAGAGCGGCGCGACGGCGACCGGTCCGCCGGGGCCCTCCCACACGGGGTACGGGTCTTCCGGGGTCGTCACTCCCAGCTCGCGGCAGACCTCCACGAGGTGTTCGTAGCGGGCCACTCCGCGCAGGGTGACGGTGTCCTTGGGGTGGGTCCACAGCTCGTGGTTGCCGGGTGCCCAGATCACCTTGCGGAAGCGGGAGGCGAGGGTTTCGAGGGTCCAGCGGATGTCGGCCACCGTCTCGGCGACGTCACCGGCCACCAGCAGCCAGTCGTCGTCGGTCTCGGGGCGCATCTCCTCGACGAGGGCGCGGTTCTCGGCGTATCCGATGTGCAGGTCGCTGATGGCCAGCAGCCGGCCCGGACGGTCAGCCGTCGTCACCCTCGCCCCCTCCGTGGACCGGAGACGCCCCTCGGCGTGCCCGGATGGGACCACAAGAACACATGCCGCCTCCACGGTACAAGAGCGGCTTTAGCCGCCTCGCCGACGATATGGCCACGGCCGGTTCTTCAGGTGCGGGTCCATCGTGGCTGCTCGCACCGTTCCCCGCGCCCCATACGGGGGCGCCGAGCCCAAAGAGAGCAGGGAGAGCTATGACAGGCGCATCCGGCTCCGAGCGTCTGGTGGAGAGGGAGCCTGCCACCCTGGTCGAGCTGCACCGTGAGGGGCGGCTCGTGCGTGAGTATCCCGGTGTTCGGCGGCTGCTCGCCGGGGCCTCGGACGTCGAACTCGCCCGCGCCGGGCAGCTGTTGGCGCGGCTCGATCCGGACGAGGTGGTGGCGGAGCACCCGGCCGTGCCGGTCGTGAGCGTCGCCGTCACCGGGCACGGCACGCTGGCACCGCTGTTGCCGTCCCTGACCGTCGAACTGGCCCGCCACGGACTGCTGTTGCGGCCGCATCTCGCGGACTTCGACGCGTACGTCTTCGACCTGTCCGACCCGTGCGGCGAGCTGTACCGGGCCGATCTGGCCCTCTGTGTGCTCGACCCGATGGTGGTCTTCGACGAGGTTCCCGTGCCCTGGGGGCCCGAGGACGTGGAGCGGGTGGCGCGGGAGCGGATCGGGACGCTGGCGGGGCTGGTCGCGCGGTTCGTGGAGTCGGCGCGCGGGACGCTCGTCCTCAACACCCTGCCGCTGCCCAGGCGGTTCGCCGCGCAGCTCGTCGACCACCGGTCGCGGGCGCGGCTCGGGGCGGTGTGGCGGGAGGCCAACGCGCGGCTGCTGCGGCTCGCCGAGGAACACGAGCGGGTCGTCGTCCTCGACCTGGACCCGCTGGCCGGCGAGGGCGTGCCCGTCGTCGAGCCGCGGCTGAGCCAGTACACCCGGACGCACCTCTCCCCCGCCCTGTTCGCCGCGTACGCCCGCGAGATCGGGCATCTGGCCCGGCATCGGGCCGGGCAGGGCAAGAAGGTCCTCGTCCTCGATCTGGACGGGACGCTGTGGGGCGGGATCCTCGGCGAGGACGGCCCGGACGGCATCGAGATCGGTGCCGACGGCACTCACCGCGGCGGGGCCCATCGCGCGTTCCAGCGGGTCGTCGGACAACTCGCCTCGCAGGGCGTGCTGCTGGCCGCCGTCAGCAAGAACGACCCCGAACCGGTCGGCGAGGTCCTGCGCAGGCATCCCGGAATGTTCCTGCGGGAGGACGACTTCGTCCGGGTCGTCGCCAACTGGCGGCCCAAGCACGACAACCTCGCCGAGCTCGCCGAGGCGCTCAACCTGGGCGTGGACAGCTTCGTGTTCGTGGACGACAGCCCCTACGAGTGCGGGCTCGTCCGCCACGAGCTGCCCGGTGTGGCCGTCGTGCCCGTGAACGGCGAACCGGCCCTGCACATCGAGGCGTTGCTGCGCGACGGCTGGTTCGACGCCCCGGAGCTGACCCGCGAGGACGTCACTCGGGTCGCCCAGTACCGCGACGAACTGGTCCGCAAGGACTTCCTCGACAGCTTCGGCTCCCTGGACGAATATCTGCGGCAGCTGCGGGTCGAGGTCCACCTCGTCGAGGCCGGCCCCGCCGAGGTGGCCCGGCTCTCCCAACTGACCCTGCGCACCAACCAGTTCAACCAGACGACGCTGCGGCTGGGGCCCGCCGAGGTGCGCGCCCTCCTCGACGATCCGGCGGCGCGCGTCCTCGCCGTCCGCGCCGCCGACCGCTTCGGGGACAGCGGTGTCGTCGGAGCGGTGTTCACGCGCCGGCACGGCGACACCGTTCACATCGACAACTTCCTGCTCAGCTGCCGGGTGTTCTCCCGGGGCATCGAGCAGACCGCGCTCTGTGCCGTGCTGCGACACGCCCGCGCACACGGCGCCCGTGCGGTGCGCGCGAACCACCGGGCCACACCGAAGAACAGCAAGGTCAAGGACTTCTACCCGAGGAACGGCTTCGCCCCCGTCACCGACGACGGCACGACCGTGACGTACGAGCACGGCCTCGGGGTGCTGCCCGTCCCGCCCCCGCACGTCCATTTCACCGAGATCCCGGGAGACGACGGCTAGTGAACTCCATCGACGACTTCCTCATCCTCCTCCAGGACGACCTGGGCCTGCCGGTGACCGGCGCGGACGTCGGCGCGGGGCTCGACCGGGTGCCCGGCTGGGACTCGGTGCACCTGCTCTCGCTCCTCGCGCTCCTGGAGCGGACGACCGGCCGTGCGCTCCCGCTCGCGGAGGCACTGGAGGCCGGCAGCCTGGAGGAGATCTACGCGCTGGCGGTCGCCTCGTGAGGATCTCACCGGTGGCCCGCGAGCGCCGCCACACCCTGGCCTTCCTCGACGGCATCCGGTCCTTCGCGCCGGTGTTCCTCGGTACGTCGGTCGACATGGGCAACGTACGGGAGCACCGCACCGGGCAGGCGTCGGGGCGCCGGATCTCCACGGTCACGTACGTGCTCCATGTGGCCGCGCGGGTGCTGGCCGCGCACCCCGAGGCGAACGCCGCGCTGCGGGGCCGGTCCAGGGTCGCCCGCTACGACGGTGTGCACGGCAAGTTCACGCTCGACCGCACACTGGGTGGCCGCCGGGTGGTGCTGTCGGCCGTGCTGCCGGACCTGGAGCGGGCCGCTCTCGGCGAGATCCAGCAGCGCGTCGACCACTTCCGCGAGGGCGACCCCGAGACGATGCCGGAGTTCGCCGGCGTCCGCGCGCTCCAGCGGCTGCCCGGGCCGCTGCGCACCCTCGCCTACCGTGCGGCGACCCGTCCGCTGCGCAGGCGGGCCTCGACGACGGGCACGTTCGCGGTGAGTTCGCTCGGTCACCGTCCGGTGGAGGCGTTCCACTCCGTCGGCGGGACCACGATCACGCTCGGACTCGGCGCGACCGCCGACCGGCCCGCGGTCCGTGACGGGAGGGTCGTCGTCGCTCCGGTGCTGCCGCTGAGTCTCACCTTCGACCACCGTGTGATCGACGGGGCCGAGGCGGCGGACGTGCTCGCGGAGATCAAGGAGGGCCTGGAGTCCTTCAAGGGGAGCGGGGTCCAGGGGGCCTGACGTGCCTCAGGAGCACCGGCGGGCCCGTCCGGGGATTCTGTAACACGCGCGTAGCAGCGAGCACGCGGCGCAGGCCCTATGATCGGCCCTACACAACCGCCACGGACTCCCGTTTTCGAACGGCGGTTTTGTGTACCCATTTACTCCTTGGCCGGGCGCGGCCTGCTTCGCCGTGCCCGTGAACCCTGAAAGGCGGCCTGCATGGTCTCTCGCGTACGCGTCTGGCTCAACCGCACGTACGCGGAGAACGTGTTCTTCATGGATCAGCTACGGCGAAATCCGTGCGGCCGGGCCGTTGAGATCCACGCGACCCACGGCGACCCCGACTCCCCCATCCTCGCCGCGGCCGACGCCGCCGCGCTGGAGCCGGAGGGGCTGTCCCCGGCGGCGTACGTCGAGTACGCGCTCGACCAGTGCGCCCGGCACTCCATCGACGTGTTCGTGCCGGTCCTGCACCAGGCGACCCTCGTCGAGCACCGCGAGGAGTTCGCCGCGGTCGGTACGGCGCTGCTCGCGCCGCCCGCCGAGGCCGTGCACACCTTCCAGGACAAGGTGATCGCGTACGAGGCGGTCGAGAAGCTCGGCATTCCGGCACCGCCGTGGTGGCGGGTGCGGACCGCGGACGAGCTGATCGTGGCGGTCGACGCGCTTGAGGCCGGCGGCCACAAGGCGTGCTTCAAGCCGGCCTCCGGGGCGGGCGGTGTCGGTTTCCGCATCATCACGCGGACCCCCTTCTCCCTGATGCACCTCAACGGCTTCCCCAGCCCGTACGTGCCGCTGGACATGGTCGTCGAGGCGCTGAAGCAGGCCGACGAGCCCGTGGACTGGCTGGTCATGCCGCGTCTGGAGCAGCCGGAGGTGTCCGTGGACTGCCTGACCGGTCCGGACGGGCGGGTACGGATGGCGGTGGGCCGGACCAAGAACGGCCGGCGGCGCGGCTTCACGCTCGACCCGCAGTGGATCGAGCCGTCCCGGCTGCTCGCGGAGTCGTTCGGGCTGCACTATCTGACGAACATTCAGTTCCGGATGCTCGGTGACGAGCCGGTCCTCATGGATGTGAACACGCGCCCGGCGGGCGGCCTGCACCAGCTCTCGCAGTGCGGCATCAACGCCCCCTGGGCGGCGGTGCGGTTGGCGCTCGGCGAGGAGCCCGGCGACGTGGTCCCGCCGTTCCTCGGACAGGACTACACAGTCGTCGCGGGACCGCGCGCGGTACGGCCCGTGTCGCTGCCGCAGCAGCGCGCGGACCTGGACGTCGCCGCGTCGGCGCCCGAGTCCGTCGTGAGCACCCAGACAACGCAGACCGCACAGGTGGCTCCGGCACCCCAGTCAGCTCAGACGACCCACGCTGCACAGACTTCAGACAGTCCCCTGACCGTCTGACTGGCCCATATCAACTTGGTGCACGTGCCAACTCCCGTACCGTTCTTGAACACTGAGCGGTAGTGAGTCCTGTTCGAAGGACTGCTGCTCGGTGGCGCTGCCCCGAACGGTGTTGGGCAGGCTGGTCCCCCGCTTTCGCTCCACCACCGGTGACACGCATCTGGTGCGTGGTCCGGGTAGGTGGGGGCGGGCTTCCTCACGCCGACGGATCTCCGGTCGGGCCTGGACGGTCCGATGCCCACGACGATCACTCCGGTCGTCGTGGGGCGGTGCCGTCCTCCCCCAGCTACCGCTGGGAGGTGCCCCCAGCCTGATCGGGTGTCCGAGGGCGCGTCGCCCGACCGCGATGCTCGCCGCATCGTGCCGGGAAATCTGGCGAGTTGGTTTGGTCAGCGGTTGCTGCCAGTGCTGGGCACCCCACTTGCTGGTGTAGGCGGGGTCGACCGCGACGATGGCGATGTCCTGTTCGGCGGCCATCGACACCAGCCGGGCCTTGAGTTTCGCGGTAGGGAAGCGGGAGAGCAGGCGGCGGAAGCGTTTGTTGCGGCCGTACTTCTCCCGGCTCGTGCCGTCGGTGAAGTCAAGGTCCTCGATGGCGATCGCGGCAGCGCCGCAGTCGCGGGTGTAGTGCAGCAGCCGACTCAGTGCGTGCCGCAACTGCGCGTCCCGGTGCTCCGTGCTACCGGTCAGGTCGTAAAAGAAGCGCTGCGGCTCGCCAACCGGGTTGCCGTGCACGTCCAGTTGCCAGGCCGCCAGGTGGTCGTCGTTCATGTCCACCCCCACCGCCCCCTGGGCCAGGGCCGCTTCGAGCGGCAGGGTGGGGGTGACGGCGCGCTGCCAGGAAGCCGTCACATACCAGCGGCCGCGGGCCGTGTCGTGGTTGATGCGGTACGCCACCGCGCGGTTCGCGGTGATCCGGTCGCGCCACTCCTGGCCGCGATGCTGGAATCGTACGTTCGCGTCCAAGACGTACCGGCCGTGCGGGGCGTTGGCCAAGTGGGCCAGCCCGGCCGGGAGCCTGATCGAGACCTGTCCGGTATCAGTGACGCGGATGGTCTCGTTGCCGAACCGTTTGCCGGACTCGCCGTCGGCCGCCAGGAACATCCGCTCCGTCCGCCAGCACTCCCGCCACGCCTGCTCACTCAGCCCCGCTGCCTCCAGGTGGTGGCGGGTGCGGGCGAGGCGTTTGCCGCCGCGCACAACCCGCACCCGGCCTGCCGTCCAGGCCGCCTCCACCACCGCCACCCGGTCCTTCAAGGTCTGCAGACGGCGCGCCTTGGCATGCCACTCACCCCGCGAGGCATAGCCGCGCACTAGCCCTGCCCGCTTGTCGGCCTTCGCGCCCAGCGGTCGGGCCAGCCGCGCCTCGACCGACGCGATCTGCCCCCGCAGCCAGCCCATCTGCGTCATCTGTCCGCGCCGGGCCAGCGCCCACTGATCGTGGGTGGCCTTGGTGATACTGCCCGCCCAACGCGCCGACGACTTACCCGTCAGCGCACGCTTGCGCACCGCCCAAGAACCCACATCGTGCTCCAGACCCTGCTGTGAGCGCTCCGCGAGATCACCGGCCGCCAGCGAGCCGAGTAAGTCACCGACCTCCGCCAGCACGCCAGCATCCAACTCGCTCACCCGCAGCCGGTCCCGGACAGCCACCCCGGCCGGCCCGGGCACCACGAACGACGCTGCCAACTCCCGCAGCCTGCGCATCCGTTCACCCCACCAGCCGATGATCCCGTCACGGTACTCAACGAGCACCACCCGCGAAGGTCACCTATTCGACCAAAGAACTCCCGTTCCCCAGTCACGGCGGGCTTCACCGGCTGACGGCCGCGCAAGGGGGGCCCAAAAAGTCCCCCCCTGGTCCCCGGGCGGCTCTCCAGGGGGTGCCCGGTCAGTCGACCGGGTACCCCCATGCCTTTGCCAACTCGGCCAGGCGGGGCGGTAGTTGGGCCGTCGGGTCGGCCGGGCGGGCCTGCTGGATGCGGCCCGACCTGATCGTGGGGCTCCAGTCGCCGAGCTGCGGACGGAAGTCGCCGTGATCCTTCGCGCCGTAGTCGAGCATCGCGCTCTCCCAGGGGACACCGAGGTACTCGCACACCCCGCGGGTGGTCCGCTCCGGGTGGGCGGTGAGGTCCTCGTACGTCATCACATGGGCGTCGAGGGTGCGGCGGGCCTCGTCCAGCTTCTCGCTGTAGTCGAGGACCTCGGCGCGGATCTGTTCGTGGTCCGGGTCGGTGCGGCGGTCGGTGAGCGAGGCGACGACCGCGCCGGGGTGGCGGAGCAGCACGATGTAGCGGGCGTTGGGCCAACATCGGTTCAGGCGCGGCCACATGAGGGTGTTCGGCGGGGTCTTGTCGACGATGACCTGCTTGCCGCTGCGGGCGAGTTCCAGGTGCAGCACCCGGTCCCACAGCACATGCTCCAGCTCGTCCTTGTCGAGTTCGAGTGCCCGCATGGCGTCGGCGGTGAAGTCGCGCGACAGGTTGATGTGCAGGGTGCGCAGATGCATCTCGTGCGGGGCGCGGATCCTGCTGTGGCTGTTCAGCAGGACCCTCAGCAGGGTCGAGCCCGAGCGCACGGAGGAGAGGACGAAGACCGGCGAGTCCACCAGCCGCGGGGCGAGCGGGGCGGTGTACGAGTCCCCGTCGGTCCTGGGCGTGGGCATGGCGTCGAGGCTCCGGCGCGGCGGGCTCACCGCCTGGGCCATCAGCCTTCCCCTGCGCCTCAGCCCTTTGCCGATCGCGGACATTCGCGGGTCTCGCACGGTGACACCTTTCTCTCGTACTGCCCCACATCAGAGGGGCGACGGGCGAACTCCAGGTGTCGTCCAGGGAACGGGCACTGGTCACGGCGGGCGATGGACCCGCCGTGACCAGGCGTCTTACCGCTTCCTTAATTCTTCATGGGAAGCGTGGTCACCTGTTCCCCACAGCCAGTCGCAGCGTCTGGATCTCGAAGGGCCGCAGGGTGACGGACACACTGTCGCCGTCCGTGTCCGCGCTGGTCAGCGGGCGTTCCAGGAGGTCGGTGAGCTGGGCGCCGGCGAGCGGGAAGCCCGTGCGCAGGGTGCCCTGTGCCCGGCCGCCGAGGGACTCGTAGACGCGTACGACGACATCGCCGGAGGCGTCGTCGGCGAGCTTGACCGACTCGATGGTCACGCCCCCGCCCTCCACGGACACCACCGGTTCGGGGGTGCCCGCCGAGTCCGCCACCCGCAGCGGCAGGTTGAGCGAGTAGCCCTCGGCGACCGCGTCCTCGATGGTCGCGCCCGGCAGCAGCGCGTAGGTGAAGCGGTGCTTGCCCTGGTCGGCCTCCGGGTCCGGGATGCGCGGGGCGCGGACCAGGCTGAGGTGGACCGTGGTGGTCGTACCGCCGTCCTCGCGGACCGTGCGGGTGACGTCGTGGCCGTAGGTGGAGTCGTTGATGACCGCGACGCCGTAGCCCGGTTCGCCGATGTGGACCCAGCGGTGGCCGGAGACCTCGAAGCGGGCCGACTCCCAGCTGGTGTTGGTGTGCGTGGGCCGCTGGATGTGGCCGAACGCGATCTCGGCGGACGAGTGGGCCGCCCGGACGTCCACCGGGAAGCCCGCCTTGAGGAACTTCTCGGCCTCGTGCCAGTCGATGTCCGTCTCGAAGTCGATACGGGGGCTGCCGGCGCGCAGGCTGATCGTCTGGGTGATGCGCGAGCCTTTGCCGAAGGAGCGCTCCACACGGATCGCGCCCAGCAGCGGGTCCTCCTCGACCACGGTCACCGACTCCGCGTCCAGCAGGTCCGTGTAGCGGTTCTTGTAGTGCTTGTCGACGTCCCACGCGTCCCAGTAGTTCGGGAGGTCCGTGTGCAGCCGGAGCAGGTTGCCCGTGTCGGCGAGGACCTCACGGCCGCCGGCGCGCAGATCGCGTACGGAGGCCAGGGTGCCGTCCTCGGCGACCTCGACGCGGACCAGTCCGTTGTCGAGGACGCGGCCGGTGACCGTCACCGGCTCGGGTGCGTCGCCGGTGCCGAGGGGTGCGCTGCCGTTCGCGGGGACGACGGTGTGGGCGAGGGTGCCGTCGGCGGTCCGTACGACCTCCCGGCGCTCGGCCGGGCTGGTGTTGAAGACGCGGGTGCCGCCCGTGCCGAGTGCGGTGACCGCCTCGGCGGTCAGCTCCTCGACCTCGACCGCGACGCGCGCGTACTCGGCCTCCGCCTCGCGGTGCACCCAGGCGATGGAGGACCCGGGCAGGATGTCGTGGAACTGGTGGAGCAGGACCGTCTTCCAGAGCCGGTCGAGCTTCTCGTGCGGGTAGGCGTAGCCGGGAGCGTGGAGCGCGGCCGTCGTGGCCCACAGCTCGGCCTCGCGGAGCTTGTGTTCGCTGCGGCGGTTGCCCTGCTTGGTGCGGGCCTGCGAGGTGTAGGTGGCGCGGTGCAGCTCCAGGTAGAGCTCACCGACCCAGACGGGAGCGTCCGGGTACTCCTCGCGGGCCTTGGCGAAGAACTCGTCGGGGTGCTCGACGACGACCTTCGGCGAACCCTCCAGGTCCGCCAGCCGACGCGCCCGTTCCATGATCTCGCGGGTGGGGCCGCCGCCGCCGTCGCCCCAGCCGAAGGGGGCCAGCGAGCGGGTGGCGGCACCCTTCTCCTGGTAGTTGCGGGTGGCGCGGGCCATCTCCTCGCCGCTGAAGCGCGCGTTGTAGGTGTCGACGGGCGGGAAGTGCGTGAAGATCCGCGTGCCGTCGATGCCCTCCCACCAGAAGGTGTGGTGCGGGAACTTGTTGGTCTGGTTCCAGGAGATCTTCTGGGTGAGGAACCACTCGTTGCCGGCCAGCTTGGCGAGCTGCGGGTAGGCCGCGGTGTAGCCGAAGGAGTCCGGCAGCCAGACGCCCTTCGTCTCGACGCCGAAGTGCTCGATAAAAAACCGCTTGCCGTGGATGAGCTGGCGGGCGACGGCCTCGCCGCCGGGCAGGTTGCCGTCGGCCTCGACCCACATGCCGCCGACCGGCGCCCACTGGCCCTTCTTGACGGACTCCTGGATGCGGGCCCAGACCTTCGGGTAGTTGTCGCGCACCCACTCGTACTGCTGGGCCTGCGAGCAGGCGAAGATGAAGTCGTCGTACTCGTCGGCGAGCGAGGTGACGTTGGAGAAGGTGCGGGACGTCTTGCGCTTGGTCTCGCGGATCGGCCAGAGCCAGGCGGAGTCGATGTGCGCGTGGCCGACGCCGGAGACGATGTGGGCGCTGGCGTTGGCGGGCTTGGACAGGGCGGGCTTGAGCGCGGCCCGTACGTCCGCGGCCGTGCCGGAGACGTCGTCGAGGTCCAGCAGGTCCAGGGCCCGGTCCAGGGTGTGCATGATCTCGTGCCGGCGCGGGTCGTGCTCGCCCAGTTCCAGCATCAGTTCGCGCAGCACCTGGACGTCCAGGTCGAGATGCCAGACCTCCTCGTCGAGGATCGCGATGTCGGCGCGCTGGAAGGTGTAGATCGGCTTGTCGCCCGCGGTGAGCTTGTCGCCCATGGGCGTGATCTTGGAGAAGTTGTCGGCGAGGATGTCCGGGTTGGAGGCGGCCTCGACCAGGTAGTCGATCTGCTCGCCGCCGACGGCGGGGTTGGCGATCGCCACGTACTGGTTGAGCGGGTTGACGGCCTTGAGCGGGGTGCCGTCCGTGAGGTGGACGAGCGCCTCGGCCTGGTTGCCCGGCCAGTCGCCGATGAAGCCGAGGTCGATGACGGCCTCGACGCGCTTGCCGGCCCACTCGGCGGGAACCTGTCCGCGCATCCGGAACCAGGTGGTGCCCCAGGGCGGTCCCCAGGGGGTGTCCATCGCGAAGGGCTCGTACGAGGCGGCCGCGGCCTCCTCGAAGGGGACGGGCTCGCCCGGAGCCTGCCAGGCCTCGACCTCGAAGGGTACGGAGGCGGCGTAGATCGCGGTCTTGATGCGCTGGTCGTGTACGCGCTGGACGCGCTCTTCGATCCGGCGGCGTTCGTCGTGCATCTCAAGTCTCCAGGTAGCGGGGAAAGCGCTTACTCAAGGTACGCCAACCCAGGATGGGCTCCGGTGTATCCGTCGACCAGCCTGCGGGCGACATTCACGGAGTCGACGAGCGGGTGCAGGGCGAAGGCCTTCACGGCCGTCGTACGGGAACGCGACTCGGCGGCGGCGAGCACCTCGCGCTCCACCGCCTTCACCGCGCAGACCAGGCCCGTCGCGTGGTCCGGGAGCGGGGCGACGGCGACCGGGTGGGCACCATTGGCGTCGACCAGGCAGGGCACCTCGATGACGGCGTCCGTGTCGAGCACCGAGAGGGTGCCCTGGTTGCGGACGTTGAGGATCAGCGTGGTGCGCTCGTCGCGGGCGATGGCCCGCATCAGGGCGAGCGCCACCTTCTCGTAGCCGCCGGAGAGGTCGTCGGCCTCGCGCTCGCCGGCGCCTGCCGTCTCCCGGTTCTCCGACATGTACGTGGCCTCGCGCTCGGCGCGCGTACGGTCCCAGGCGGTGAGGGCGGAGGCGTCGGGCCGCTTCATCTCCTCGTAGAAGTGCTCCTGCTGGTCGCGGAGGAACGCGCCGCGGGTCTTCTCGGCCTCGCTGTAGGCGCGGACCGCTTCCCGGTTGAAGTAGTAGTAGTGCAGGTACTCGTTCGGGATCGCGCCGAGCGACTGGAGCCACTCGGTGCCGAAGAGCTTGCCCTCCTCGAAGGAGCCGAGGAGGTCCGGGTCGGCGAGCAGCCGCGGGAGTTCGTCGCGTCCGGCGATGTGCAGGCCGCGGACCCAGCCGAGGTGGTTGAGGCCGACGTAGTCGATCCAGGCCTCGCGCGGGTTGGCGCCGAGCACCCTGGCGATACGGCGGCCGAGGCCGACCGGTGAGTCGCAGATGCCGATCACGCGGTCGCCTAGGTGGCGGGACATGGCCTCGGTGACCAGGCCCGCCGGGTTGGTGAAGTTGATGAGCCAGGCGTCGGGCGCGAGCCGGGCCACACGCTGTGCGATGTCCACGGCGACGGGCACCGTGCGCAGTCCGTACGCGATGCCGCCGGCGCCGACCGTCTCCTGGCCGAGGACGCCCTGGTCGAGGGCGACCCGCTCGTCGGCCGCACGGCCTTCGAGGCCGCCGACGCGGATCGCGGAGAAGATGAAGTCGGCGCCGCGCAGCGCTTCGTCGAGATCGGTGGTGGCGGTCACGGTCGGTGCGTCGGGGACGTCCGCGGCCTGCTCGGCGAGGACGCGGGCGACGGCGGAGAGCCGTCCCGCGTCCAGGTCGTGCAGCACGACGTCGGTGACGCGGCCCTCGCCGCGGTCCCCGAGGAGCGCCCCGTACACGAGCGGCACCCGGAATCCGCCGCCGCCCAGAATCGTCAGCTTCACGCAACTGCCCTTTCGATGTTCGTCGAGGTCCATGAGTTCCTCGATGTCCGCGAACCGGCGCGCACGCCGCTCACGTCAGCACCACGCGCACACCCGCCTCCTCCAGGGCGGACCGCGTCCCGGCGTCCGCCGGTCCGTTGGTCACCACCACGTCCAGTTCCTCGGGCCCGCAGACCTTGGCCATGCCCGTGCCCGGGAACTTGGCGCGGTCGGCGAGCAGGACGACCCGCTCGGCCGCCTTGATCATGGCCCGCTTGACCGGTACCTCGACGACCGTCGTGTCCATCACCTGCCCGCCGGGGCGCACTCCACTGGTGCCGAGGAACAGCCAGTCCGCGTGCAGCTGGCGCAGGTTGTCCTCGGTGAGGAAGCCGACCAGTGAGCGGTACTCGCGGCGGACCATGCCGCCGAGCAGCACCAGTTCGATGCCCTCGTCGTCCACCAGCTCCTCGTAGACCACGAGGTTGCTGGTGATCACGGTGATCCGGCGGCCGTGCAGCTGCCGGGCCAGCCGGTAGGCGGTGGTGCCGATGTCGAGCAGGACCGACTGGCCGTCCTCGACCATCGCGGCGGCACGTTCGGCTATGGCATCCTTCTCGGCCACGCGCACCTCGGCGACCTCGGCGAAGGGCTGGTCGCCCTCCTCGGCGACCGCCCCGCCGTGCACGCGGGTGAGCAGGCCCTCCTCCTCCAGTTTGAGCAGGTCACGCCGGACTGTGGCGGGGCTCACACCCAGCTGCTCCGAGAGGTCGGTGACGGCTGCGGGGCCCCCGTTTCGCAGGGCCCGCAGGATGAGTTGATGTCGTCGCTCTGCCAGCACGCGCTGAACAGTACTCGTCATTCGCAATCATTTCCATGCTCAGTTCTGCTCGACTCTTGCCAAATCAGCCTGAGGCGCGCACGATCCTGTCCACCGAAACACGATCCCGTGCATCGAAAGTGAAGAGTTTTGACGAGAGGATGCGCTCGTGGGTGACGAACGGCCCGACGCGCGGCCCGATGTGCTGCTGACCGGGCTGCTCTTCTACGACCTCGTCCTGACCGGTCTGGGCAAGCCGCCGACCCCCGGCGAGGAGATCTGGACCGACGGGATGGGCACGAGCCCCGGCGGGATCGCGAACCTGGCCGTGGCCGCGGCCCGCTACGGCCTGAGGACGTCTCTGGCCACGGTGTTCGGCGACGACTACTACGGCGCCCACTGCCGTGAGGTCCTCGCGGAGCAGGAGCACATCGACCTCTCGCTCTCCCGTACCGCGGACGGCTGGCACACCCCGGTCACCGTCTCGATCGCGTACGGACACGACCGCGCCCTGGTCACCCACGGCCAGGAACCCCCGTACTCGCAGGACGCGTTGATGGGTGACCCGCCCGCCGCGCGCACGGCCCTCGTGCACATCGAGGCCGAACCCCGCGAGTGGCTCGCCAAAGCGGCGGCGAACGGTACGAAGATCTTCGCGGACGTCGGCTGGGATCCCACCCAGCAGTGGTCCTCGGCCCTCCTCGACCAGCTCGCCCTGTGCCACGCCTTCGTCCCGAACGACACCGAGGCGATGGCGTACACCCGCACCGACACCGCGGCCGACGCGCTCTCCAAGCTCTCCGAGCTGGTGCCGGTGGCCGTGGTCACGCGCGGCGGCGACGGTGCGATCGCCGTCGACCAGACGACGGGCGAGTACGCCGACGTACCCGCCCTCGCCACCGAGGTGCTGGACGCGACGGGTGCCGGAGACGTCTTCGGCGCGAGTTTCGTCGCGGCCTCCCTCGAAGGCTGGCCCCTCGAAGAGCGGCTGCGCTTCGCGGTACTGGCCGCCGGACTGTCCGTACGGCGGCACGGCGGGGCGCTCGCCGCGCCCGGCTGGTACGGCGTCCACGAGTGGTGGCAGTCGGTCAAGAACACCGAGAGCACCGAAAACACCGAACTGCGGCGCGCGTACGGCTTCCTGGCCGACCGCATTCCCGCGGACCCCGGCCCGCCGGTCCCCCACGCCCCGGTGACCCCACCCGCCCCCCACGGCATTCCCGATCTCCCCTGATGCGAAGACCGAACACATCCGAAAGGCGGTGGGAGCTGTGCGGCTCTCACGAAGGGGCCTGCTCCGCGCGGGTCTGGCCGGTACGGCCGCCACGGCGCTCGGCGGCCTGGCGTCCGGCTGCGCCGTACCGACCGGCTCGACCGGCCGGAACATGGTCCTGTGGTACTGGAGCGGCGGGCTGAGCGACACCGTCGTCAAGAAGGCCAAGGCGCGCTACGACTCGTCGGTCGACCTGGACGCGATCCAGATCGGCGGCTACTACCGCTCCAAGCTGATCACCACGATGACCGGCCAGGCCCACATCCCCGACATCGCGGGGCTCAAGGGCGAGGACATGGCGTCCTATCTGCCGAACGCCGACCAGTTCGTCGATCTGCGGACCCTCGGCGCCGAGAAGCTCAAGAGCCAGTACCTGGACTGGAAGTGGCAGCAGGCGGTCGCACCGGACGGCAGCCTCATCGGCTTCCCCATCGACGTGGGCCCGGTCGTGCAGTACTACCAGCCGGCCGTCTACGAGAAGGCCGGACTGGCGTACGAACCGGACGACGTCTCCTCGGAGATGAACACCTGGGACAAGTTCTTCGCGGCCGGTGAGCAGCTCAAGAAGCGCATCCCGGGCACGTACATCCTGACCGACGTCGGCAGCGTCTTCGAGATGTCGATCGGCCAGGGGACCACCCGGTATGTGAACCGGGACAAGCACTTCATCGGCGACGGCGAGCACGTACGCGTCTGCTGGGACCGTGCGGTGGAGGCCAAGCGGCGCGGGATCGTCTCCGACCTCGTGACGGGCACCCCCGACTCCATCTCGGCCACCGAGAAGGGCCGGCTGCCGAGCCAGCTCAACGCCTCCTGGGCGGCCGGTGACCTCAAGCTCCAGTACCCGAAGACCAAGGGCAGATGGCGGGTGGCGAACTGTCCGGGCGGCCCGTCGAACGTCGGCGGCTCGTTCCTGGCGATCACCAAGGCGTGCCGCGAACCCGAGAAGGCCTTCGAGATCATCACCTGGCTGCTCAACGCGGACAACCAGGCCCAGGGCTTCGTCGACGCCGGACTCTTCCCGTCGACCCCCGCCTCGTACGACATGAAGAAGCTGCGCGAGCCCGACCCGTTCTTCGGCGACCAGATCACGATGGACGTCTACGGGCCGGCCGCGGAGAAGATCCCGGTCGCGTTCAACAGCCCGTTCGACGTGGCGCTCGGGCAGCCGATCAAGGACGAGATCAAGAACGTCGGCGTCCTCGGCAAGGACCCCAAGAAGGCCTGGAGGGACGCCATGAGCAAGTGCCGGCGCATCGCGGACCACCTGGGGGTGAGTCACTGATGGCTACCGTGCCCCTGGTCGAGAAGCCCCCGGCGCCCGCCGTGGAGCCACCCGCCCCCAACCCCAGGAAGAGCATCCGGAGTTACTGGCGGCTGTACGCCGCGATCTCGCCCTTCTATCTGCTGTTCCTCGCCTTCGGTCTGATCCCGGTCGGCTTCTCGCTGTATCTGTCGTTCCACCGCTGGGACGGTCTGGGATCGATGCAGTACGCCGGGCTGTCGCAGTACAAGTACCTGCTGTCGGACACCGACTTCTGGAGTTCGATCGGCAACACGATCATCATCTGGGCGCTGGCCACCTTCCCCATGATCTTCCTGGCGATGGTGACGGCCGTGATGCTCAACTCGGCGGTCCGCTTCAAGAAGATCTACCGCTTCGCGTTCTTCCTGCCGAACGTCACCTCGGTGGTGGCCGTCGCGATCATCTTCGGCTCGGTCTTCTCCACCAACTTCGGCCTGGTCAACGCCCTGTTGCAGGCGGTCGGACTCGACCAGGTGGCCTGGCTCAACACCCCGTGGGGCATCAAGGTCGCCATCGCCACCCTGATGACCTGGCAGTGGACCGGCTACAACGCGATCATCTTCCTCGCCGGACTCCAGACGATCCCCGGCGAGCTGTACGAGGCCGCGCGCGTGGACGGCGCAGGGCCCGTCCAGACCTTCTTCCGGATCACGCTGCCGATGATGCGGCCCGTGCTGCTCTTCGTCCTCGTCATCTCTACGGTCACCGGACTGCAGAGCTTCTCCGAACCCCAGGTGCTGCTGCAGACCACGGCCAACGAGTCGACGTTCTCGGGCGGTCCCGACCACGCCGGCCGGACGATGGTCCTCTACTTCTTCCAGCAGACCTTCGACAACAACGACTTCGGTTACGGCGCCGCCGTGGCCTGGGGCATCTTCCTCGTCGTCGTCATCTTCTCGATCATCAACTGGCGCTTGGTGCAGCGCCGGGGCGAAGACTAGGGAGGCCCGTCACCATGACAATCACCGATGTCAAGCCCACCGAGTCCGAGCCCGGCAAGGCCAGGCACAGCAAGAACAAGCGCATCGAGGGCACCCGGCGCAGGGGAATCGCCCTCCATGTGTCCCTGATCCTCGGCCTGTTGCTCTCCGCGTTCCCGTTCTACTGGGCCGTGATCATGTCGACGCACACGTCGACCGAGATCTTCTCCTACCCGCCGAAGCTGCTGCCCGGCTCGCACCTCGGCGACAACCTCAGCAAGCTCTTCGACAGCATCGACTTCTTCGGGTCGATGTTCAACTCGCTGCTCGTCGCCACCTCGGTGACGGTCCTCGTGCTCTTCTTCGACTCACTGGCCGCGTTCGTCTTCGCGAAGTTCAGCTTCCCCGGCCGGGGAGTGCTGTTCGCCATGATGATGATGATCTTCATGGTGCCGGCCCAGTTGCAGGCCATCCCGCAGTTCGTGATCATGGCGAAGCTCGGCTGGATCGGCTCGATGACCTCGCTGATCGTGCCGGCGGCCGCGAACGCGTTCGGCATCTTCTGGATGCGGCAGTACATGAAGAGCGCGATCCACGACGAGCTGCTCGACGCCTCCAAGCTCGACGGGGCGAGCTTCATGCGCCAGTACTGGCACGTGGCCCTGCCGGTCGTGCGGCCCGGTCTCGCCTTCCTCGGCATCTTCACGTTCATGGGCCAGTGGAACGACTACGCCTGGCCGTTGATCGCCCTCACCAACCCGGACAACGTGACCCTCCAGGTCGCGCTCTCCCAGCTCAACGGCGTCCACGGCACCACGGACTACGGGATGGTCATGACGGGTGCGGTACTGGCCCTCATCCCGCTGCTGATCGTCTTCGCGATCGGCGCCAAGCAGATCATCGCGGATCTCGGCAAGGGAGCCATTCGCTGATGCGACGCGATCACCTGATCGCCCTGCGCCCCTGGGAGGCACCCGAGGTGACCTCCTGGGGGCGGCTGGCCATGAACGCGGTGGACCGGCGCTCCGGTGCGCTGTCCCTGGACGGCTCCTGGCACTTCCAGCTGCTGCCCTCGCCCATGGGCTGCTCGGGCGAGTGGACCCGGACCGAGGTGCCGGGCACCTGGACCACCCAGAGCGGCGACGACCTGCCCCAGTACACCAACGCGCAGATGCCGTGGGGAGAGTTCCCGCCCGCCTCGCCCGCCGCCAACCCGACGGGCATATACGAGCGTTCCGTCGACATCCCCGCCGAGTGGGCCGGACGCAGGATCGTGCTCCAGGTCGGCGCGGCCGAGAGCGTCCTCCTGGTCCATGTGAACGGCAAGCCCGTCGGCATCTCCAAGGACTCCCACCTCGCGGCCGAGTTCGACCTCTCCGACGTCGTACGCCCCGGGGACCCGGCGACCGTACGGTTCACCGTCGTCAAGTGGTCCGACGCCTCGCACATCGAGGACCAGGACCAGTGGTGGCACGCCGGGATCACCCGCTCGGTGCTGCTGTACGCGACCGACCCGCTGTATCTCGCGGACGTGACCGTCAGGGCCCGGCGGGACGGACGGCTCCGGGTCGACTGCCAGGTGCGCGACGCAGCGGGACCGCTGCCCCAGGGGTGGTACGTCACCGGGGCGCTGGAGGGCCAACTCCTTGCCCAGGACACCGAGTTCGACCGTTTCAACGCCGAGGACATGCGGGTGTCCGACTTCTTCGGCGAGGCCCGGCTGCGGGGCACCGTCGAGAACGTGTGGCCATGGACCGCCGAGACGCCCGAGCTGTACGACCTGACCGTGCGCCTGCACCGGTCCGACGGCTCGGTCGCCGACACCTCGCACCACCGGGTCGGGTTCCGGGACGTCGAGATCCGCGGCCGGGACCTGCTGGTCAACGGCGAGCGCGTCTACATCCGGGGCGTCAACCGGCACGACTTCCACCCGCTGACCGGCCGCACGGTCACCGCGGACGACATGCGCGCGGACCTGGTCGTCATGAAGCGCTTCGGCTTCAACGCGATCCGCACCGCCCACTACCCGAACGACCCGACGCTGTACGACCTCGCCGACGAGCTGGGTTTCTACGTCGTGGACGAGGCGAACATCGAGTCGCACGACCACGCCCACGAGATCGCCGACGACCCCCGCTATCTGCCCGCCTTCGTGGACCGGGTCTCGCGCATGGTGCTGCGCGACAAGAACCATCCGTCGGTCATCATCTGGTCGCTGGGCAACGAGTCCGACTACGGCGCCAACCACGACGCGGCGGCGGGCTGGGTCCGGCGCCACGATCCGACCCGGCCGATCCAGTACGAGGGCGCGGCCAAGCTCGACTGGGCGGATCCGACGGCCGCGTCCGACATCGTCTGCCCGATGTACGCGCCGATCGAGGACTGCGTCGCACACGCCCTGTCGGGAAAGCAGATCATGCCGCTCATCCAGTGCGAGTACTCGCACGCCATGGGCAACAGCAACGGCACGCTCGCCGACACCTGGGCCGCCATCGAGTCCACCCCAGGTCTTCAGGGCGGCTTCATCTGGGAGTTCTGGGACCACGGCATTCTCCAGCGTGTGAACGACGGAAGACCTGTCGGGCGTGGGGGTGCCGGGCTGTACGAGCACGGAGTCGCCGCGCCCGGCCATCGCTGGGCCTACGGCGGCGACTTCGGCGAGACCATCCACGACGGGGCCTTCATCGCCGACGGCGTGGTGTTCCCGGACCGCACGCCCAAGCCCGTGTTGTACGAGCACCGGGAGATCGCGGCGCCGGTCCGCCTCACCTACGGCCAGGGCGTGCTCCTGGTCCACAACCGGCAGCACTTCCGGGGCCTGGACTGGCTCGCGGCCGAGTGGTGCCTGGTCCTCGCGGACGGCACCACGGTGACGGCACCGGCCGAGCTGCCCGACGTACTGCCGGGCGAGTCCGCGGCGGTGCCGCTGCCCTTCCCTGTGCCGGAGGGCGAGTCCTGGCTGACCCTGCGGGTCACGACCGCGGACGACGAGGCCTGGGCCCCGCTCGGCACCGAGGTGTGCCTGCCGCAGGTCCGGCTGGGCGCGCCCGCCGCCGACGCGGCGCCGGAGCCCGCGTCCGGCCCGGCCGTCACGCTGGACACGGACGCGCTGCTGGTCCATCCGCTGCTGACCTCCGCGCCCGTGCTCTCGCTGTGGCGGGCGCCCACCGACAACGACGAACTGGGCGGCATGGCGGCCCGTTGGCACGACTGGGGGCTCGACGAGCTCGTACGCAAGGTCGTGGACGTGCGCGAGGAGGGCACCCGGGTCGTCGTGGTCGCCGAGTACGCGACCGGGGCCGGGCCCGTCCGCCACGAGCAGGTGTTCACCCCGGTCGCCGGTGGCCTCCGGGTCGAGGAGTCGGCCGAACTGCCGGAGGGCCTCGACGACGTGGCCCGCGTCGGCACGGTCTTCGAGACGGTCGCCGGGCTCGATGTCCTGGACTGGTACGGGCAGGGCCCCTGGGAGTCCTACCCGGACCGGAGCACGGGCGCGCCCGTCGGGCACCACTCGCTCCCGGTGGACGAGCTGTTCACCCCCTATCTGCGGCCCCAGGAGAGCGGCGGGCGGCACGGTGTGCGCCGGTTCACGCTGTCGGCGCCGGACGCCACGGGACTGACCGTGGAGCTCGGGGCGCCGGGGCAGGTCTCCGTCAACCGGTACCGGGCCGAGGATCTGGCCGCCGCCGCGCACCACGACGAGCTGGTGCCGCGGCCCGGCTGTGTCGTGCACCTCGACGCCGCGCACCGGGGGCTCGGCACGGCGTCGTGCGGGCCCGACACCTCGGCCGAGTACCTCGTCGCGCCGGGCACCCACCGCTGGGCCTGGACGCTGCGCGTGCTCTGATCCCTGCCGCCGGCCCCTCCCGACCACCGCCCTCTCCCGGTCGCCACCCCCTCCCGAGTCACCACCCCCCTCTCCCGAGCAGTCCCCCTTCTCACGGAGCAGACGTGTGTACTTCGCATGAGCACGACCCGGCCGAGGCCTGCCCGCAAGCCGGCGCCGGACGACGGAACTTCCTTCGGGCGACCGCGCTGATCGGCGCCGCCACGGCGGCGGTCTCGCTGCCGGCCGCCACCGCTCAGGCGGCGCCCGCTTCGGGCACCCGCTGGAGACCCGACCCCGACAGCCACCGCTTCACGCTCGCCGTGATGCCCGACACGCAGTACCTCTTCGACGGGCCGAGCATCAACCCCGCCCCGATCGAAGCGTCTCTGCGGTACGTCCTGGAGCACGGGAAGGACGAGAACATCGTCTTCCTCTCGCACCTGGGCGACCTCACGGAGAACGGCGCCCAGCCCGAAGTCGCCGCGGTGAGCAAGGCGTTCGAGCTGCTCGACCGGCGGGGCGTGGGCTACAGCGTCCTGGCGGGCAACCACGACGTGAAGTCCTCCACCGACGACCAGCGGGGCCCGACCCCTTATCTGGACGCCTTCGGCCCCAAGCGGTTCAAGGGCAGGCCGACCTTCGGCGGGGCCTCGCCGGACGGCTACAACACCTTCCACCTCTTCAAGGCGGCCGGCCGGCAGTGGCTCGTCCTCGCCCTGGACTGGCGGCTGTCGGCGAAGGGCTACGCGTGGGCCAAGGACGTCATCGCCCAGCACCCGAGGACGCCGGTCATCCTCACCACCCATGAGCTGGTCTACGAGGACGACACCCTCTCCACCTACGGACAGCAGCTCTGGGACCGGCTGGTCAAGGAGCACGACCAGATCTTCCTCACCCTCAACGGGCACTACTGGCCGGCCGCCCGGACCGTGCGCAGGAACGCCGCCGGGAACGACGTACACCTGCACCTGACGAACTATCAGAACCGTTACTACGGCGGCGCGGCGATGATCCGGCTGTACCGTTTCGACCTCGACCGCGACACCATCGATGTCGAGACGATCTCCCCGTGGATCCTGGGCCGGGCGGCCAAGGGGCTCAACGAGCTGGAGCGCCAGGAGATCGAGCTGTCCGGCCCCGCGGACCGGTTCTCGGTGGCCGTCGACTTCGAGAAGCGCTTCTCCGGCTTCGCCCCGGTGCCGCCGCGCGCGCCCCGGCCCGCCTCCGAGATGCTGGTGCGGGGCACGCTCGCCTACTGGCGGTTCGACGGCCACGCGGAGGGCGCGGCCCTGGACGGCACGGTCCGCGACCTCTCCGGACGCGGCAACGACCTGACCGTGGTCAAGGTCGGCGACGGCTCCCTCACCTGGTCGTCGGCACACCACCCCGACCAGCCGGGGCACGGCAGCCTCTCGTTCAACGGCGACAAGTCACCGCTGCGGGGCGCCTACCTGCGGACCGTGGACAACGCGCCGCTCAACTCGGCCACCTTCCGCGGCGGTTACACCGTCGAGGCCTTCTACCAGCTGCCCGCCGACTGGAACCCGTCCCGCAACGCCTGGTCCGGGCTGGTCAGCCGCACCGGTACGGGCGGGGCCGCGGGCAAGAAGGAGGGCGACCCGGACGAGCCGCTCGCCACGCTGTCCCTGTCGGACGGCCCCGGCCCGCAGTGGGCGGTACGGCCGCTCAACCAGGAGGGCATCGCGACCAACTGGGGCGACGAGACGGCGCGGGAACAGTGGTGGCACGTCGCCGTCGTCAACGACGGCTCGCACACCACGCTGTACGTCCAGGGGTGCCCCGTGGCCCGCAATCCCACCGCGCGCTCCGTGGGACTGACCTCGGTCGGACTGCCCTGGCTCCTCGGCGGCTACGAGTACGCCGGGAAGATCGACCAGATCCTGCACGGACGGCTCGGTGACGTGCGGATCGTCGAACGCGCCCTGCCCGTCAAGTCGTTCATGAACCACTGATCCATCGAACTCCGAGGGACTCACCAGACCATGACCGAGCAGCAGCTGCCCGCCTGGGCAGATCCGTCCGTCTCCCCCGCCGCCCTGGACGCGCAGGGCGTGTCCAGACGTCAACTCATGCGCCGTGCGGGCCTGTTCGGCGCCGCCTTCGCCGCCGGGTCGCTGGCGACGCCCGCCATGGCGAGTGCGAAGGGCTTCGGCGGCAACGACCCGCGCCTCGCCTACCTCGTCGGCGACCACCACGTCCACTCCGTCTACAGCCACGACGCCAAGTACACCTTCGACCAGGTCGCGCAGGCCGGCGCCGAGTACGGCCTCGACTGGATGGTGTTCAACGAGCACTCCAACTTCGGGCACGCCAAGTACGGCGCGCAGTTGGAGCACAAGGAGATCCTCAAGGCCCGCGCGGCGAACCCGCGTCAGCTGATCTTCCAGGGCCTGGAGTGGTACATCCCGGGCGCCGAGCACTGCACGATCTTCGCGGCGCCCGGCCGCCACGAGGTCGACCTGCTCACGAAGTTCGAGCTGGCCTACGACGGCAAGCTGCTCGGCTACACGGCGGGCGCCCCCACCCACCCCGACACCCCGCGCAACGAGGCGCACGCCGTCAAGGCCATCAAGTGGCTGGCCTCGCAACGCCGTTCGGGTTACGTGGACGACGTACTGGTCTTCGCCAACCACCCATCGCGCCTGGGCATCGACTCCCCGCACGAGATGCGGAACTGGCGGGACGCGGCCCCCGAGATCATGATCGGCATGGAGGGCGCGCCCGGCGCCCAGGGCGGGGCCATCCCCGGCTGGCGCGGTCCGACGTCGATACGCGGCGAGTACGAGAACAAGCCCTCGGCGGACTCCTGGCCCGGCTATCCGACGGACGCGTATGTCACGTACGGCGGCTTCGACTGGATGACGGCGACCGTCGGCGGCATGTGGGACGCCATGCTCTCCGAGGGCAGGCTGTTCACGATCACCACCAACTCCGATGTGCACCGGGTGGTGTTCGACACCTGGAAGAACGGCGACTGGCCGCCGGGGCAGAACTTCGACAACACGGGACGGCTGCCCGACCCGGTCAACACCACCGAGCCACAGCCCGGCGGCGACTTCTGGCCCGGCCAGTTCAGCCGCACCCACGTCGGTGTGTCCCGCTACGGCTACCGCGCGGTGATGGCGGGCCTGCGCGCGGGCCGCGTCTGGCTCGACCACGGGCATCTGCTCGACGGTCTCGACGTACGGCTGAAGCGGGACTGCGACCACGGCCGGGGCGTCACACTGGGCAGCCGGCTGCGCGTCCGCAAGGGCGAGAAGCTCACCCTGAACGTCACCGTGACGACGGCCTCGCGGCCCAACCCGCACGACATCCTGCCCGAGCTGGCCCACGTGGACGTGATCCGCGGCGCGGTGCGCGGTCCGGCGGCCGACCGGGACAGCTGGCGGGCGCCGGCCACCAAGGTCGTGCACACGGCGGACGTGTCAGGGCGCAAGGGCACGTACACCCTGCGCATCCCGCTGACCGCCGGGGACGAGTCCTTCTACGTGCGGCTGCGCGGCAGCGACGGCAACCGGCACGGCGCCGGGTACCTGGGCGCGTCGGTCGACCCGCACGGGCCGATCCCGCACAAGCCGGGCGACGGTGACCCGTGGCTCGACACGTGGTTCTACTCCAACCCGGTGTTCGTGGAGGTGGCCGGCCACCGGTGAGGCCGGTCCTGGGGCCACCGGTGCTGGGGTGGCCGGTCCTGAGGTGCCCGGTGCGCCCGTACTACCTGGTCACGAGCTGATCGACGGGCGTACCGTGGGCCGGTGACCACTGACGAGGCGCTGCGGCCCCAGTCCCTCATGCTGTCGTTCCTGGGTGACCAGGTGCTCGGCCGTGACGTCTGCGTGTACTCGGGGAGCGTCATCGACGTCTTCGGGCGCGCGGGCGTCGGCGAGCACGCGACCCGCTCGACGCTGACGCGCATGGTGGGCCGCGATCTGCTCAGGCGGCAGCGCGAGGGACGCCGTATGTACTTCGGGCTGACCGAGCGCTCGGAGTCCGTGCTGCGGGACGGCGAGCAGCGCATCTGGGAGGACGGGGCCGTCAACCGGCAGTGGGACGGCTCCTGGACGCTGCTCGGCTTCTCGCTGCCGGAGTCCTGGCAGCGTCAACGCCACGATCTGCGCGCGCAGTTGACCTGGAGCGGCTTCGGCCCGCTGTTCGGCGGACTGTGGATCGCACCCGGCGAGGCCGACGTCTCCGCACTCGTCACCGAGCTCGGCCTGTCCGCCCATGTGAAGATCTTCCGGGCCCACGCGGACGCGGGCATGGACATCGGCGCCATGATCGAGGAGACCTGGGCGCTGGACGAACTGGCCACGCGCTACGAGGCGTTCGCGCATCGCTGGCAACGCTGGGAGACGACCGAGCCCGCCGCCGACGAGGCCCTCGCCCTGCGGCTGCGCCTGTCGACGGAGTGGCTGCAGGTCGTCCGACGCGACCCGCGCCTCCCGGTCAAACACCTCCCGGACAACTGGCCCGCCGAACAGGCCGAGAAGACCTTCCGCACGGTGTACGCCCGCCTGACCCCGCTGGCAAGGGAGTCGGCGGAGCAACTCCTCGACCTGGTACCGGTACGAGCCCCGTAGGGGCGCGGGGAACTGCGCGACCAGCCACAACGAACCCGCGGACAAAAACGGCGCTCCCAGCAGAACGCTCACACATAAAAACGGGACAAACTCTGCAACACAGCCGCCGGCTTGGCCGCCCCCTCGATCTCAATCGTCCCGTCAACCGCGATCTGCACACCCCCCGGCACGTCCTCGACATCAGCCAGCCTTCCGACGAGCCGGATACGCGAGCCGACCTTCACCGGCGAGGGGAAACGGACCTTGTTGAGGCCGTAGTTGACCTTCGTGGTGACCCCCTGCACATCCAGCAGCTCGGTGAAGAGCGGGATGAACAGCGAGAGGGTGAGATACCCGTGCGCGATGGGCGCACCGAACGGCCCCGCCTTGGCCTTCTCCTCGTCGACATGGATCCACTGGTGGTCCCCCGTGGCGTCGGCGAACGTGTTGATGCGCTCCTGGGTGACCTCGATCCACTCGCTGGTGCCGAGGTCGCTGCCGGCGAGCTTCTTGAGTTCGTCGATGCCGTTCACGGTGATGGTCATAAGTGCCTGTTCCTTGAGGGGAGTTCGGAGGGTCATCGCGTCCCGTACCGCTTGCGCACCCGGGACTTGAGGAGCTTGCCGGAGGCCGTCCGCGGCAGTTCGTCCGCGAGCACCACCGACTTCGGGATCTTGTACTTGGCGAGGCGTCCGGCGAGGGACGCGAGGACCTCGTCGGGGTCGAGCTCGACGTCCTCGCGGGGCACGACGACCGCACGCGGCACCTCGCCCCACTTCTCGTCGGGCACGCCGATGACCGCGCACTCGACGATGTCGGGGTGGGCGAGGAGCTGGTCCTCGATCTCGGCGGGGTAGATGTTCTCGCCACCGGAGATGATCATGTCCTTGATGCGGTCGACGATGGTGACATAGCCGTCCTCGTCGATCCGGGCGGCGTCCCCGCTGCGGAACCAGCCGTCGTGGAACACGGCCGCGGTCTCGTCGGGCAGCCCCCAGTAGCCGGGCATCACATGCGGCCCGCGTACGACCACTTCCCCGGTCTCGCCGATCTCGGCGGGGGCGAGATCGGGCCGTACGACACGTACGTCGCTGAAGAAGTGCGGCACACCCGCCGATCCCGCCTTGCTCACCGCGTGCTCGGCGTCCAGGAAGAGCACGCCGGGCGAGGCCTCGGTCATGCCGTAGCCCTGGAGGAAGGTGAGGCCCCGTTCCTGGTAGGCGGCGATGAGCGGGGTCGGCACGGGTGAGCCGCCGCAGCTGAGCATGCGCAGGGAGGACAGGTCGGCGTCGGCCCAGCGCGGATGGCGGGCCACGTGCTCGAACATGGTGGGCACGCCGAACATGAAGGTGATGCGGTGCCGTTCGATCAGGTCGAGGGTGGCCGCCGGATCGAAGGCCTCGACCAGGACGCAGGTGCCGCCCTTGAGGAGGACCGGCAGGGTCAGCATGTTCAGCCCGGCGGTGTGGAACAACGGGGCGGAGACCAGGGCGCGTTCGTCGGTGATCAGGTCCTGGTCGACCAGGACGTTGACCGCGTTCCACGTCAGGTTGCCGTGGGTGAGCATCGCGCCCTTGGGCCGGCCGGTCGTGCCCGAGGTGTACATGATGATGCAGGTGTCGTCGGCGGTGACGGGTTCGTCGATCGCCTCGTCGGCGGCCGCGCCGAGCAACTGGTCGTATTCGGCGCCCACTTCGACGTACGTACGCACGTCGCTGTTGCCCGGCAGTCCCGCGACCAGGCCGGCGAACGACGGCCCGTACACGAGGGCCTTCGCGCCGGAGTCCGTGAGCTGGTAGGCGATCTCGGGCCCGGCGAGGCGGGTGTTGAGCGGTACGAAGACCGCGCCGAGCGTGCCCGCGGCGAACAGTGTCTCCAGGTAGGACGGGTGGTTCGGGCCGAGGTAGGCGATGCGGTCGCCGCGGCGCACCCCGGAGTCGCGCAGGGCGTGTGCGAGGCGGGTGGTGCGCTCGTACAGCCCGGCGTAGGTGACCGTGGTGTCGCCGTGGATCAGGGCGGTGCGGTGCGGGGTCTTGCGGGCCCGGCGTGCGGGCCACGACCCCAGTCCCTCATTGCGCATGTCCGTGCCCCTGTCCTTCATTGCACATGGGGTGCCCCTGTCCTTCGTTGCACATGGCTGCCGCTATGGCTTCGTCAGCCCGAGCAGCCGGGCCGCGTTGTCCTTGAGGATCTTCGGCCTGACCTCGTCCTTGATGGAGAGCTTCGCGAAGTCGGCCAGCCAGCGGTCCGGGGTGAGGACCGGGTAGTCGGAACCGAACAGCACCTTGTCCTTGAGCAGCGTGTTCGCGTACTGCACGAGCTGCGGCGGGAAGTACTTCGGCGACCAGCCGGACAGGTCGATGTGGACGCCCGGCTTGTGCGTGGCGACCGCGAGTGCCTCGTCCTGCCAGGGGAACGACGGGTGCGCCAGGATGATCTTGAGGTGCGGGAAGTCCGCGGCGACGTCGTCCACGTGCAGCGGGTTGGAGTACTTGAGCCTGATCCCGCCGCCGCCCGGGACGCCCGCCCCGATGCCCGTCTGTCCGGTGTGGAAGAGGGCGATCGTGCCGGTCTCCTCGATCACCTCGTACAGCTCGTACGCGACCGACCTGTCGTTGGGGAAGAAGCCCTGGATGCTGGGGTGGAACTTGAAACCCTTCACCCCGTACTCCTCGACCAGGCGGCGGGCCCGCTTGACTCCGGCCTTGCCGCGGAAGGGGT
Organism: Streptomyces sp. NPDC058697; assembly: GCF_042715345.1. Taxonomy (NCBI): domain Bacteria; kingdom Bacillati; phylum Actinomycetota; class Actinomycetes; order Kitasatosporales; family Streptomycetaceae; genus Streptomyces; species Streptomyces sp. NPDC058697. Next base: position 111,161 of record NZ_JBHXSU010000026.1, read on the forward strand.
CGATGGAGGCGAAGGGGATCAGTACGTCCGGGTTGGCGGCGGCCGCCTCGGCGACCTCCTCGTTCGGGACGGGCTCGGTGCCGGTGGCGGACTCGGCGTCGACCGTGAAGATCACGGCGGCCATCTTCCGCTCGCGGTAGTAGGCGGCGGTCTCCTCCAGGGTCGGCTTCCGCTTGCCCTCGACCTTGAAGTAGGCGCTGGAGGCCTCGTGCAGGTCGTCGTCCAGGGACGAGGTGCCCTTGGAGGAGACCTCGGCGTGGGTGTGAACGTCGATCGCGACGAGTTCCTCGACGTCGATGGTCGTCATCGTCTACGCCTCCGGGAACTTCGGGGCGGGGATGCCGACGGACTGCGGCTCGGCGCCCAGCGAGGCCGGCCAGACGTCGGCCAGGGAGTCGGGGGTCCAGCCACCGTCAGCGTACGCCGCCTTGATCTCCTGGGGGTGGGACCACAGGGCCACCTTGTCGCCGCCGATGCCGATGGCCTGGCCTGTCACCCCGCGCGCGGCTTCGGAGGCCAGGAACGGGACGAGTACGGCGCAATCCTCGGGGGTGCCGAAGCCCTCGCCCTTGCGGAGGAAGTCCGGCAGCGGCTCGCCGCCTCGCATGGCCTCGATGTAGGGCGCGAAGGCGGGGATGGTCTCGGTCATCGCGGTGGCGGCCACCGGCACGATCGCGTTGACGGTGATGCCCGCGCGGCCCAGCTCCATCGACCACGTACGGGCCATGGCGGCGATGCCGGCCTTGGCGGCGGCGTAGTTCGTCTGGCCGAAGTTGCCGCGCTGTCCGGCAGGGGAGCCGACCAGGATCAGCGTGCCGCCCTCGCCCTGCTCCCGCATGCGTACTGCGGCGGCGCGGGCGCAGGTGAAGGTGCCCTTGAGGTGAGTGGTGATCACCGCGTCGAAGTCCTCGTCGGTCATCTTCCACAGGACCTTGTCCCGGAGGATGCCCGCGTTGGTGACCAGGACGTCGAGGCGGCCGAACTCCTCCACCGCCCGGCCCACCAGGCGGTCCGCGGCCTCGGTGGTGCCGACCGGGACCACCTCGGCCACGGCGCTGCCGCCCGCCTCGGTGATTGCCTTGACGGCCTGCTCGGCGACGTCCTCGTCCACGTCGTTGACGACCACGGAGGCGCCTGCGGCGGCCAGGGCGTGCGCATAGGCCAGGCCGAGGCCACGGCCGGAGCCGGTGACGACGGCGACCTTGCCGGTGAGATCGATGCTGGGCACGACGGTCCCTTCGAGAAACGGATCACCTGCGGGAGGCAGGACGGCTACGAGATCGAAGCACTACGAGTTCGGAGCGCTCCGAGATCGAAGCTAAAGACAATCATTGTTGTCGTCAATAGTTGTTGCTGACTCGTCCGTGCGGCATGCTGTGAGGAACACAAACGCACCGCCCCCGCGGGGGCCCGGCCCAGGGAGCCCGCCATCGCCGGCCAGCAGCACGCCACGCCCCCCGACGCCATCGACTCTCAGGAGCCGTGGATGCGCGGGCTGCACTCGGACACCGGCTATCTCCTGTACCGGCTGGGACTGCGGTCGGGGCAGCTGTTCAACACGTTCCTCCAGGAGTCCGGGCTGCGGCTGCGGCACTACGCGCTGCTGCGGTTCCTGGCCACCTCCGAGGGCGCGCTCCAGCGGGAGCTGAGCTCGCGGCTCGGCTACGACCCGAGCGCGATCGTCGGTCTGGTGGACGACCTGGAGAAGCTCGGTTTCGCCGCGCGCCGCCCCTCCCCCGACGACCGCCGCAGCCGCATCGTGGTGCTCACCGAGGACGGCCGCGCCTTTCTGCGCGACACCGACGAGGCGGGTCTGCGGGTGACGAACGACCTGCTCAAGCCCCTCGACCCCGCCGAGCGGGACACCCTGCACACGCTGCTGCAGCGGGTCGCCGAAGCGGAGCTCGACACATGACCGGCCTCGACGCATGACCGGTCCCGGCCGATGACCGCGGCGTCCGCCCCCGACCGCCTCCTGGCCGTGCTCGCCGCCTTCGACCACGAACACCCGGCGCTCTCCCTCACGGACATCAGCCGCCGGGCCGGGCTCTCCCTCACCACCGCCCACCGGCTGGTGGGCGCGCTCAGCGACTGGGGCGCCCTGGAGCGCGACCCGTCCGGGATCTACCACGTGGGCCTGCGCCTGTGGGAGATCGCGGCGCTCTCCCCGCGCGGTCTCGCGCTGCGGCAGATCGCGCTGCCGTATCTGGAGGACCTGTACGAAGCCACCCACGAGAACGTGCAGTTGGCGGTCCGGGACGGCTCCGAGGTCGTCTACATCGAGTGGATCTCCGGCCGTTCGGCCGTGGGCGTGAAGATCCAGGTGGGCGCCCGCTGGCCGCTGCACGCGACCGGCGTGGGCCTCGCGCTGCTCGCGCACTGCGAGACCGCCTTCCAGGAGACGTACTGCGGCGGACCGCTGGCCGCGTTCACCCCGCACACGATCACGGACGGGGCCACGCTGCGCCGCGCCCTGGCCGAAGTCCGGCGCTCGGGCGTGGCGGTGAGCACCCGTCAGATCACCGACGACGCGCTGTCGGTGGCCGCGCCGGTCCGTGCGGCGAACGGCTCAGTGGCCGCGGCCGTCTCGGTCGTGGTGCCCGAACGCGACGCGCAGACACCGGCGTTGATCCCGGCGGTACGGCTCGCTGCGCTTGGCATCTCACGGGCGCTGGGGTGGCAGCCGGAACGGTAGTGACAGGGCGGGCGTGTCTTGTCGTCCTGGGAACGGGCGCCCCGTCGGGGAGGCGCGCCCTGTCCGGGAGGGCGAGCCCCGTACGGGAAGGCTAGCCCCGTCGGGAAGGCGGCCCCCGTACGGGAGAGCGAGCCCCGCCGGAAGGCGAGCCCCGTCCGGGAAGGCGAGCCCCGTCGGGAAGGCGAGCCCCGTCCGGGGAAGACAGGTCCCTGCCCGGAGCGCGGGCCCCGGATATCCCTCTCACCGGTGAGGACGCGGCCCGGCGGTCACCCGATACTGGGACGGCCCTTGCCCCGAGGAGCCGCGTATGTCCGTGTCAGCCCAGTCCTGGATCACACCTGCCGTCGCCCGCCTACGCGCGGCCAACCCGTACGTCGTCGACGCCGCGCTCGCCGCACTGGTGCTGTTCGCCGCCTCGCTGCAGTGGATGTTCCCCGACGACGGCGACGACCGCCTCACCTGGCAGGGGTTCCTGCTGGGCGCCGGTACGGCGGTGCCACTGGTGTGGCGGCGGCGGGCACCCTTCCTGGCGGCCTGCGGTGTCTCGGTGTTCACGCCCGCCATGGCGGTCTACCACGCGCCGCCGCCCGACGTGATGTACGGCGGCCTGGTCGTGCTCTACACGTTGGCCGCGATCGCCCCGCCCTGGCAGCGGCGCTTCATGCTGGTGGGGTGGCTGGCCGGGGTGTCGCTGACCATGATGCACAAGGAGGGCGCCCAACCCTTCGAGTACGCCTTCCAGTTGCTGAGCTGCGTCAGCGCGTACGGGTTCGGAATGCTGTCCCGTCTCCAGCGGGCGTACACGGCGGCGCTGGAGGACCGGGCCCGCCGGCTGGAGCGGGAGCGGGCCGCCGAGACCGCGCGGGCGGTCGCGCGGGAACGGGCCAGGATCGCCCGGGACATGCACGACATCCTGGCCCACGCGGTGAGCCTCATGGTGGTGCAGGCGGAGGCCGGGCCCGTGGTGGTGCGCAGCGATCCCGAGCGCGCGGAGACGGCGTTCGACGCCATCGCCGCCGCGGGGCGCGACGCGATGAACCAGCTGCGGCGGATCCTCGGCGTGCTCAAGGACGAGCCGGTGAACGGTACGTCCGCCCGGTTGCCGCAGCCCGGTGTGGCGGCCCTGACCGACCTGGTCCGGCAGGTCGCGGAGTCCACCGCTCTGCGCGTCGAGCTCCACTCCACCGGCGAGCCGCGTCCGCTGCACCCGGACACCGAGGTCGCCGCCTACCGCGTGGTCCAGGAGGCCCTGACCAACACCGTTAAGCACGCGTACGCTTCCCTGGCGCGGGTCGAACTCGACTGGACGGAGGACGAGTTGACGCTCACGGTGACGGACGACGGGCAAGGCCCCGCGGAACGCGGCGGAAGCGGGCGCGGGAGTGAGGGCGGGGCCGGCCACGGCCTGATCGGGATCCGCGAACGGGCCGCCGCCTGCGGGGGCACGGCCCGCACGGGACCCGGCCCCGACGGCGGATTCCGGGTCGCCGTACGCCTTCCGGTGGCCGCCGACCGGCAGGCGGCCCTGGGATGAGCATCCGCGTGGTGGTCGCCGACGACCAGGAGCTGGTCCGCAGCGGGTTCAGCATGATCCTCGAAGCGCAGCCCGACATCGAGGTGGTCGCGGAGGCCGGGGACGGCGTCGAGGCGGTGGCCGCGGTGCAACGGCATACGCCCGACGTGCTGCTGCTCGACATCCGCATGCCCCGGATGGACGGCCTGGAGGCGGCCCGGCTGGTCTGCGCGCAGTCCGGGTGCCGCGTGGTCATGCTGACGACGTTCGACCTCGACGAGTACGTGTACGAAGCGCTGTACGCAGGCGCCAGCGGCTTCCTACTCAAGGACGTGCGCCGGGACGACCTGGTCCACGCGGTGCGCGTGGTCGCGGCCGGCGACTCGCTGCTCGCGCCGTCGGTGACGCGGCGGCTGGTGGCCGACATCATCCAGCGACGGCGGGCCGAGGCGTCGGCGCCGCCGCCCTCGACGGTACGGCTCGACGTCCTGACGGCTCGCGAGGAGGAGACCCTGCGGTTGCTGGCCCGCGGGCTCTCCAACGCGGAGATCGCGACGACGTTGTTCGTCAGCGAGCACACCGTGAAGACTCACGTCAGCAACGTGCTGGGCAAGCTGGGTTTGCGGGACCGGGTCCAAGCGGTCATCCGGGCGTACGAGTCGGGGTTGGTGACCCCGGGGTCGAACTGACCGTTCGGGGTGGTTCGTCGGGTGCGGCCCGGTGGGGGCTGGTCGCGCAGTTCCCCGCGCCCCTAAAGGGGCTGGGGCCTGGCCCCCTGCTTTTAAGGGGCGCGGGGAACTGCGCGAGCAACCCCCACGCACCCGCAGCCGCACATCCCCCGTACGGCGGAGCCAACCCACCCACTCACCCGCGCGAGGGATCCAGGGAAACCGCTCCCTTCGGCGATCCGCGGGCGGGGCGGGCCACGCGAGTCTGGGGCAACTCCTAGAACCGCCGACCCCGCCGGGAGGCACCCCGTGCTAGCCACCATCGCCAGGGCGTCAACTCGCCGCCCCCTGACCGTGATCGGCCTCTGGCTGCTCTTCCTGCTGCTCGGCTTCGGGCTCGGGACGGGCGTGTTCGGACGGCTCAGCGACTCCGTACCGGACGTGCCGGGCACCGAGTCGGACCGGGCCGCCGTACACCTCGACGGCATCGACCCCGTCGGCGAGTCGATCACCGCGGTGGTCGGCGGCACGGCGGTGTCCGACCCCGGGCTGCGCACCCAGGTCGAGGCCGCCGTCGCCGACCTCCGCGACGCCGCCGGCATCGCGGCCGTGCCGGACCCGTACGACACGCCCGGTCTCCTCGCGGAGGACGGGCAGGCCCTGGTCATCCCGGTGACGCTGAAGGGCGGCCTCGACGACGAGGCGGAGGAGAAGGTCCTGGACACGGCCAGTGACCGTATCCATGAGATCAAGGCGCCCGAAGTCCACGTCAGCGGGGGCCCGTTGCTGGGGCAGCAGCTCGGCGAGCGGGCCCAGGAGGACGTGGCGCGCGCGGAGATCATCTCGCTGCCGGTGGTTCTCGTCCTGCTGCTCGTCATCTTCGGCGGACTGCGCGCCGCCGGGCTGCCCCTGCTGGTCGCGGTCAGCGGCATCGCGGGCGCGTTCCTGGCGCTGTTCGGCTTCAGCCAGTTCACCGACATCTCCGTGTACGCGATCCAGGTGACGACCATGCTCGGCCTCGGACTGGCCGTGGACTACGCGCTGTTGATGGTGGTCCGCTTCCGCGAGGAACGCCGCAGCACCGACGACGTGGTGGAGGCCGTGCACCGCACGGTGGACCGCGCCGGCCGCACGGTCCTCTTCTCCGGCCTGACCGTGGCCGTCAGCCTCACCGGTCTGCTGGTGTTCCCCAGCACGTTCCTGCGCAGCATGGGCCTCGCCGTGGCCGCCGTGGTGGTCGTCGACATGCTGGCCGCGCTCACCCTGCTGCCGGCGCTGCTGGCCCGCTTCGGCGGGAAGATCGCCCCGGCACGCGCGAAGCCCGCCGGTGAGGAGGGCCGTGTCTTCGCCCGCCTCGCCCGGTTCGCCACGGGCCGTCCGGTCGTCGTGACGGCCGCCTCCGCCGTCGCCCTACTCATCCTCGCCCTGCCCGTGACCGGCATGAAGATCAACATCGGGGACGCCCAGCAGCTGCCGTCGAGCACGGAGGCACGCCAGCTGGACGACACGGTGGAGGCGCATTTCCCGCCGGGCACCGGAGTCTCGCCGGTGACCGTGGTCCTGAAGCCGGGCACCGACTCCTCGACGGCCGACCGGATCCGGGCCCTCTCGCCGGGCGCCGAGTCCCGTGAGCTGCCGGGCGGCACGACGGTCCTGAACCTGCGGCCGGGTGGCAGCGCCGACGGCAAGGAGGCGACCGAACTGGTCCAGCGCGTACGGGACATACGGGGTGACGAGCCCGTCGAGGTCACCGGTGTCGCAGCCCGTCTCGTCGACTTCCGCGCGATGCTCGGCGACCGCGCGCCCTGGGCCGCCGTCACCGTCCTGGGCGGTATCTTCCTCCTGCTCTTCGCCTTCACCGGCTCGGTCCTGATCCCGCTGCGCACCATCGTCACCACACTGCTCAGCCTGGGTGCCGCGCTCGGAGTGGTGGTGTGGGTGTTCCAGGACGGGCATCTGGCCTCGGTGCTGGGCTCCCAGGAACTCGGCGCGCTGAGCCTGACCGCACCTCCGCTGATCATCGCGATCGCGTTCGGGCTCGCCATGGACTACGAGCTGTTCATCCTCGCCCGGATGCGCGAGACCTGGCTGCGGACGGGCGACGAACGGGAGGCGGTCGTCACCGGCCTGCGCCGCTCGGGACGCGTCGTGAGCTGTGCCGCGCTGCTGCTCGCCGTCGTCTTCGGCGCCTTCATGACGGGCGGCTTCGCACCCATCCTGCAGATCGGCCTCGGCCTGACCCTCGCGGTACTGATCGACGCGACCCTCGTACGCATGCTCCTCGTCCCGGCGACCATGGCGCTGCTCGGCCGACGCGCCTGGTGGGCACCCCAGCGGCTGCGGCGGGCCCACGACCGGTTCGGGCTGCACGAACAGGCACGGCCCGCCGAGCCCGAACTCACCAAGCAGCACTGAAGTCACAGGCAGACCTGAACTCCCCGCGCGGCAGCGAGCGTTGGCCCCGGCCCCTCCGGACCGGGGCCTAGAACGGCGGAATCTGCTCGGGTACGAGTCCGGCCTGGCGGAGAAGGCCGTAGAGGTCGGTCTCGCCCCAGTACTCGACGATCCGTCCTTCTCGGAGCCGGTAGGACTTGACTCCGGTCATGGTGAGATCCCGGCCGCTGCGGTCATGGGTGTACGTCAGGGTGAAGGCCACGGTGACCCGATCGCCGGCGGCGAACTTCGAACTCGGCGACTTCCTTCGTCTCGAAGACCCGAAGGTAGCGGCGGACGACCTCGGCGTTGCGCTCGCAGGTGGCATCGGTCGAGTCGGACATGGAAGGACCGTATCCGTCCGCGGACGGACGCCATGGCAGCAATGAGTCACTGGAGGCGGTAACAGCCCTCCGGCTCAAGCCTCTTGGCGGTGACGGAGGACTCGGACGCCCTGAACTCGTAGCAGTCCCTGCCCTGTTGTCCGGTGCCTCCGTCCAGCCATACAAGGCTGGTCAGTCGGCCGCCCTCGGTCTCGATGTCCTCGACGGTGATGCCCGGGGTCCGCCACACCTGCGCGGTGCCCGCGGCCGCGACCCCTCCCCTGGCCACCGCCGACCGCAGTTCCACGACCACGTCGTCGGCGACCGCCGCAGGATCCCGCCGCGTCGACTTCAGGGCGTAACCGCACCTCTCCTCGACCTTTTCCCGCACGGCGGCAGCAGGCGGGACGACCTCGAAGCGGTAGCAGTCCCTGGCAGAGATGCCGCCGACGTACCAGCCGTTCACCTGCCCGATGAACTGGGCGGTCACCGTGACGTCACGGCCCTGCCGGCGCACCTCGCCACCGCGTACGGCCCTGGAGATCTCCGTGCCGAGGAGCGTGCCGTCCTCGGCCGCTCCAGACAGCTCGGCCTCGGCCCGTTCGGCGCCCGCCTCGACCTGGTCGCGTGCCTTGTCCTCGTCGCTTCGGAAGTCCACATAGGTCCCCACCCCCACGAGGGCGACGAGGGCGACACCGAGCAGCAGCACACCCAGGCATCCGTTGATCAGACATCCCCCGCGTCTCGCCATGCCCACACATTCCCCAGGCCGCCGCCCCGGGGCACGCCCCTTCTCCGACACGTGACCGAACAGGACCCGGACCGTGGCCCCCGGGTGCGTCGGCCTGCGTGACGCCAAGGGCGCGGACGCAGTCCGATCCGTCCCTCGCTCCCCACCCGATCCGTCCCCCTTCATGGTGTGAACTCCCCTGCCCCCTGAGGGCTTTCTCTGCTTTACCTCTTGACGACCGGAGTGCCGAAGAGCACATTGGCCGCGCAGCTGATTTGAGAGCGCTCTCAAATGCTCCCACGCACCCCCGAATCACCCGCGCACCCCCACTCCGTACCCGAAGAGGCACCCATGAGGGAAACTTCAGGCACACCCGTCAGACGCGGTCCACTCCGACGCACGCTCATCGCGCTGGTCAGCGTGCTCAGCCTGGCGGCGGCCGGGGCATCGGCGGCAGAGGCGGACGCGCCCGCGCCGCCCAGCGGCTGGACCCAGGTCTTCGTCGACGACTTCAACGGCACAGCGGGCACCGGCGTCAACACCTCGAACTGGCAGTACGCGACCGGCCACGGCTACCCGGGCGGGCCCGCCAACTGGGGCACGGGCGAGATCGAGAACATGACGTCCAGCACCAACAACGTGGCACTGGACGGCGCCGGGAACCTCCGGATCACCCCGCGCCGCGACGCCGCGGGCAACTGGACCTCGGGCCGTATCGAGACCAACCGCACCGACTTCCAACCGCCCGCCGGCGGCAAGCTGCGCGTCCAGTCCCGGATCCAGATGCCGAACGTGACGGGCGCCGCCGCCCGCGGCTACTGGCCGGCGTTCTGGATGCTGGGCGCGCCCTACCGCGGCAACTACCAGAACTGGCCCAGCGTCGGTGAGTTGGACATCCTGGAGAACGTGCAGGGTCTCAACACCGTGTGGTCCACGATGCATTGCGGCACCAACCCGGGCGGCCCCTGCAACGAGACGACCGGCCTCGGCGGCTCCACCGCCTGCCCGGGCACGACCTGCCAGGCGGGCTTCCACACGTACGGCATGGAGTGGGACCGGTCGACGAGCCCGGAGGAGATCCGCTTCTACGTCGACGGCATCAACTACCACACCGTACGGGCGAACCAGGTCGACGCGACGACCTGGTCGAACGCCACGAACCACGGTTTCTTCATCATCCTGAACGTGGCGATGGGCGGCGGTTTCGTGGACGCCTTCGGCGGCGGTCCGGACGGCGCCACCGTGCCCGGCCATCCACTCGTCGTCGACTACGTGCAGGTGCTGCAGTCCGGGGGCGGCACCACACCTCCGCCGACCGGAAACCGTGACGCGTACAGCGCGATCCAGGCCGAGTCGTTCGACGGTCAGAGCGGCACGATCACCGAGACCACGACCGACTCCGGCGGCGGCCAGAACATCGGCGCCCTCGCCAACGGCGACTGGGCCCTCTACCGAGGCGTCAACTTCGGCTCCACGGCGGCCAGACAGTTCAGCGCCCGGGTCGCGAGCGGTATAGCGGGCGGCGCCAGCGGCCTGGTCGAGGTCCGCCTCGACAGCCGTACGAACGCACCGATAGGCACCTTCGCGCTCGCCAACACCGGCGGGTGGCAGAGCTGGCGGACCGTCCCGACGAACATCAGCAACGTCACCGGGACGCACGACGTCTATCTGACCTTCACGAGCGGCCAGCCCGCGGACTTCGTGAACGTGAACTGGTTCAACTTCGCCCGCTGAGAGGCGAGTCGGCGAGGAGGGGGCGGGCCGAACAGGCCCGCCCCCTCTCTCTGTCTCCCTCTGTCTCCCTCAACTCCGCTGATTTCTCAGTGCAGTTCCGCCCGGAACGCCACCGGTGCCACCCCGGTGTGCTGGTGGAAGAACTTGGTGAAGTTGGCCGCGTCGGGGAAGCCCACCGAGACCCCGATGCGGCCGATCGGCATGTCCGTGTGGGCGAGGAGCCGCTTGGCCTCCAGGACGACCCGCTTGTCGATGAAGCCCTTCGGGGTCTCGCCCGTCGCCGCGCGGACCGCCCGGACGAGGGTGCGGCGGGAGTAACCGAGGGCGTCGGCGTACGCGCTGACGCTGTGGTTGGTGGCGAAGCCCTTCTCGACCGCCTCGCGGAAGCGGGTGAAGGTGGTGTCCGCCTGGTCCTGGTCGCGTGCCGCGTCGGCGGAGCCGGCGGCGAGGTGCGCCAGACGGAGCAGGAACGCGGTCAGGGAGTGCCGCAGCACGGAGGTGTGCAGGCTGAGCGGCAGCGTGGTCGAGTCGACGTACTCGCGCTCCAGTTGGGCAAGCGAGGTCCCCAGTCCGGCGAGCTGGGCCGGGTCGGGCCTGAGCAGGGGCGGCAGGTCGTAGCGGTAGAGGCCGGTCGCTTCGACCGTGGCGCGGGGCAGGAAGCCCGGCTGCATGATCAGGACCGTTCCGCGGTACGCCTCCGTGCCGGAGAAGCGGTGGACCTGGCCGGGGCGTATCCACAGGAGCTCGCCGGCGGAGACCTCGTACTCGGTGAAGTCGACCATGTGCCGGACCGGGCCGTCCCCGAAGAGCATGACCACGTGGAAGTCGATGCGGTGGACGCGCTCGATCGCCTCGTTCGCGTGCCAGGTCCGGCCGGGCTCCATCGGGCCGACCTGCATGCCGACTCCGCAGACGCTCAGGTCGACGGGAAAGGGAAAGGTTCTGATCCCGTCGCCGGTGCCACCGCCACCGCTGTCACCTTCTTGGGTGCTTCTGTCCGCCATGTCCTTCTCGCGTCGGCTCGGTCCCGCAGTCGTTGTCCCACTTTCACCAAAGGCTGACACAGGGCCACCTTCCCCGGCAAAAGTCTGACTTTTAAGTTTGAACGCAACCGAGCAGTTACTGGGCTTCTACCAAGGACTTCTTGAAGATGAGCACGCAGACACCTGACAGCTTTGAGTGGACCGACCTGGACCGGCGGGCCGTCGACACGGCCCGTCTGCTTGCGGCGGACGCCGTGCAGAAGGTCGGCAACGGCCACCCCGGCACCGCCATGAGCCTGGCACCGGCGGCGTACACCCTCTTTCAGAAGGTGATGCGACACGATCCCGCTGACCCCGAGTGGACCGGCCGTGACCGCTTCGTCCTCTCCCCCGGCCACACCTCGCTGACCCTCTACACCCAGCTCTTCCTCTCCGGGTACGAGCTGGAGCTGGACGACCTCAAGGCGTTCCGCACGCACGGCTCGAAGACGCCCGGCCACCCGGAGTACGGGCACACGGCCGGGGTCGAGACCACCACGGGCCCCCTCGGCCAGGGCGTCGCCAACGCGGTGGGCATGGCGATGGCCGCCCGCTTCGAGCGCGGCCTGTTCGACCCCGAGGCCCCGGAGGGCGAGTCCCCCTTCGACCACACCGTCTGGGCGATCGTCTCCGACGGCGACCTGGAGGAGGGCATCTCCGCCGAGGCGTCCTCGCTCGCCGGCCACCAGAAGCTCGGCAACCTCGTCTTCGTCTACGACGACAACCACATCTCCATCGAGGGCGACACCGCCACCGCCTTCTCCGAGGACGTGCTGAAGCGGTACGAGGCGTACGGCTGGCATGTGCAGCGGATCGAGCCCGCGCTCGGCGGCGACATCGACCCGAACGCGCTGTACGGGGCCCTCTCCGCGGCGAAGGCCGAGACCGGGCGCCCCTCGATCATCGCGATGCGCACGATCATCGCCTGGCCCGCCCCGAACGCCCAGAACACCGAGGCCTCGCACGGCTCGGCGCTCGGCGCCGAGGAGATCGCGGCCACCAAGCGCCTCCTGGGCTTCGACCCGGAGCAGACCTTCGAGGTCGCCGACGAGGTCCTGGACCACGCCCGTAAGGCCCTCGACCGGGGCGCCGAGGCGCACACCGCCTGGAACAAGCAGCTGGCCGAGTGGCGCACCGCGCAGCCCGCCCGCGCCAAGCTCTTCGACCGGATCGTGGCCGGTCAGCTCCCCGAGGGCTGGGAGTCCGCGCTCCCGGCGTTCGAGGCCGGCACGTCGGTCGCGACCCGTGCCGCGTCCGGCAAGGTCCTCCAGGCGCTCGGCGATGTGCTCCCCGAGCTGTGGGGCGGCTCCGCCGACCTGGCCGGTTCGAACAACACGACCATCGACAAGACGTCGTCCTTCCTCCCGAAGGGCAACCCGCTGCCGGAGGCCGACCCGTACGGCCGAACCGTCCACTTCGGAATCCGCGAGCACTCGATGGCCGCCGAGATGAACGGCATCGCGCTGCACGGCAACACCCGGATCTACGGCGGCACGTTCCTCGTCTTCTCCGACTACATGCGCAACGCGGTCCGCCTGTCGGCTCTGATGCAGCTGCCGGTGACGTACGTCTGGACGCACGACTCCATCGGCCTCGGCGAGGACGGCCCGACCCACCAGCCGGTCGAACACCTCGCCTCGCTCCGCGCCATCCCGGGCCTGAACATCGTGCGCCCCGCCGATGCCAACGAGACGTCGATCGCCTGGGCCGAGATCCTCAAGCGGCACGCCACGAACCCGGCCCCGCACGGCCTCGCCCTCACCCGTCAGGGTGTGCCGACGTACGAGGCCAACCCCGAGGCGGCGAAGGGCGGTTACGTCCTGCGCGACTCCTCCACCGCGACCCCGGACGTGATCCTCATCGCGACCGGTTCCGAGGTGCAGTTGGCCGTCGCCGCGCGCGAGCAGCTCGAAGCCGAGGGGGTCGGCACGCGCGTGGTCTCGATGCCGTCCGTCGAGTGGTTCGAGGAGCAGTCGCCGGAGTACCGCGCGAGCGTGCTTCCGCCGTCCGTGAAGGCCCGCGTGGCGGTCGAGGCGGGCATCGCTCTGACCTGGTACCGGTACGTCGGTGACCACGGACGCATCGTCTCCCTCGAACACTTCGGCGCCTCCGCCGACGCCAAGACCCTGTTCGCCGAGTTCGGCTTCACCCCCGAGAACGTCGTCGCCGCCGCCCGGGAATCCCTCACCGCCGCGCGCGGTTGATCTGCTCGCACGAAGGAAGATGATCACTGTGACCGAAGCAACCGCGACCACCGAAGCGACCACGACCGCGAGCGCGGAAACCCTCAAAAACCTTTCCGCCGAAGGCGTCTCCATCTGGCTGGACGACCTGTCCCGCAAGCGGATCACGTCGGGCAACCTCGCCGAGCTCATCGAGACCAGGCACGTGGTGGGCGTCACCACCAACCCCTCCATCTTCCAGGCCGCGATCGGCTCGGGCGAGGGTTACGAGGAGCAGCTGGCCGACCTCGCCACGCGCGGCGTGACGGTCGACGAGGCCGTACGGATGATGACCACCGCCGACGTCCGCGCCGCCGCCGACATCCTGCGTCCGGTGTACGACGCGACCGGCGGCCGGGACGGCCGGGTTTCCATCGAGGTCGACCCGCGCCTCGCCCACGACACGACGGCGACGGTCGCCGAGGCCAAGCAGCTCGCCTGGCTGGTCGACCGCCCGAACGTGATGATCAAGGTCCCGGCGACGAAGGCCGGTCTCCCCGCGATCACCGAGGTCATCGGCCGCGGGATCAGCGTCAACGTCACGCTGATCTTCTCGCTGGAGCGCTACCGCGAGGTGATGGACGCCTACCTGGCCGGTCTGGAGAAGGCGCGCGCCGCGGGCCTCGACCTCTCCACCATCCACTCCGTGGCCTCCTTCTTCGTCTCCCGCGTCGACAGCGAGATCGACAAGCGGCTGGCGAAGAGCGGGACGGCCGAGGCCCTCGCGCTCAAGGGCAGGGCGGCGCTCGCCAACGCGCGGCTCGCGTACGAGGCGTACGAGGATGTCTTCCGTGGTGACCGCTGGACCGCCCTCGGCGGGCGCGCCAACAAGCAGCGTCCGCTGTGGGCCTCGACCGGCGTCAAGGACCCGGCCTACAAGGACACGCTGTACGTCGACGAGCTGGTCGCGCCCGGCACGGTCAACACCATGCCGGAGGCCACGCTGAACGCCACCGCCGACCACGGCGAGGTCCGCGGCGACACGGTGACGGGCACCTACGCCCAGGCCCGCGCCGACCTGGAGGCCGTCGAGAAGCAGGGCATCTCGTACGACGAGGTCGTACGGCAGCTGGAGGACGAGGGCGTCGCCAAGTTCGAGGCCGCCTGGGGCGAACTGCTCGACGCGGTCGCCGTCTCACTGAGCCGCAAGGGAGTTGACGGAGAATGAGCGACAAGCGTCCCAAGAAAGCCTCGGCGAAGGCATCCGGAACGGCACCGGCCGCGACCGCCGCCGCGAAACCGGAGGCGCCGGACACCACCACCGCAGACCTCGGGCCCGACTCCCTCGCCCAGGCGCTGGACCTCGCGTCCGACTGGGACAACCCCCTGCGCCACCCCGGCGACCGCCGTCTCCCGAAGATCGCCGGGCCGTCCGGTCTGGTCATCTTCGGTGTCACCGGCGACCTGGCCCGCAAGAAGCTGATGCCGGCCGTCTACGACCTGGCCAACCGCGGGCTGCTCCCGCCGGGCTTCTCCCTCGTCGGTTTCGCCCGGCGCGACTGGGAGGACGAGGACTTCGCCCAGATCGTCCACGACTCGGTGCGCGAACACGCCCGTACGGAGTTCCGCGAGGAGGTGTGGCAGCAGCTCGCCGAGGGCATGCGGTTCATCCCGGGCGACTTCGGCGACGACCAGGCGTTCAAGCAACTGCGCGCGGCCGTCGAGGAGCTGGACGCCTCCCGGGGCACCAGCGGCAACTACGCCTTCTACCTCTCCGTACCGCCGAAGTTCTTCCCGAAGGTCGTCAAGCAGCTCAAGAAGCACGGGCTGGCCGACGCCCCGGCGGGTTCCTGGCGGCGCGCGGTGATCGAGAAGCCGTTCGGCCACAACCTCAAGAGCGCCCGCGAGCTGAACAAGGTCCTGCACGACGTGTTCGACCCGGAGCAGGTCTTCCGGATCGACCACTACCTCGGCAAGGAGACCGTCCAGAACATCCTGGCGCTCCGCTTCGCCAACCAGATGTACGAACCGATCTGGAACCGGTCGTACGTGGACCACGTACAGATCACGATGGCCGAGGACATCGGCATCGGCGGCCGGGCCGGGTACTACGACGGCATCGGCTCGGCCCGTGACGTCATCCAGAACCACCTGCTCCAGCTGATGGCCCTCACGGCCATGGAGGAGCCCATCGCCTTCGACGCCGACTCGCTGCTCACCGAGAAGCTCAAGGTCCTCAGGTCGGTGCGGCTGCCGGAGAACCTGGGCGAGCACACCGTGCGCGGGCAGTACGCGGAGGGCTGGCAGGGCGGCGCCAAGGTGCCCGGCTACCTCGAAGAAGAGGGCATCGACCCCGCGTCGAAGACCGACACGTACGCGGCCGTCAAGCTGGAGGTCGACAACCGCCGCTGGGCGGGCGTCCCCTTCTACCTGCGGACCGGCAAGCGGCTCGGCCGGCGGGTCACGGAGATCGCTGTCGTCTTCCAGCGCGCCCCGCACTCCCCGTTCGACTCGACCGCCACGGAGGAGCTCGGTGCGAACGCCATCGTCTTCCGTGTTCAGCCGGACGAGGGCATGACGGTGCGCTTCGGATCGAAGGTGCCGGGTACGTCGATGGAGATCCGGGACGTCTCCATGGACTTCGCCTACGGCGAGTCGTTCACGGAGTCCAGCCCGGAGGCGTACGAACGGCTGATCCTGGATGTCCTGCTCGGCGACGCCAATCTCTTCCCCCGACACCAGGAGGTGGAAGAGTCCTGGAAGATCCTCGATCCGATCGAGGAGTACTGGGACAAGCACGGCAGGCCGGCGCAGTACGCCTCGGGCAGCTGGGGTCCCGGGGAAGCCGACGAGATGCTCGCACGAGACGGACGGAGCTGGCGCAGGCCATGAAGATCGACCTGACCGACACAACGGCAAGCAAGATCAACAAGGCCCTGGTGGAGGGCCGCCGCGCCATCGGCACGCCTGCCGTGGGCATGGTCCTGACGATGGTCATCGTCACGGACGAGGAGAACGCCTACGACTCGATCAAGGCGGCCGAGGAGGCCTCGCACGAGCACCCCTCGCGCACCCTGGTCGTCATCAAGCGGCACGTCCGCACCCCGCGCGACCGCACCAACTCGCACCTCGACGCCGACGTCCGGGTGGGCGCCGACGCCGGCACCGGCGAGACGGTCGTGCTGCGGCTGTACGGCGAGGTGTCCGAGCACGCGGACTCGGTGGTCCTGCCGCTGCTGCTGCCGGACGCGCCGGTCGTCGTGTGGTGGCCGGTGGACGCGCCCGAGGTTCCGGCCAAGGACCCGCTGGGCGCCCTCGCCCAGCGCCGGATCACCGACATGTACGCGGTCGAGACACCGCTCGCGGCCCTGGAGGCCCGGGCCGCCTCGTACGCGCCGGGCGACACCGACCTGGCCTGGACCCGGCTGACCCCGTGGCGTTCCATGCTCGCGGCCGCCCTGGACCAGTCCCGTACGAAGGTCACCTCGGCCGCCGTGGAGAGCGAGGCCGAGAACCCGAGCGCCGAACTGCTGGCCCGCTGGCTGGAGGCCCGCCTCCAGGTCCCGGTCGACCGTGTCGTGACCGCGGGGCCGGTCGTCACCGCCGTCCGGCTCGGCACCAAGGGCGGCGAGATCATCATCGACCGTCCCGAGGGTCCCCTCGCGACGCTGTCGCTGCCGGGTCAGCCCTCGCGCACCCTCGCGCTGAAGGTCCGCAGCACCTCCGAGCTGATCGCCGAGGAGCTGCGGCGCCTGGACGCGGACGAGATGTACGCCGTCGCCCTGCGCGGCGACGACTCCGCGAGGGAGGAGAGCCGTGCCTGACACGCCTCCGTCCGAGCCCCGGACGCCCAGGCTCACCCGCCGCCCGGAGTGGACGGCCCTGGAGGACCACCGTGCGGGCCCGCTCCTCCATCCGCAGCTGCGCGAACTGTTCGCCGCGGACCCGGAGCGCGCCGAGCGCTACCGCGTGCGCGTCGGTGACCTGCGCATCGACTACTCCAAGCACCTGATCACCGACGAGACGCTCGCGCTGCTCCAGGAACTGGCCACCGCCACCGACGTGTTCGGGCTGCGGGACGCGATGTTCCGCGGCGAGCGGATCAACGTCACCGAGGGGCGGGCCGTGCTGCACACCGCGCTGCGCGCCCCGCTCGACACGGTCGTCGAGGTCGGCGGCGAGAACGTCGTGCCGAAGGTGCACGCCGTGCTCGACAAGATGGCCGACTTCGCCGAGCAGGTCCGCTCCGGCAAGTGGACCGGCCACACCGGCAGGCGCATCCGCAATGTGGTCAACATCGGCATCGGCGGCTCGGACCTGGGCCCGGCGATGGCGTACGAGGCCCTGCGCGCCTTCACCGACCGCGAGCTGACGGTCCGCTTCGTGTCGAACGTGGACGGGGCCGACCTGCACGAGGCGGTGCGGGACCTGGATCCGGCGGAGACGCTGTTCGTCGTCGCCTCGAAGACCTTCACCACCATCGAGACGATCACCAACGCGACCTCGGCGCGCTCCTGGCTCCTCGCCGGTCTCGGCGGTGGGTCCGAGGCCGTGGCCCGGCACTTCGTGGCGCTGTCGACGAACGTCGAGAAGGTCTCGGACTTCGGTATCGACACGGCCAACATGTTCGAGTTCTGGGACTGGGTCGGCGGCCGCTACTCGTTCGACTCGGCGATCGGCCTGTCGCTGATGATCGCGATCGGCCCGGACGGGTTCCGGGAGATGCTCGACGGCTTCAGGCTCGTCGACGAACACTTCAGGACGGCTCCCGCCGAGTCCAACGCGCCTTTGCTGCTCGGCCTGCTGGGCGTCTGGTACGGCGACTTCTTCGGCGCCCAGTCGCACGCGGTGCTGCCGTACTCGCACTACCTGTCCAAGTTCACCGCGTACTTGCAGCAGCTGGACATGGAGTCCAACGGCAAGTCCGTGGACCGCGAGGGACACCCCGTCGAGTGGCAGACCGGGCCCGTCGTGTGGGGCACGCCCGGCACCAACGGCCAGCACGCGTACTACCAGTTGCTCCACCAGGGCACGAAGACGATCCCGGCCGACCTGATCGGCTTCGTCAACCCGGTGGACGAGCTGGGTGCCGAACTCGCCGCCCAGCACGACCTGTTGATGGCGAACCTCTTCGCCCAGGGCCAGGCCCTCGCGTTCGGCAAGACCGCCGACGAGGTACGCGCCGAGGGGGTGCCCGAGGAGCAGGTCCCGCACCGAACGTTCCGCGGCAACCACCCGACGACCACGATCCTGGCCGCCGAGCTGACCCCGTCGGTGCTCGGCCAGCTCATCGCCCTTTACGAGCACAAGGTGTTCGTGCAGGGCGCGATCTGGAACATCGACTCCTTCGACCAGTGGGGCGTCGAGCTCGGCAAGGTCCTCGCCAAGCGCGTCGAACCCGCCCTCACCGAGGGCGCCGACGTCCCCGGTCTCGACCCCTCCACCGCCGCCCTCGTGGCCACGTACCGCACTCTGCGAAAGAAGTGAACTGACATGACTGCGATGCAGCTCGGGCTCATCGGCCTCGGCAAGATGGGCGGCAACATGCGCGAGCGGATCCGCCGCGCGGGCCACACCGTGATCGGCTACGACCGCAACCCGGACCTCTCCGACGTCAGCGGCCTGACCGAACTGGTCGGCAAACTCGAAGGCCCGCGCGTGGTCTGGGTGATGGTCCCGGCCGGGGCCCCCACCCAGGGCGTCATCGACGAGCTCGGGGACCTGCTGGAGCCGGGCGACACCGTCGTCGACGGCGGCAACTCCCGCTGGACGGACGACGAGAAGCACGCCGAGGAGCTGGCGGCCAAGGGCATCGGCTTCGTGGACGCCGGTGTCTCGGGCGGTGTCTGGGGCCTGCAGAACGGCTACGCCCTGATGGTCGGCGGCGACGCCGAGCACATCGCCAAGGTCCAGCCGATCTTCGACGCGCTCAAGCCGGAGGGCGACGCCGGGTTCGTGCACGCGGGCAAGGTGGGCGCCGGCCACTTCTCGAAGATGGTCCACAACGGCATCGAGTACGCCATGATGCAGGCCTATGCCGAGGGCTGGGAGCTCCTCGAAGCGGTGCACTCCGTGACGGATGTGCGCGAGGTGTTCCGCTCCTGGCAGGAGGGCACGGTCATCCGTTCCTGGCTGCTCGACCTGGCGGTCAACGCGCTGGACGAGGACGAGCACCTGCAGCAGCTACGCGGCTACGCGGAGGACTCCGGCGAGGGCCGCTGGACCGTCGAGGCGGCCATCGACAACGCCGTGCCGCTGCCCGCCATCACGGCCTCCCTCTTCGCGCGGTTCGCGTCCCGGCAGGACGACTCGCCGCAGATGAAGATGGTCGCGGCGCTGCGCAACCAGTTCGGCGGCCACGCCGTCGAGTCCGCGAAGTAGGGGTCAGCAGTCATGGGTGACCTTCTTCTCGTCCGGCACGGCGAGACCGAGTGGAGCAGGTCGGGCCGGCACACCAGCTGGACCGATCTGCCCCTCACCCAGCGCGGTGAGGAACAGGCCAAGTCCCTCGTCCCGCTGTTCGCCGGGCGGCACTTCGCGCTGGTGCTCACCAGTCCCCTCGGGCGGGCGATACGGACCGCGGAGCTGGCGGGGCTGACCGGGGCGGTGTCCGATCCGGACATGCACGAGTGGGACTACGGGGCGTACGAAGGTATCGCCACCGTCGATATCCACCGGACTCGTCCCGACTGGTATCTGTGGAACGACGGGGTGCCGGCGGGGCCGGACGGTCATGCGGGCGAGTCCGCCGACGAGGTGGGTGAGCGGGCGGATCGTGTGCTGGCCCGGGCGGAGAAGGCGCTCGGGGACGGTGACGTGGTGCTTGTCGCGCACGCCCACTTCTTGCGTGTCCTGACCGCTCGACGCCTCGGTCTTTCCGCCGCGGACGGCCGCCTGTTCCAGCTCGGAACCGGCACGCTCAGCCGGCTCTCCACGGAACACGACCGCCCGGTCATCACGGAGTGGAACACGCTTCCACCGGCGTAGTTTTCTCGCCCCCGCCGCCCCTACCCATTCCCGTCACTTACTCAGGGGCTCCGCCCCCGAACCCCCAAAAGACCAAAAGACTGCGCAGTTCCCCGCGCCCCTGGGTACCCAGGGG
>NZ_JBHXSU010000027.1:0-127441 GCF_042715345.1 Streptomyces sp. NPDC058697
GCATCGGCGACCTCAAAGGCCTCACCGCCAAACTCGACTACCTGCAATGGCTCGGCGTCGACTGCCTCTGGCTCCCCCCCTTCTTCAAATCACCACTGAAAGACGGCGGCTACGACGTCTCCGACTACACCGCCGTCCTCCCCGAATTCGGCGACCTCGCCGACTTCGTCGAATTCGTCGACGCCGCCCACCAACGCGGCATGCGCGTCATCATCGACTTCGTCATGAACCACACCAGCGACCAGCACCCCTGGTTCCAACAGTCCCGCAACGACCCCACCGGACCGTACGGCGACTACTACATGTGGGCCGACGACGACAAGCAATACCCCGACGCCCGCATCATCTTCGTCGACACCGAAGCCTCCAACTGGACCTTCGACCCCGTCCGCAAGCAGTACTACTGGCACCGCTTCTTCTCCCACCAGCCCGATCTCAACTTCGAGAACCCGGCGGTGCAGGAGGAGATCGTCTCCGCGCTGCGGTTCTGGCTCGACCTGGGCATCGACGGCTTCCGCCTGGATGCCGTGCCGTATCTGTTCGCGGAGGAGGGCACCGACTGCGAGAACCTGCCCGCCACGCATGAGGTGCTGAAGCGGGTGCGGGCGGAGATCGACGCCCACTACCCCGACACCGTCCTGCTCGCCGAGGCCAACCAATGGCCCGAGGACGTCGTCGACTACTTCGGCGACTACAGCGCCGGCGGCGACGAATGCCACATGGCCTTTCATTTCCCGGTCATGCCGCGCATCTTCATGGCTGTCCGCCGCGAATCCCGCTACCCGGTCTCGGAAATCCTGGCGAAGACCCCGGCGATCCCGTCCGGCTGCCAGTGGGGCATCTTCCTGCGCAACCACGACGAGCTCACCCTCGAAATGGTCACCGACGAAGAACGCGACTACATGTACGCGGAATACGCCAAAGACCCCCGCATGCGCGCCAACATCGGCATCCGCCGCCGGCTCGCCACCCTCCTGGACAACGACCGCAACCAGATCGAACTCTTCACCGCCCTGCTGCTCTCCCTGCCCGGCTCGCCGATCCTGTACTACGGCGACGAGATCGGCATGGGCGACAACATCTGGCTCGGCGACCGCGACGCGGTACGCACCCCCATGCAGTGGACCCCGGACCGCAACGCCGGCTTCTCCTCCTGCGACCCCGGACGGCTGTATCTGCCCACCATCATGGATCCGGTCTACGGCTACCAGGTCACCAACGTCGAAGCCTCCATGAGCTCACCCTCGTCGCTGCTGCACTGGACCCGGCGCATGATCGAGATCCGCAAACAGAACCCCGCCTTCGGCCTCGGCTCCTACACCGAACTGCCCTCCTCCAACCCCGCCGTCATCGCCTTCCTGCGCGAACACGGCGACGACCTCGTCCTGTGCGTCCACAACTTCTCCCGCTTCGCCCAGCCCACCGAACTCGACCTCCAGGCCTTCAACGGACGCCACCCCGTCGAACTCATCGGCGGCGTCCGCTTCCCCGCCATCGGCGAACTCCCCTACCTCCTCACCCTCGCCGGCCACGGCTTCTACTGGTTCCGACTCCGCGCGGTAGCTCCCCACACCAAACAGCGATTGATGGTGTGCGCCTGAAAGGACGGGTCGCCATGCGCAAGGTCGTCTCACCCCGCCCCAGCAGCCACAGTCCGGCTCTTCTGCTGACGTCGCTCGCCGGACTGCTGCGGACGTGGTTGCCGGAGCAGCGCTGGTTCGCGGGCAAGGGCCGGCGGGTCACCGAGCTGGCTCTGCTGTCGGTGACCGAGCTGCATCCGGGATGCCTGCATCTCCTGGTCAGTACGCGGCACGACACATCCGCTCATCTGCCCGGGGACTGCTACCAGTTGCTTCTCGGTGTCCGGGAGGTCCTGCCACCACGGCTGGCCCACACCTGTATCGGCCGGGCGAGCGAGGGACCGCTGGCCGGAATGATGGTGTACGACGCCCTTCAGGAGCCCCGGTCGGCGGACCTGCTCCTGGAGCGGCTGCGCACTCCTGGGACAGTGGGCCCGCTGCGGTTCGAGCGCGAGGCGCATGTGGCGATCCCCGCCGGTCTCACCCCGCGTCTCCTCGACGCGGAGCAGTCCAACTCCTCGCTGGTGTACGGGGATTCGTACATCCTGAAGATTTTCCGGCGCGTCCAGCCGGGCATCAACCCGGATCTCGAAGTGCCGTGGGCGCTGGCCCGGCAGGGCTGCACCCGCGTACCCGCACCGGTGGCGTGGTTCCGGACGTCGCAGCCGCAGGCGGCGACGCTCGGTGTGCTGCAGCCGTTCCTGCGCGATGCCGACGACGGGTGGACCCTGGCACTCGAATCGATCGCCGAGGGACGGGACTTCACTGACGAGGCGTACGAACTGGGGAAGGCGACGGCCGAGGTGCATCTCGCGCTGGCCGGTGCGTTCGCCCTCGGCGTCCCGGTCGGGCGCCGGAGCCGACGGCTCGCGGCCTCGATGAACGAGCGGCTGGACGCCACGAGCCGGTCGGTGCCGGACCTCCTGCCGTACGTGGACGGACTGCGGGGTGCCTTCGACGCGCTGGCCGCTCTCGACTCGGGCCGTCCGGTGCAGCGGATCCATGGCGATCTCCACCTCGGTCAGGTGCTGCGGGCCGGGAAGCGGTGGTTCGTCATCGACTTCGAGGGCGAACCGGCCCGCCCGATCGCCGAGCGCCGGCACCCGCAGCCTCCCGTACGCGATGTCGCGGGCATGCTCCGCTCCTTCGACTACGCCGCCCGCAGTCGTCGCCCGTGGCGTCCGGAGTGGGCGCGGCGCTGCCGGGACGCGTACTGCGCGGGGTACGCGACCCAGGCCCGCTGGGACCCGCGCGCCGAGCCCGAGCTGCTGCGCGCGTACGAGACGGACCGGGCCGTGTACGAGGTGCTGTACGAGGCCCGGCACCGGCCCGACTGGCTGCCCGTGCCGATGGCGGCGATTGCCCGCCTCGCCGAGCGCGCCCCCGCACCCGCACCCTCCGGATCCGGTACACAGAAGCCGGTCCCGTCCTTTCACAGTGCTCAAGGAGGCTGAACCCGTGGCCCGCAACATCACCGCAGCCGTGACTCTTCCGGTGTCCGAGGACGTCCGGCCCGCAGCGCGGCCGCCGGCGGCGCCCATGGACGCGATGGATCGGGAGCGCCTGTTGTCGGGCGCCCACCACGATCCGCATGCGCTGCTGGGAGCCCATCCCGTGCCGGGCGGGGTCGTCTTCCGCGCGTTGCGGCCGTTCGCCACGGCCGTGGCGGTGTTGTCGGCGGACGGGCGGCGCATGGAGCTGAGCAGCGAGGGTGACGGTCTCTTCTCGGGTGTGCTGCCTGGTGTGCTGCCGCTCGAATCGATTCCCGAGTACACGTTGCTGGTGAGATACGAGGGCGGCGGCGAGCTGGAGGTGCAGGATCCTTACCGGTTCCTGCCGTCGCTCGGCGATTTCGATCTGCATCTGTTCGGGGAAGGGCGCCACGAACAGCTGTGGACTGCGCTCGGTGCCGAGCCGATGGCCCATCAGGGCGTGGCCGGCACCCGCTTCACCGTCTGGGCACCCAACGCGCGGGGCGTCCGGGTGGCAGGGGACTTCAGCCACTGGGACGGGACCGCGTTCCCGATGCGGTCTCTCGGATCTTCCGGCGTGTGGGAACTGTTCCTGCCGGGCATCGGGGAGGGCGCGCGGTACAAATTCGAGATCACCTCACGGCACGGCCACCGGTTCCTCAAGGCCGACCCGATGGCACGCCGGACCGAGGTGCCGCCCGCGACAGCATCGATCGTGACGGCGTCCCACCACGAGTGGGGCGACCAGGAGTGGCTGGCGCACCGCGGCGACATCGCCGTGCACGAGGCGCCGTTCTCCGTGTACGAGATCCATCTGCCCTCCTGGCGACGGGGACTGACGTACCGTCAACTGGCCGAGGAACTCCCGGCATACGTCAAGGACCTCGGCTTCACACATGTTCAGCTGATGCCGGTGGCGGAGCACCCTTTCGGCGGTTCATGGGGCTACCAGGTAACAGGCTTCTACGCCCCAACTGCTCGGCTGGGGACGCCGGACGACTTCAAGTACCTGGTCGACGCGCTACACCGGGCCGGGATCGGCGTGATCATGGACTGGGTGCCCGCCCACTTCCCGAAGGACGACTGGGCGCTGGCCCGCTTCGACGGAGAGCCCCTGTACGAGCCGGGCGACTCGCGCCGAGCCGAGCATCCCGACTGGGGGACCTACGAGTTCGACTACGGTCGCACCGAGGTGCGCAACTTCCTGGTCGCCAACGCGGTGTACTGGTGCGAGGAGTTCCACATCGACGGCCTCCGGGTGGACGCGGTGGCGTCCATGCTGTACCTCGACTACTCGCGCGAGCCCGGGCAGTGGGCGCCCAACATCCATGGCGGGCGGGAGGACCTCGCCGCGGTCGCGTTCCTCCAGGAGATGAACGCGACGGTGTACCGGCGGGTGCCGGGCGTCATGACCATCGCCGAGGAGTCGACCGCCTGGGAGGGGGTGACCCGCCCCACCGACAGCGGCGGTCTGGGGTTCGGTCTGAAGTGGAACATGGGCTGGATGCACGACTCGCTCGAGTACATCGCGCACGAGCCCGTCCACCGCAAGTACCACCACAACGAGATGACGTTCTCGATGGTGTACGCGTACAGCGAGAACTACGTCCTGCCGATCTCCCACGACGAAGTCGTCCACGGGAAGCAGTCGTTGGTGTCCAAGATGCCGGGCGACTGGTGGCAGCAGCGGGCCACGCACCGGGCGTATCTCGGCTTCATGTGGGCGCACCCCGGCAAGCAACTCCTCTTCATGGGGCAGGAGTTCGCGCAGGGCGCCGAGTGGTCCGAGGCGCATGGGCCCGACTGGTGGCTGCTCGATCCGTCGTACGGGGCCGCCGCGGATCACCAGGGTGTGCGTGATCTCGTCCGGAAGCTCAACTCCGTCTACCGGACGACCGGTGCGCTCTGGGAGCGGGATTGCGATCCCTCCGGGTTCGCCTGGGTCGCCGGGGGTGCGGCGGAGGACAACGTCTTCGCGTTCCTGCGGTTCGGTGCGGATGGGGATCCGTTGTTGTCCGTCTCCAACTTCTCGCCTGTGGTGCGGCACGAGTACCGGCTCGGTGTTCCTGATGACGTGCCCGCGTGGGGGGAGGTGCTGAACACCGATGCCTTGGGCTTCGGGGGGAGCGGTGTGACTGGTTCCGGCCCGGTCAAGGCTGAGGCTCAGGGGGAGCAGGGGTGGGCGGCGAGCCTCCGACTCACCCTGCCACCACTGGCGACGGTGTGGCTGCGCCCGGCTTAGCTTTTCCTCGCCCCCGCCGCCCCTACCCATTCCCGTCCCTGACTCAGGGGCTACGCCCCCGAACCCCCAAAAGATTGCGCAGTTCCCCGCGCCCCTAGGTTTTTAGGGGCGCGGGGAACTGCGCGAGCAACCCACGACGACCCGCAGCCAAAAACGAACCCCACGGGGTCTGGGGCGGAGCCCCAGGGGACGGGAATGGGTAAGGGCGGCGGGGGCGAAAAAGGTCTACGCACTCCCCCGGTACCGCCGCAACGCCGGCATCGTCGCCGCCAGGACCAGCATCGTGGCGACCACAAGCAGACCGCCACCAGCAACGGCCGTCCGGGCGCCCAGCGCGGATCCCGCCGTCCCGTGGAGGACGTCGGCCAGACGCGGACCCCCCGCGACGACGACCGTGAAGACGCCCTGCATCCGCCCGCGCAGTTCGTCAGTGACGGCCGACAGCAGGATGGCCCCGCGGAAGACCATGGAGACCATGTCCGCAACCCCGGCGGCGGCGAGGAACGCCACTCCCACCCACAGGTTGGAACTCAGCCCGAAGCCGGTGATGGCCACACCCCAGGCGACCACCGCGGCGATGACCATGAGCCCGTGCCGCCGCGCACGCGAGAACGTGCCGGACATCAGCCCGCCGAGCACCGCGCCAATGGGGATCGCCGCGAAGAGAAGCCCGAGCGCGAGACCTTCGCCGTACGGGGCGTACGTCTGGGCGGCGAGCTGCGGGAACAACGCCCGCGGCATGCCGAACACCATGGCGATGATGTCGGCGAGGAAGGACAGCAGGAGCACCTGGTTGAGGGAGATGTAGCGGAAGCCCTCCGCGATCCCCCGCAGACCTGCCCGCCCGGCGGCCGCCGCGACGGTGCCCAGGGGCGGCAGCGCGGGAAGCCGGTAGACCGCCCATACCGTGGCGCACAGGGCCAGGGCGTCGATCAGATAGAGCTCGGCGAGGCCCACGACGGGGATGAGGGCTCCGGCCAGCAACGGGCCGGCGACGAGGCCGGTCTGCATGACGGTCGAGCCGAGCGCGTTCGCCGCGGCCAGTTCGTCCTTGGGGACCAGCCGGGCGATGGATGCCTGGCGGGCCGGGGAGTTGAGGCCGAAGAACGCCTGCTGGACGGCGAGCAGCACCATCAGGACGCCCACCGATTCGAGTCCGGTGACGGCCTGTATCCAGAAGAGGAGGGACGTGACGGCTATCCCGATGTTCGTGACGAGGAGGAGCTTGCGCCGGTCCACGCTGTCGGCGATCGCACCGCCCCACAGCGCGAAGACGACGAGGGGCAGGAGTCCCGCGAAACTCGCGTAACCGACCCAGGCCGAGGACCCCGTGATGTCGTAGATCTGCTTGGGTACGGCGACTGCCGTGAGCTGGCTGCCCACGGCCGTGACGATGGTCGAGGACCAGAGGCGGCGGTAGGCGGGTCGGCGCAGTGGCCGGGTGTCCATGGCCCAGCGACGCCAGCCGCCGCTTCTCTTCGGTTCCGCCGGGTCGGCCGCGTCGGCCGTCTCCGATACCCCGGTCTCCGATTCCGCACTGTGTTCTGTGCTGTGTTCTGTGCTGTATTCCGCGTTGTTTTCCGCACCGCTCTTGCTCGTGTCCACGCCCGTCCTGGTTCCTCGACCTGGTTCCTCGACCTGAATGCTCGATACATCTTTCGATTCGAGGATCACTATCGCCGATACGGGGCCGCCTTCGCCCGGCGGGACCGATCCATGGACGGGACGCAGGCGGCGTCAGTCCGTCGTGCGCGAGCCCTCGGCCGTCGTCAGCAACGACTCCGCCTGCTCGCGGGCGTGGTCGAGGGCGCCGGGAAAGATACGCAGACCGTGGGCGACGAGGGCGCCCTCGTGGAGCAGCATCAGGGTGCGGCCCAGCAAGTCGGCCGAGGCGGGCGCCAGGGGGCGTACGAGGTCGATGAAGAGGGCGAGCATCCACTGCTTCTGGCCGGTGATGATCGCGTACGCCGGATGCGAGGTGTCGTCGATCTCCGCATGGGCGTTGACCATGCTGCACCCCCGCGGGCTGCACGCGTCCATCCAGTCGCGTGAGGCCTCGAACACGGCGAGGACGCGGTCGTGCGGGGTGTGGGCCGCGTCGAGGCGGGGGGCAAGGAAGGCCCGCCAGCGCTCGTCGCGGTCGGCTAGGTACTCGACGACGATCTGGTCCTTCGAGCCGAACCGGTCGTAGAGCGTCTTCTTCGTGACACCGGCCTCGGCGGCGATGAGGTCGACGCCGACGGCGTGGATACCGCGGTCGTAGAACAACCGCCCGGCCGCTTCCAGTGCCCGGCGAGCGCCGGGGGTCAGAGGCACCCGGCGCGGCCCGTTCGAGGTGGTCGACGTGCTCGACGCCCCCGAGGTGCGCGATGCGCCCTGCGTCTTCGAGGTGCTCATTTCCCCATAGTAGACCGATCTGTATACTCGATGCCAGGTATACAGATCGGTCTACTCCTGTCGGCCGCCCCCCTTGGAGGTGTGTGGTGCCGTGAACATCCTGTTGTCGATCGCGTTCGTCGGGGCCTGGAGCTCCGGTTTCATCGGGGCCAAGCTCGGGTCGGGCAGCGCTCCGGCCGTCACGCTTCTCATGTGGCGCTTTCTGCCACTGGCCCTCGTCCTGGGCATCGTCGCGCTCATCGCGACGCGGGCGTCGTGGCGTGGGCTCACGCCCCGCGATCTGGTCCGGCAGGCCGCCGTGGGGGCGCTGTCGCAGAGCGGCTATCTGCTGACGGTCTACTACGCGATCGAGCTGGGCGTCTCCAGCGGAACCACGGCCCTCATCGACGGCACGCAGCCCCTGGTGGCCGGGGCGCTGGCCGGGCCCCTGCTGGGCCTGCGGGTGTCACGTACGCAGTGGCTCGGACTGGGGCTGGGCGTGGCCGGTGTCGCCGTCGTCACCGTGGCCGACGCGGGCGCCGGGACGGGCGTCGCGTGGTGGGCGTATCTCGTGCCGTTCCTCGGCATGCTGTCCCTGGTGGCGGCGACCTTCCTGGACCGCCGGTCCCGTACGGACGTCCGCCCGATGGTGTCGATGACGGTCCATGCCGTCACAAGTGCCGTCATCTTCACGGCACTTGCCGCCGCCACCGGGGCGGTGGCACCGCCCGCGAGCGGCTCCTTCTGGACCGCGGTGGTGTGGCTCGTCGTGCTCTCCACCTTCGGCGGGTACGGGCTGTACTGGCTGATCCTGCGGCGGTCGGGGGTGACCAAGGTCAACACCCTGATGTTCCTGATGGCCCCCGTCACGGCCGTGTGGGGTGCGCTGATGTTCGGTGAACCCTTCGGGACACAGACGGTGGCGGGACTGGCACTCGGCCTCCTGGCCGTCGCCGTCGTCCATCGAGGAGACCGCCACGTCCACCACAGCCGTCATGACCATCACGACCAGGGCCACGACCACAACCGCGGCGCCCCGGACTGCCGCCAGCCTGCGGACCCGGAAGCCTTCACGCCCCGGCGATCAGCGTGACTCCGAGCGCGATCATCATCGCGGCGACCAGGGCGTCCAGTACGCGCCATGCCGACGGCCTGACCAGGAAGCGGCTGAGCAGCCGGGCGCCGAAGCCCAGCGCGGCGAACCGGACCAGGCCGGCGAGGACGGCCCCGAGGCCGAACTCCAGGACGCGTTCGTCCGGGGGCTCGGGCGCGGTCGTGGCGCGGCGAGTTCGCTGCGGCATCTCGTGCCGGCCTCGGAGGGGTTCGTCGACGCCGTCGCGGCCGGGATGGAGTGGGGCATGGCGCCCGAGGTGCAGACGGCGCCGCTGCTCGACGCGGGGCGGCTCGTCAATCTCGCGCCGGACTCGAAGTCTGCGTTCCCGTGCTACTGGCAGCAGTGGAAGCTCGACTTCCCGGCGCTCGCCGCCGTGTCCGAGGCTGTCGCGGTGGCCGCCGCCGAGGCCCTGGAGCCGGGGCGAGGCGGCTGAGCCTCGGCGGGGGCGGCCCTGCCTCTGCGACCGTCAGGAAGCCGGGCCCGGGCCCGCTTCCTTCTCCAGGAAGCTGATCACCTGGGCGGCGAGACCGTCCGCGGCGGATTCGGGACGGGCACCGACGCCGACCGCCGGCTCGTGCAGGCCGATGCCACCGGACCAGAGGTAGCGTTCGGTCCACCCGTCGTCGACCTTCAACTGGACCTGGATGTCCACGTGGGACAGGCCGCTTTCGGGCGCGGCGGCGAACAGGACCGCGGTGGCCCGGCGCAGCGGATAGACGTCGAAGCCCTCGATGAACTGCGAGTTGCGCCAGTCCAGAAACGCGCTCTCGCCGTCGGTTCCGATACGGATGTCGAGCTGACCGTCTTCCAGATGAATGCCGAAATGCTCGGTCGTCCGGTTTTCGACGGTCACCCGGAATCGGAAGTAGATCAGGCCCTCGGCCGCGTCGTCACGCCCGCGCGGCGGCTCCGCCTTCTCCAAGCCATGGACGCGAATGCGCAGGCCGGCATGCTCGTCGTCGTACTCCTGCCAGTCCCCGACCACATTCGGCTCGTACACGGTTCACCTCTCGACCTCAGAGGGCTGCTGTCTATCCCTGAGCGCGACGAGGTGTCAAATGAGCAGAATGGGCTTTGGCCAGGGATTTTACCCGGCTTGATCGCTGATCAAGCCGTGCCCAGCCAGAACCCCTCCCACAGGTGTCACGCCCACCGCCCCGGCGTGCTGCACATCACGTCCCCCGGCTCCGGCCTCCGCCGCGGCGCCCGGCGGTGCCCGTGCCGGCTCCGGCGCCCGATGCTGTGCGGTGCATTTGAGCCAGCCCAGCCGGCTTCGCAGGCCGAATAAGGCCGCTCGCATTTCCCTCACATTTTCACTGTTGATTATTGAATCGATTGAATGCCAGAATCCGTTCAGTCTCGCCGACATACCCCATCGGCCGGACCGCCCCGGGTCGACCGGGTGAGGATTTCAGCGGCAATTCGGGCCGATTCCCGAACCGCTCGATCCGGAAACTTGAGCCGCGTTCAGCAATGCCTCTTGAGCTGCCCTCTTATTTGACAAGGCACGGTATGCCACAACACCCAAGCCCGTACTACGGTTCCCCTCCGGACAGCGCGCAGTCCGGACCCGTGGCCCGGAACATGATCGGTTCGCGTCCCGACTTCCGCTCCATCCGCGGCGCCCACCGCAGATTCGGGGCGGTGGCGCTGTCGATCTCGGCGGGCGGGTTCCTGCTCTTCGTACTGCTGTCGAGTTTCCTGCCCGACGTGCTCAACCGGCCGCTGTTCGGTCATGTGACGCTGGGACTCGCGGGCGGGGTGGGTCAGTTCGCCGTGATGGCCCTCACCGCCTGGCGGTACACGGTGCACATGGAGCGGCGGGTCGACCCGGCCGCCGATCACCTGCGCGCCGAGTTGCGTCGCGACGCGGCCGCACGGGCCCGGGTCCCCCAGCAGCAGAGGCGGTTCGGCGGATGGTGACTCTCCCCCAGGACCACCTGGTCACTCTCTCCGCCGGTGTCGTCGGCGGCTTCAGTCTGAAGCTGACCTTCATCCTGTTCGTGTCGGTCGTCGTGGTCAGCATGTTCACCGCGCTCATCATCGCGCCGCAGGGTGACGAGATCAGCGAGTTCTATCTCGGCGACCGCACGATGACGCCACTGCGCAACGGCCTGGCGATGTGCGGGGACTACCTCTCCGCCGCCACGCTGCTCGGCAGCACCGGTCTGGTCGCACTGACCGGGTACGACGGCCTGCTGTACCTCGTGGGCACCAGCGTGGCCTGGATGATGGTGCTGCTGCTGATCGCCGAACCCCTGCGCAATTCCGGCAGGTTCACGCTCGGCGACACCCTGGCACTGCGTCTGCCGCGCAACCAGCGCTCCGTCCGACTGGCGCTCGCCTTCTGCACGCTGACCGTCACCGTGCTCTATCTCGTCGCCCAACTGGTCGGCAGCGTCGCCCTGTTGACACAGTTCCTCGGCGAACCGTCCAGCGCCACCCGCACCCTGTGCATCGTGGCCATCGGCACCCTGGTCGTGCTGTACGTGGCGCTCGGCGGTATGCCCGGTGCGACCTTCATCCAGATCGTCAAGGCCGTCATGCTGGTCGTCGGTGTCGCCGTGACCGCCGTCATGGTGCTGCACCGCTACAACTGGAACGTCGACGACCTGCTGGGCGGAGCCGCCTCGGGCAGCGGGATCGGCCAGCGGTTCCTGGAGCCAGGGCTGCGCTACGGCGGCAGCACGACCAGCAAGCTCGACTTCTTCAGCCTCCAGATCGCCATCGTGCTGGGGCTGGCCGCACTCCCCCACGTGATGATGCGGCTGCTGGCCCCGAGCGCCACCCGGGTGCTGCGGCGCTCCATCCTGTGGGCCATGGGCCTGGTCGGTTTCGTGTGCCTGGCCGCGGGCGTGCTCGGCCTCGGCGCGACCGCGATCGTCGGCCGGGACGTCATCGCCGACATCGACGCGAAGGGCGACGCCGCGGTGCTGCTGCTCGCCCAGGACATCGGCGGCGCCCTGCTCACCGCGCTCATCTCCTGTCTGGCGTTCGTCACGCTGCTGGCCGTGGCCGCGGGCCTCACCCTCGCGGCCGCCTCCTCCCTCGCGCACGACCTGTACGGAGAGGTGGTCCGCAAGGGCCGGGCGAGCCAGCGGGAGGAGCTGACCGTGGCCCGTCTTTCCGCCGTCGTGATCGGCGTCCTCGGGATGCTGCTCGCGCTCGTCTCCTGGGGGACGAACACCGCCACCCTGGCCTTCCTGGCCTTCGCCATCGCCGCGTCCGCGATCCTGCCGACGATGGTCTACAGCCTGTTCTGGCACCGCTTCAACGCGCGCGGGGCCTTGCTCAGCCTGTACGGCGGCCTCATCACGTCCGTACTGCTGGTCGTCTGCTCGCCCGTCGTGTCCTCCAGGCCCGCCTCGTTCTACCCGGACGCGGACTTCGCCTTCTTCCCGCTGCAGAACCCCGGCATCGTCTCCGTACCGGCCGGGTTCCTGCTGGGCTGGCTGGGCACCGTCATGGCCTCCCGTCCCAAGGACAGCGAGCCGGCCGAGACGTACGAGAAGTTCGAGGTCCGCGCGGTGCTGGGGGTGGATCAGCCGGTCTGAGCCGAGGAGCGGGCGCATCTCCCACCGGGTGACGAAACGGACGTCCATGTTGACGAAGGGGACGTCCAGGTGCGGAGATGCTCCTGCGACATGACGGCCGACCGTGAGGCAGGGCAAGCGAGCGATGGCATTGCAGATCAGCGCCACCAACCCGGAGCATCCCGCGCTCCTGCTCGACCTGCCGTGGCAACTGCCCCTGGAGGAGTGGCCGGAGCACTACCTGGTGCCGCTGCCGCGGGGCATCTCGCGGCACGTGGTGCGTTACGCGCGCGCCGGCACGGAGGTCGTGGCGGTCAAGGAGCTCGCCGAGCGGCCCGCCCTGCGGGAGTACGAGCTGCTGCGCAGTCTCGACCGGCTGAACATCCCGTCGGTGGACCCGCTCGCCGTCGTCACCGGCCGCACCGACGAGGGCGGCGACCCGCTGGAATCCGTACTGATCACCCGCCATCTGGGCGGCTCGATGCCCTACCGGTCGATGTTCGAGACGACCATGCGACCGGCCACCATGCACCGGCTCATGGACGCGCTGGCCGTGCTGCTCGTCCGGCTCCATCTGGCCGGGTTCGCCTGGGGCGACTGCTCGCTGTCCAACACGCTGTTCCGGCGGGACGCGGGCGCGTACGCCGCGTATCTCGTCGACGCCGAGACCGGGGAGCTGCATCCGCAACTGAGTCCCGGGCAGCGGGAGTACGACCTCGATCTCGCGCGCGTGAACATCAGCGGGGAGCTGCTGGACCTGGAGGCGTCCGGCGCCCTCCACCCGTCGGTGGACCCGATCGAGTTCGGCATGGAGATCTGCGCGCGCTACAACCGGCTGTGGGAGGAACTCACCCGCACGTCCGTGTATCCGGCGGGCAAGCACCACTACATCGACCGCCGTATCCGCCGCCTGAACGACCTCGGTTTCGACGTCGCCGAGATGCAGATCGCGCACTCCTCGAACGGTGACACCGTGACGTTCGTGCCGAAGGTCGTCGACGCGGGCCATCACCAGCGCCAGTTGCTGCGGCTGACCGGGCTGGACGCCGAGGAGAACCAGGCGCGGCGGCTGCTGAACGACCTGGAGGCCTGGATGGCCACCCAGGACGACTACGCGCCAGGCGACCCCCTCGCCGCCCGCCCGGAGGTGCTGGCCCACCGCTGGGTGCGGGACGTCTTCCGGCCGACCGTGCGCGCCATTCCCCGCGAGCTGCGCGGCGCGATGGATCCGGCCGAGCTCTACCACGGGCTCCTCGAACACCGCTGGTACCTGTCCGAGCGGGCCCAGCACGACATCGGCCTGGACACGGCGGTCGAGGACTACGTCAAGAACATCCTGCCCGCGATGCGTGACGCGCTGCCGCCGCCGACGGACGATCCGGCGCCGTCCGTCTGAGGCGGGCGGTCAGGCGGGCGGGACGACCGCCACCGGACAGGGCGCGTGGTGCATGGCCGCATGGGCCACCGAGCCCACCCGGGTACCGACGGCGGAGCGGTGCGCACGCCGGCCCACCACCAGCAGCTGGGCCGGCGCGGCCGCCGTGAGCAGCACCTCGCCCGCGCTGCCCATCTCGACGTGCTGTGTCACTCGCACCTCGGGGAACCGCTCCTCCCAGGGGCGCAGGGCCTCCGCGAGCGCCTTCCTCTCGTACTGCTCCAGTCCCCCGGCCTCGTCGGCGAGCCTCAGCGAGCCGGGGCTGAAGGTGAAGACGGTGGGCAGGCTCCACGCGCGTACGACGCGTACGGCGGCGCCGCGCGCTGCCGCCGTCTCGAACGCGAACCCCAGTGCCGCCGCGCTGTCGTCCGGGCCGCCCTGCTGCCCGACGACGATCTCGCGGCCGGCCGCTTCGGACTCGGCAAGATCCCCGGCGCGTACGAGGACGACGGGCCGCGCGGACTCGGCGACCACCTGCTGCCCGACGGAACCGAGCAGGAAGCCGACGATCGCTCCGTGCCCACGGGTGCCGAGCACCAGCGTCTCGGCGTCCGCCGCCGCGGCGACCAGCGCGTCGACCCGGTCGCCTTCGAGGAGGTCGGTGTTCACCGGCAGGTCCGGGTGCCGGCCGGTGACCTCGCGTGCGGTCTCCGCCAGCGCCTCCCGCACGTCCCCGGTCCGGTCCTCGCCGTCGGACTTCTCCCAGGCGTGCACCACACGCAGTGCCAGTGAACGGCGTACCGCCTCCCTGGCCGCCCAGTGCACTGCGGCCAGGGATTCGGCGGAACCGTCTACTCCCACGGTGATCGGGCGGGTCATGTGACAGCCTCCGTCGCGTTGGTTGATGTGCCCACGCTACAGAGCCATTACGCCGGCCCGCACGGTGGTGCTGTCAGCTCGTCAGAAGGGCGAGTTCGGTACCCCCCAGCAGGAAGGCACCCACGCCGAAGTCCGAGGTGCTGTCGTAGGTGACGGGCTGGCTGGACTCCGGGCGGTCGCCCACCTTCTGTACGTAGCCGAGGAAGCCGTCGGGATGGACGGCCGTGGTGACGAGGCCCTGCCATGCCCGGTCCGCCACCGGCAGGAAGGCCGACCTGCGGACGAGGCCGGCACGGATCGCGTAGGCCGTCCCGTAGAGGAAGAAGGAGGTACCGCTCGTCTCGGGGCCGGGCAGATGTGCCGCGTCGGCGAGGTTGACGTTCCAGAAGCCGTCCGTGCGCTGTGCGGCGGGCAGGGCGGTGACCAGCCGGGTCAGGGTCTCCCGGTACTCGGCGGTGTGCCGCTCCGACCGGGGCAGGGCCTTGAGGGTCTTGACGTGTCCGCCCGCCACCCAGCCGTTGCCGCGCGACCAGACCACCGGTTTGCCCGTGGGCGAGACGATCGCGCCGGGCAGGAACCGCTTGTCGCGGTACCACAGGCCGGTGCCCGGATCGAGGAGACCGGGCCCGCCCTCCACGCGCTTGGTGTGGCCGTAGAGGGCGTACAGCTTCTCCCAGTACCGCGGGTCCTTGCGCAGAACGCCGAGGCGGGCGAACGGCGGCATGCCCATGTGGAGGGCGTCGTCCCACCACCAGTCGTCGTTCTTGCCCGGCTGGTCCGTGTGGACCATGCGGTGCAGGGACTCCTCGATCGCGGCGAGTTTCCGCTGCTCCGGCTCGATCTCGTAGAGGTCTAGATAGGCCTGTCCCGCGTTGTGGTTGTCGGCGTGACGGGTCGTCACACCGCCCCGCAGGCCGTACGCGTGCTTCTCGGCCCAGCCGCGCGCGTACGCGAGGTAGCGGGGGTCGCCGGTCAGCCGGTGCAGCGCGAGCAGGCCGCTGAAGAACGTCGCGTTGGCCCAGCCGTTGTCGCCCGGGTCCGCGTGCGTGGCGATCCAGTGGTCGGCGACCCGGCGCAGGACGGCGAGGATCTCGGCTCTCGGCGGAAGGGCCCGGGCCGTGCGGGCGGTCGCGGTCGGGGTGGTGAGGAGGGTGGCGGAGGCCGCGAGCGCGGTCCCGCCGGTGAGTAAGCGACGTCGGTTCATTGGGTCAACTCCTCTGTGTGTGGGGCACATTGGGGCCACGTGTCAGCGGGATGCGTCATCTGTGCGTCGCCTCAGCTCGGTGCTCACGCGGTGCATTCGAGGCTCTTGAGGTCGACGGCGTCGGCCATCGCCTGCATGCCCTTGTCGTTGGGGTGCAGTCGGTCGCCGCCGTCGAAGACGGGGAGGATGCGTTCGTGGTCGTAGGGGCTGCGGAGGATGCGGTCGAAGTCGGTGACGGCGTCGAACTCCCCGCTGTCCCGGATGAATTGGTTGATCTCCACGCGTACGGACTCGGCGGCGGCGTCCCACTCGTACCAGCCCTTGAAGGGCGCGACGGTGGCTCCGACGACGCACTTCCCGGCCTCGTGGGCGCGGGCGATGATCTCGCGATAGCCCTTGATCATGTCCTGGGCCGTGACGCCGGAGTGGGCCTTGATGTCGTTGACGCCCTCGAAGAGGAACACCGTGCGGACGCCCGGCAGGGAGAGGACGTCACGGTCCAGCCGGTTGAGTGCGCTCTGCCCTGCGCCGTCCGCGAGGACCTTGTTCCCGGAGATGCCCTCGTTGGCAACTCCCTTGACCTGTCCGGGCGTTGCCTTCAGCCGACGGGCGAGGTAGTCGGGCCAGCGGCGGTTGAGATCGCTCGTGGACTGCCAGCCGTCCGTGATGGAGTCGCCGAGCGCGACCACGGCCCCGGTGGCCGAACTCGTCCGTACGGACACGGCGTCGAGGTAGAACCAGGAGCCGATCGGCTGGGTCCAGGAGGCGGCGGCCTCCTCGCCCGCGTGGTCGCCGTCCGCCGCGTAGGAGGTCTGCATGGCCATGGAGTGACCGGTGGCCGTGCCGCTCGCCTCGCTGGTGTGGAGGCTGATGGCCAGGTCGGTCGCGGCGGGCACCCTGCCGGGGAGCGGGTCGCTGTAGGCGGTGGCGCCGGCGGGGACCGTGACGGACCGGGAGCCGCCGAAGGTCAGCCGCCGGTTGGTGCCGCGGACCACGGTGGCGCCCTCCTTCCGAGTGCCGGCGTAGACGCTGTCGAAGGTCAGCGGCCGGTCGCCGAAGGCGTTGGAGAGCCGGATGCGCAGGTCGTCCCCGGCGACGCTGGTGCGCACGATCAGGCGGTAGCTGCGGTCGTTGACGGCGTCGCCGATGCGGTCCGCGCTCGCGCCCCAGGTGACCACGTCGTGCCGCTGCTCGGCGGCAGCGGCCTGGGCCGTGGGCGCGTGCGTGTCGGCCGGCCGCGCCGCCGCGGGCGTCACCTGGAGGGCCGCGGCGATCAGCAGCAGGGCGGCCAGGCGGCCGCCCGCACGGGCGAGTAGGGACGTCATCGGGCGAAGTCCCGCAGCGTGACGGACCCGCCGGGCTTCAGCGTCACCGTCCGGGAGGTGTTGCCGTACGCCACTGTCGTGGTCCGGCCGCCGACACTGTGGATCCGGGCCTCGGTGGGCTTCCCGTCGCGCCAGCGCAGGTCGACGGTGAAGCCGCCGCGGACACCGACTCCCGTGACAGAGCCCGACTTCGCCCAGGCGCCGGGGAGGGCCGGGAGCAGTTCCAGATGGCCCGGGCGCGAGTACACGAGCATCTCGATCATCGCCGCGGGTGTGCCGAAGTTGGCCTCGATCTGGAAGATGCCGCGGCCCTTCTCCACTTCGTAGATGTCGAAGAGGTTGGGGGCCGTGCCGTTGCCGCCGTCGATCGACGGGCGGAGGTTGTTGACGATCAGCTGGTATGCCTTGTCCGCGTCCTTGAGCCTGGCCCAGCACAGACTGCGCCAGGCGTTCGCCCAGCCGAAGCTCTCCATGCCGCGCGCGGTGAGCAGGGCAGTCGCTCCCTCGACGATCTCCGGCGGGGTGGAGTCGTCGGGACGGATGCGGTCCCCGGGGAAGAGGCCGATCAGCGGGGAGAGGTGCCGGTGGGTGGTCTCGCCGAGGTTGTCGGGCGACATCCACTCCTCCAGCCAGCCCGTCTTGGGGCTGACCTTCGGCAGATACAGCCGCTTCTGGAGGCCGCCGATCTTCTTCGCGTAGGCGGAGTCCTTCTTCAACTCCTTCGACGCAGTGAGGAAGTGGTCGAACAGCACCCACACCAGTTCCTGCGCGTAGGTGATGCCCTTGGCGTCCTGCGGACCGTGCTCGGGCGACCAGTCGCTGTCGTCGATGAGCACTTCCTGCGAGGTGCCGGGGAGTGTCGTGGTGATCAGCCGCGCCTCCCAGAACTCGCAGGCACCCTTGAGGAGCGGGTAGATCCTCGCCAGATGGGAGCGCGACCGGGTGAACTCGTAGTGCTCCCACAGGGTCGTGCACAGCCAGGCGTTGCCCGCCGGATGCCACCACCAGCCGCTTCCGCCATGGATGTTGGTGGAGAAGGCGACGGCCCAGCCGGCCACCTTCCCGGTGGAGTTCCGGAAGCGGTTGCGCGGGTCGTTGTAGAGGTCGTTCGTGAGCTTCGTCCACGACGGGAACTGGGCGAGGCAGTAGTCGGTGAGCGCGTCGAAGCACTGGGACAGCCCGGCCCGGTCGGCCATCCAGTAGTTCATCTGGATGTTGATGTCCGTGTGGTAGTCGCCCATCCAGTCCGGGTCGTTGCCGTCGAGCCACAGACCCTGGAGGTTGAGCGGGAGGCTGCCGCGGGACCCGGAGATCATCAGATAGCGGCCGAACTGCAGGTAGGCGGCCTCCAGTTCGGGATCGGGCTCACCGTCCCTGGCCCTTGCCCCGAGCCGGTCCCAGGTGTCCAGGGCGCGCTGCTCGTCGGACGACGTGCCGAGCGAGATGTCCAACTGCTCGAACAGCTCGCGGTGGTCGGCGACATGGGTGCGCAGCAGGGTGTCCGCAGAGTGGTCCGCCGCGTCGCGGACCTTCGTACGGGCCAGGCGCTCGGGGTCGAGGGACGGATCGCGGTAGCCGTTGGAGGCGTCGGGCGCGTAGTTGGTGCCGCCGCTCACCACGACGGTCAGTTCCCTGCAGCCGGAGAAGTCGATCCGCGGGCCGTTCACCCGGACGCTGCCGCCGCTGCCGGTCGCCTTCACGGCCGCGCCGTAGCGCAGACCGTTCGGGAAGGCGGCACCGAAGGAGGTGCCGGTCACGCTCTCGCCGTGCGTCCCGTCGAGGGCGATGCTGCCGGTGTATCGGCCGCCGCCGCTCTGTGTGAAGTGCAGGACGATCGCGTCGTCGGGACGGCTGGCAAAGATCTGCCGCTTGTACGTCACTCCGGAGCGGACGTACGTCGTGGTCACCACGCCCTGCGCGAGGTCGAGGGTGCGGCGGTAGCCGTTCACGGCGGACAGGTCGTGGTCGGGGATGTCGACGGTGAGGCGGCCGAGGAGCGTGAAGGACCCGAAGTTCTCGCGGTCGTAGGGGAATTGGCCGTCGGAGTCGAGCTTGTCGTTGAGGCCGCCGGTCCACATGGTGGCGTCGGTGATCAGGAGGAGCTCACGGCCGGGGTCGTTGCTCGCGAGCGCGCCGAGGCGGCCGTTGCCGACGGGCAGGCCCTGTTCGATCATCGAGTGCTCGTCGCCGGGCGCCTGCCACCACAGCTGGTTGCGTGAACTCCCCTTCGGGAGCGGGGCGTCGGCGGGCCGCTGGGGTGCGGCGGATGCGGTGAAGGCGGGCAGGCCGCCAAGGGCGGTGGCGACGCCTGCCGCTGCGGCCAGGGAGAGGAGTCTTCGTCGGCTGGGCTCGGTCGGGTTGTTGTCCATGGTGCGGCTCCAGGGGGAAGAGAACGGCGGTCAGGACGACTTCGGGACGTCGATGCGGTCGATGTCCGGGGCGTAGCCGGTGCCGCTGTCGAAGGTGATGGTGTTGGCGCCGGCCTTGAGGGTGACGGGCACGCTGACGGTCTCGGCGGTTCCCCAGTCCCCGGTGGAGGGGAACTTGTGGTGCCTGGCGCCGTTGCCGTTCGCGGAGACGTCGATGGAGCGCGCGTCACCGCTGACGTAGCCGACCTTCACCATGTACGTACCGGCCTTGGCGACGACCACGTCGTTGAAGCGGAGCTTGCCGCCGACGTAGAGGTTGCCGACCTTTTTGCCGCCCGAGCAGGCGGAGCAGTCGGCGACGGAGGCGTTGCCGCTGAGGGTGTTGGTGGTCGACTCGGCCTCATAGCCGGTCGAGGCGAGAGCCGCTCCGCGCGGGGTGACGGTGAACAGCCGCGAGCCGTGGGCGGGCAGGGCCTGCGTCACCTTGTTCGTGTGCGTGCCGAGGTTCTCGCGGTTCCACAGGTCCCGGACGGAGGCCTTGCCGGTGAAGCCGAGGGTCGACCAGTCGGCGGTGACGGCGGCGGGCGCGTCGGCGAGGTTGAACAGGGCCACGGTGTAGCTGCCGTCGGCGTTCTTGGCCGCCCACACCTGCTGGGGGTCGGACGGGGTGACCGGGCGGGCGGGCGGTGTGCTGCCCTGGTTGAGGGCGATGACCTCGCGGTTGGTCAGCAGCGACACGCCGTAGGAGTCGAGCTTGGTCAGGTCGTCACCGGTGTAGAGCGGGGACTTGGCGATGGCCCACAGGGTGGCGTAGCTCTGCCGCTCCGCCTTGGTGAGGCCGTCCATCTGGCCGTTGCCGACGTCCAGGGAGTCCAGGTCGTTCCAGCCGCCCGGGCCCGCGTGGCGGGTCCAGCCGGGGGCGTCGTCCCATCGGTCGTCGACCGAGTTCTCCCAGCTGACAAGCGTGTTGCAGTAGCACTCGACGTCGGTGTCGATGCGCCAGCCGTTGGAGTACTTCTTCCAGTCGGCGACCCGGCCGATGTCGAGCGACCAGGAGATCTCCAGGTGGATCGGGCGGCCGGTGGCGGCGATGGCCTTCTGCCAGGCGGCGACGTCGGCAACGTTGTCGTACTGGTCGCCGTTCTTGCCGGAACCCGGTCCGACCCCGTCGAGCTTGAGGAAGTCGTAGCCCCAGTCGGCGAAGAGCCGGGCCTGCGAGTCGACGTACTTCTGGGCGCAGGGGTTGGAGAAGTCGAGCTTGTAGGCGCTGTCCCAGCCGTTGGTGGTGCGCAGGTCGCCGTACACGATGTCGGCGGTCGTGCAGCCCTCCGCGTTCCAGATGGGGGTCTTGCCCTCCCCGTACGCCTCCTTCTCCAGGCCGACGGGCAGGTAGATGCCCGCCTTGAGTCCCTTGCCGTGGATGTGGTCGGCGACGGGCTTCATACCGCGCGGGAAGCGGCCCGGGTCCGCCTTCTGACGGGCGTACTCGTCGAATCCGGGCTTCCAGTCCTTGGCCCGCCACCATCCGGCGTCGAGGTTGACGTACTCGTATCCGTACGGCTTGAGCTTGGCCGCCAGGGCGTCCGCCTGCTTGAGGACGTTCTTCTCGGTGAGGTAGCTGTAGTCGCCGTCGGGGTTGAGCCCGGGGTACTTCGAGGACTGCATGCTCCAACTCGACCAGCCCATGTACGGCTTGGCCGCGACCGCCTCGGCGCCGGCGGTGGACGCGGACGCGGACGTCGACGTCGACGTGGTCGTGGGAGTAGAGGCAGTGGGGGTGGCGGCCCGGGCTGCCGGGAGGGTCGTCGCCATGGCCGCGGTGAGGGCCAGGACGAGCACGGCTCTTGTTGAGCGGCGGGCGGGGGTACCGGGAGAGTACGAGGGTGACCTCATAGGTCGGACCTCCAGTGATGAGTTCGGCTCTGCGCGGGTGCGGTGATGCGTTGGTGCAGTGATGTGTCGGTGCGTTGGTGCGGGAACTTCCTTGGATGCCAAGGAGATTGACTGTTCGTGAGGAGTTGCGGCGGCTCATCCCTGGCCGCGGGTCGGACCGCCGATGAAGGACTGGATGGCGGTGGCGGCCGCGCCCCGCGCCCACTCGTCGAAGGGCAACGGACGCGTCAGCAGGTCGCATTGCGCGGCCGTGCCGAAGGCCGACGCGGTGAAGGCGTCGCGGATCTGCTCGGCGAACAGGTCGTATGCGGCGAGGCCCTCGCCGGAGATGATCACGCGTTGGGGGCCCATGAGGTTGGCGACGGTGGCGATGGCCCTGCCGATCGCCTCCCCGGCCCACGCGTACACCTCACGGGCGCCGGGGTCGCCCCGGCGGGCCAGGTCGACGGCCTGCGCGGCGTCGGCCACCGGCAGGCGGGTCGCCTCGCGCACCGCGGCGACGATCGCGGGGTCCGCGGCGATGGCCTCGGCGCACCCGCGGTTTCCGCAGTGGCAGGGCGGTCCCGTCGGATCGATGACCACGTGCCCGATCTCGCCGGCCACCCCGTGCGCGCCCGAGACGACCTTGCCGTGCACGACCAGGCCGCAGCCGATGCCCGCCCCGACCGTCACCACCGCGAAGTCGGAGAGGCCGACGCCCGCGCCGAACCACTGCTCGGCGACGGTCAGGGCCCGGACGTCGTTGTCGACGGTGACCGGCAGTCCGGTCGTCATCTCCACGAGTTCGGCGAGGGGAAGGTCGCGCCACTCAAGGAACGGCGAGAAGCGCACCTCTCCGGCGGCGCGGTCCACATCGCCGGAGACGGCTACGCCGAGCCCCTGGACCTGAACGCCGAACCCGTCGGCCTCCGCCAGGAGTTCCTGTGCGAGGGCGGCGACCGAGGCGAGCACGGCCTTCGGTTCACGGTCGGCCAGGGGCACGTGCCGGGCGACGCGGATCCGGCAGCACAGGTCCGTCAGCACGGCGATGATCTCGTCGCCGGTGATCTTCACGCCGATGAACAGGGCCCGTCCGCCGTCCACCCGCACGGGGTTGGCCGGTCGCCCCAGGGACGGTCGAACCTCGTCGCCCGCGTCCTCCACCAGGTACCCGGCCTCCATCAGCGGCCGGACCGCCTTCGTGACCGCCGCCGCCGAGAGCCCGGCCCGGCCGGCCATGTCCGACCGGGTGAGCGGGCCGTGGGACAGCACGGTGGTGAAGATCTGGGCAGCGGCCGGCGTATGTGCCGGGAACGCCTCCGTACCAGGAGTCGAGCGCATGCCCGGAACCTAGGTCCGTTCTTTTCCGCCGTCAATAAAAGAAGCAAGGATCCTTTGAAGAAGGGGGATTTGACGCTTTGGCCCTACGGATGCACCCCATCACCGGATATCGCACCGGCACTTGCCCGGCACCTTCCTCGCTCATGCTTGAACTCCATGGTCTCCTGGCATGCTGCCTCCATGCCGATACCGACAGGGCCCCGCCCGCCCGTGTCCCCGTCCCTCGCCCCGGTCGACGGTCTGCGGATCCAGGCCCGTCGGCTCACCCAGGAGGTGCGCGGAGCGGGGCGTGTACTGGACGACGTGTCCCTAGATGCCGCGCCCGGGCGGATCGTCGTGATCGCCGGCAGCAGCGGCGCGGGCAAGACGGTACTGCTGGAAACCCTCGCGGGACTGCGGTCGGTCGGCGAAGGTTCCGTACTGCACGACGGAACTCAACCGGGCGAGCCCGGGCCGGAGTTCGGGTTCGTGCCGCAGGAGGACATCCTGCACCGCGACCTGCCGCTGCACCGGACGCTGGTGTACGCGGCGGGTCTGCGCATGCCGGCGGGGACGTCGGCCGAGTCGGTCACCGCGGCCGTCGACCGGGTCCTGGACACGCTCGGGCTGGCGCACCGGGCCGGTACTCCGGTCCGCGCGCTGAGCGGCGGCGAACGCAAACGGGCGAGCATCGCCGCCGAGTTGCTCACCAGACCGCGGGCACTCTTCCTCGACGAACCCACCTCCGGGCTCGATCCGGTCACCGGGGCTGCCCTGTTGCGGACGCTGCGCGCCCTCGCCGAGCACGGCACCACCATCGTCCTGACGACCCATGTCCTCGCGGACCTCCTCCGCGGCGACCACGTCGTGTTCCTGGCCCCGGGCGGGCAGGTCGCGTACACGGGTGAACCGGGCGCCCTGTGCCGGGAGTTCGGGGTCGACACGGTCGAGGAGGTGTACGAGGCGGTGGCCGACGGGGCGCGTGTCGAACCCGCGGTGCCCCCTGGAGAGCCCGCGGAGTCCGAGGACGGCGTGGTCCGTCCTGAGCGGCCCGGGCCTCGGCCTCGCGTCGGCGCGGTACGCCAGTGGTCGCTGCTCACCCGGCGCGGAACGGCTCTGCTGCTGCACAACCGGCTCTCGGTCGCCGTGCTGGCGGGGTCGCCCGTGATGATCGTGGCGATGTTCGCGGTGCTGTTCCGCGCGGGCGCGTTCGATCCGGCGGACCCGGATCCGGGGTCGACCGCGATGATCATGTTCTGGATCGCGTTCGGCGCGTTCTTCTTCGGGCTGACGTACGGCCTGTTGCAGATCTGTACGGAACTGCCCGTGCTCCGCCGCGAGTGGCTGGCCGGACTGCGGATCGGCCCGTACGTGGCGTCCAAGCTCACCACCATGCTCCCGGTGCTGGCGGCCGCGGACGCCCTGCTTCTCGCGGTGCTGCGCGCCCTGGACCGGCTGCCCGCGGCGGGCTGGGACACGTACGTCTCGCTGTTCGTGTCGAGTGTGCTGGCCTCGGCGGCGGCGCTCGCCCTGGGGCTGCTCGCCTCCGCCGCCGTGACGGACCCGGGGCAGGCGACGCTGATGCTGCCGCTGCTCTGCTTCCCGCAGGTGCTGTTCTCGGGGGCGTTCGTGCCGGTGCCCCGGATGACGGCGGCGGGGGACGCGATCAGCTGGGCGATGACCAACCGGTGGGCGTTCGAGGCGCTGGGCAGCGGGATCGGCCTGGAGTCGCTGTGGCGCGACGGTTCCTCCCGGCTGGGGCCGCCGC
Organism: Streptomyces sp. NPDC058697; assembly: GCF_042715345.1. Classification (NCBI taxonomy): domain Bacteria; kingdom Bacillati; phylum Actinomycetota; class Actinomycetes; order Kitasatosporales; family Streptomycetaceae; genus Streptomyces; species Streptomyces sp. NPDC058697. The sequence continues at coordinate 24,430 of NZ_JBHXSU010000027.1, forward strand.
TGCTGGAGTCGTACGGCGACTCGTTCGCCCATCCGGCGAGCCGGGGCTGGCTGATCCTGGCCGGGTTCGGCCTGCTGTTCCTGGCGGCGACGTGGGCGGTGCTGGTGCGCAAGTGCCGGAACGGGGTGGTGCGCGGGCGGGCGGGAAGGTGAACCGGCGCCCGTCGATCGCTCAGCAGCCCGCCCTCGCCTCCAGTCCGGCGGCCCCGGGCACCCGGTCCCGATAGGTCTCCCGTACGAACGTCAGGAACGTCTCGATGTCCCTGGGCTGTGACGACAGGCCGAGCGAGATCCGGACGGCGCCCGCCGACGGGAGGCGCAGCAGCTCCAAGTACTCCTCCAGGGACGCGACTTGGCGGCGTGCGGCCGAACGGAGTCGGCGTGGTGGCAGGGCGAACGCCGCCTCGCCCGCGCCCGGATTGCAGAAGCAGCCGGTGCGCAGCGAGATCCCGCGCCGGGCGCTGTCGCGGGTGACGACCCGTTCGTCGATGACACGTCCGTCGGCGCCCAGCAGGTTGAGCGCGACCGTTCCGCCGCGGGCCACGAGGTCGACAGGGCCGTACATCCTGACCAGCGGCGAGCCGTCGCTGTGCCGCAACTCCCGCAGGCCCGCGAGGAGTTGACCGGTCAGCGCGGTGACGTGGGCGTGCACGCGGTCCATGCCGATGCCGTCGATCCACTCCAGCCCGGCCGTCACGTCGGGGACGGACAGGAAGTTGACCGTGCCGTCCTCGAAGGCCGCCTCGTCGTCCGCGAGGACGTGCCACTGTGCCTGTGCGCTGACCGCGTAGATGGTGCCGCCGGAGAACCAGGGGCGGCGCAGCCTCGCGAGCGCGTCCCGGCGGGCGATCAGGCTGCCGACGCCGGTGGGGTGGCCGAAGACCTTGTACCAGCTGACGACCGTGAAGTCGGGGTGGTACCGGCTCAGGTCGAGGGTGTTGGCGGGCACGTACGCGGCGGCGTCCAGCAGCACGTCGTAGCCGCGTGCCTGGGCCGCCGCGATCCAGGTGAGCGGGTGCTGGACGCCGGTGAAGTTGCTCTGCGCCGGGTAGGCGAGCAGGCCGTGCGGGCGCTCACCGGCGCGGCCTCGCCGCGGGCCCGGGCCGCGTCCGAGTCGGGGGCCGCGTTCACGCGCGGGCAGGGCCGCTCTCAGCCGCTGCTCGTCCATCCGCAGCGCGGGGCCGCTCACCGGCACGTACGCGGTACTCGCGCCGCGCGAACGCGCGTACTCACGGAGGCCGTTCACCGAGTTGTGGTTGTCGAGCGACATCACGAGCCTGCTGCGGCGGGTGAAGGGGTACGCCTCGCCGACCAGACGCAGTGCGCCGGTCGCGTTGGCGGTGAAGATCACGGCGTACTCGGCCGGGTCCGCGTTGAAGTGGCGGAGCACCGCGCGGCGGGCCTGGGACAGCAGCACTCCCGAGGCGCGGGAGGCCGGGCTCTCGGAGTGCGGGTTCCCGAAGAGTCCGCCGGTGATGCGGGCTGCGCTCCCGCGCACGAGGGAGGTCGGCGGAAGACCCGCTCCCGTGTGGTCGAGGTAGGTGTGCCCACCGGCGTCGAGGTAGTCGAAGTCCGCGGCGCGTAAGTCCGCCAAATCCCCTGCGTGCGCGTCGTCTTCGGGTATGTGGCCGGTGGTCTGCGCCTTGTCCACTGATCCTCCCGCATGAGAGGCCCGGCCCGTCCCCGAGTCCTGGGCCGGGCACGGTCTCCCAACATCATGCTGCTATTCGTCCCGGTGGGAAGAGGTTGCCGGGAATCGGCGGGATCGTGCCGCTCGGGCCGGTGGCGAGTCGGTCAGAGGGTGCCGACGGGCTCGGCCAGCACGGTGGTGACTCCGCGTGTGCGCAGTTCGGCGAGGATGCCGGGGTCGGCCGTGTCGTCCGTGACCAGAGTCCAGCCCTCGGGAAGGACGGCCCAGGCGTGGAAGGGGCGGCGGCCCAGCTTGGCCGCGTGGGCGAGTACGTAGACATGGTCGGCGCGGCGGGCCATGAGTTCCTTGAGGCGGGTCTGGCGCAGATCGGCCTCGCAAATGCCGTGCTCCGGCGAGACTCCGTCGGTGCCGAGGAAGACCCGGTCGAAGGTGAGCCGTTCGAGGGCGGCCTCGGTCAACGGGCCGACAAAGCCCTGGCTGAGGGGTCGCAGGGTGCCGCCGAGGCATTCGACATGGACGGTCTCGACATCGGCGAGTTCCTGAAGCGCCGTCAGTCCGGTGGTCGCGATGGTCACGTCCTTGGCCGTACGCAGTTCATGTGCGAGCGCGCCGACCGTGGAGCCCGCGTCCAGGAGCAGGGTCTCGCCCGGCTGGACCTGGGCCGCCGCCCAGCGGGCGATGGCACGCTTGGCGTCATAGGCCTCGCCGGTGCGCTGGCGCAGCGAGGCCTCCGGGTGCGCCGACAGGGCCATCGCGCCGCCGTACGTACGGGCGAGCCGTCCGTCGGTGGTGAGCTTCGCGAGGTCGCGGCGGATGGTGGAGGCCGTGACGCCGAACAGCTGGGAGAGTTCCTCCACGCTGGTCAGGCCGGTGGTGGTGGCGAGTTGGACGATCCGGTCGCGCCGGGCCTTGGAGCCGATCGCAGACATCAGTCTCTGTCCTCTGGTGTCCTGTGGTGCCGATGGTGCCGACGGGCCGGGGTCAGCGGGCGGCGGCCGGAGCGGATGACATCTCGGCGGCCTGGCGCAGCGCCTCGACCATGCTACCGGCCTCGGCCCTGCCGGTTCCGGCGATGTCGAAGGCGGTGCCGTGGTCGACGGAGGTGCGGATGACCGGCAGGCCCACGGTGAGATTGACGCCGGCCTCGATGCCGAGGACCTTCACCGGGCCGTGGCCCTGGTCGTGGTACATGGCGACGATGAGGTCGTAGTCACCGCGCCCGGCGAGGTAGAAGGCGGTGTCGGCGGGGAGCGGGCCGCGCGCGTCGATGCCGTCGGCGCGCAGGACCTCCAGGGCGGGGACGATCTTCGTCTCCTCCTCGCCGTTGCCGAACAGTCCGTTCTCGCCGGCGTGCGGGTTGATTCCGCACACCCCGATCACGGGTGCCTCGACGCCCGCCCGGACCATCGCGTCGTGGCCGCGGCGCACGGTGCGCTCGACCAGTCCGGGCTCGATCCGGTTGACGGCGTCGATCAGACCGATGTGCGTGGTGACGTGGATGACCTTCACCCTGGGCGTGGACAGCATCATCGACACCTCCTCGACACCGGTGAGATGGGCGAGGAGTTCGGTGTGTCCGGGGTAGAGGTGCCCGGCGGCGTGCAGGGCCTCCTTGTTGAGAGGCGCGGTGCAGATGCCGTGGACATCGCCGTTCAGGGCGAGTTCGGCGGCGACCCGGATGTACTGGTACGCGGCGTCGCCGGCCTTCGCCGACAGGGCGCCCCAGGGAAGGTCGGCCGGGAGCAGGCCGAGGTCGACGACGTTGATGCGGCCGGGCGTGAACTCGGCCTGGGCGGGGCCGTCGACGGACACGATGTCGCAGGTGACGCCGAGGATGCGGGCCGCCTCGCGGAGGCGTTCGGCATCACCGATGACGACGGGGCGGCAGCCGCGCAGGGTGTCGGCGTTCAGCAGGGCCGGGATGATGACCTCCGGTCCGATACCGGCGCCGTCGCCCATGGTCACCGCGATGATCGGGAGCTGACGTCCGGCGGTGCCGGACTGCTCGGCGGGCGCGGCGGTGGGGACTGCGTTCACGTGGGTTCTCCTAGCGGGGCGGGCGGGACGGGCGGGACGACCGGCTGGTCGGAGGGCGGCGCGAGGCCGGGGCGCAGTGCGCGGGCGATGCGCAGCAGGGAGTCGGTACCGCCGTAGCTGCCGGGTCGGGTGACGACCCGACGGCCATCGGCGGTGCGGGAGCGGACGGCGCCGTGGTGGATCTGGTCGAGCGGCAGGAGTTCGCGGATGCCCAGTGCGTCGAGGACGCGGCGGGCGGTCTCGCCGCCGGTCAGGACCAGGTCGCTGTCGTGCGCCGCCGCGGCGACCGCGTGGGCCAGGCCCACGGCGAGGCCGCGGGCCGCGCCGGGGACGACGGCGTGCGTGCCGTCGATGCTGACGACGGTGATGCCGTCCGGTGTGCGGCCGGCTTCTGTACGGAAGTCCAGGGGCGGTCGGGTCGAGTGGTCGGTCAGGGTGTGCGCGGGCACCGGCACGTGGCGCGCACCGGCCGCGACGAGATGCGCGATCTGCGCAACGGCGGCGGGTTCGGCAGTGCCGACCACCACCAGCAGGGGTCTGGAGGGGGTGCCGCCGGGGGCCGGTGACACCTCGTCGGCCGGTGCGGGACCGGCCGTGTCCGTTCCGGTGGGACGGTCCCGGTCGGCTTCCGTGGAACGGTCGTGCGCGGTCCGTGTGGTCCGCGCGGAGTGGTCCGGGTCGGGGGCGGGATCGGGGTCGGCTTCCGTGTGGCGGTCCCGGGCGGCCTCGGGGGAACGGTCACCGTCCGTTCCCCGGAACCCGGCACCGGCACCGGCACCGGCACCGGCACCGAAAGCGTCCGCTCTCGCGAGCCTGCGTCCGAGTGCCGCCGCCAGCCCGCCCGTGCCCATCAGCCGTATCCCCGGGCCGAGTCGGAGTGCCGCCTCGGCGATCGCGTCGAGGTCCGCGTCCGTCTCCGCGTCGCACACCGGGTGGTACCCCTCTGCGACGAGCGCCCGCAGCCGGTCGTACAGCGCAGGCTCGGGCGCGCGCACCGTCGCCAGTGGCACCACCCGTGTCGGTACGCCGCCCAGGGCGGCCCCCACCGACACCGGCGCCGCGCCCGGCTCCGCACGCCAGGCGTCGGTCGTGTGCAGGGCGGTGCCGTGCAGGTTGACGACACCTTCACGGACGGTACGGCCGGCCACGGGCAGGGCGGGTGCGATCACGACGCCCGTGGCGCCGGTCGCGTAGGCGGCCGCCTCGGCGGCGAGGTTGCCCCGTAGCAGCGAGTCGATCTTCTTCAGGACCACGCCTCCGTCGGCGTACGCCAGCGCGGCAAGTACCGCGCTCGCCGCGTCCTCCGGTGCCAGCTGCCGGGTGTCCAGGTCCAGTACGACCGACTCGCCGTCGCGGGGCGGTGCCGTGGCGGGGCCCAGCAGGATCCGCCCGCGCAGACCGAGCGCGGCGGCGGTCTCGGCGGCGCCCGACAGGTCGTCCGCGAGGGCGAACACGCGGGGTACGAGCGCCGTGCGGGTGGTGCGGGACACGCGGACCTCCTTCGGCGGGTGCCTGTTCGGGCGGCCCGGACAGGCGGACGGCCTCGGCGCCGATGATGACACAGCTTGCGCGAAGTGCGCGAGACCTCTTGCGCACTTCGCGCAGTCGTGCCACCTTTTCCGGCGCGACACCTGTTCGTCGCCCGGTGTCGGGCGGCGTCAGCGAGAGCCGGTCGCCCTCCAGAATCCGAGAAGGTCGACGATGACCCCAACTCCTCACCTCCTTCCCCCGCCCGGACCGCCCAGCCGCCGGACCGTGCTGCGCTGGGGCGCCCTCGGCGGCACGGGCATCGCGCTCGGTCCGCTGTCCGCCTGTGCAGGACCCACCGGAGCGCCCGGCCCCGGCACACTCACGCTCGGCCTGAACCGTTCCCTGGTGAGTCTCGACAACAAGCTGAACCAGTTCGACGCCGCGGTGACCGTGCAGCGTGCCGTACGCCAGGCGCTCACCTGGATCGGCCCGGACCTGCAGCCCCGGCTCGTGCTCGCCGACCGGTTCGAGATGACCGATCCCACCGCGTGGAGCGTGCGACTGCGCGAAGGCGTCAGCTACTCGGACGGCAGCCCCGTCACCGTCGAGGACGTGGACACGGCACTGCGCATGTACTCCGAGGTCAACGGCTCGTTCCTGCTCGGCCTCTTCCCCGAGATGCCGACCGTCGAGGCCACCGGCGAGCGGACGTTCCGACTGCGCACACAGCGCCCCGTACCGGTCCTCGACCGGCTGATGGCCAACATCCACATCACCCCGGCCAAGGCCAACCGGCCCGAGGAACTCCAGTCGGGGCTCGGCTCGGGCCCGTACCGCGTCGTCAGCGCGAACGGCGGTGCGGGCGAGTACACACTGGCCCGCAACACCGAGTACTGGGGCAAGCGGCCGCCCGTCGAGAAGGTCCGGGTGCGGTTCGTGCCCGAGGAGTCCAGCCGGGTCATCGCCCTGCGCAGCGGCGAACTGGACGTCGTGGACACCCTCACCCCCGACTCGGCCGAGCAGCTCGCCGGCCTGCCCGGTGTCGCCGTCCAGGAAACCCCGGGCGTCCGGATCTGCCAGCTCTTCTACAACTTCCGCAAGCCCAAAGGGCATCCGCTGGCCGACGCCCGCGTGCGCCACGCGCTCACCTACGCGATCGACGGCGAGTCCCTGATACGTGACGTCCTCATCGACTCCGCCGAAGCGGCCGAGGGAGTCGTCCCGCTCGCACTCCAAGGGGCGGTACGCACCGGCACGTACGCCTACGACCCGCGCCGGGCCAGGGCGCTGCTCAAGTCGCTGGACGCCGAGGACCTGCGGATCACCATCATGTGGGAGTCGGGAGAGTTCGCCGGCGACACCTCCGTGATGGAGGCCGTCGTCGACATGCTCAAGGACGTCGGCGTACGCGCCTCACTGCGGCAGTTCGAGCCCGGCGGCGACATCCTGAAGTGGCGGCAGGGGCGCGGCGGCGACTGGGACGTCATCGGCAACGGGTTCCCCGGCACGACCGGCCAGGCCCTCACCTCTCTCCAGGGCATGTACGGGGGCACGGCCGAGAAGGAGCGCACCCGGGACACCTACATGGGCTACGTCATCCCGCGCATCGAGCGGCAGCTCTCCGACGCCGCGACGGAGACGGACGCCACCGAACGCGACAAGAAGCTGGCCACCCTCCAGCACGCCGTCTGGGACACCTGGCCCAGCCTGTGGGCGTTCGCGCCCAAGACGCTGCTCGCGCGCCGCGACCGCGTCCAGGGCCTGGCGCTCCAGCCGGTCAACTCCTATGACCTGACCGCCGTACGGCTGGAGGGCTGAGCCGTGCCGATGTATCTCGCCCGCCGCATCGGGCAGAGCCTGCTGACCGTGTTCCTCACGCTCACCACCGTCTTCCTGCTGGTGCGACTCGCACCCGGCGATCCCGCCTCCGCGTACGCCGCGCCCAGCGCCACCAGTGCCGATCTCGCCCGGATCCGCGAGCAGTTCGGCCTCGACGAGCCACTCTTCGTCCAGTACGGATACTTCGTCCGCGACCTGTTCACCGGGGACCTCGGTACGAGCTACTCCTTCCACTCCCCCGCGCTCGACGTGGTCCTGGACCGGATGCCGTACACGATCACGCTCGCCGTCTCCGCCATCGCGGTCACGACACTGGTCGCCGTGCCACTCGGTGTGTGGATGGCCCGCCGCGCCGACACACGCAGGGAGTTGGGCGCGAACGTGCTGACCATCGCCGGTCAGTCGATGCCCGACTTCTGGACCGGAGTGATGCTGCTGACCGTCTTCGCCGTGCTGGTGCCGGTGCTTCCCGCGTCCGGCTTCACGTCGTGGAGCGGACTGGTGCTGCCGACGGTGACCGTGGCCGTGCTCCAACTCGCCCTGATATCACGGCTGGTGCGCCGCGAGATGTCCACCGCCCTGGCTTCCTCGTACGTCACCGTCGCCCGCTCCCGGGGCGTCTCCGAGTCCGCGCTGACCTGGCGCTACGCGCTCGCGAACTCCTCGGTGCCCCTGGTCACGGCACTCGGCACGCGCTTCGCGGCCCTGTTGAACGGTGTGGTGGTGGTCGAGGTCGTCTTCGGCTGGCCGGGGGTCGGCTCCCTCGTCGTACGCGCCCTGGAGACCCGCGACTATCCGCTCATCCAGGCCACCGTGCTGGTCACCGCGACCCTCGCGATCCTCGTCCAACTCCTCGTCGACCTGGCCTATCCGCTGCTCGATCCGCGGGTACGCCTCGGAAAGGCGGCCTGAGCCATGAGTACCGCCGTAGATGTGAGTCGGCCCAGTGCCGTCACCGCCCGCGATCTCGCCCGGGCCACCGCGACCCGGCAGCGGCGCGGCGCCCGTTTCAAGCTGTGGGCCGGAAGCGTGTGCACCGCGCTCGTCGTCCTGCCCGTCGCCCTCGCCGGACTGCTGCCGCTGCCCGGGGCGAACGCCCAGGACCTCTCGCGGCGCAGGCTGCCACCGCTGAGCGAGGGCCATCTGTTCGGCACCGACCAGCTGGGCCGCGATCTGCTGTCGCGGATCCTGCACGGCGGCCAGGTCTCCCTGACCGTCGGCGTGCTCGCCGTGCTGGTCTCCGGTCTGATCGGCATCGCGGCCGGCTCGGCGGCCGGGTTCTTCGGCGGCTGGGTCGACGCGCTCGTCTCCCGGTTCCTGGAGGCCCAACTCGCCCTGCCGCTGCTGATGATGCTGCTTCTGGTGGTCGCCCTGTTCGGGCCTTCCGTCACCGTCATCACCTGTGTGATCGCGGTCGCGCAGTGGCCGGAAGTGGCCCGGCTGACCCGTTCACTCGTCCTCGTCGAGCGCGAGAAACCGTACGTCGCCGCCGCCCGCGTCCTCGGACTGCGTTCCTGGGCGGTCCTCGTACGGCATGTGATCCCGAACGTCGTGCGCCCGGCGAGCCTCGTCGTCCTGCTGCTGCTCGCGCAGGCGGTGCTGCTGGAGAGTGCGCTGAGTTTCCTGGGCGCGGGCCCGCAGCGGCCGTTCGCGACCTGGGGCCGGATCATCTCCGACGGCCAGGACTACATCACCACCTCGTGGTGGCTGGTGACGCTGCCTGGCCTTGTCATCGTGGTGCTGGTGGTCGGGGTCAACCTGCTCGGGGACGGGCTGCGGGACCGTACGCGCACCGGGTCGCGTGCCCGCCTGCGGAAGGGAGCGTGAGCCATGACCGAGGACACACCGCTGCTCGACGTGGAAGACCTGCAGGTCGAACTCATCACCGGGCAGGGCGTGGTGCGCGCGGTCGACGGGGTGACGTTCACCGTCCGCCGGGGCGAGACCGTCACCCTGATCGGCGAGTCCGGGTCGGGGAAGTCGACCACGGCGATGGGCGTGCTGCGGCTGCTGCCCGAGGGCCTCGCCGTGCTGTCGGGGAGCGCCCGGATCGCCGGGCGGGACGTCGTCGCCGATCCGGACGCCGCGCGTGCGGTGCGCGGGCGGACGGTGTCGCTGATCCCGCAGGATCCGATGACGGCCCTGAGTCCCGTACACACCATCGGCCGTCAGCTGGGCGACGCGCTGCGGTTGCGCCACCCGGAGCTGACGCGAACCGAGGCCCGGGACAAGGGAGTCGAGCTTCTCGGGCGGGTGCGCATCTCCGAGCCGGAGACCCGCTGGAAGGCGTATCCCCACCAGTTCTCCGGCGGCATGCTGCAGCGCATCCTCATCGCGACCGCGCTCGCCGCCGAACCGGAACTCCTGGTGGCGGACGAACCCACCTCCGCGCTGGACGCCACCGTGCAGGCAAGCGTCCTCGATCTCCTGATGGAGCTTCAGGAACACACCGGTATAGGCATGTTGATGATCACGCACGATCTCGGAGTGGCACGGCTCGTCTCCGACCGCATCCATGTGATGAAGGACGGGCGGTTCGTCGAGTCGGGCTCCGCCGAGGAGATCGTCGAGCGGCCGGCCGAGCCGTACACCCGCGAGCTGCTCGCCGCCGTGCCGCGCCTCGGCGCTTGGGACGAGGACGAGTACGAGTACGGGGGCAGCGACGGCGACGGGAAAGGGAACGGCGACGGCGACGGCGACGGGCGGATCGAACCCCTGGTGCAGGGAGCAACGTCATGACCGACAACACCGCAGTGAACGCCCCGACCGACGGGACCGCCACCGACAGCGCCTCGGCAGAAGCCGGGCCGCTGCTCTCCGTCGAGGACCTCGTCGTCGAGTACGCCACCGCGCGGGGGCCGTTCAAGGCTGTCGACCGGGTTGACTTCCAGGTGCCGCGCGGGGGTTCGCTCGCCGTGGTGGGCGAGTCCGGCTGCGGCAAGTCGACCCTTGCCCGGGCCCTGGTCCGGCTGCTCAAGCCGGTGAGCGGCCGGATCGTCCTGGACGGCACCGACATCGCGACGCTGCCCGAGCGGCGGCTGCGTCCGTTGCGGCGGCGGGTGCAGATGGTCTTCCAGGATCCGTACGGCTCTCTTGATCCCCATCTCACGGCTCAGCAGATCGTCGCCGAGCCACTGCGGGTGGCCGGAGTCTCCGACCGGGTCCAACGCGCCCGTCGTGCAGCCGAGTTGATCGACCGGGTCGGCCTGCCGTCCTCGGCCCTGGAACGGCGGCCACCCGAGTTCTCCGGCGGCCAGCGGCAGCGCATCGGCATCGCGCGGGCCCTCGCGTCCCGGCCCGACCTCCTTGTCTGCGACGAGGCGACCTCCGCCCTCGATGTCTCCGTACAGGCCCAAGTACTGGATCTGTTGCGGGAGTTGCAGGCGGACACCGGCATCGCCTATCTCGTCATCGCCCACAACCTCGGTGTCGTCCGGGAGATCAGCACCGACGTGGTGGTGATGCGCGCGGGCCGGGTCGTCGAGAGAGGACCGACGGCCGCCGTGCTCGCCTCACCCGCCGACCCGTACACCCGCGCGCTGCGGCGCGCTTCCCTCGACCCGACCACGATCCGGGGCGTGAAGCCACGGGCGCTTCTGTCCGCCCGGGCGGCCCTGTCTGCCGCGCCCGACGTGTCTTCCCCGTCTGCTTCACCTGCTGCCTCCCCTGTGGCATCTGCTTCTCCCGCATCGGAAGGAAACCGCTCGTGACCACCGGCATCACCCTGCCGAACATCCCCGTCCCGCTCTCCCGGCTCGTCCTCGGCACCATGACGTTCGGCGACACCGTGGACGCCGCCGGAGCGGCGGCCATGCTCGATGCCGCACTCGACGCCGGCATCACCGGCGTCGACACGGCCAACGGCTACGCGGGCGGTGAGAGCGAGCGCATCCTCGCCGGGCTCCTGCCGGGGCGCCGTGACCGTATCGTCCTGGCGACCAAGGCCGGGATCCCGCACCCCGACCAGGGCGAGCACGCCCCGCTCTCCGCCGCCGGACTGCGGGCCGCCCTGGAGGGCAGCCTCAAGCGGCTCGGCACCGACTCGGTCGACCTCTTCTATCTCCACCAGCCCGACCGTGCGACACCTCTCGCCGAAACCCTCGCCACCGTGGCCGAGTTCGTCGCCGAGGGCAAGATCCGCGCCCTCGGCGTCTCCAACTACGCGGCCTGGCAGATCGCCGAACTCGTGCGCGTCGCCGAGGAGGTGGGCGCGCCGCGTCCCGTCGTCGCCCAGCAGCTGCACAACCTGCTCGCACGCCGCATCGAGGAGGAGTACGTCGAGTACGCCGCCGTCAGCGGCCTGCGCACGATGGTCTACAACCCGCTCGGCGGGGGTCTGCTCACCGGCCGTCACCGGTTCGAACAGGCCCCGGAATCAGGCCGGTTCGGGGATTCCCGGGTCGCCGCGATGTACCGGGAGCGCTACTGGGACGAGCGCCTCTTCTCCGCGGTCGACCGGCTCGCCGCCATCGCGGACGCCGCGGGCATGCCGCTCACCGACCTCGCGCTGCGCTGGCTCCTGGACCGCGACTCCACCGACGCGTTGCTGCTCGGTGGGTCGAGGACCTCGCATCTGCTCGCCAACATCGCCGCGGCGGGGGCCGGTCCGTTGCCGGCCGATGTGATGGCGGCGTGTGACGAGGTCGGGGTGGGGTTGCGTGGGCCCATGCCCGCGTACAACCGGTGACCTGGGCAGCACTTCTGGCGCGGGCAGCACTTCTGGCGCGCGCCGTCCGTGGCTGGTCGCGCAGTTCCCCGCGCCCCCTACGGGGCACAGCCCACTCCGCAGCCGCCTAGAACACTTAAACCGTACGAACCCTCAAGGAGCCCGCCATGCCCCCCGCCTCCCCCGGTACCCCCGCCGCGTTCGCGGCCGCACTGCGTGCCCGTGAACCGCTTGTCGGTTACTGGTCCGTCCTCGACTCGCCGGTCTCGACCGAGCGCATCGCCCGTCTCGGGTACGACTACGTGGCGCTGGACGCCCAGCACGGGCTGTTGGAGTACGCGGGCGTGCTCGCCTCGCTGACCGCGATCGACACCAAGGGGTCGACCGCCGTCGGCCTGGTCCGGGTCGAGGCCAACGACCCGATGCCGATCGGCAAGGCGCTGGACGCGGGCGCGGCCGGTGTCATCGTCCCGCTCGTCGACACCGCGCGGGACGCCGCCGACGCGGTGGCCGCCGTACGCTATCCGCCGCTCGGCAAGCGGTCGTACGGGCCCATGCGTTCGGGCCTGCGCATCGGCCCCAACCCCGCCGACGCCCACGCGCAGACCGTGGTCCTCGCGATGATCGAGACCGCCCAGGGCCTCGCCGACGTGGACGAGATCTGCGCCACCGACGGTCTCGACGGGGTCTACATCGGCCCCTCCGACCTGCGTATCGCGCTGGGCGGGGCGACCTCCACCGACCCTGCCGTCGCTGACGAGTTCGAGGCGGCGCTGGTCAGGGTGCGGGAGGCCGCCGCGGCCGCCGGGATCGCCGTCGGCATCCACAACCCGGACGGCGCGAGCGCAGCCAAGCGGCTCGCCGAGGGCTTCACGTACGTCACCGTCGCCTGTGATCTCGTCCATCTGGAGCAGGCCGCGGGTCAGCACCTCAGCGCCGCGCGCACCTCGGGGCTGGTCCGATGACGTCGCAGCCGACGCTCGCCGACGGCGTCGTACACCCGCATCCCGCCGAACCCGGGCGCGCCGAGGCCCAGTTGTCGGCGCCTGCCGTGCAGAACCACGCCGCCAATCTCACCGTGCTGCCCGACGGCGGGCTGGGCTGTGTCTGGTTCGCGGGCACCCAGGAGGGCATCGCGGACATCTCGGTGTGGTTCTCGCGGCTCGCCCCCGATGGTGATGTGTGGTCGACACCCGTACAGCTGTCCCACGACACCGCCCGGTCCGAGCAGAATCCGGTGCTGTCCATCGACCCGTCCGGCGACTGGTGGCTGCTGCACACGGCACAACGGGCCGGGCACCAGGACACCGCCGAGGTACGCCTGCGCGTCAGCCGCGACGAGGGCCTGACGTGGGGCCCGTCCCGGACGCTCTTCGACGGCGGGGTCTTCGTCCGGCAGCCGGTGACCGTGCTGCCATCGGGCCGCCGGCTGCTCCCCGTCTTCCGCTGCGTCGCCGCGCCGGGCGAGACATGGTCCGGCGACCGGGACACCAGTTCGGTGATGGTCAGCGACGACGCCGGGGCGAGCTGGCGCGAGGTTCCGGTGCCGGGCTCGACCGGACTCGTACACATGAACATCCGCCCGCTGCCGGACGGTTCGCTCCTCGCCCTGTTCCGCAGCCGACGTGCGGATGCCGTGCACCGGAGCGTGTCGTACGACGACGGGGAGAGCTGGGCCGAGCCGCGTCCGCTGGACGTGCCGAACAACAACTCCTCGATCCAGTACGTGCCGTTGGCCGACTGCCGGCTCGCCCTCGTGCACAACCACAGCAGTGCCGCGGACGCCGTCGCGCGGCGCGTGTCGCTGTACGACGAGATAGGCGAGGAGGGACTGCGAGAGGCCGGGGATCAGGAACCCGGCGACGAAGCGGTTGGGGATCACGAACCCCCCGCAGCTGCCGCGACGGGAGCCGCGTTCTGGGGCGCACCCCGTGCCCCGCTCACCCTCTCCGTCTCCTCGGACGGCGGGCTGACCTGGCCCCTACGCAGTGACCTGGAGACCGGTGACGGCCACTGTCTGACCAACAACTCCCGCGACGGGCTCAACCGCGAGCTCTCCTACCCGTCCGTCGTCCAGACTCCGGACGGCACACTGCACATCGCGTTCACCCGGCACCGCCGCACGATCAAGTACCTCCGCCTGAGCCCGACTTGGGTGGACCGGGAGCTCCCCGTATGACGACGACGCTCATCACCACGCCCACCTTCTCCCGCCACTCCCCCGAGCCCTGGCGGATCCTGGAACGGGCGGGCGCCGGCCCGGTGCGCCCGTACGAGGAAACCGCCCTGCCGAGCAGCGAGTTGCGCGAGCGGATCGGCCGGGTCGACGCGCTGGTGGTCGGCATGGACGCCGTCACCGCCGACGTCATCGACTCGGCCGACAGGCTCAAGGTCATCGCGAAGCACGGAGTCGGCGTCGACACCATCGACGTGGCCGCCGCGAGGGCCCGAGGCATCCCCGTGGTGTGCGCGCCCGGCAGCAACTCCCGGGCGGTCGCCGAGTTCACCTTCGGGCTCATCCTGGACTCCAACCGCCGCATCACCGCGTCCCACCAGCGGGTGGCGCACGGGGAATGGCCCAAGCTGTTCGGGCCCGAACTCGCCGGAAAGACCCTGGCCGTGGTGGGCTTCGGCCGCATCGGACGCCTGCTCACCACCTACGCCCTCGCCTTCGGCATGACGGTGCTCGCGCACGATCCGTACGTCGACGACGCGGACATCCGCGCGCTCGACGCCTCGCCCGCCCCGCTGGACGACTGCCTGGCCCGTGCCGACGTCGTCAGCCTGCATCTGCCCGCAACTCCCGGCACGGGTCCGCTCCTTGACCGCCGTCGGCTCGCCGCCATGAAGCCGGGCGCCTTGCTGGTCAACGCCGCCCGGGGCGGGCTCGTCGACGAGGAGGCACTCGCGGCGCTCCTCGTCGAAGGCCACCTGGGCGGAGCCGCGCTCGACGCCTTCGCTCACGAGCCGCTGGGCGACAGCCCGTTGCGCACCGCGCCGAACGTCCTGCTCACCTCGCACATGGCGGCGTGCAGCCACGAGGCCAACCGCACGATGGGCGCGATGATCGCGGAGGACGTCGTACGGGTCCTCGCGGGCCGGCCCCCGCTGCGCCCGGCCCACTGAACCGTCCGCCCTCCCCGAAGCCCCGCAGAGCGCCTCCCCCCACTCTTCCCCAGCTCCTCCCCCCCCCTCCCCCGTCCCCGAGTCCGGGCAACGACGCCGGACACCTCGAAGGACCCCGCCATGCCTGAAACGACTGCCCGGACGGCATCCGCCGCCGTCCCGACCGAGCCCGACCCGTACGCCCTGCGCGCCGAGGACGTCCGCGAGGCGCCGACCACCTTCACCGGGCGGCTGCGCCATCTCGGCCCCGGTTTCGTCCTGTCGGCCGCCGTGGTCGGCTCCGGCGAGCTCATCGTGACCACCTCGCTCGGCGCGCGTGCCGGGTTCGTACTGCTGTGGCTGGTCGTCATCAGCACCGCGGTGAAGGTGTGGGTGCAGATGGAGCTGGCCCGCTGGACGATCCTCAACGGCCGTACCGCGCTTGAGGGTTACCGCGAGGTCGCTCCGCGGATCGGTCCCGTGAGCTGGATCAACTGGCTCTGGATCGGGATGGACTTCGCCAAGATGTTCCAGCGGGGCGGCATCATCGGCGGCACGGCCGCCGCCTGCTCCGTGATGTGGCCGATCACCGGCGAGGCACTGAGCTACCGTTCGCTCGCGGTGTGGACGGTTGTCGTCACCGCCCTCGCCGTGGTGCTGCTCAGGACGGGCAAGTACAGCGTCGTGGAGCAGCTGTGCGTGGCGTCCGTGGTCGTCTTCACCATAGCCACGGTGGCGCTGGCGCTCGGGCTTCCGCTGACCGAATTCGGTTACGGGACCGGTGAGTTGGGTGAGGGCTTCAGCTTCCTGATCCCCGCGGGCACGGCCGGGATAGCACTGGCCATGTTCGGGATCACCGGTGTCGGCGCCGACGAGATGACGACGTACACCTACTGGTGCATCGAGAAAGGCTACGCCCGCTGGACGGGTCCGGACGACGGCAGCGAGGAGCGTGCGCGGCGGGCCGAGGGGTGGCTGAAGGTGATGCGTCTGGATGTCGCCGCCGGCTGGCTGGTCTGCACGCTGTGCACCCTCTCGTTCTACGTCATCGGGGCGGCCGTGCTGCATCCGCAGAATCTGGTGCCCGAGGGCAACTCGATGATCACCACGCTGTCCCGGATCTACACCGACACGATGGGCCCGTGGGCCGAGTACCTCTTCCTCATCGGCGCGTTCACGGTGCTCTTCTCGACGCTCGTCGGGTCGACGGCCAGTGTGCCGCGGCTGTGGACCAACACGCTCGGGCTTCTCGGGGTCATCGACTGGCACGACGTCCGCGTACGGCGGCGCACGATCCAGATCCTGACCTGGTGCCTGCCGTCGGTGTGGGCGTCGTTCTTCCTGTTCGTGCAGTCACCGGTGCTGATGGTGCAGATCGGTGGCATCGGCGGCGGTGTCTTCCTGCTCGCCGTGGTGATCGCGGCGTGGCGGCTGCGGTCCACCGGCGTCGAGAAGCGCTTCCGGGGCAGCCCGTGGCTGACCGTGGCGCTCGCCGTCAGCAGCGCGGCGATCGTGTTCCTCGGCGTGTACGGCGTCCTGGACGTCTTCGGCATCAGCCTCGCGGGGTCCTGAGCCGGCCGTATCCGTACGGGCAGCGGGGGGCCCGGGGGGGACGGCCGGAGCTCCCGATGGCCGCCTCCGAGCGGGCGAAGGAGAATGGACTGGTCGGCGCCCGGCCGCGCCCCGCGGCAGGTCGCGGGAGAGAGGTGAGCGGCGATGACCGACCTCCTGGGCTCGTTGCCCGACCACCACGCACGGCTGCTGCGTGACGCGCCTCCCGGTGTGGAGCTGGCCTCCCGGCCGATGCTCGCCACGCTGAGCGACCTGCGCGACTTCCCCGGCGAGTGGCTCTTCGAACGCAAGCTGGACGGGGTCCGGGTCCTGGCGGTCCGGGAGAACGGGCGGACGCTGCTCCTCTCCCGTACCGGCAATCGCCTCAACGACACCTACCCGGAGATCGTCGAGGCGCTCGCCGCGCAGTCGTGCACGGACTTCACCGTCGACGGCGAGATCGTCGCGTTCTCCCGCGGCCGCACCGACTTCGCGCGCCTCCAGCAGCGCATGGGGCTCACCCGGCGCCGGGACATCGAGGCGAGCGGGGTCGCCGTGACGTACTACGTGTTCGATGTGCTCCGTCTGGAGGGCGCGGACCTGACACGGCTGCCGTTGCGTACGCGCAAGTCCCTGCTCCGACGGACCCTGACGTACCGCGCGCCGCTGCGCATGACGACGCATCGCAACGAGGGCGGGGCCGAGTTGCTGGCCGACGCGTGTGCCCGGGGCTGGGAGGGGCTGATCGCGAAACGGGCCAAGAGCCTCTACCAGCCCCGCCGTTCGCCGGACTGGCTCAAGCTGAAGTGTTCCCGGGCGCAGGAGTTCGTGGTCGGCGGCTTCA
Source organism: Streptomyces sp. NPDC058697 (assembly GCF_042715345.1). Classification (NCBI taxonomy): domain Bacteria; kingdom Bacillati; phylum Actinomycetota; class Actinomycetes; order Kitasatosporales; family Streptomycetaceae; genus Streptomyces; species Streptomyces sp. NPDC058697. The sequence goes on from NZ_JBHXSU010000027.1 coordinate 41,592, forward strand.
CCGAAGGGGGCGGCACCCGGGCCGGGTTCGGCGCGCTGCTGCTCGGCCACTACGAGGCGGACCGGCTGCGATACGCGGGCAAGGTGGGCACGGGCTTCGACCGCCGTACGCTGCTCGGGCTGCGCACGGTTCTCGACGAACTCCGCGTCCCCGTATCGCCGTTCAGCGACCGGGTGCGTGAGACGGGCGCCCACTGGGTGGAGCCGAGGCTGGTCGCGCAGATCGCGTTCACGGAGTGGACCCGGGACGGCATGCTGCGGCACCCACGGTTCCTGGGGCTGCGCGACGACAAGGCGGCAGGGGACATCGTGCGCGAGCGGCCTTCCGCCTGAGCGACCGGGGGGCGTCGGGGCGGGGCGCGGGACGCCCCCGCCGGGCGCGGAGCCGGAGCCCTGCGCGACCGTCCGGGGGCGTCCCGACGCGTGGGGTCCGGGCCCTACCGCTCGGACTTCTTGACACGCTCGGAGGCCTTCGCGGCGAGCTCCTGGGCCCTGCCCGTCATCTGCTCGCCCCGGCCCTGGTTCTCCATGGGCATGTCGCCCATGGCCCGGCCGGCGGTCTCCTTCATCTTGCCCTTCATCTGCTTGGCCTTGCCCTTTGACTTACCCATGGTTTTCCGTCCTTCGATGAGGGTTGGACTGGCGTAACCACCCTGCGCCCGACACCCACCCTTCGCAATCCGTGAGTGATCCGTCACCATGTGTATCCAGGTGAATGCTGGGTAGGCGTCGCGCTGGCATGCACCCGGTCGAGTGGCGACGATGGACTGGAACCACGGAGTCACGCAGTGGAACGACACCGTGGAAACGACAACGAGAGACCGTGCAAGTGTTCCGACCTCGGAGGGGAACGAATGACCTCGGACGCCGGCTCGAAGGCGGAGGAGCCGGGTGGCGGTCCGCCGGACCAGGCCGCACCCGATGCGGACGCGCCCCGGATCGCCGAACTGCAGGAGGAGATCGGCCAGTTGAAGGAGGCCGTGACCTCTCATGCCGTCGTGGACCAGGCGATCGGCATGATGGTGGCACTCGGGCGGGTGACGCCCGACGACGGCTGGGCCGTGCTTCGGGAAGTGTCCCAGCACACCAACATCAAACTGCGGAATGTCGCGGAGATGATCCTTGTCTGGGGACAGAAGGGCGAACTCCCGCCGGATGTCCGAGCCACGCTGGAGGACACGCTCGACCGCTATGGGCCCACATCGCTTCCAGAAGATTCTCCGCCACCGCGATGAAGGTGTTTTGTTCAGCGTGCATTGGTTAGTTCGAACAGTGGCAGTTCGCTGGCCAACCGCTCCCGGGAGGGTTCGGCAGTGAGCTCGCCACTCAGCCGTCCGGCCCGGGAAGCCCCGTGACGGGCGGTTGAGTCACGGACGGTCGAGTCACCGACGCCGCCTCCATCCACCGCTACGACTTCTCCAGCGGCCACTACGACCCCTTCAGCCGCCACCACGACTTCCGAGAGCGCTTCCTCGCGCACTTTGGCGCAGCAACCGTTGAGCAGCCGGGAGACGTGCATCTGCGAAATACCGAGCTGCTCCGCGATACGGCTCTGGGTCATGCCCCGGAAGAAGCGCAGGTAGAGAATGGTTCGCTCGCGTTCAGGGAGCGCCGCCAGACACGGCTTCACCGCCTCCCGGTCGATGACGAGGTCGAACCCGGAGTCGGATTCCCCCAGGGCGTCCCCGAGCGCGTAGCCGTCGTCGCTTCCGGGCAGCTCGGCGTCCAGGGAGAGTGCGGTGAAGCTGTCGAGGGCCTCGAATCCGGCGCGTACGTCGTCCTCACTCATGTGCGCGTACGCGCAGATCTCGGCGATGGTGGGGTTGCGGCCCGGTGTTGTCTGTGACAGCTCCTTCACCGCGGCGCGGACCCGGTTGCGCAGGTCCTGGACCCGCCGCGGCACGTGGAGGACCCACATGTGGTCGCGGAAGTGGCGCTTGATCTCGCCGGTGATGGTCGGGATCGCATAGCTCTCGAACGCGTTGCCACGGTCGGGGTCGTAGCGGTCGACGGCCTTGACCAGGCCGAGAGCCGCCACCTGACCGAGATCCTCGACGGACTCGCCGCGCCCTCGGTACCGCAGGGCGATGCGGTTGGCCATGGGCAGCCAGGCCCGGACCAGCTCGTCACGCAGGGCTTGTCGCTCGGGCCCGTCGGGCAGGGCGGCGAGGCGTATGAAGTCCGCTGCCGAGTCGGGGGCGTCGTCGTGCGGGTGCTGCTTCGTTCTGACGGTGATTCGCATGGTGCGTCGCATCTCCCTCAGAGGGCGCTGACGGGACAGTCACCATGGGAGTGAGCGCGCACACGGACCGCCTCTGGACACACCCGCGATCTGGCGGAGCCAGCTCCCACGGACGTGCCTCCTGTCCGAAGCACTAGTAATCCAACTTCCCGCATTCGGACATTTCAAAACGAAGCGCCGAATATCGATGGCTCGCCGCGACAATCAATAATCAAGTGGTCACGCAAAGCGACGAGGTGAATCGAATCGATAAGCCCGCTCCTGCGAATTTGCCGCGCAGATGTCGGAAGCAGACGTCGGAAGCAGACGTCGGAAGCAGATATCCGAAGCAGCTATCGGAATCCGTTGCGGGAAGGCATGCGCTGCGCGCGTCCGGGCCTCGGGTGGACGGGGTTCCGTTTCGGTCGGCGGTGCCGGGTACCCGCCGGTCATGGACAACGACACGACACAACTGGCCCTCTCCGGCGCGGTGGTGGGCGGAGTGGTGCCGTTCCTGGTGGGCGTCGTCCTCGTCGGCGGCCTGATCTGGGCCGTGTGGTGGGGCCGTCGGATCCGTTCCCAGGAGCCCGGCCCGCCCCGCCCCGAGGACCAGCCCCGGCTGCCCGACTCGGGCCCCGTGGGCGAGGTCCGCGAGCGGCGGGAGCCCGCCGAGATGCCCCACGGCGAGCACCGGCTGACCTCCCACCGGCTTCCGGGCCACGGAAACAGCCCGACCCGCCGCGCGGCGAAGCCGGAGCCGGAGCCGCCGACCCGGAACGAGAGCGGCGACGGAGGCTACGACGGCGGAGGCCCGGGCCGAACCTGACGCGAACGACGCACACCTCACCCGCAATGGGAGGGGACACCAAAAAAGGGAGCCCTCTCATCGCCGCGCATCTGCTTCACTCGGCGCATGCTGAAGATCGGATCCGTGGTGCTGGGTGTGTGGGACGTGCGGCGTGCGACCGCATTCTGGACGGAGGCTCTCGGGTACGTCCCGCGCGACGAGCCTGGGGACGACTGGGTGGTGCTGGTACCCGCGCAAGGGACCGGCCCCCAACTGGCGCTCGGCCTCAGCGAGACACCCGTACAGGAGCATCCGCGCGTCCACCTGGACCTCTACGCCAGGGACGCGGCGGATCAGGCCGCCGAGGTCGATCGGCTCGTGTCCCTCGGCGCCCATCGGGTCGACTGGGACCTGTATCCCGAGGATCCGGACTTCGTGGTGCTGGCCGACCCCGACGGCAACCGCTTCTGCGTCATCGACACCAGCCGGGAGTGACATCCACGGCCGCTTGCCCCGCCGTGCTCGACGAGGGCCGGCCGACGCCAGGGTGGCCGAACTGCTCAGTCCTCGTGGACGCCCCGGACGATTCGGTCGACGAACTCCGCGGCCCGCTCCGGCTCCTCCTCGAACCAGTTGCCGAGGTGTTCCCGGACAGCCTCCGCCACACAGTCCCGTACCTCGGTGTTGCCCAGCAGCCCGCAGGTGGCACCGAGGAATTCGGGTTGGTCGAGCTTCACCGACACGACTGCCGTGAGGCTCCTGCAGATCCGGTCGTCGCGGGGATCAAGGTCCGCTCCCGGCAACCCCCGTTCCCGTGCGTACGCGATGACAGCGGTCGCCACTCCGTCGCGGAAGCCGTCCACGTGCGTGCCGCCCTCGCGAGTGGCCCGGCTGTTGGCGAAACCGAGTATCCGTTCCTCGCGGGAGCCGGTCCACAGCAGGGCCACTTCCATCGTCCCCGCCATCCGTGGATCCTCGCCCTCGAAGCCGGTGACGTCCGACTGGACGGCCGACCCCGTCTCCGCGTCGAGGGCGGCCACGAAGTCCCGAACTCCCTCCGGGAACCGGAACGACACCACCCGGGCCCCGCCCGCCGGGCGTTCGTCGGTCAGTGAGATCCCCAGGCCCCGGTTGAGGAAGGCCACCTGCCGGAATCGCTCCGCCAGCACGGCGAAAGAGCACCACGTCGTCGCGAAGATCTCGCTGTCGGGCCAGAAGGCGATGGTCGTCCCGCTTCCGGTCGCCGGCTCCACGGCGGCGGGCGGGGCGACCTCGACACCGCGCGCGTACGCCCGGGACCGGCGGACCCCCTCGCCCCGCACCTCGGCCGTCAGCCTGCTCGACAGGGCGTTGACGACGAAGAGCCCCGCTCTGAACTGCCCCACGTCCGTGATGCGCCGGCCACTGAGCTCGGGCCCGGCGTGGAAGCTGGTCAGCAGCGCTTCGAGGTCCGGGCCGCCGGTGTCCCCGGGGGCCTCGACGGGACGCCCCGGCCCGTCGTCGACGACCCGCACGCCACCGTCGGACGTGAGCGTGACATCGACGAAGCCGCTGCCACTGCCACTGCCGCTCCCGCCGGCCAGGACCTGGTTCACCGCCCGGCCGACGACCTCGAACACCATTTGCTGCAGGCCGCGTTCACCGGTCGAGCCGACCCACATCCCGGGCCGCTTCCGAATGGCTTCCCGCCCCTCCAGCACCTCGATGTGGGCAGCGTCGTACCCCGTGCTTTCCCCACTCACAAAGACCCCTCCCATGGCGTCCGGCTGACCTCCCCAGCCTAGGCGGAATCCAGGAAAACACCAGGTCAGAGCGGTTGCACCGAGGCCGCGGACGGGCGGGTGAGGGCCTGTCCGGAGGTGGTCGACCCAGGACCCGCTCACCATGTCCGGAACGCGCCCGAGGGGCGGGCGAAGCCGCCTACGACCCTGTTCCGGGCGCCCCTGAGGCCCTCAATTCCGATACACGGGAAGCAACTTGGAGCCCTGCAGGCCGGGGTGAACGCGCCGCGTCCGAGGCCGCCTCAACCGACCATGTCGAAGTGGGCCCGCGCCCGGTCGAAGTGGCGGCCGGCCAGGTCCTCCCGGCGAATCACCCAGTGAACGACGCCCAGGTCCCCCTCGATCACGCCGTCGCCCCCGACCTCCGCGAGCAGCACCCAATCACCAGGGCCGTGGTCGTGGTCCGTGAGGGGATCCGCGTTCCAGACCCAGGGGCAGCCGCCCATCTGCACCGGTCCGTCCGTCGTCATCTCGCCGCAGGTCTTCCACCAGACGGAGCCCAGCTCGCTGCCGTGCGGGAACTCCTCGGTGTCCGAACCGCGGTTGGGCAGCGAGGGCGTGATCGTCAGATGCAGGTCTCGGGCCGGGACGACCTCCGGCAGCCACTCGCAGCTCGAAGCGCGTTCGGAGACGGGCGTGCCGACCGGGACGTAGACGAGCCGGTGCCAGTCGTCGCCGCTCCACGGGTCCTCCGTGTCGGCGAAGAAGAGCAGCGTGCCGTCCTCGGGCAGCGGGAGGTCCGTCGCGCCCGGCGGAATGGCCGAGAGGTCGACCGAGGCGAGGAACGGCAGGTCCGGAACGGGCTCGTCATCGGGCATCGGCGGCAACCCGCCGAGCCGTCCGGCCGGCGGGTCGTCGGGCGGCGTCTCACCGGCGAGGTTCAGCATCGCGCAGCGACGGGCGGTGTCGAGCCACCGCCCGACCTCGTCCTCGGGTAAGTCACGACTGCAAGCTTCGTCGCGGAACGGATCCATCGATGTCATTCGCAGAGTATGCCAGTGCCGATCACGCCTCCTGGCGCGATGAAGTGAACCGGTCGCGGGCCCCGACAGCCGACGCCGCTCCGACCGAACTGGCCTACACCGGCGAGGTGTTGGGCCCGATCGCCGCGCGTCGGCACGAAGCCCGGTCACTCCGGTTACCCGGTCACTCCGGTCACTTCACGAGGCGGTACTTCAGGTGGGTGGCCAGTGGCGTGCCGAGCACACTGACGGGTTCGAGGCGCCGCCCGGCGCCCAGTCCCTCGAAGAGCCGCAGACCGTCTCCGAGGAGCGCGGGCACCACGTGCAGTTGCAGCTCCTCGATGAGCCCCTCCCTGAGGTACTGCTGCACCGTGCTCGCCCCGCCCGCGATGTCGACGTTCCTGTCTCCCGCGGCCGCCTTCGCCCGGTCGAGCGCGCTGTGGATACCGTCGGTGACGAAGGTGAAGGTGGTGCCGCCCTCTTTGACGAGGGTCGGCCGGGGTCGGTGGGTGAGGACGAAGACCGGGGCCCGGAACGGCGGGTTGTCGCCCCAGAACTCCTCGCCGGTGTCGTACATCATCCGGCCCATGACCACCGCTCCGGTGGCGTCGAACCACTCGCGCATCAGCTCGGAGTCGCGGTTCTCCTCCCCGCCGGTCATGCCCTGGCGCTCCCGCCAGCTCGCCAGGTTGTGGATCCACTCGAAGAGCGGTTCGGCGCCGTCGCCTCCCGGGTTGTCGATGCCGACGTCGGTGCCGGCGATGTAGCCGTCGAGGGAGATGGCCATATCCGCGGTTACGGTCACGATGCGTGCTCCTGAGTCCTGGAGGTGCTGCCTTCACCCTTGCGTCGATCGGGACCCGGCGCATTCGACAGGTCTCCGAGCTTCACCCGGCCACCATCTCGGATAGCACACACATTCGAATATGTGGGTACCCTGGAAGCATGTCCACGCACCTCCAGGGTTCCCTGTTCGACCAGACCGACGAGGTCCGCCTCGGCCCGCTCGACGGGCTGCGCCGGACCGTGCTCGGCGACGGGGCGTGGATCGATCTGCTGCCGGGCTGGCTGCACGGGGCGGACGCGCTGTTCGCGCGACTGGCCGACGAGGTGCCCTGGCGGGCCGAGCGGCGGCAGATGTACGAGCACATGGTGGACGTACCGCGGCTGCTCGCGTTCTACGGTGCCGGTGACGCGCTGCCGGACCCCGTCCTGGACGAGGCACGTGATGCCCTGTCCGCGCATTACGCCGACGAGCTGGGGGAACCGTTCACCACCGCCGGGCTCTGCTTCTACCGGGACGGCCGGGACAGCGTGGCCTGGCACGGGGACCGGATCGGCCGGGGCGCCCGCGAGGACACGATGGTCGCCATCGTCTCCGTGGGCGCTCCGCGCGACCTGCTGCTGAGGCCCAGGCGGGGCGGCACTCCGGTGCGGCGCCCGCTCGGGCACGGCGACCTGATCGTGATGGGCGGCTCGTGCCAGCGCACCTGGGAACACGCGATCCCCAAGAGCGCTCGGGCGGCGGGTCCCCGGATCAGCGTCCAGTTCCGCCCGCACGGTGTGCAGTGACCCTCCGCAGGGGCGCCGCCTGCCACGGCGCCCCGACACGCTACGGAAGAGGTACCGGCTCCTGCCGACGACGACGCCACGAGCGGGCGCGCCGCGGTTCCTGGTCCGGCAGCCAGCCGAAGGCCAGGCAGCTGCCTACGACACCGAGCACGAGCCCGATGAAGAAGCCGCCCAGGTTCGAGGTGACCCAGGTCCCCAGGGAGAGCAGGGCACCCAGGATCGAGTAGAAGAGACGTTGCGCGGGGTTGAAGAGGATCAGCAGGCCGAGAATCAGCATCAGGGTCGGCAGGAGGTAGCCGGCCAGGCCCTGCATGCCGATGTGCATGACGACCTTCAGCGACGCCTTCTCCGTGACCAGGATCTCCGCCCCGCCCAGGGCGAGCAGCAACCCGCCCCAGAAAGGACGGGCCGCGCGCCAGCGCCGGAAGGCGACCATCAGCAGCCCTTGTCGCTGAAGCTCAGCTTCAGACCGGGAAGCTTGAACACCGCGGCCGTGGTGGCGTAGTTGGTCTGCCGCAGGTTGCCGATGTGGACGGTGTCGGCCTGCTGGCTGAAGACGCCCTTCGGGCCCTGCGCATGGGACTTGTCGAGCGTGCTGGCGTCGTTGCCGATCTCGATGTTGTCGAAGGACGCGTCGCCCGACAGTTCGGTGGAGTCGGTGGTGAGGTTGACCGCGGACACCTTCTGGCTGCCCTCGCCGGCCCTGATGAGCAGGTTCGTGCCGCCGAGGTCGACGCTCTGGCAGAGCTTGGTGAGGGTCGCCTTCTTGATCGCGGAGACCACCACCAGGACCTGGCCGCCGGTCTCACCCTCGTTGGGGCTGCCCGGAGCCATCTCGTCGAGACCGCCGAACTGTGCGAAGCCCTCACCGTCGAGGTTGGTCGCGGTGACGGTGAACGGCATGCCGGAGATCGCGAACTGCACACCCAGGGCCCCCTGGGCGGTCATGATCATCAGGCCGGCCGCTACCGCGGTGGCAGGCACCGCCATCACCGCGGCGCGGCGCAGACGGACCCGCCCGCGTCTCTCGGAACCTTCGGGGCTCTCCGGGATGGAACCGCTTTCCGACGATTCGGAGGGCTCGGGGGTGGAACCGGCTGACGAGGTGGCGTCCGAGGACGAGGCCATTTTCTGCTCCCAGGGGCATGTATCAGTGCGGGTAGGGCTTCAGTGGCACGTTGTCCTGGCGCGGACAGCGCCTACGGCGTACGCCTCCTCACACCTCCCGGCGGGCGCAAGGGCTTTCTCGTTACGCAGCAGTAACCGCGACGGAAGTTACCCCCGGTAAGTGACGAGGGTCAAGCACCTTGTGGAAAAAGGAAGTCGGAGATGTGACGGAGCCGTGGAGAGCTCTCCCGCGGCACCCAGCCCAACATCAACTGCCTTGTTCTGCACGGATGTTGAATATTCGTCAACTTCCTTGCAGAACCTTGACGTTGAACATCACTCAGGTCTACAACTCTCCCTGGTTAGCACGGATCCGTGGCGCCGGATCCGTTCTGCGGCGCACGTCGACTCCCGGGCTCCATCCCGTCACACGGTCGGCAGGCCGGGCCCGTGGTCGACAGACCCGGCACACGGCCGGTCCACCGCACGTGCGGTCCGCATCCACTCCTCCATGGCACCGGCACGGTCGCATTCCCCCTCCTGGGCCGCGCCCGGTCGCCCTACCGCCGGTCCCGCGCCGGAGGCCGTCCATCGACGCCTCCGGCCAGTCTCCCGGCAGCCACCGCCGGTCCGTCGCGTACGGAGAAGGCGCGACGGGCCGGCGGCGGCCCAACTCCCCCACCCCACTCTCGGAATGAGGCACCCGCATGCGTACTCGGACTTCCCTCGCGCTGGCCGCCGCCGTCACGGCGCTCGCCCTCTCGGCGGCCGGCCCGGCCTCCGCGGCCGACGGCTCGGTCCTGACCACCGGCGGCGCCGGCGGCACGGCCGTCGCGGCCGGGGCCGTACTCAACTCCTCGCTGGCCGCCGGCACCAGCGCCACGCTCTACTCCAGCAGCACGGGCACGAGCGGCCTCTCCTGCACGTCGTCGAAGTTCGTCGCCACGGTCGTCGACAACCCGACGGCGCCCGGCACGGCCACCGAGTCGGTCACCGAGCACACCTTCGACAGCAGCAGTTGCACCAGCAATGTCATCGGCGTGCTCGGCGTCACCAGCATCAAGGTCGACAACCTGCCCTACACCTCGGCCGTGGGCTCCGACGGCTCGGTCACCATCACACCCGCCGACGGCTCGTCCATCCAGACAACCGTCGTACTGCGCACGCTTCTCGGCAGCATCACCTGTGTCTACCGCGCGCCCAGCCTGTCCGGCACGGCCGACAACGCCGACAACAGCATCTCGTTCAGCAAGCAGCAGTTCACGAAGTTCTCCGGCTCGTCGCTGTGCTTCAGCAACGGCTTCTTCACCGCCAAGTACGCCCCGGTCACCGACACGACACAGACCGGCAGCCCGGCGGTCTTCGTCAACTGACGCCGACCGCAACTCCGTACGAACGCCTGTGGGGCGGGGAGAGATCTCCCCGCCCCACAGGCGTTCACGGTTCACTTCAGGCACGGGTCACTTCAGGTCGCTCTTCTTCATGTAGCCCGAGTCGATGAGCACCTGCTCGTAGTTGCCCTTGTCGACGCTGACCGGCTCCAGGAGGTACGCGGGCACGACCTTCTTGCCGTTGTCGTACGTCCTGGTGTCGTTGACCGCCGGCTTCTTGTCGTGGACGACGGAGTTGACCATGTAGGAGGTGACGAGTGCCAGCTCGCGGGTGTCCTTGTAGACGGTCTGGGTCTGCTCGCCCTCCACGATCGACTTGATGGAGGGCGCCTCGGCGTCCTGGCCGGTGACGATGGGCAGCGGCTTCCCCGCGCCTCCGTACCCGTGCTCCTTCAGCGCCTTGAGGATGCCGAGGGACATTCCGTCGTACGGCGAGAGGACCGCGTCGATGGTCTGGCCGTTGTACTTCGAGTCGAGAATCTTGTTCATGCGCTTCTCCGCCGTGGGGCCGTCCCAGCGGAGAGTGGTCACCTGATCGAGGTCGGTCTCGCCGGATCTGACGATCAGGTCGCCGTTCTGGATGTATGGCTCCAGCACTTCCATCGAGGCGTCGAAGAAGTAGCGCGTGTTGTTGTCGTCGGACGAACCCGCGAAGAGCTCGATGGTGAACGGGCCCTTGCGGCTGCCGTTGACGAGCCCCAGCGTCTCGACGATGAAGTCGGCCTGTTGCGAGCCGACCTTCACGTTGTCGAAGGACGCGTAGTAGTTGACGGCGTCACTGCCGAGGATCAGCCGGTCGTAGGAGATCACGGGGATGCCGGCGTCCTTCGCCTTGCTCAGGACGCCGGTGAAGGCGCGTCCGTCGACAGAGGCGATCACCAGGGCGTCCACGCCGTCGTCGATCATGGCCTCCACCTGCGCGACCTGGTTCTTCGGGTCGTTGTCGGCGTACTTCAAGGTGGTGTTGTATCCGAACCCCTTGAGCTCGTCGACCATGTTCCGACCGTCGTCGATCCACCGCTGGGACGTCTTCGTCGGCATGGCGATGCCCACGGATGCGGTCCCGTCACCGCTGCCGGCGTCGGAACCCTCACCGCATGAGGCGAGAGAGAGGGTCAGGACCGTGGATATGGCCGCAGCTACGGTGGTGCGGGCGCGCATGCTCATTGTTCCTCACTGGGTGACAGGCAGTCGGTGGGACTCGGCGGCCGTGTGTGCGCCCGGCGGCCGACGGCCGTCGTCCACGCCCGGCCGGAACGGCAGATCGTGAGGGAGACGTCCGCAGCGCACGGTTCCAGGGCGGAGGCCGTTGTGCGTTGTTCGGTGCCGAGGTCGCGCCGAGGCTGCCTTGACAAGGGGGTTCGGGGCGCCGCACCGGAAGGGTTCGTACTACTCGTACGTACCGGTGGCGGACGCCAAGGTTGGCCGGTGCCCGGGCGCGTGGAGCCTTCCGGGATCGGCTGATCTCACCGGGTCGCGGTGAGGGGTGGAGCGTCAGACCGGACGGTATGTCTCTCGCGTTCGGGCCCCGCTGAACCCGCACACGACCAGGCCGGGGATGACCGGCCCCCACGGGCGCGGACTCGAACGTGGGTGCGCGGGGAGCGTATCCCGGCGTACGCCCCCCGTGGCGCTCTTTCATCACATTAGTTGCGACGGCGCACGATCGGCCTGGCCAGGGCGATCGTCACTTGCGGCCTTATCCGGACGATCCGGTTCCTAGCGCCTGCCCCGCACGGCTAGTTGCTCGATCGCGCGGACAACGACACCGACGAGCGCACGGGCCGGTGCCGGTCCGGGAGGCGATCGAGCACCCAGGATGCCGCCGCGTCCTTGGAGGTGATGGCGCCGGTCGCGAGGGTCGTTCCAGACGCGGGCGAGGGTCAGCAGGACATTGCGGGTGTCCGACGCGAGGTCGGTCGGCAGTTCCGGCACTCCGGCGACGATCACGCACCGCAGGTCGCCGTGCGGCACGGGGTCGAGGAGGCGCGCGGGCGGACGTCACCCTGGGCGACGCCGATCAGCTCGGATCGTAGGTGGACCGACGGAGGCATTCACGTCAGTTTCCGGGGGTGATCGACACCACGGGATGGATGGGAACCCCGGAAGATCATCGCCACGAGCCGCTCCGAGAAGCGAAGTTCCCTGGCACGGGCCTCCGCGAGCCCTCTCCGCAGCAAGATCACCCTTGTTCAACCTTGTATGACATGTAGTCAATTGTCCGGATCACGGCCAACCAGGTCGCTGCGGTTTCCCCGCTCCCCCAAGGGCCCGATAGGCATACGAATCGTCAATTGACCCAATTCCGGCGGCATATGCGACAACCCATGCCGTCGGACCGAGTACAAGGACGTATCCGCATGCCCGATCTCACTCGCCGCCGCGCCATGCAAGGCGCGGCCGGACTGGCCGTCGCCGCCGGCACGTTCACCGCGGTCTCCCCTTCGCCGACCTCCGCCGCGGACCACCACGGCGGGCCCACCCCCGCGCCCTTCGACTTCGACGAGGTCTACCGGGGCCGTCGAATACAGGGCCGGCCGTCCGGCGGCGGACATCATCACGGCGCCGATTACGCGGTGTTCGTCGACGGCGTCGAGCTGCACGTGATGCGCAACGCCGACGGGACCTGGATCAGCGTGGTGAGCCACTACGACCCGGTGCCGAGCCCGCGCGCGGCGGCCCGTGCCGCCGTGCAGGAGCTCCAGGGCGCTCCCCTCGTCCCGTTCAACTGACCCACACAGCCACGGAGTTCACCCGCAATGACCGTACGCAAGAACCAGGCGAACCTGACCGCCGACGAGAAGCGCAGGCTGGTCGCCGCGCTCATCGAACTGAAGCGGACCGGCCGGTACGACGGCTTCGTCACGACCCACAACGCGTTCATCCTCGGCGACACGGACACCGGCGAACGGGTCGGCCACCGTTCGCCCTCCTTCCTGCCCTGGCACCGCAGATTCCTCCTGGAGTTCGAGCGGGCACTGCAGTCGGTGGACGCCTCGGTGGCGCTGCCGTACTGGGACTGGAGCGCCGACCGCACGACCCGGGCCGCCCTGTGGGGACCCGACTTCCTCGGCGGCACAGGCCGCTCCGTCGACGGACGGGTGACGGACGGCCCGTTCGCCGCGTCCACCGGCAACTGGCCCATATCCGTACGCGTCGACACCCGCACGTATCTTCGCCGCTCGCTAGGCGGCAGCAGCCGGCCACTGCCCACCCCCGCAGAGGTCGAGTCCGTACTCGCCATGTCCACCTACGACATGGCGCCGTGGAACAGCGCGTCCGACGGCTTCCGCAACCACCTGGAGGGGTGGCGGGGCGTCAACCTCCACAACCGCGTCCATGTGTGGGTAGGCGGGCAGATGGCCACCGGCGTCTCCCCGAACGACCCGGTCTTCTGGCTGCACCACGCGTACGTGGACAAGCTGTGGGCCGAGTGGCAGCGCAGACACCCGGACTCCGGCTATCTGCCCCTCGCGGGCACACCGGACGTCGTCGACCGCGGCGAGACCATGAAGCCGTGGAACGACTCCACGCCCGCCGATCTGCTGGACCACACGAGGCACTACACGTTCGACACGGCCTGACCGCCGGGGCCTGACGACAGCGGGCCCGCCCCAGGCCTCACGGCACGGGCGGGCCCGCCGCGTCGCTCAGACGCCCGGGGCGCAGCACCCGTCCCTGCGCATCAGGCGTCCCACCTCCAGCCAGTCGTCCTCGCCCGCCGCGTGGCGTGCCGCGCGCTCGGGGACCGGCTCGTACGCGGCGACGAGCTCGTCGGTCGTGTACGGCACCCCGCCCCGGAGCACGGCGACGGTTCGTACGAGCGTGTCGAAGTCCTCGAACGGGTCGCCGTCCACGATGGTCAGGTCGGCGAGTTTGCCGGGCTCGACCGTGCCGAGGTCGTCGTCGACGCCGAAGAGCCGGGCGGGCAGCACGGTCACCGTACGCAGGGCCGCCGCGGGGGACAGACCTCCCCTGTGCAGTGCGCGCAGGCCGATGTGGAGGGAGAGGCCGACGGCGACGAGCGGCTGGTCGGTGCCGAGGGCGACGATGCCTCCGGCGGCCAGGATCCGCCGGTAGATGTCGGTCTCCGTGCGCAGCGTGGCGAGTTGGGCCGGGGTCGGTGGCACGCCGGCTCCCTGCCGGACCAGCGCGGCGTCCCAGGGCGGCATCACGGCGGTGACCCGGGGGTCGTCGGCGAGCCCGGGGTCCGCGCCGAGGAGCGGCGCCGAGGTGAACGGCGTGGCGATCAGGCCGAAGCTGACGCCTCGTGCCGTGTAGATCTCCAGGAGGTCCTGGTAGGCGCGCCCGGAGGCGGTGATGGCGTGCCCTGACTCGTAGCGCTGGGTGGCCTGCAGATGGGTCGTCAGATCCTGGCCCAACTGCACACCGGGCGAGAGCAGATGGCTGCCCGAGCGCACACCGAGCCGCTCGTGTCCGTACCGGGCCGCCTCCTCCATCACCCAACTCGGCGCCCGTACATAGGTCTTGACGAAGTCCCAGTCCAGCGCGGCGCCCCGTTCCAGTGAGCGCCGCAGCCCGTCCCTGGTGCGGTGGGCGCGCCCCATGCTGTACGCGACCCGGGAGCCGTCGAGCAGTTCGCCGGTGGTCAGGAGGCGGGGCCCGGCGAGCTGACCGGACGTCACCGCCTCGCGGATGCGGGCCTGTTCGTAGGCGAATCCGCCGAGGGACACGGCGGTCGTGATGCCGTAGGTGAGCTGGCCGACGGTCTGCCGGCCGCCGTAGGTGACCTGCCAGGGGTGGGTGTGGGTGTCCCACAGCCCGGGCACGACGGTCCGTTCGGAGGCGTCGATCAGCCGAAGTGCCGTGCGTCGGCGGTGCGGTTCGACGGCGGTGACGCGGCCGCCGCGTACGACGATGTCGACGTCGTCCCGTACGGACTCGCCGGTGCCGTCCCACAGCCGCCCGGCGTGCACCACCGTGTCGGCCGGTGCGGGTCTGCGCTGGTCGAGCGGCACGCGGACGGTACGGGCCGGGCCACCGTCGACCCCGATGAGCCGCAGCCGGGTGCCGGACAGGTACAGCAGGGTCTTCGAGTCGCCGGACCAGGACGGATGGTCGGCCGGTTCGGTCGTGAGGGTGCGCAGGGCGCCGCGCGGGGTGCCGTCGGGTCCGACGGGCAGCAGGCACAGCGCTGACTCGACGATCACCGCCATCCAGCGCCCGTCGGGCGACCAGACGGGCCCCGAGTCGTACCGGTCGGAGATCGAGACATGCGACGCGACCGTGTGCAGTCGGTCCGTGTCGGTCGTGGTGTCGACGACGCGTACGAGGTTGTAGCCCTCCCGGAAGCGGAGGTTGAGGCGGTTGCGGTCGCAGAGGGCGAGGTGGCGGCCGTCGGGCGACCAGCTGGGCCGGCCGGGCAGACCGCCCCCGCCGAGCGGTGTCGCCAGCACCCGTTCCGTACCGGCCGCGAGGTCCCGGACGACGAGCCGCCCGCTCATGTCGAGGCAGGCGAGCCGTTTCCCGTCGGGCGAGAGCGCCGGATGCACCCGGCCGCCGGTGGCGAGCGCGGTCTCCTTGCCGGTGGCCAGATCTCGCCGGTACACGCCGAGCAGCCCGTCGCGGTCGTCCGCGTACAGCAGTGAACGTCCGTCGCGCGCCCACGAAGGGCCCAGCAGGTAGGTGGTGGGCTCCGCACGGCGCAACCGCTCCGGCGGCCGACCGCCCGAACTGTCCGCCAACCAGAGCGAGTTGAGCGCGGCGAAGGCGATCTGCCGCCCGTCGGGCGAGAGCGCGGGCAGATGGATGCCCCGCACCGGCCGCGCCCGTCCCGCCTCCCCGAGGTCGTACTCCTTGACCTGGTAGTGCGGCCGGTCCACTGGCAGTACGCCCTCGAAGGGGATCGCGTCCGCCTCGGCCGGCTTCTCCGGTCGCACGACGGTGAAGCGGCCGTCCACGGTGAGCAGCAGTTCCCCCTCGGGCGTCCAGCGGGGCGGCACCGGCGCGATGTCCCCGGCGACCGCGACAGGTTCGCCGTCGACGACGAGCGTGCAGGAGCCGTTGGGTGACGCGGTGGTCCGCAGGTACGCCAGGCGGCGTCCGTCCGCCGCGAGGGCGGGGGCCAGGATCTGGGCGGCCACGGTCTCGGTGTGCTCCACGACGACCGGGCCCGCGCCCGAGGCGGGGACGGCGGCGACGGTCCGGGCGTCGAGTCCGAGGCCGTTGGCGGTGGTGACGCCCTTCGCCCGGACGAAGAGGATCCGCTTCCCGTCCGGCGACCAGGTGGGGTCGAAGTCCTCCCACGCCCCGTCCTGCGACGGCCCCTCCTGGCCCGGCAGACCGGTCACGCGGGCGATGTCACCGGTGCGCAGGTCCAGTACATGGATGCGGTACGGGCTGCCGGTCACCTGGTCGCCGCCGCGCTCGGAGGCGAAGGCGATCCGGGTGCCGTCGGGCGACCAAGCAGGGCCCCGGTCGTCCCAGGGCCCGTCGGTGCGCTGCTGTACGTCCGAGCCGTCGGGCCGCATCGTCCAGATGTGGAAGCCGCCGCCACGGTAGGCGCAGAAGGCGATGAGCCTGCCGTCGGGGGCGTGCACGGGCCGGTTCGGTTCGAGGTCCGCCGGGGTGAGCGGTACGGCCTTGCCGCCGGTGCGCGGGAGGGACCAGAGCACGTTCTGGACCTCGGCGATCAGCCGGTCCCCGCCGGGCGCGAGGGTCGCCGAGCCGTTGGTGGCCGCCGTGAAGGACAGCGAGAGCTCGCCGGACGGCTGCGCGGCGGCCGGCGCGACACCTATGGCGGTGACGGCACCGGCGACGCCCGCGGCCGCGAGGAGCTGACGACGGGACAGGGGGAGAGCGAGGGCGGGGGTGAAGGCGGCGTTGCTCCGGTCACGGTCCATGACTCAGAACGCTCGCGCATCGCTCGGCGCCTGAGCAACACCGCCATTCTCGCCAAAGGGGTGGGATGTTGACGAGGCGTCAGCCCCTCTTGGCGTGCAGGGTCCGCGCGACCTTCGGGCCCAGCCACCGCTTGAGTCTGCGCAGCGCTTCGAGCTGTCCCGCCGCCCGGTCGATCCGGTAGTAGAGCTGCGGGGGGATGTACGGGAGCAGCGGGGAGTGCCGCTGGCCCAGGAGCGCGAACATCTGCGCCGGAGGCAGGCTGATGTAGCGCGGCAGGCTCTCGTACCACTGGGCGCTGTGCCGGGCCGCGCTCTGCACGGACAGCAGCTCCGCTTTGCGCTTCTTCTCGTACGCGACGAGGGCGGGGGCAAGTTCGGGCTCCGCGCGCAGGGAGTGTGCGAGTGCGATGGCGTCCTCCAGGGCGAGGGTGGTGCCCGCGCCGATGGAGTAGTGCGTGGTGTGGGCGGCGTCGCCGAGCAGGACGACGTTGCCGTGGGACCAGGCGCGGTTGGTGAGGGTGCGGAAGTTCAGCCACTGTGCGCTGCCGCCGGTGTTCGCCCGGCCGATCAGCCGGTGGCCGTCCAGCAGTTTGACGAAGAGTTCTTGGAGGCGGACGAGGCCCTCCGCCTCGTCGGCCCGGTCGAGGCCGAGGCCAGTCCAGGTCTCCGGGGAGCACTCGACGACACAGGTGCTGTGGTCCGCGCTGAACCCGTAGGCATAGCACCAGATCCAGCCGTGCGGTGTGTCCACGAAGGCGAAGGTGAACGCGTCGAAGACCTTCGTGGTGCCCAGCCAGATGTACTTGTTCCTGCCGAGCCCGACCTCCGGGCCGAAGTGGTCGGAGTGCCGCTCGCGCACCCCGCTGTGGACGCCGTCGCAGGCGACGACCAGGTCGGCTTCGGGCAGTCGGGCCCCGTCGGCGATCTCGTCCTCGTACTCGACGCGTACGCCCAGGGACCGGGCGCGCTCGGCGAGGAGGTCCAGCAGCTGCCGGCGGCCGATGCCGAAGCCCTCGTCGCCGTGGTGTGTCGTCGTACGGTCTACGACGTGCGCGACCCCGTCGCTCCAGCGGACCGAGTTCTCCTTGACGGCGCGCGCCGACTCGGGGTCGCCCTCGTGCAGTTTGTCGAGCAGGCTCCCCCAGTACGTCACCCCCCATCCGTAGGTCGAACCGGCCGGGTTCCGTTCATGGACCGTGATGTCGTGGTCCGGGTCCTGAAGCTTCATCAGGATCGAGAAGTACAGACCGGCGGGCCCACCGCCGACGCAGGCGATCTTCACACGCGCACCCCACTGTTCGCTCAAGGTGATCAATCGACAGCACAGAGTAGGGGGCGGGCCGGGGGCATGCCGACGTCCCGCGCCGCGTGTCGGACCGGCTCGCCGGTGGTGAAGCGGGCGAACCTGGGCATCCGAAGAGGAGCAGCGGACGAGTCGGGGAAGGGCTGATGGACACCAACACATGGATTCTGGTTCTCGTCGTCGCGGCCGTGCTGGCGGTGGCCCTCGGGGCGGCGGTCGTACTGCTGGTCCGGCTGGTCCGCACTCGGCGGGACCTCCGCCGGGCCGGGCTGCCGACCGGGCCCCGCTGGGTCTTCTGGGGAGCGGTCGCCTATGTCGTGCTGCCGACCGACCTCATGCCCGACCCCGCCTATTTCGACGACATCGGCGTACTGCTCCTGGCGCTGCGGTCGATGCGCGCTTCGTCCGACCCCCTGCGCTGAGGTGCCCGCGGATCTGCTTGGCTGTGTTCCGTCAGGCAGGGACCTCTAGGTCGGGACGATCATGCAGGCAGACATTCTTCAAGTCGCCGACGGCATCCATCTCGTACACGGCAGCAACACCAACTGGGTGATTCTCACGGAGGGGGACGCCGTCACCCTCGTGGACACGGGCTACCCCGGAGACCGCGAGAGCGTCCTCGCCTCCCTGTCGGCCGTGGGCAGTTCACCCGAAGCGGTCGCGGCCGTACTCGTCACGCACGCCCACAACGACCACATCGGCTCGGCCGAGTACCTCAGCACTACGTACGGCACGCCGGTCTACGCCCATGAGGCCGAAGTCCCGCACGCGCGCCGGGACTTCCTCCATCAGGTGACCATCGGCAAGGTGCTGCAGAACGCCTGGCGGCCCGGCGTGGTGCCATGGGCCGTGCACGCGCTGCGCTCCGGCGGCACCGCACACGTCCCGGTCACCGAGCCGCGGCCGTTCCCCGGTGAGGGCGCTCTCGACCTGCCCGGCCGACCCGTTCCCGTGCACACCCCCGGCCACACGGCGGGCCACTGCGCCTTCCATCTGCCGGACGCGGGGGTCGTCATATCGGGCGACGGGCTGGTCAGCGGGCACCCCACCTCACGCGCGAGCGGCCCGCAGCTGCTGCCCACCATGTTCCACCGGGACCTCCCCGGTGCGCTGTCCTCGCTGGACGCCTTCGAGGCGCTCCCGGGTGACATCCTGCTGCCCGGTCACGGTCCCGTGCACCGCGGTTCCGTACGCGAGGCGGCCCAGCGGGCCAGGGAACGGGCCGCCTGACCCGGTCAGGCCTCCACGGACCGGCCGTCGCCCATGGACCGACCGTCGCCGTCGCCGCGTACCACTTCGAGGTACGCGGCGATCGCGTCCCGGTTGCGGGCGAGGCAGTCGATGCGCCGGGTCATACGGTCGAGTTCGAGCTCCAGCGTGGTCAGCATCTCCGGGGTCGGATCGGGGAAGTGGATGGTGCCGGGCCCGTCGAGGCAGGGCAGGATCTGCTTGATGATCCGGGTGGGCAGCCCGGCGTCCAGCAGTCCGCGGATCTGCTGGACACGGTCCACGAGGCGTTCGTCGTAGGAGCGGTACCCGTTCTCGCAGCGCTCGGGCGTGATCAGCCCCTGCTCCTCGTAGTAGCGCAGCAGCCGCCGCGGGATGCCGGTGCGCTCCGACAGCTCTCCGATCCGCATCCGGCCGACCTCGCACTTCGCCGCTTGACCTTCTCATCAATGTGAGGGTTCGAGCATACGCGGCATGAGCACCCACACCACGGAACCGGCCGGTTCCTCCGAGCCCGCCCAGGGAGCCGAGAGGCGCGGGCTCCCTCTCCGGGCCCTCCTCGCCCTGGCCACGGCCGTCTTCGTCACGAGCCTCACCGAGACGCTGCCCGCGGGCGTGCTGCCCGCGATGAGTGCCGACCTCGGCGTCGGTGAGTCCGCGATGGGGCAGTCGGTCACCGTCTACGCGATCGGCACCGCACTCACCGCGATCCCCCTGTCCGCGGCCACCGCGGGCTGGCGGCGCAAACGGCTGCTGCTCACGGCGATGGCGGGGTTCGCCGCCGCCAACACGGTGACCGCCGTCTCCACCGACTACTCCCTGACCATGGCGGCCCGGTTCGTCGCCGGTGTGGCCGCGGGCCTGGCCTGGGCGCTGCTCGCCGGGTACGCCCGGCGACTGGCGCCCGCCCATCTGCAGGGCAGGGCGATCGCGATCGTG
The DNA here is from genome assembly GCF_042715345.1 of Streptomyces sp. NPDC058697. Lineage (NCBI taxonomy): Bacteria > Bacillati > Actinomycetota > Actinomycetes > Kitasatosporales > Streptomycetaceae > Streptomyces > Streptomyces sp. NPDC058697. The sequence continues at coordinate 61,744 of NZ_JBHXSU010000027.1, forward strand.
ATGACGGGCATACCGGTCGCGCTGTCGCTCGGGGTGCCCGCGGGGACCTTCCTCGGCGAAGTGCTCGGCTGGCGGGTGACGTTCACGCTGATGACCGTGCTCGCGGTCGCCCTGCTCGGCTGGATCGCGGCGGGCGTTCCTGACCAGCCGGGTCAGCGGCGCGGGGCGGGCCGGGTCCCGATACTGCGGGTCCTGACGATTCCGGGGGTGGCACCGGTCCTGTTCGTCACGCTGGTCTTCGTACTGGCCCACACGATCCTGTACACGTACATCGCCACGTTCCTGGACGGACTGGGCATGGGCGGGTCGACGGATCTCGTACTGCTGGTGTTCGGCGTCGCGTCCCTGTTGAGCATCTGGTTCGTGGGTGCGCGCATCGACCGGCGTCTGCGCGCCCTGACACTCGCGAGCGCGCTGCTCGTCGCCGTGGCGGCCGCGCTCCTGGCCGTGCCGGCCGACAGCCCCGCGCTCGTCTACGCCGCCGTGGCGCTGTGGGGGCTCGGCTGGGGAGGCGCCCCCACGCTGTTGCAGACGGCCGTGACCGACGCGGGTGGTGACGCGGCGGATGCCGCGCAGGCCGCGCTCGTCACGCTGTGGAACGCGGCGATGGCCGGCGGCGGGGTCGCCGGAGGCGTCCTGCTGGACCACCTCGGCACGGGTTCACTCCCGTGGGGTGTGCTGTTGCTGGTGGTTCCGGTGGTGAGTGTGGTGGCTGCCCGGGCCCAGGGGTTCCCTGCGGGGGGTGAGCGGTAGTTGTGAGGCTGCGGGCCGTCGGTGGCTTGTCGCGCAGTTCCCCGCGCCCTGAAAGGGGCGCGGGGAACTGCGCAGTCTTTGGGGGCGCGGGGAACTGCGCGACAAGCCCCCACCGGCCGGCAGCCGACAATCACCAGCGAGCTTCGACCTGCTCCTTGATGCGCCCGTCGTACAGGTCAGAGATCGCGGCCAGCGTCTCCGCGGAGAGCGGCGGCAGCTTGCCGGCCGCCGCGTTCGCGCGGGCCTGCTCGGGCGAACGGGCGCCGGGAATGACCGTGGTCACGCCGGGCTGCTGGACGATCCAGGCCAGCGCCAGCTGGGCCGGGGTGACACCCTCCGGGGTGAGCCCGGAGAACTCGGCGGCAGCCTCGACCCCGGTGGCGTAGTCGACGCCGGAGAACGTCTCGCCCTGGTCGAAGGCCTCACCGTGGCGGTTGAACGTACGGTGGTCGTTCTCCGCGAAGACCGTGTCCTTCGTGTACTTGCCGGAGAGCAGCCCCGAGGCGAGGGGCACGCGGGCGATGATGCCGACGCCGGCCTCCAGCGCCGCGGGCAGGACCCGCTGAAGGGGCTTCATACGGAACGGGTTGAGGATGATCTGGACGCTGGCCACACTCGGCCGGGCGATCGCGGTCAGCGCCTCGTCGCACGTCTCGACGCTCACGCCGTACGCGGCGATGCGCTCCTCCTCGACCAGGGTGTCGAGGGCGTCGAACACCTCGTCCGACGAGTAGACGGGGGTCGGCGGGCAGTGCAGCTGCACCAGGTCGATGCGGTCGACACCGAGGTTGCGGCGCGAACGGTCGTTCCAGGCGCGGAAGTTGTCGAGTACGTAGTTCTCGGGAATCTGGTCGACCCGACGGCCCATCTTGGTCGCGACCAGTACGTGCAGGTCGGGCCTGCTCTGCACGAAGGTGGAGATGGTCTCCTCGCTGCGCCCGTCCCCGTACACGTCGGCCGTGTCGAAGAACGTCACGCCCGACTCCGCGGCGGCCTCCAGGACCGCGAGGGCTTCCTTGTCGTCCACGTCGCCCCAGTCGGCACCGAGTTGCCAAGTGCCGAGTCCCACGACCGATGCGTGCTGTCCTGACCTGCCGAATACGCGCTCATCCATGGGGGCAGTCTGGCACCCGGTCGCGGGTTCTCCGGACGCCGCCCCCGTGCGGCGGGCCCGTTCAGGCGACGGCCGCGGAGAGGGTGACTCCGGTGAGGCGTTCGGACTCGGCCCACAGCCGGCGGTTCGCCTCGGTGTCGAGGGCGCGGCGTGTGACGCGGGCGGTGGTGGTTGGGCCGACCAGTCCGAACCTGCCGCCCGGGCCGTAGTACGCGCCCGCCGTGGCCTCAGGGCTCGTGGCGGCGTGCAGCAGCGGTTCGGCGCCCTCCTCGACCTGCTGCTTGGGCAGGAAGTCGAGCGCGTTGAGCAGGGATCGCTTCGGCTTGTCACGGCCGAGGCTCGCGCCCGCGCTCTGGAGGTTGGTCACGGTGTAGCCGGGGTGGGCGGCCGTGCTCAGCAGGTTCCAGCCGCGCTCCGCGGCGATGTCGGCCAGCTGCCGGGCCATCATCAGGTTGGCGAGCTTGGACTGGGCGTACGACAGGTTGGAGCTGTAGCGGCGACGCTCCCACTGGAGGTCGTCGAAGTGGATGCGGCCGTAGTTGGCCGTGCCGCTGCTCATGGTCGTCACGCGGGGCGCCGGTGCCGCGAGCAGGGCGGGCAGCAGCCGGACGGTGAGGGCGAACGGGCCGAGGTAGTTGCTGCCCATCTGGAGTTCGAAGCCGTCGGCGGTGGTCATCCGGGTGGGCGGAGCCATCACTCCGGCGTTGTTCACGAGCAGGTCGAGCGGGGTGCCGTCGGCCAGGATCCCGTCGGCGAACGCCTCGACGGAGGCCAGGTCCGCCAGGTCGACACGCCGCACCTCCAGCTGTGCGTGCGGGTGCCGGGCGAGGATCTCGGCGCGGGCCTGCTCGCCCTTGGCGACGGTCCGTACGGCCAGGACGACACGGGCGCCGGCCTCCGCGAGGCGGCGTGCGGCCTCCTTGCCCGTGCCGCTGTTGGCACCGGTGACGACGGCGAATTTCCCGGTCTGGTCGGGGACGACATATGAGATGGCCACGATGACTCCTTCGGTGTTCGCACGGCACTCCCAGCGATAGGAGACCGGCGGTCTGTTGCATTTCAAGCTAGCAGACCGCCGGTCCGATAACAACAGACCGGGGGTCTGTAGACTGCGTGCATGGCAAACACCTTCCAGCGCGCCCGCAGCGAGGAGCAGCGCGCCGTGCGCCGCAAGGCGATCCTGGACACCACGGCCGCGATGCTGGGCGAGATGCCCGTGGCGCAGGTGAGCCTCAACGAACTGAGTCGCCGGGTGGGGCTCGCGAAGTCGAACGTGCTGCGCTACTTCGAGTCCCGCGAGGCCGTCCTCCTGGAGCTGCTCGCCGCCGCGTCGCAGGAGCTGCTGGAGCACCTCGACACCGTGCTCCCCGGGGCCGTCGCCGCCGACGCCCCGGTGACCGAGCGGGCCGACCAGGTCGCCGCGGCTCTCACCGACGCCCTCGCCGAGCGTCCGGTGCTGTGCGACCTGATCAGCGCGCAGGGCTCGGTCCTGGAGCGGAACGTGTCGACGGAGGTCGCCGCCGAGTACAAGCGCTCCACCATCGCGCACGTCTTCGCCCTGGCACAGCGGGTCCGCACACACGTGCCCGAGCTCCACAAGGAGGACTCCGTACGGTTCGTCGCCAGCGCGCTCATGGTGGTCACGGCCGCCTGGCCGCACGCGCACCCGTCGCCCGCCGTGCTCGCGGCCTACGAGTCCGATCCCGAACTGGCGGTCCTGCGCCTCGACTTCGCCACCGTCCTGCGCGAGTCGCTCGAAGTCCTGCTGTCCGGCCTGCTGGCACGGGCGGCACGCTGACAGAACCGCGGGGCGGCGCTCAGGAACCCTCACGCACCCGTGGCGCGTTGTCCGGGCAACGCCCCACGGGGCGCGCACAGTGATCCGGCACCCCGACAGGCGGCATGATGAGCGAGTTGGTTCCCGGCGGCAATCTGCCCCTGCCCGGCGGCACCCTGACCCTTCATGTGCCCGGCCCGTTCGACGTGTCGGCGCTCATCACCGACGACAGCGGCAAGGTGCGCGGCGACGGCGACTTCGTGTTCTACAACCAGCCGGCCGCACCCGGCGCGCGGCTGCACGGCGAGACGCTCACCGTGGACCCGCCCGCGCTGCGGACCGGGGCGAGCCGCGTCACCGTCGTCGTCAGCCCCGCCGAGCCCGGCACCGCACTGGGCCGGCTGCCCGCTCCGACCCTGCGCGTGACCGGCCCGGGCGGCGGTGTGCTCGCCCGCTTCACCCCGCCACGCCCCCAGCAGGAGACCGTGCTGCTGCTCGCCGAGATCTACCGCCGCGGGACCACGTGGAAGCTGCGCGCCCTGGGCCAGGGGTACGCCGACGGACTCGCCGGGATAGCCCGGGACTTCGGGGTCGAGGTGAGCGAGGACGCCGACGCGGGGGCGGGAACAGGGGCGGGCGCGGGCGGCGGTGCCTCTCCCGGTAGCTCCGGTGTCCCGGGTTCCAGGGGCGCCGGTGTCGCGACGGCCCTGAACGCCGCGCGTGCCGGGCTCGGACGGCTCCGGGGCTCGGGTCGCACTCCGGCCGGGAACACCGGTCGCACACCGGCCGGGACCGCGGGTCATCCCCCGGCCGGGAACACGGCTCGTCCGCCGGCCGGGAACACCGGACGCACGCCCGCAGGGAACACCGCCTGGAACACCGGCAGCGCTTCGGCCGGAGGTTCCTCTGCCGCCGCTCCCGCCGTCGCAGTGGCTGCCCCCGACGGCTTCCTCCGTCTCGTGAACTCCGCGCGCGCCGCCGTCGGCGCCCCGCCCGTGTCCCTCGACGCCCGCCTGACCACCGCGGCGCACACGCACGCCGCGGGCATGGCCGCGCGGGGCAGCCTGGGCTCCGAGGGCGCGGACGGGCTCTCGGTCTACCAGCGCCTCACGGCGAGCGGCTACGCGTATCTCACGGTCGGCGAGCACCTGGTCTCCGGCCCGCTCGACGCCGCGGGGTTCGTGGAGTACTGCCTGTCCTCGGAGCAGTCCCGGCGCACGATCCACGACCCGGCGTTCACCGAGGCCGGTGTGGCGTACGTGCCGGACAGCCGCTCCGGCACCCTCTACTGGACGGCACTTTGGGCCCGTCCCCTCACCCCCGCCGGACTGGCGCAGACGGCCGCCGAGGTGGTGACGCTCACCAACACCGAGCGGGCCCGGGCCGGTCTGCGACCGCTGGCCGTGGACACCCTGCTCACCAACGCGGCGCAGGCACACAGCGCGGACATGGTGGCCCGCGCGTTCTACTCCCACACCTCCCCCGACGGCAGCGAACCCTGGCACCGGGCCGCGGCCGCGGGCAGCACCCGCCGCACCATCGGCGAGAACATCGCGTGCGGCCAGCGCTCCGCCGCCGAGGTCGTACAGGGCTGGATGGACAGCCCCGGCCACCGCGCCAACATCCTCAAGCCCGCCTTCACCCACATAGGCGTCGGCTTCGAGGGCGGCGGCTCGGCGGGCACGTACTGGACACAGCTCTTCGGCGCCTGACCCGGACCCCACCGAGAAATCTTCGCCGCAGGTCAGAGCCCTGTTAACGATGATGACAACGGTCACCGGTGCAGCCTTTGCCGATCTCCGCCAGGTGCGCTTCACTGCGGAGGTCGGACACCGCATCGAGGGGGACACACATGACCAGCGCGCACCACGACCACCACGGGTCGGACGGGCACGCGGGGCACTCGCACGGTGTGTCGGCGGACGCGGACCGCCGCTGGCTCGCGATCGCGCTGACGCTGATCACCTCGTTCATGGCGGCCGAGGTCGTCATCGGCATCCTGGCCCAGTCGCTCGCCCTGATCTCCGACGCGGCGCACATGCTGACCGACGCCGTGTCCATCGTGCTGGCGCTCATCGCGATGCGGCTGGCCGCGCGGCCGGCCCGCGGCGGCTTCACGTACGGCCTCAAGCGCGCCGAGATCCTCTCCGCCCAGGCGAACGGGCTCACGCTGCTGCTGCTCGGCGCCTGGCTGGCGTACGAGGCGGTGCGGCGGCTGATCGACCCGCCCGAGGTGGAGGGCGGGCTGGTGTTCGGCACGGCCCTGGCGGGGATCGTGGTGAACATCGCGGCGGCCTGGTGCATCTCGAAGGCCAACCGCACCTCGCTCAACGTGGAGGGCGCCTACCAGCACATACTCAACGACCTGTTCGCGTTCATCGGCACCGCGATCGCCGGTCTCATCGTGCTGCTGACGGGCTTCGCGCGGGCCGACGCCATCGCCACACTGGTCGTGGTGGCCCTCATGTTCAAGGCGGGCTACGGGCTCGTACGGGAGTCGGGGCGGATCTTCCTGGAGGCGGCGCCCGCGCACCTCGATCCGGACGGCATCGGCGATCAGTTGGTCGCGCACCCCTCGGTCTCCGAGGTGCACGACCTGCACGTGTGGACCATCACGTCGGGGCAGCCCGCGCTGTCCGCGCATGTCCTGGTCGAGCCCGTCGCGGACTGCCACACGGTGCGCCGGGACCTGGAGAAGATCCTGCAGAGCGACCACGAGATAAGCCACACCACCCTGCAGGTCGACCACGCCCCGGCCGAGGTCCTGGAGGTCCGCACCGGGGCCGCCTACGACGACGGCTCGCACTGCGAGGCCCCGCACGGCCCGGTGCACCGCGACGAGCCGCACGCCCACTGAGCATCACTGAACACCGGGGGCGCGGGCGGGAGTTCACGAGGGACGGTGACCGCGCGCGGGAGAAATCCGGTCGCGCCCGGCCGACGTGGTCGTGCACGATGCCCGCATGACGTCGACCCGAAAGGGCCGTGCCGCGTAGGCGGCCCGGTGCCGTCCGCGCCGAGCGGTGGCAGCCCTCCAGACATGTGACCGTCCGCCGGATCGGCGGTGTCTCCTCGCGCACGCGCGCGGCCGTCCGCCGGGTGGAGGCGGACCATCTGTGGCCCGATGCCGTCGCGAAGGCGCTCGCCACGTACGAGTCCGTCCTTCGCCGGCCCAGGCAGGACCTGGCCGCCTGGCTGATCGATGTGAACTGCCCCTGCTGCTGCGCGCTCGAAGCCAGGGACACGCTGGAGGACGCCCTGTACCGGCTGCCCGCCGGCGCCCGCGCGGATCTTCGGCGCCGACTCGCCCGCGCCGACGAGGAGTTGGCGCGGCGGACCCTTCCCGAACCGTGGGGACGCGAGACCCCTCAGTGGCAGCCGCCCGGGGCGTGGTGGCGACAGCGGCTCCTGGAACGGTGACGCCCCGGCCTTCGCCGAGGGCAGAACGCGATGACCTCGCCGAATCGCGCCGCGCTTTCTAGGGTGGAGGGGTGAGCAGCCACGCGTCCGACGAAGCCCGTGTCATTCCCCTGCGACCCGTACCGGCCGCGCCGGTGAAGCCGGAGGAGCCCGCGCCCAAGGAGCCGTTGTGGCGGGACGTCGTGGGTGACGTCCTGCGGCGTGAGCGGCTCGCCCAGGAGCGGACGCTCAAGGACGTGGCCGATGCCGCCCGGATCTCGATGCCGTACCTCTCCGAGCTGGAGCGGGGCCGCAAGGAGGCCTCGTCCGAGGTCCTCGCGGCCGCCGCGCACGCGCTCGGGCTCGGCCTCGCCGATCTGCTCGCCCTGGCACACGGCAGGCTCGCGCGGCCGGCCCAGCCCGTCAGGTCCCGGCCCCTGACGTCCCAGCCCCTCAGGTCCGGGTCCAGCACCGCACCCCGGCGCACCGAGGCGCGGTCCCGGCTGGGCGACATCCGGCTCGCCGCCTGAGGCGCGCAGGGCCCGAGCTGCTGGGGCCCTGAAGCCCTGGCTCCTGAGCCCTGAACCCTGAACCCGCTGAGGCTCCGCGGCGGCGACCCGCTCAGGCCGCCGCGGGAAGCAGTCGTCGGCTGAGCACTTCGTCGGCCAGCCCGTACTCCACCGCCTCCCGCGCGGTGAAGATCTTGTCGCGGTCCATGTCGGCCCGCAGGGTCTCGACAGGGTGGTGGGTGTGCAGGGACAGGACCTCCTCGACCTGGGAGCGAATGCGGATCATCTCCTTGGCCTGCAGGCTCAGGTCGGAGACCGTGCCCCGCGCGCCGCCGCTCGCGGGCTGGCCGAGCAGCACCCGCGCGTGTTCCAGGATGAAGCGCCGGCCGGGGTCTCCCCCGGCCAGGAGCACCGCCGCGGTCGAGGCGGCCTGGCCGACGCAGAACGTCGAGATGGGCGCGCCCACGTAGCCCATCGTGTCGTAGATCGCCATGAGTGAAGTGAACGATCCACCGGGCGAGTTGAGGTAGATCGCGATCTCCCGCTCAGGTGCGGACGACTCCAGGTGGAGCAGTTGCGCGATGACGACGTTGGCGACGCCGTCGTCGATCTCGGTGCCGAGGAAGATGATCCGCTCGGACAGCAGCCGGCTGTAGATGTCGTACGCGCGCTCGCCCTGCGGGGTGCGCTCGACCACGCTCGGGATCGTGTACTGGCTCATGGTGATCGCGTACGGGTCCGTGACCCTCATGTCTTGGTCCTGGTCCATGTCAGAGTCCCATCCGTCGCTTCGAGGAGGCCGGGCGGACGTCGTCGAGGGACTCGACGACCCGGTCGACCATGCCGTACTCCCTCGCCTGTTCGGCCGTGAACCAGCGGTCGCGGTCGCCGTCTCGGGCGATCGTCTCCACGCTCTGGCCGGTGTGTTGGGCGGTGATCCGCTCGATGCTCTCCTTGGTGAACTGGAGGTTCTCGGCCTGGATGGCGATGTCGGCGGTGGTGCCGCCGATGCCGGCCGAGGGCTGGTGCATCATGATCCGCGCGTTCGGGAGCGAGTAACGCTTGCCCGGGGTGCCGACGGTGAGCAGGAACTGCCCCATGCTCGCGGCGAAGCCCATGGCGAGGGTCGACACGTCGTTCGGGATGAGCCGCATCGTGTCGTAGATCGCCAGGCCCGCGTGCACCGATCCGCCCGGGCTGTTGATGTAGAGCCCGATGTCCGTGCGCGAGTCCTCCGCGGAGAGCAGAAGCAGTTGTGCGCAGACCCGGTTGGCGGAGACCTCGTCGACCTGCGTACCGAGGAACACGATGCGCTGGTTGAGGAGTTGGGCGGCGAGATGGTCGTCGAACCGGGACGGCGGGGTGTCCCCCTCCTCGGCCCTGGGTTCCAGGGTGCTGCTGAATCGTGCCATCGCTCCTCCTTGTGGTGACGCGGCCAGGATCACCGCGGTGTCTCCACCCTCGGCCGGACGACGACGGCACGGAAGGAATCTCGGCCCGCAGCAGATTCGCCGTCAGCAGAGCCACGGCGGAGCAGCAGTGGACCAGCAGCGGACCAGCAGCGATGCCACGGGCGGATCACACGGAGCGAGGAGGGGCTACTTCGTCACCACCAGCGAGAACTCGTACAGATCGCCACGGCACAGCGACTCGCCGTACTCCACGACATGCCCCGTGTCGTCGAAGGCCGTGCGTCGTACGAGCAGGGCGGCGGAGCCCTCCTTGACGCCGAGGAGGCGAGCCTGGCGGCCGGTCACGTTCACCGCCCGGATCTGCTGGGTCGCCCGTACCACCCTGACGCCGTGGGTGTTCTGCAGCGCTTCCGAGAGCGAGCCCCTGAGGAGTGACTCGTCCAGGCTCGGGAAGCGTTCGGCGGAGAGATAGACGGTCTCCAGGCAGATGGGGAAGTCGTCGCCGAGGCGCAGCCGTTCGATGCGGTGCAGGGCGGTGCCGGGATCGACGCCGAGGGCCGTGGCGTGGTGCAGGTCGGCCTCGACCACCTCCGCGGCGAGGAGTTCGGCACTGGGGTGGTAGCCGCGTGAGCGCAGGTCCTCGGAGAACGAGGTGAGCGTCGACGTCTTGGTGATCTGGGGGTGCGAGACGAACGTGCCCACGCCTCGGACACTGCGGATGAGGCCGTCCTCGCGCAGTGCCTGGAGGGCGCGCCGGGCGGTCGCTCTGCTGACGTCGTACCGCTCGGCGAGCTGCCGTTCGGTGGGCAGTGCCTCGTCGGGCCGCATCCGGGCGATGTCGGCCTGGAGCAGCCGCCGCAGCGCCTCGTGCTTGTAGGACTCCGTCCCCGGGCCGTCGTCTCTGCGCCTGTCCTTGAGCGTCACAATCACTCCGCGGTTCGCACGTGTCCGCTAGCCCCGAGAGGCGCGGTAACGGGGCATCAGCGTACGCACCACGTCCAGGGGCGCCCCGGCGGTGTCCGGACCGGGCGTCGCCTTCTTGCTCCGTTCGGCCGTCCAGTCACCCCGTTCAGTGATCCAGCGCTCCTCCCATTCGATCAGGGACGCCTCGAACTCCTGGGCCCGGTAAGGGGATCCGGTCTCCAGTGCCCGGGCGATGTGCTCGTACCAGCGTCGCCAGCGCGGGAGGTAGAACGAACTGACCAGGCCGGCCCAGTGCCGCCCCGAGTAGTCGTGCAGCTCGCTTCGGGAGTGTCCCCAGACCGTGAGAAGGCGTCGCGCGTTGGCCTCGTACAGCTCGGCCTCGGCAGGGGTGGACGCCCAGCTGCCGGCTTCGGCGAGCCAGGTGTCCAGGCGGTACTCGGGGCGGGTGGCCAGCAGTGTGTCCAGGTCTTCGATGGTGGTGAGCAGTTCGGTGGCGGCGGCCCGGAAGCGGTGGGCGTCGCGTGCCAGGGCCGCGTCCGCCGCCCGTCGCTGCCGGCCGCACGCGACGTGGGTGAGCACCTGCGCGGTGACGTCGCACAGGTCCCGGCCGAGCGGGCCCGCGCTGTCCTCGTCCGTCGCCGCGGAGGCCAGGAGCGTCGACGCCTCGGCCAGGCCGGGTGGCACGGTGGGTGAGGGCGGCGCCGCGAGGTGCACCGGCGGTTCCGGGCGCAGGTCGCCCGCCACCGTGGGCCGACAGACGATGACCGAGCCCGGCGGACCGGGGCCGTCCGCGTCGTACACCGTTTCGTGCAGCAGCACCCAGGCGCGCAGCAGGCCGGGGGTTCGCCGCCCGTACCGGGCCTCCGCCCAGCTCTCCAGCCACGCTCGTACGTCCTTGACCGAGCCGTGCCAGGCGACGTCGGCCAGCAGCTCGTACAGGACCGGGTCGCCGCCGAAGGCCTCCATGCTGGCGCCGATTCCGGAGAGCGAACCGCCGCGGGCGTCGGTGCTCGCCTCGGCGGGGCCTGCGGCGATCTCGTCCAGCTTTCCGTAGAGCCCGGGTCGTCCGCCCAGGCTGTGGAGCATGCACCACACCCAGGGCTTTCCCCGGTAGCCGTCGGTGTGCCGCCAGACCGGCTTGTGCTCGGCCCACAGGTCCAGGATCAGCATGCGGTCGTCCGGGATGGCGTCGAGGAAGGCCCGGGTCCGGTCCCGCGTCCAGTAGTCGGCGCGGTAGGAGAAGGGCCATGCCTGGAGCACCCAGGTGGCCTCGTCGTCCACCGCGGTCATGGCACCGTGCACGGCCCGCGCGACCCGGGCGATGCCGGCGGGGTCGGACACCGGCGGAATCGTCTCGATGAAGGGGTCCGCCGCGTAGAGGTGGTCGGTGCCGAAGAGGCGGGTCTGCTCGGTCAGGAGCGCGGCGCCGAACTCCTCGAACAGGGGGTCGCGCGGGTCCAGGACTCCGACCTCGAAGTCCCACCAGGGCAGGGTCGTCGAGCGGGCGCCCCGGTCCGCGATCAGTTCGCGGGGCACATGCCCGGAGAAGCCCTGGAGGACGGGCCGCATGCCGAGAGCACGTTCCCGGTCCAGGATGCGGCGGCCCAGGTCCGCGTGGCCGTCGATCCAGCTCTGTGGCAGTGGTCCGCACCAACTGTCCAGCGAGGCGAGCCAGTTCCACGGGAGGTAGGCCGGGCCTCCGAGGAACCGCAGGGCGGTCTCGTCGTCCAGTCCGGTACGCAGGAGTGCTTGTTGCCATGCTGCCTCCGCGCCGGTCATCGCCAGCGGTGTGGTCACGCCGTGCAGCGCCATCCAGTCGATGTGGCGCTCCCAGCGCGCCCAGTCCCAGAAGGCCGTGGTGTAGCCGAAGGTGCAGACATTGAAGTGGTAGCGGTGGAGGTAGGGGGAGGTCGTCCGGGCGGGCGTGCCGGTGTGGGGCAGGCGGTCCGGCAGCCGGGGCACGGGGGCGTCCCAGGTGATCTGAGTCCGGCAGGCGGTCCGCAGGTACCAGCGCAGTGCCGAGGCGACCGCGACACCGCTGGACCCGCGCAGCGCCACACCGCCCGGTCCGGCGTCGACCTCGAACCAGTCGGGCCTGCCGACGTCGTGCCCGTCCCCTACGGGCACGACGTCGGCGGTGAACTCCGCGGCCCGGTCCCCTAGGAGCCGCTGGAGGAGTTGTCGGACGGTCTGGTTCTCCGAAGCCTGTGGTCCGTACCACATGCGGCTCAGGTTAGGACGGGCGTGCGGGGTGGTCAAGGAACAAAGCTGTTGTGACAGCACACTTGTCCGGAGGACTGGGCAGTCGCACGGCCCTCTGGTACGGTCCACAGCCACGCGGACGGCTCCCGCAGCCACACAGACGGCCCTCGCAGCCACGCAAACGGCTCCCGCTCGACACCCCAGGTGGTCTCGACACGATGAACGCCGATCTCGCCTACTTCGCCGCTCTCCAGGAGAACCTCACCGCGCTGGCCGATGCCGAGCGGCCCGCGATCGATCGCGCCGCCCGTGTCATCGCGGACAGCATCGCCGCCGGAGGTGTCGTCCACTACTTCGGCAGCGGCCACTCCCAACTCGTAGCGATCGAGCCGCTGTTGCGCGCGGGTGGCCTCGCGCCGGTCAATGTGATCGTCGACCCGGCGCTGTCCCCCGCCGCCCCTCGGCACGCGGGCGCTGCCGAGCGCGTCGGCGGCTACGCGGCGGCGATCCTGAGTACGGCGGACATCCGGGCCGGCGAGGTGGTGATCGTCGTCTCCAACTCCGGCATCAACGCCGTGCCGGTCGAATTCGCCCTGGGCGCCCGCGCGTTGGGTGCGACCGTCGTCGCCGTCACCAACCGGGCCCACTCGGTGAACGCCGAGTCCCGGCATGTCGACGGGCGGCGTCTGCTCGACGTGGCCGACATCGTCATCGACACGCACGGCCGCCCGGGTGATGCGGTGGTGCCCCTGGGCGACCTCACCGTCGGCGCCCTGTCGACCGTCGTCGGGGCGGCGATCGTCAACGCCCTGACGTGCCGGGCCGCCGAGCTGCTCGTCGAACTCCACGGCCAGGAACCGCCGTTGATCGTCAGTCAGAACACGGGCAGCGACGCCGAGCTCCACAACAACGCCCTACTGGAGAAGGTCAAGGACCGCTGTCCGCGGGGCTGACGCACCGATCCGCACACCGACTCGCCAAGGCGCCAAGACGCCGAGACGCCGAGATCACGCAAGGAGGCCGATGATGGAGAGGACGCACCGGGTGCGCCGCCGCGTCGCGGCAACGGTCTGTGCCGCCGCCCTCGTGCTGCCGCTCACCGCCTGCGACGCCCTGACCCCCGGGAGCGCGGCCGCGGTGCCGGGTCCGCGCAGTGTGCCGTCGTCGACCGCCGTCCCGGACGGGGACATCACCCTGCGCCTGCAGTTCGCCGACGCCCCGTTGATGGTCGACGCGCTGATCGCCGCGTTCGAGAAGGGCCACCCGAACATCAGTGTCGAGCCGCAGTACAAGACGTTCTCGGACTACGTCCAGAACCTGAAGCTCACCATGACGTCCGACACCGCCCCGGACATCGCGCAGTACGCGGTCGGGATGACCGATCTCGCGGCGGACGGCCACATCCTCGACCTGGCGCCCTATCGGGAGGCGTACGGCTGGGACAAGGCCATTCCCCCGGTCAGCCTCGACCAGTTGACGGCGGGGCAGACCAGTGAGGCCACCGGCGGGCGTGCCCTGTTCGGGGTCCCGGCGGGTCTGTCGATGACCGGCATCTACTACAACAAGGAGCTCGCCAAGAAGGCCGGGATCGACGGTCCGCCCAATACCGTGGCGGAGTTCGAGGACCAGCTCGCCGCGGCCAAGGACGCCGGCCTGACGCCACTCGGGGTCGGCGCGCTCGACTCCGGCGGCCTGCACCTGTGGGCCGCGCTCCTCAACCAGCTGATGCCGACGGACGATTACTGGGACTGGGTCAACGGCACCAAGGGCGCGACGATCGAGACGCCGGCCGCCGTCACGGCGAGCAAGCTCGTCATCGACTGGGGCCGCAAGGGCTACTACAACGACTCCGCGAACGGCACCGCGCAGGTCGACTCCACCGCCCAGTTCGCCAAGGGCGACAGCGTCTTCCTCATCAACGGCAACTGGGCGGCCGGGCAGTTGGCGACCGTCATGGGAGACAACGTCGGCTTCTTCCCGATGCCGGGCGAGCAGGCTTCCTCCCCCACCGTGGCCTCGGGCTTCAGCGTCTCCTACGCCGTCTCGTCCAGGACCGAACACCCCGAGGCGGCAGGCGCGTTCCTCGACTTCCTGACCACTCCCGAGGCCGGCCAGATCATCAGCGACAACGGCTTCATGCCGCCCAACCCCGACGCCGTGAAGAAGCCGGAAGGCGTGCTCGCCGACATCGCGGACGGCCACCGCAGGGCCGTCGCCGGCGACGGGATCACCACGTTCCCCGACTTCGCCGCCCCCGCCATGCTCGACCGGCTGCGCTCGGGCGTCCAGAAACTCATCGCGAACCGCATAGATCCCTCGGACTACCTCGACTCACTGCAGGACGAGTGGGAGGAACACCATGCCGAGTAGGCCGCCGGTCCAACAGCCCCCTGACGTCCGGGTCGAGTCGCCGGAGGTCCGGGTCCAGTCCCGGGGCCCCCGCAGGCGCAGCGCGTATCGCGGCTATGTGTATGTGCTGCCCGCGTTCGCCGTCTACTTCTGCTTCGCGGTGCTGCCCGCCCTGCACACTGCGTATCTCTCGCTGTTCGAGTGGGACGGCGTGACGCTGGGCGACTGGGTCGGTCTCGGCAACTACCAGGAGATCTTCCAGGACTCCATCCTGCGCCGGTCCGTGCTCAACGCCCTGGTACTGGTGGTGTTCTTCTCCTTCATCCCCATCGTCGTCGGCCTTGCGATGACCGGTCTGCTGGCCCGTTTCCGACGGCCCGGCATGGGGGCGTACCGCTTCCTGTTCATGCTGCCGCAGGTCGTCCCGCTCGTCGCCGTCGGCGTGACCTGGCGCTGGCTGTACGGGGACGACGGGCTGGTGAACCAGACGTTCCGCGCGGTCGGTCTGGACGGGGTGACCCGGGCGTGGCTGGGTGACTTCGGCGCCGCGCTGATCGCCGTGGGCCTCGTCGGCACCTGGGTGCTGAGCGGCCTGTGCATGATGCTCTTCCTCAGCGGCGTGCAGAAGGTGGACCCCAGCCTGTACGAGGCAGCCCGGCTCGACGGGGCAGGGCCCGTCCGGGAGTTCGTCTCCGTCACCCTGCCGCACCTGCGCGGCGAAATCGCCGTCGCGATGACCGTGACCACGGTGGCCGCGCTCGCCAGCTTCGACATCGTGTACGTGACGACGAACGGCGGGCCCGGTGAGCAGACGACGGTCCCGGGCCTGCTCGTGTACCGGCTGGCGTTCTCCGAGGGCAAGGTGGGGCTCGCCGCGGCCCTGGCCGTCGTCCTCGGCTGTCTGATACTCGGGATCGTCTACCTCATCAACCGTCTGTCGAGGTCGGAGTCATGAACACCGCCACGCGCCCGGAACGCTGGTCGGGTTACGCCCTGCTGACGGTCATGGCGATCGCCGTCGTGATCCCGTTCCTCAGTGTCTTCCTCGCCTCGCTGCAGCCCGCGGGCACGCCGGTGGTGGGACTGACCTGGCCGGAGCGGTGGAGCTGGGACAACTACGAGCAGGCGTGGTCGGTGGCCGGGTTCTCCGACCTGATCCGGCACAGCCTCACCATCGCGGTCGGCGTGGTCCCCGCCTCCCTGGTCCTGGCGGCGCTGGCGGGCTACGCGCTCGGCACGATGAAGCTCCCGGGCGGCAACGCGGTCGCGGCGTTCTTCATCGCCGGGCTCACCATCCCGGTCGAACTGATCGTGGTCCCGCTCTACTTCGACCTGCGGGGTCTCGGTCTGACCAACTCGTATCTGGGGGTGATCCTGGTGGAGATCGCGCTGTTCATGCCGTTCAGCGTGTTCTGGATGCGCACCCACTTCCAGTCGACCCCGCCGTCGCTGGTGGAGGCAGCCCGTATCGACGGAGCCTCGTCGGGCACGATCCTGCTGAGGATTCTGCTTCCACTGGCCCGGCCGTCCCTGATGACGCTCGGGCTCCTGGTCTTCATGTGGTCGTGGAACCAGTTCCTGCTGGTGCTGGTGCTCATCCAGGACACGACCAAGCACACGGCGCCCGCGGGTCTCGGCTTCTTCGTCGGTCAGAACAGCACGGACATCCCCACGCTGGCGGCGGGGACGATCATCGTGATGCTGCCGATCCTGATCCTCTTCGTGATCTTCCAGCGCAGCTTCATCGCGGGACTGCTCCAGGGGGCGATGAAGGGCTGACGCCAGGCGCTCGGAAAGAGCTCGGGAGGTGCTCGGAAGGCGCTCCGGAGGTGCTCGCGAGGCGGCTCGCCCGGTCAGGCCGGACCGGTCAGGCGGCCTTCGACGAGTCCGTGTGCGAGCGGGCGGAATCCGTGTGCGAGTGGGCGCGCGGAGAGGCCGCCGCCCACTCCAGGACGAGGCGCTGGTACTCCCGCCGCTGCTCGCCGCTCAGCGTCCCACCGCTCCGGAGCCACAGGGCTCGGATCTCCTCGTTGACCTCGGCGGCCGACCGCCTGGGCCCGCTGGGTGCACGTCGGTGAGTGATGGACATGCCGTGAATCATACGGGGCCCGGCGTGAAGACCATGTGAGGAGTCACTGTCAGCAGGACTACTTACCGGTAGCCAACCCATGACCTGTCCGGTGGCCGTCCAACAGCCATGTCCGACGGCCGTTCCACAGCCAGGTCAGGCCGCCCCCGCGCCGAGGACGAGCACCTGGATCGCCAGCACGGCGCCGCCCCGCGCCCAGTCGTGGAAGTCGGACACCTTGGTCTCCAGGTTGACCGGCTCCGCGTGCGGGTGGCGGTTGGCGAGGATGGCCTCCTCGACGGCCGGTCCCGCCACGTCGACCAGGCCCACGCCCTCGCCGGCCAGGACGATCTTCTCGGGGATGGCGAAGTTGGCGATCTGCGCGACCAGGGTGCCCAGGGCGCGGGCCGCCTCGCCGACGACACGGGCCGCCATGGGCTCACCCTCGGCGGCGAGGGCGAGGATCTCGTCGTACGTGATGTCGCGGCCGGTGGCCGCCCTGATCTGGTAGCGGATGCTGGGGATCGACAGCAGGGAGATGGCGCTGCCGCGCTCGCCGTCGGGGGTGAGCGGGCCGTTGGAGTCCACGATCCAGAAGCGGCCGACGCCCAGTCCGTCCTCGGCGGTCGCGACCCGCTTGCCGCCACTCACCAGTCCGTAGCCGATACCCGCGCCGATGGTGAGCACCGCGAACCGCTCCAGGCCCCGGCCGGCGCCGAACCACCGCTCGGCCTCGACGAGGGCGGCCACGTCGTTGTCGACGACGACGGGCAGCCCGGTGCGCTCCTCGACGAGCCGGGCCAGCGGGACGTCGCGCCAGCCGAGGAAGGCCGAATCGTCGACAACGGACCGGTCCGAGGCCCGGCCGCCCAGGCCGATGCCGATCCCGGCGAGACCGGGGAAGTCACGTGCGAACGCACCGGTCAGCTCCCCCAGCACGTCCACCACATGGGCCGGGTCATGGCTGGTGATGGGCAGGTCACGGCGGGCGACGATATCGCTCTTGAGGGTGGTGACGACCCCGTAGACCATGTCCTGGGTGATCTTGAACCCGGCGAAGGTGCGGGACTCGGCGACGATGTCGAGGGGCTGGGACGGTCGGCCCTGGCGCACCTCGGGAAGCGAGGCGCCCTCGGGGACCTCGATCAGCAGACCCGACTCTATGAGCGGCTTCGTCAGCCGGGTGAGGCTGCCCGCGGAGAGGTCGAGCCGGCGGGCGATGTCGCTGCGCGACAGGGGGCCGTGCGTCAGCACCTCGATGGCGACGGCACGCTCACCGGGACTGAGCGGCAGCCAGCTGGCAGCACGTGTGGTCACGACCGAACCCCCACATCATTTCTTTCGGCACAGAAGTAATGACACCACCCTATGTCGCGGAAGCTCCTCAGGAAAGATGCACGCACACCCCTTGACGGCTGGATTCTTTCGGACCAAAAGTAAGTGACCCGAGGACGAGCCGTAGACGAGGGAGTCTCCTGATGACCGTCGCCTCCAGCCCTCCGTCGCGTCTGCCAGTGCGCGACATCGAGGGGACACAGCCGAAGCCGAGAACCCGCGAGAAACGAGAACGTGACGGTGGCGGACGTGGTGACGGCGCCCTCGCGGCCCTGTTCATCGCTCCGGCCATGCTGGGCTTCCTGGTCTTCCTGCTGTGGCCGACGCTGCGGGGCATCTATCTGAGCTTCACCCGCTTCAATCTGCTGACCCCGGCGGAGTGGGTGGGCCTCGACAACTACGTCCGCATGGTCAAGGACCCCATCTTCTGGGACTCGTTGACGGTCACCGTCGAATACGTCTTCATCAACATCGGCGTCCAGACGGTCTCGGCGCTCGCCATCGCCGTGCTGCTCCAGCGGCTGACCCAGTCGGCGGTACTCCGCGGGATCGTCCTCACGCCGTATCTGATGTCGAACGTGGTCGCCGGCATCGTCTGGCTCTGGATGCTCGACACCCAGCTCGGCATCGGCAACGAGATCATCGCCGGGCTCGGCTTCGACCGCATCCCGTTCCTCGCCGACGACACCTGGGCGATTCCCACGATCGCCCTGATCAACGTCTGGCGGCATGTCGGCTACACCGCCCTGCTGCTCTTCGCCGGACTCCAGGCCATCCCGAACGATATGTACGAGGCGGCCAAGGTGGACGGCGCGAGCGAGTGGCGGATGTTCTGGCGGATCACCATGCCGCTGTTGCGGCCGGTGCTCGCGGTGGTCCTGATCATGACGGTGATCGGTTCGTTCCAGGTCTTCGACACCGTCGCGGTGACCACCGCGGGCGGTCCGGCGAACGCGACCAACGTCCTGCAGTACTACATCTACGGCTCCGCCTTCGGCCGCTTCCAGTTCGGCTACGCCTCCGCGATGTCCGTGGCGCTGCTCGTGGTGCTGAGCGCGATCACCTTTGTCCAGTACCGGCTCACCCGGGCCGGCCAGACCGACCTCGGCTGAAGAAAGGAGCGACCGACATGACTGCCGTGACGGCAACGACGACGAAGGTACGGCGCACACAGCGCCCAAGGATCACCCCCGGGAAGGTCGTGGCCTGGACGGTGATGGCCGCGATGGTGCTCATCACCCTGCTGCCGTTCTACTGGATCCTGCGCACCGCGCTGTCCACGAACACGGCGCTCGCGGCCCATCCCGGCGATCCGCTGCCCGTGGACCTGACGACCGGCGGTTTCGAACGGGCCCTGGGCCTGCAGTCCACCGAGGAGGCGATAGCCCAGGGCGGCTCGGGCGGCGGGCTCAAGTTCTGGCGCTATCTGATCAATTCGACGATCGTGTCCACCCTGATCACCGTCTTCCAGATCCTCTTCTCCGCCATGGCCGCGTACGCCTTCGCCCGGCTGCGGTGGCGCGGCCGGGACACGGTGTTCGGGCTGTTCCTGGCCGGGCTGATGGTGCCCACGATCTTCACGCTGCTGCCGAACTTCGTGCTCATCAAGCAACTCGGCCTGGTCGACTCCCTGTTGGGCATCTCCCTGCCGACGATGTTCATGACGCCGTTCGCCGTGTTCTTCATGCGGCAGTTCTTCATGAACGTGCCCCGGGAGGTGGAGGAGGCGGCCCTGCTCGACGGGGCCGGGAAGATCCGGATCTTCTACCGCGTGATGCTGCCGATGGCGTCCACCCCGATCCTCACGCTGGGCGTGCTGACGTACATCACCTCCTGGAACGACTACTTCTGGCCGCTGATGGTCTCCTACAGCGACAGCTCGCGCGTGCTCACCGTGGCACTGGCCATCTTCCGGGCGCAGACCCCGCAGAGCGGCTACGACTGGTCCGGCCTGATGGCGGCCACGCTCATCGCCGCGCTGCCGATGCTCGTGCTCTTCGGCTTCTTCGCGCGCCGCATCGTCAGCAGCATCAGCTTTACCGGCATCAAGTAAGGGGACGGGCATGCGAATTCGTACACGCACGGTCGTGGCACTGACCGGGGTGCTCGCGCTGTCCCTGGTGACGGGCTGCGCGCAGGGCGGGGCCGCCGGAGCGGGCTCGAACACGGTGACGTACTGGCTGTGGGACGCCAACCAGATGCCCGCCTACCAGGCGTGCGCCAAGGGCTTCGAGAAGCAGAACCCGGGCCTGAAGGTGAAGATCACCCAGATGGGCTGGGCCGACTACTGGACCAAGCTCACCGCGAGCTTCATCGCGGGCACCGAGCCCGACGTGTTCACCGACCACATCCAGAAGTTCGGGCAGTTCGCCGACCTGAACGTGCTGGAGCCACTGGA
This sequence comes from Streptomyces sp. NPDC058697, assembly GCF_042715345.1. Classification (NCBI taxonomy): domain Bacteria; kingdom Bacillati; phylum Actinomycetota; class Actinomycetes; order Kitasatosporales; family Streptomycetaceae; genus Streptomyces; species Streptomyces sp. NPDC058697. The sequence continues at coordinate 81,984 of NZ_JBHXSU010000027.1, forward strand.
CGACCTGGACATAGACAACTCCGCCTACCAGCCGGGCCTTGCCGCCAACTGGACCGGCCAGGACGGCCACCGCTACGGCGCTCCGAAGGACTGGGACACCGTCGCCCTCATGTACAACAAGAAGATGGTCGAGGACGCCGGGCTCTCCTCGGCGGAACTCAACGGCCTCGCCTGGAACCCGAAGGACGGCGGCACCTTCGAGAAGACCATCGCGCACCTGACCGTCGACAAGAACGGCAAGCGCGGCGACGAAGAGGGCTTCGACAAGAACAACGTCAAGGTCTACGGGCTCGCCACCGGCGGCGCGGGCGACAGCGACGGGCAGACCACCTGGAGCCCGTTCACCGGCTCGGCGGGCTGGAGCTACACGGACAAGGCCCGCTGGGGCTCCAAGTACCAGTACGACAGCAAGACCTTCCAGACGGTGGTCGACTGGTACTTCGGTCTGGCGAAGAAGGGCTATCTCGCGCCCTTCACCGACTACACCGACGGCGCCAACCCGGCCAACGCCCAGGTCGCCTCCGGCAGGGCGGCGACCTCCTTCGACGGAGCCTGGATGATCTCCACCTACTACGACACCAAGGGCCTCGATGTCGGCACCGCCCCCACGCCGACCGGCCCGACCGGCAAGCGGGCCACCATGATGAACGGCCTGGCCGACTCCATCACCAAGAACGCCCCCAACAAGGCGGGCGCCAAGAAGTGGGTCCAGTACCTGGCCTCCAACGAGTGCCAGAAGACCGTCGGCGGCTACGGCATCGTCTTCCCCGCGACCCCGGAGGGAACCCAGGCCGCCGTGGCCGCGTACAAGAAGAAGGGCATCGACGTGTCCGCCTTCACCGAACCGGTCACCGACAAGAAGGACTCCACCACCTTCTCCTTCCCGATCACCGACTACGCGGCGGACGTGTACTCCCTGGTGCGCCCCGCGATGCAGGACGTCTACGCCAACGACGCCCCGGTGAGCGATCTGACCAAGACCAACGACCAGGTCAACTTCATCCTCGGACAGTGAATCCTCGGACAGTCAGTCCCCGGACAGTGAAAGGCACACATTCCATGACGTTCTCCCTCGGCATCGTCGGCGCCGGCCAGTTCTCCGGCCAGTTCGCGAAGCTGTTTCTTGCCCACCCGGGCGTCGGCGAGGTCCACGTCACGGATCTCCTGCCCGAGCGAGCGGAGCAACTGGCCGCCGCCGAAGGCCTGACGGGGACCTTCCCCTCGTACGAGGCGATGCTGGAGTCGGACGCGATCGACGCCGTCGCGATCTTCACCCAGCGCTGGACCCACGGCCCGCTGGTGCTCCAGGGCCTGAACGCCGGCAAGCACGTCTACTCGGCGGTGCCCATGGCGATCACCCGCGAGGAGATCGCGGCGATCATCGACGCGGTACGGGCCACCGGACTGACGTACATGATGGGTGAGACCAGCCAGTACAACCCGGCGACCGTGCACGCCCGCAACCAGATCGCCGACGGGGCGTTCGGGCGGCTCTTCTACGCCGAGGGCGACTATGTGCACGACATGGACCTCGGGTTCTACGAGGCCTACCAGTACAGCGGCGGCGAGAACTGGAAGGCGACCGCAAGCTATCCCCCGCTGCTCTACCCCACGCACTCGGTGGGAGGGGTCCTCGGCGCCTGGCAGACTCACGCCGTGAGCGTGTCCGCGATCGGAGTCAAGGACGATCGCGGGGACGGCGTCTTCGACGAGGACGTCAGCCAGTTCGGCAACGACTTCTCGAACGCGACCGCGCTGTTCGAGGTCGCGGGCGGCGGCTCGTTCCGTACGAACGAGTTCCGGCGGGTGGGCTATCCCTCGCACATCCGGGAGTCGCGTTTCCGGTTCTTCGGGACGGACGCCAGTATGGAGCAGCTGGCGACGGTGGCCTTCTGGCAGGACAAGAAGGGGGTGAAGGACATCAGTGAGTTCCTTGAGCCCAAGCCCACCATGTCTCCGGACGACCCGTCCCTCCAGCACATCGCGCCGGATCTGCGGGCCGCCTTCACCTCCGGCTCGGCGCCGGTGCACGACCGGGCGCGGCTGCCGCGGGAGTTCGACAACCTGCACAACGGGCACGAGGGGAGCCACCACTTCCTGGTGGACGACTTCGTCACCGCGGTGAACACCCGCACATTGCCGTCGGTGAACGCCTGGGTGGCCGCCCGCTACACCCTGCCGGGCATCGTCGCGCACGACTCGGCGCGGCAGGGTGGGGCGAGGCTGGAGATCCCGGACTTCGGGGACGCCCCGGAGGCGTGACGTTTCCGCGCGGTCCGGTCGTTCTCAGGAGCGGCCGGACCGGCCGGCCCGGTCAGGTGCCCGGCTTGCGGCCGTACACGTAGACGTCGTCGTTCTTCTTCAGGAGCGACCAGTACTTCTTGGCGTCCGTCTTCGTCATGTTGACGCAGCCGTGCGAGCCCGGCGGGTTCCACATGCTCACGCCGACCGAGTGGAAGGCCTGGCCGCCGTCGAAGAACTGGCTGTAGGGCATGGGCACGTCGTAGATCGTCGAGACGTGGTCGATGTTCCGCCAGTAGATCTTCTTCAGACCGGTGCGGGTCTCGTAGCCGTTGCGGCCCGTGCGGACCGGCACCGGGCCGTACACGAGGGTGTTGCCGTCCTGGATCCAGCTGAGCTGGAGCGTGAGGTTCACACAGGCGATGCGGCCCTTGTTGACCGGGCATTTGCCGTCCTTGTTGGGGTTTTTCCCGACGGCCTTCTGCTTGTTCATCAGGTCCATCACGCCCCAGGTGACGGAACCGGCGTAGCCGATGTTCGGGGTGATGCCGTGCTTGGTCTGGAAGGCCTTGATCGCCTTGCAGTCGGCGGCCGACTGCCTGCCGTCCACCGGCCGGCCGAGAAACTTCTCGACCTTCTTCTGGTACGGGCCGGTCTGTGTGGTGCAGCTCGCCGCCTGGGCCGGAGCCGCGCCCAGCGCGACGGCCAGCGGCGCCACCAGTGCGGTGACCCCCAGTACGACGGCTGCCCGTCTGCGTGTGTCCCCCATGATCAGGCCTTTCTCGTTCGTTCCGGTCAATCTCTGCCAGCTAGACCCGCGCGGGGCGGCATGGGTTGTGGGGGCGGCCCGGCTGAGACGAAACGATGACATTCGGGCGCCGCGCCCGGCCTCGTGTGGCGGGTGCCACACCCAGCCCGTGGCGCCCTGCCGAGCACACGCCCGCAGGGGTTGTCGCCAGCGCTTTCCGGCCGCCGGCTCCCAACGCGGCAAGTGCCGGACAAGGACTGCGGCGGCCCAACTGCCGTATCAATCGGTCAAGTTCAGCCATTGACGGGTGTCACGGCGGCATGATGTGCCGCATGGACCAAGCCAACACGGTCATCTGGGCGACCGCCCTGGGCATAGGGGGAACCCTGACCGCCGGGCTGACCGGACCGCTTCTCCATGCCAGGTCCTCGCGTCGGCAGGCACAGGAGCAGGAGACCTTCCAGGTCCGGCACCGTCTGCGCGACGAGCGCCGTGCCGCCTTCGCGACCGTGCTCGACGAGTGCGAGGCGTTCCGACAGGGCATCAACGCCGTCATCGAGGCCCGCGTGGCCCTCGAATGGCGGAGCGAGGACGAGCATCGGGGGCTGTGGGAGCCGACCATGACCGCCCTGGGCGCACTGAGCCGGGCGGCCACGAACGTCGCCATCACCGGTCCCGCGCCGATGGGAGAGCTGGCCGACACCGTCCACGCGGCAGCCGTCCGGCAGGCGGACGTCTGGCGCATGCGGCTGGATCTCGACGACCGCCTCGTGCAGAACGGTCAGGCGGACAGTGACCTCATCGACGCCCGCAGACAGTTCATCGCCGCGGCGGAGAAGGTCCTGGCGCCGCCCGACCGGGGCGCCCGGCAGCGGGGCGTACTGCGGCGCTCGCGGTGACGAGGGGCGGACGAGAGGCATTCCCGCCGCGTCGGGGGTTCCGACCACGGTCCATCGAGGGCGGCGGCGACGCCCGCCGACATAGGGCCAGTTTCCCCCGACTGGACCGGGATTTCCGTATGGCCGCCTGCCTACGCTGCCGCTCATGGACCGCGTACTCGCCGACGATCTCTCCCGGCTCCCCGAACTCCTCCAGTCCGCCCGTGACTTCGCCGCCCGTGAGGTGTCGGAGCTCGACACACGGCCCGTGGCCCACCTGGGCAAGGCTCCGGACCCCGAGCCGCTGCCCGCCGGAGGCGCGGGTGCCGAGGGTGCGCTCGCGCGCTTCGCCGAGCGGTGGGCGCCGGGGTTCTCCGCCTCCGCGGGCCCGCGCTATCTCGGCTTCGTGACCGGGGGCGCGACCCCGGCCGCGCTCACCGGGGACTGGCTGACCAGCGCGTACGACCAGAACGCCACCGGCAGGGGCGACTCGTCGGCGACCGCGCTGGAGCACGAGACGCTGGGCTGGCTGCGGGAACTGTTCGGGCTGAGCGAGGCGCACACCGGCGCGTTCGTGACGGGTGCGACCGCCTCGAACACCGTCGGGCTGGCCCTCGCGCGGGAATGGCTGGGCGAGCGTCTGGGCGTCTCCGTGTCCGAGGCGGGTGCCGCCGCGCTCGGGCCGGTCGACGTGCTGTCCGGCAGCCCGCACTCCAGCATCCCCAAGGCCCTGTCCGTCCTGGGCATCGGCCGCGACCGGCTGCGTACGGTGCCGGTGCTGCCCGGTGGCCGGGAAGCCGTCGACGTGGCGCGGCTGGCCGAGGCGCTCGAAGCGCTGGGCGGGCGCCCGGCCGTCGTCGTGGCCAATGCCGGGACCGTGAACACGGTCGACTTCGACGACCTGCGGGCGATCGCGGGGCTCAAGGAGCGGTACGACTTCTGGCTGCACGTGGACGCCGCGTTCGGCGGTTTCGCCGCGTTGTCCCCCGAGCACGCGCATCTGACCGACGGCCTCGACGCCGCCGACTCGGTCTGCGTCGATCTGCACAAGTGGCTCAACGTGCCCTACGACGCGGCCGTGCAGTTCACCCGCCACCGGGATCTCCAGGTGCGGGTCTTCCACAACGCGTCGCCGTATATGGGACCGCCCACGAGCGAGCCCGACTTCGTCCACCTCACGCCCGAGAACTCGCGTCGGCTGCGCGCGCTCCCTGCCTGGTTCTCGCTCACCGCGTACGGCCGTGAGGGACACCGGGAGATCGTCGAACGGAACGTCGCACTCGCCAGGCGCCTCGGCGACCGGATCACGGACGCCCCGGGCCTGCGACTGCTCGCGCCGGTCCGCCTGAACATCGTGTGCTTCACGCTCGACGAGGATCCCACCCGGGAGCGGGTTCACGCGCTGGGCCGGGCCGTCGCCGAATCCGGCGAGGCGTTCATGACGCCGACCGTCTACGAGGGGACGCACGCGCTACGGGCCGCGTTCAGCAACTGGCGTACGACAGAGGCCGATACGGACCGGGTGGCGGATGCCCTGGAGCGTGCGGTCAGTTCTTTGTGACGGGTACTGCTCCGAAGGGCTGTTCGTGGGGCAGTTCGCGGCGTCCGCGGACCGGGGAGAGGAACACCGGCAGGAAGGCCGTGGCGAGCAGTCCGGCGCCGACCCACAACGTGGCGCGCACACCGGCCAGTTCACCGATCAGCCCCGCCACGGCCGCGCCGACGGCGAGGGCGCCGGTGAGGACGAACCTGAACGTCGCGTTCATTCGGCCGAGGAGCGCGTCCGCGGTCATCCGCTGGCGCAGACTCACTCCGAGCACGTTGTCCACGCCCGTCTTGAACAGGACGAGGACTCCCCCGGCGCCCGCGAGCCACAGCCACGGTCCGCGATCGATGAGGGGGACGAGCAGTCCGGCGGGCGCGAGACACAGGCCCATGACGCCGAGGGTGCGGCCGTATCCGAGGCGCCCGGCGAGGGGGCGTGCGCAGCGGGCGCCGAGCAGGAGGCCGACGCCGCCAGCCGCCCAGTACAGGCCCAACGCGCTTGCGGGCAGCCCCAGTTCGCGCACGAACAGCACGGGGAGCATGGTGTTGATGATCTGCGAGCCCAGGTTGGTGAGGGCGGCGGTGAGCGCGAGGGCACGCAGCTCCACATTGCCGAAGACGTGGCGGACCCCCTCGCCGATCTGCTTGCGCAGTCCGACCGTACGGCCCGGTGCGGGCGGCGCCTGACCGGAGCGGACGCGGGTCAACTGGAGTGCGGAGGCCAGATGACTCGCCGCCGTGCAGAGAACGGCCACCGGTGCCGTGAGGAACTGGACCAGCGCGCCGCCCGCGCTCCGGCCCGCCACATTGCTCACGGCCATGAGGCTCATCATGGCGGCGTTGGCCTGCACGAGGGCCTCGCGGCCGACGAGTCCGGGCAGGGTGCTCTGCGAACCGACGTCGAAGAAGACGGTGGCGCAGCCGTTCAGCAGCACCACCGCGTACAACTGGCCCAGTGTGAGCGCGTCCAGCCACCAGGCCAACGGGACGGAGGCGAACAGCACGGCCCGCGCCAGGTCGGCCGCGATCAGCACCCTGCGGTGACGCATCCGGTCCACCCAGGCCCCGGCGGGCAGGCCGATGAGCAGAAAGGCGAGCGTGCTCAACGTGGCCAGGGCGCCGACCTGGCCGGGGCTCGCGTCCAGTTCGGCCACGGCGATCAGCGGGACGGCGACACAGCTGACGTTCGTGCCGAGCTGGCTGAGCGCGGTCGCACTGAAGAGCGTCCTGAAGTCGGGCGTCCGCCATGGGGAGTTGGGCTGCATGATCCACAACCGTGCCCGACGTCGACAGCGCAGCACAAGTGAAGAGTTCTCCACGTTGCTTTAAGTAGAGCTACATTGTCACGGTCCGGCGCCGGCCATGTCCGAGCGGGCCGAGGCCTGAACAGCTCTTCCCCCTTGGGTCCCGCTGTGCTTGTCTGGGGGCCGTTTTCGGTGGCCGGGGCGGGAGTTGCCGTATGCGCAAGCCGTGGATGGCCGGGGTGCTGGCCGGGTTACTCCTGCTCGGCGCCTGCGGGGACCCCTCGTCCGGCCCCGAGTCCGCTGCGCCCGTCCCCTCGGCACCCAGGGCATCCTCGACCACGCATCAGCGGCCGGCCGCCACGCCCGGGACCGACACCGGGGCCGAGCCGAAACCCGAGGCCGAGCCGAACACCGAGCACAGCACCGGAGCCAGTACCGCGGCCGGGGCACCCGCACAGCGCACCCGCCCCACCGTCCTCTACCTCGGCGACTCCCTCGCCATGGAGAACCAGAAAGTCCTCGGCGGCCTGATGCGCGACGAGTTGAAGGCGCGCTACACCAGCGCCCCCTACTCGGGCACCACCCTCTGCGACTACCTGGAGGGCACGGGCAAGGACTCGCTCGTGCCGCCGAAGGACAAGGCCGCCGCACTGGTGCGTACGCTGCGGCCGGATTTCGTGGTGCTGCAGTTCTGGGGCAACGCGTGGGGCTACACGCCGTGCATGGACGGCATCACCCATGGCAAGGCGCAGAGCAAGTACTTCGCGCGCTACACCGCCGACGCGCGGCGGCTGACCGACCAGATCGCGGGCGCGGCGGGCGGGGCCCGGCCGAAGGTCGTCTGGGTGCTCCAGGGTCCCGACCCCATGACGCCCGACCGGGTCCGCCGCGTCAACGCGATCTACGAGCGGCAGGCCGCCGCCTCCGGGGACCTGCTCGCGGACGCCGGCAAGGCGGTGAGCCCGGCCTCGGCCCGCTACACCTGGACCCAGTACCTGCCGTGCACCGCGTACGAGCGCGAGCACCCGGCGTACTGCACCCAGCCGGGCAGCGGCCGGACCGCCCTGCACATCGACGACGACTACCTGCACTTCTGTCTGGTCCCCACCACCACGACACCCAGGCCCTGCCCGGTCCGCTCCCCCGGCATCCTGCGCATCACCCGGGCGATCACCCGGGCTGTGGCCTCACAACTGGGCTGACCCCCGCGGCCCGGTCCCAGGTGCCGGCGGTGACGCCCCGTTCACGCAGTACGGTCTTGCGGACCTTGCCTGTCTCGGTGAGCGGCAACTCCGGGACGGTCTCGATGAACCGGGGCACGGCGAACGCGGGCAGCTCACGCTCGCAGTGACGTACGAGGTCGTGGAGGTCCAGGGCGCTCCCCGGTCGCGGGAGCACCGCCACCATGACCTCGTCCTCCGCCAGTTCGGAGGCCACCGGGAAGGCCGCGGCATCGGCGACCGCGGGATGCGAACGGACCGCCGACTCCACCTCGAACGAGGAGATGTTCTCGCCACGGCGTCGGATGACGTCCTTGACCCGGTCGACGAAGCGGTACGAGCCGTCGGGCTCGCGGACCACACGATCGCCCGTACGTCGCCAGGAGGCGGGAGGCCGTTCAGGGGCGCCCAAGTAGCCGGTGGAGAAGGCGAATCGCCGGTGGCTGCGGACGACCAGCTCACCAGCCGTGCCGTCCGGGACGGGTGCGAGGTGTTCGTCGACCACCCGGGCTGAGAAGCCGTCGCACAACGTGCCGATGCGGCCGGGGCGTTGGGCTTCCGGGGTCGATCCGATGACGAGGTTCGTCTCCGTGGAGCCGAAACCGTCGACGAGGGTGACGCCGAAGCGCTCGCGGAACGGCTGCCACGCGGAGGCGGGAGTGGCCGGTGAGAGGCCCCGCCAGGCGCGGTGCGCCCGGTCGTGCCGGCCGGGCGGCTGCGCCAGCAGCATGGGCGCCATCGCGCCGAGCAGATACACGGCGGTGGCACCGCTCTGGGCCACCTGGTCCCAGTACCGCGTGGCGGAGAACCGCTCCCCGATGACGCAGGTCGCGCCCACGGTCATGGCGTGCGCGAGCGTGTTGAGGGCGTTGGTGTGGAACAGCGGCAGGCACGTGTGGAGCACGTCGTCGGCGGTGAGACGCAGCGAGTCCGCGACGTTGCGGCCCCACCAGACGGTCTGGGCATGGGGGCAGAGCACACCGCGCGGGGTGCCGGTGGTTCCCGAGGTGAACAGGACGAAGACGGTGTCCTGAGGGCGGGCGGGGGCCGACGGGACCGCGGGGGCCTCACCCGGTGCCGGGACGTCGTCCTCGCCCAGGATCCACAGCGTGCCGCGGAAGCCGGCCTCCACGGCCCTGTCCGCCGACTCGGCCTCCGCGAGCAGGAAGGACGGCCGCGCCTCGCGCATGATGTGCCGGAGTCCCTGGCCGCGCAGACCGGTGTTCAGCGGTACCAGCACCGCGCCGAGCCAGGCGCAGCCGAGGATCAGGTCGACGAACTCGATCCGGTTGCCGGCCATGACGGCGACGCGGTCACCCGGCCGGCAGCCGCGCGCCGCGAGGGCTCCCGCCATCTCGGCCGCGGCCCGCCGGGACTGCCGGTACGTCCGTGTCACGTCCCCCACACGCAGGAAGACCCGGTCGCCGAACTCCTCGGCGGCCGCGGCCAGGAGTCCCGGCACGGTCATGGCGTCCACCGCGGCACCGGGGTGTCCGATCACCTCAGCACACCGTCGGCGCGCAGGTGTTGGATCCGTTCCGGGGTCAGTCCCGCCACATCGCGCAGTACCGCGTCGGTGTCGGCGCCGAGTACGGGCGCGGGTTCACGGATGCCGCCTGGTGTACGGGCGAGGGTGATCGGCACGCCCTCGTGGAGGAAGGCTCCCGCCACCGGATGCTCCTTGCTCACGTAGAAGCCGCGGGCCCGCAACTGCGGGTCGTGTTCCACGAGTTCGCGGCCGTCCTGCACGGCTCCGGCGGGGATGCCGCGGGCTTGGAGCAGTTCGGCGGCGGCGTCGGCGGACATCGTGCGGGCCCAGGTGCCGAGCGCGCCGTCGACCAGCGCGGATTCACGCCTGCGGGCCTCGGCGGTACGGGTCCGCTCGTCGGTGGCGAGTTCGGGGCGGCCGATGACCTCGCAGAGGGCCGACCATTCGGTGTCGTCGCGCACGCTGACGGCCAGCCAGCGGTCGGCGCCCAGGGACCGGTACACGCCCTGCGGGCTCCACGTCGGGTGGCTGTTCCCGGCCGGACCCGCCGCCGTCCCGTGCAGGAGGCTCGTGCCCATGTGGGCCGTGATCGCCTCCAGTTGGGACAGGTCGACGTGCTGACCGCGCCCGGTCTCGTCCCGGTGTTCCAGCGCGGCGATCGTGGCGAGCGCCGCGTGGAGGCCGGCCACGATGTCTCCGTGGCCGTAGATGACCCCGACCACGTCGTCCGGACCCCAGCCGGTCAGCCCGGTCAGCCCCGAACTCGCCGAGACGGTGTCCGCGTACGACACCCAGCCGTTGCGCGGGCCGGTGTGCCCCATGCCCGACATGCTGACGTACACGATGTCCGGGTTGATCGCGCGCAGCGCCTCGTGTCCCAGGCCGAGCTTGGTCATGACCGTGGAGCTGAAGTTCTCCACGACGACGTCGCAGTGGGCGATGAGGTCGCGCAGGACGGCGACGCCCTCCTCGGTGCGGGTGTCCAGGGCGATGCTCTGCTTGTTCCGGTTGACCTCGTTGAAGTAGCCGTTGGTGTTCGGGTCCTTGTGAGGGCCCCGGGACAGGTGCATGAAGGGTGCGAACCGCGTGGGGTCCGGCCGGCCCGCGGACTCGACTTTGATCACTTCGGCACCGTGGTCGGCCAGGATCTTGGTGCAGTACGGGCCGGCGAGCACCCAGGTCAGGTCCAGGACGCGGACGCCGTGCAGGGCGGGCCGTACGGGCTGGTCGTGCGCCGGTGCCGTACGTGCCGCGCGGGGCGGCTCGTCGAGCAGGCTCTGGTCGTCGCCCAAGCCCGGCACGACGAGTTCCGTCCTGCGGCGGCCTTCGGGGAACGCGAAGGGGAAGCCGAGGTCGGTCCGCTCCCCGTCGGGTGTCGTGACCCGGGTGAAGAAGTCGCGGGCGGCGAGCTGTGGGTTGTCGGGGAGTTCGTGGGGCAGGTCGACGGCGGCCCAGGGCAGCTTTCTTGCCTGGGCCTGCCGGGCGAACTCGGCTTTCGGCCGGGTGCCCACGAAGTCCTGGACGACCTTGAAGACATGGTCCTGGTGCTTCTTGCGTTCGACCGGGTCCTGCCAGCGCGGCTCGGCGAGATCGGCGTCCGCGTTCTCCTCGCGCAGCCAGTCGAGCAGCGCGTCCCACATACGGGGGCTGCCGCCGAGCCCGCCGCCGAGGTGGCCGTCGGCCGCGCGGAACAGCGCGTGCGGGACCAGCGGATGGACGCTGCCGGGGCGCGGCGGGACCCGGTCCTCGTGCAGGTAGGCGAGGGTTCCGGCCTCCAGGGCCGCCGCCACGCACGCCTGCGCGGAGACGTCGATGAGCTGTCCCGGTCCGCGGCGCCGGGCTCGCAGGCCGAGCAGGGCGGCGATCGCCGCGTTGACGCCCGCGAGCTGCTCGGCCTGGTTCTCCGGGAGCCGCAGCGGCGGACCGTCGGGATCGCCGACCTGCGCGAGCATCCCGCCGAGGGCGGCCACCACGAGGTCGGTGCCCTGCCAGTCGCTGCGGGGTCCCACCAGCCCGAACGGGGTGACGCGTACGTGCACGAGCTGGTCGAGTCCCTCGGTGGCCTCCTCCGCGCCGTGCTCGGTGCCGTCGAGCAGGATGTCGGCGCCCCGCAGCAGCCGGCGCAGCTGTGCGGTTCCGTCGGGCGCGGCGAGGTCGACCGTCACCGAGCGCTTCCCGGCGTGCCAGTGGACGAACGCGTCACCGCCCTGTTCCCGGCGGGTCTCGTCACCTTCCGGCGGCTCGACCAGCACCACCTCGTGACCGAGCCCGACGAGCAGCCGCCCCGCGAACCGGGCGAACGGGCTGGACAGTTCGACAACACGCGGTGCCGGCTCGGTCACGTTTCCTCCGGGAGGGTCAGTCGGATACAAGCGGCCTGTGTGGGCTCCGGTGCAGTGCCGCGCCCCGTAGGGGGCGCGGGGAACTGCGCGATCAACCCCCACCGGCCCGCAGATTGATCACTGCTGCCGAGCGGAGCTCAACGCTGGTTCAGAAAGCCGCTGACCACGCTGTGGTAGTCGTAAGGCCGCTCCTCCTGCGGATGATGCGAGGCCTCACTCATGATGTGCAGATTGCCCTTGGGAACCATGCGGGCGAGCATCAGCGGGTAGTCCGGAGTCAGGAACGCGTCGTACATGCCCCACAGGAAGAGCACCGGCGCGGCGATGCGGCCGAGTTCGGCGGTGAGGTCCTGCCAGTCGCCGCGCGGGTTGTCGGAGGCGCCGGCCAGCGCGGTCTCCTCGGGGTCCAGGCTCTGCTCGAAGCGGAGCGTCACCGTGCCGTCGGGGACGGCGTCGGCGTCGTACCACTCAAGGCGCGCGATCAGCTCGCGCATCTTCTCCCAGGAGGGGCCGGTGCCGCCGTAGTACACGTCTCGGGCGTTGCGTCCGCGGCGGCCGCCTTCCGGGAGGGGGGCGAGCGGCCCGTAAAAGACGGGCATGCTGCCGGTGATCACCAACGACCGTACGCGCTCGGGGTACTTGGCGGCCAGGTTGAGCGCGATCGTGCCGCCCCACGAGTTGCACACGAAGTCGGCGCGCTCCACGCCGAGGGTGTCGAGGAGTGCCACGGTCTTGGCCGCGTGGTAGTCCCACATCGGGCCCTCGATGACGGGCTTCGCGGACTTCCCGTACTGCAGGATGTCGACGAGGAGGCACCGCCGGTCCGCGGCGAACAGAGGTGCCACCTGCCCGAAGTCGGACCAGCCGGTGCACCCGGGGCCGCCGCCGTGCAGGAAGACGGTGGGGCTGCCCTCCCCCAGCTCGACGTAGTGGTATTTGACGCCGTCCGCTTCCGCGTAGGTGCCCTCCGGGGGCGCCTGGATGTCCATGAGGTCCATCCCTCGATGGTGTGACAGCGGTGGTGATCCGCCCAAGCGGTTCGGTCCGCTGAGCGAGCCGGGTCCATGGCCGTCGTGCGCCGCGTACGTCTACCGTCCCCCGGACACGAGCGAGCGAAGGGAGGCCGCGGATGTCCGAGTGGCAGTCGGCGGAGGAACGGGCCCGGGCGTTGACCGGTCTCTGGGAACAGCGGTCGCTCGGGGTCGTACGGGCCGAGGACGCGGCCGAGTTCGCGCGGGCGGCCGGGGAGAGCGACCTGCGGCTGATCGATCCCGGCCGGGCCGACTTCATGGTCCATCCGATGTACGCCGTGAGTCTGCTGCGCGCGGCTCCCGGCGCGGATCCGGCGGAGTTCCGGCCGGACGGCATGTACCGGGACGAGGTCCCCGGCACCGACGGCCTCGACGTCCGCCTCATGGCCGGCGGCCAGCATGTGCGCTGGCTGGGCGAGGTGCGGGTCGGCGACCGGATCGAGGTGCGGCGCGCCGTGACGGCCGTCGAGCGCAAGAGCACGGGGTTCCTGCTGCTGACGGTCGAGAAGGCGTACGGCACGGAGAAGGGCACGTTGGTCGAGGTCACAGAAAGGTTCATCGTGCGATGACCGATCAGGTCCAGTCCGTACAGCCGGTCGAGCTGACGCCGGACGCCGTCACCCTGCTGCGGTTCGGTGCGGTCACCCGCAACGCCCATCGCATCCACTACGACACCGAGTTCGCCCGCTCCGAGGGGCTGGCCGGGCCGGTCGTCATGGCGCAGCTGCACGGCTGTCTCTTCCACCGCGCCGCGGCAGAGTTCGTGGGCCCGGGCGGCCGGGTACGGGAGGTGAGCTGGCAGAACCGGGCGCCCGCGTACGCCGGTGATCGCCTGGTGGTGACGGGCGAAGTGCGGTCGGTGGACCCTGTGGGCGGAGAGATCACCCTCGACCTGGTGGAGCGCTGTGGGCCGGAGGGTGTGGTGTGCTGCCGGGGCCATGCGGTGGTGCTCCCGCCGCGGGACGGCGATGCCGTACCCGTCTGACACGGTTCCCGGACGACGCCTTCGCACGCCGAACGGCAAGCTCCTGTCGGTCTCATCGACACCGTCGACCACGTCTTGCACGACCACGTCTTGCACAGGTCCGGCCCGAGGTGCTGCCCGCCCTTGAGGGCCGGCAGCACCTCGGCCCGGGGTCAGCCCAGTTCCAGCACCACCTTGCCGATCGCCTCCCCGGTGCGAAGCCGGTCCACCGCCTCCTCCAGCCCGTCGAGGCCGTACCGCTCTATCGGCAGGGTCAGCTCCCCCGTGCGCAGTTCGCCGAGCAGCCGTTCCGCGTCCGCCGCGACCTCTGCGCCCCGGGTCATCAGGTTGACCGGCAGCAGGGAGACGTCCGCGAGGAGGAAGTCCGCGAGGTCCACGGCGAACTCACGGCCCGCGGTGTAGCCGACCAGGACGGCACGGCCGCGGGGGCGTATCAGGGGCAGGGCGTCCCGCAGGACCGGGCCGCCGACCGTGTCGATGAGGACGTCGACCGGGCCACCCACCGACTCGGGCGACAGGTCCGCCGCCAGCAGGGGCTTGGCGGCGGCCGGGACGTGGTCGAGTTTGCCGGGGCGGCCGACCACGCCGATCACCTCGGCCCCGGCGCGCGCGGCGACCTGCACGGTCAGGGATCCGACCGCGCCCGCCGCCCCGGTCACCAGCACCCGCTCCCCCGGCCGGACGTCGGCGACCACATGGACCGCCGCCCAGGCCGTGCCCGCCGGCGAGAAGTAGCTGCAGGCCAGCGCCGGGTCGGTGCCCTCCGGAACCGCCTGCACCGCCGCGTCCGGCACCAGCGCGTGCTCCGCCCAACAGCCGTCCCGCCGCATGCCCAGGCCCTTGCCGCCGAGCCGGACCAGGCTGCCCTCGGGGTGGGTGTCCGAGGCGAGCACGATTCCGCAGCCGGTGGTGCCGGGTACCGCCGGAAGGTCGGGCAGGATCCCGAACTTGCCGTCCACGACGTTGAGATCGAGGTGGGCGACCTGCGCCGCCCGCATCCGTACGAGGGTGCGGCCGGGCTGCGGCTCCGGAACGGGCCGCTCCACCGGACGCGGCAGCGAGCCGAACCGGTCGAGCAGCAGGGCGCGGGAGGTCCCGGAACTCACAGTTTCACTCCATATCGAAGCAGGACCCGGGACGCCACGATCCGCAGCACCCGGTCGAACACGAACCCCAGGATGCCCAGGGTGATGATGCCGACGAAGACCCAGTCGATCCGCCCGTAGTTGCGGGAGGTCCAGATCAGCGAGCCGAGCCCGACCTGGGCGGCGACGATCTCGGCGGAGACGATGGTCAGGAAGCTGTTGCCCATGGCCAGGCGCGCCCCGGTGACGATGTGCGGAACCGTCGACGGCAGCACGATCCCCACGAGGATCTGCCGGCGGCCCGCGCCGAGACTGGCCGCCGCCCGCAGCTTCGACTCGTTCACCGCCATCACCCCGGCGCTGGTGTTGAGGGTGACGATGAAGACGGCCGTGTAGAAGATCAGGACGACCTTCGACGACTCCCCGATGCCGAGCCACACCACGGCCAGGGTCACGAAGGCGATGGGCGGGATGAAGCGGAAGAACTCGATGTACGGGTCGAGGAGTTGGCGTACGACTTTGATCTGGCCCACCAGCAGGCCGACCGGGACCCCGACCAGTACGCCGAGTCCCCAGCCGATCAGGATGCGGCGGCTGGAGGCGATGATCGAGTTGGTGAGGGTGCCGTCGCTCGCCAGTTCCCGGGCGGCGGACAGGGTCTGGCTCGGGGAGGCGACCAGTGAGGGGCCGTACTTCATCGCCAGCAGTTGCCAGATGCCGACGCCTGCGAGGACGGACAGGATGTAGACGCCGGCGGTGCGCAGTGTCCGTACGCCCGTCCGGATCGCGCGGCGATCAGTACTCGTGGCGGTGGCGCCCGCCGCAACGACGGTCATCGTGCGTCCCCCTCCGTGTCGAGGCCCTGGTCGCGCAGGGCTTTGCGTACCTCTTCGCCGATGTCCTGCCGCAGGGCGCGGCGCAGCTCCACGGCGGCCGGGTCGGACTCCTCCCGGGGCCGCGGAAGGTCCACCGCGTAGACGTTCTTGATGGAGGCCGCGGGGCCGGCCGTCATCACCGCGATGCGGTCGGCGAGCAGGATCGCCTCGTCGATGTCGTGGGTGACGAAGACGACGGTGCAGCCGGAGGCGCGCCAGATGCGGTCGGTCTCCTCCTGCATGACCTGCCGGGTCTGCGCGTCGAGCGCGCCGAACGGCTCGTCCATCAGGACGACGTTCGGTTCGTTGGCCAACACCCGGGCGATCTGCACGCGTTGGCGCATGCCGCCGCTCAACTGGCCGGGAAACCGGTCCGCGCAGTGCCGCAGTCCGACCAGCCCGAGGTATTCGTCGGCCAACTGTGCCTGCACCGCGCGGGAGCGGCCGCGCATCCTCGGCCCGAACAGCACGTTCTGACGGACCGTCATCCAGTCGAAGAGGGCCTCGCTGCTCTGGAAGACCATGCCGAGGTCGGGATCGGGACCGGTGACGGGCGCGCCGCCGACCGTGAGGCTGCCCGAGTCCACGGTGGTGAATCCGGCCATGGCGGACAGCAGAGTGGACTTGCCGCAGCCGCTCGGGCCGAGCAGACAGAGGAACTCGCCGGCGGCGATGTCGAGGGAGATGTCCCGGACGGCCTCGAAGGAGCCGAAGCGGATGCCGACGCCGTCGGCGCACAGGGCCGCGCCGCTTCCGTCGCCGAGCCCGGCTTCGGGGCGGTCGGTCTCGATCGCCTTCGTCATCAGGATCCCTTCACGTTGTCGGTGAACCAGCCGCGCTGGACGACCGCCGTGACATCGGGTTTCGCCTTGACCTTGCCGCTGTCGAGGACGAACCGGGCCGTGTTCTCGTACCCCTTGAGGTCCGCGTCGGTGAAGTCACGTACCCCGAAGTCGATTTCCTTGATCGCGGTCACGGTCTGGGCCGTCGGGACCTTCACGGCCTTCTCGGTCGCCTCGGCCGCCTTCTGCGGGTCGGACTCGGTCAGCCGGGCCGCCTCCTCCAGGGCCTCGGCGACCTTGACGGCGGTGTCGGTGTTGGACTTCAGCCAGTCGGACTTGGCCAGCAGCCACTGGGCGTACGTCACCCCGTAGGCACCGGTGGTCTCCAGGACCTTGCCGCCCTGCTCGACGCCCTTGGTGGGCCACGGCTCCCACAGCACGTACGCGTCGATGTTGCCCTTCTTCATCAGGGCGGGGATCTCCGGCGGGTCGGCGGTGATGAACTCGACCGACTTCGGATCGATGTCCTTCGACTCCAGGAACCGGGTCGCCGCCATCTCGGACAGTCCGGGGGCGACGGCCATCTTGCGGATCTTCGCGGGGGAGGTCACCTTCGGCCCGAGCACCACCTTCAGATACTCCCCGGACTGTTCGAACACCAGCAGGGACCGCAGGTCGGGGGACTGCTGGAGCATGCTGATGGTGGTGGTGTCCGAGTTCCCGGACATCTGCACCTGCCCGGCAATCAGGTTGTTGACGCCCTCGCTGCCCTGCCCGAACTGCACGAGCTGCACATTGACGCCGTGCTTGGCCCACAGCCCTTCGGCGTCGGCGAGGAAGAAGGGGGTGTAGGCGGCGTCGACACCGACGCCGATACGGATCGTGGGACCCGCGGCGTCGTTGCCCGCGGCCGCGTTCGAGTCGGTGGTCCCCGCGCCGCACGCGGTGAGCGTGAGAAGCATGGCGGCGAGTGCTGCGGGGCCTGCGAGGAAGCGTCGGGTGCTGAACGGTGTCTGCATGGGGCACCTCAGGGGTTGCGGCAAGTCGTCGGAATGGGGCCCTGGAATTGGCGCACCGTAGAACGCGGGATGCCGAAGGCGCATCGACGAAGGTCCGCTGAGCGGGACTCGCAGGTCATGGCCGGGTCCTCGGCCCGGCCCCACCGCCCGGACGAGTGCGGTCTGCTCAGCGGGACAGGTCCCTTGGACGGATCCCTCGTCCACCGCATGCTCGCAATCACCGTTCACCCGGCAGCAGGAGGACACGCACGATGACGGTCGAGGACTCGCCCGACGCACCACCCCCTGTCCGGAGCCGCCGCAGACCGGCAGAGCCCGGCCGGCAGGACTGGAAGTCGTGGCCCCACTACGACGCGGCCGGAGCGGGTTTCCGCGGCTACTGGTACCCGGTCACCTGGTCCAGCCAGATCACGGACAAACCGCTCCCGTTCACGATCTGTGGCGAGAAGATCACCCTGATCCGGGACGGCGGCACGGCGTACGCGCTGCACAACCGCTGCCCGCACCGAGGGGTTCCGCTCTCCGAGGGCGACCAGCAGTTCCCCGGCACGGTGAGCTGCCCGTACCACGGCTGGACCTTCGACCTGCCCACCGGGAAGCTGGCCGCGGTCATCACCGACGGACCCGGCTGCCGGCTCACGGGCAAGGTCTCCGTCCGCACGTACGCGGTCGAGGAGCGGCTCGGCATGGTGTGGGTCTACATCCCGCTCGCCGACGAGGAACCGCACCCGATCGACTCGCAGCTGCCGGAGGAGCTCGTCTCCAACGCCTTCGTGATGGGCGGCCGGATCGACCCGCGCGGCGGCAACTGGCGCTTCGCCTGCGAGAACGGCTTCGACGAGGGCCACGCCAAATACCTGCACCGCACGGCACTCTGGCGCCTGTTCAAACCCATGCCGACCTGGAACATCACCCGGATCGTGCCCAAGGGCCGCTGGATCTTCCGCGTCCAGGACGAGGTCTACTGGGAGGCGGAGTTCCCCGGGGTCGGCCGCTGGTCCAACAAACGCTGGTGGAAGTTCCAGCCGCCGAAGGAAACCTTCAACATCGGCAACACCGGCAAGGCAGACAAGATCAATCCGACGATCGAGGCCCAGGAGTTCCCCGGCTTCGCGTCCCTGTCCATGCCGGGCGTGCTGCGCATCGCCTACCCGAACTTCATCCACTACGAGTTCTATGTCCCCGTCGACGAGGACAACCACCGCTATGTCGGCGTGATGGTCAACTTCACCGAGGGCTGGGACACCCTGCGCTTCTACGGCAAGTACCTGGGCGCGATCCGCTGGCTGTTCCACGGCCAGTTCTCCGGCCAGGACGCCTGGATGGTCGACATCACGGACGCGCCCCCGGAGAAGCTCTACCGCCCCGACATCTCGCTGACCGCCTGGCGGAACCTCAGCGAGGAGGAGTACGGCAAGAAGCTGGCCGGCGCCGGAACCCACGAGAAGGAGGCCTGACCATGGGCCGCACGCTGCTGACGCTGCTGATCGGGGCCGGGATCGCGATCGGGCTGCCGCTCGCGAAAAAGCGCTTCGAGCGCACCACCATGACCCAGGTCCACAGGATCAACCAGTGAGCGCCGCCGAACTCATCGGTGCGGAGCGGCCGTCGACCGCCGACGG
The DNA here is from genome assembly GCF_042715345.1 of Streptomyces sp. NPDC058697. Lineage (NCBI taxonomy): Bacteria > Bacillati > Actinomycetota > Actinomycetes > Kitasatosporales > Streptomycetaceae > Streptomyces > Streptomyces sp. NPDC058697. The sequence continues at coordinate 101,090 of NZ_JBHXSU010000027.1, forward strand.
GCTGGCCGGTCTGGACGGCCGGCGGCGCGGCTGGGTCGAGGACGCCTGGCGGCACGTCACCGCCGACCGGTTGCGCGACCTGATCGCCGGGCTCGTCGACATCCCCTCCCCGACCGGTGACGAGGGCTCGCTCGCCAAGCACATCGCCGACACGCTGAAAGCCGCGGGCTGCCGGTCGGCGGTCCAGCCTCTCGACGACCGGCAGGCCAACGCCTGGGCCCGGCTCGACGGCGACGGCACCGGTCCGGACCTGATGCTCTACGCGCCCATCGACACCCTGACCGTCGGTGAGGAGAGCGAGGATCTCCCCTGGATCGGCCCGGAGTTGCGGGACGACATGCGTCCGCGGGCCACCGTCTACGACGACCTGGTGGTCGGGCTCGGGGCCTCCAACCCGAAGGGCCACGCGGCCTGCGTGATGATGGCCGCCGAGGCGATCGCCCTGGCCGGCATCCCGCTCACCGGGGACCTGGTGGTGGCGTTCGGCGCGGGCGGCATGCCCACCAACTCCCGGCCGGGCAGCGCCAGGCGCAACACCGGCCAGGGAGCGGGCTGTTCGTTCCTCCTTGAGCAGGGCCTGTGGACCGACTACGCGGTCATCGCCAAGCCCGGCTGGACGGTGTCCTGGGACGAGGTCGGCCTCGTCTGGTTCGAGGTCACGGTCGGCGGCACGCACACCTACGTCGGCTCGCGCCATCGGCTGCCGTACGACAACGCCATCGCCCGCGCGGGAGAGGTCACCCGGCATCTGGAGGAGTGGTTCGTCGAGTACGCCGAGCAGCACACCGTCGGCACGGTCGCCCCGCAGGGCATCGTCTCCTCGGTGCGCGGCGGCTGGCCGCGGATGGCGGCGGTCACCCCGGCCGTCTGCACCCTGATGGTGGACCTGCGCATCGGCCCGGACACCACCCCGATGCGCGCCAAGCGGGAGTTCTCCGCCGCGCTCGACGCGATCCGCGACAAGCTGCCCGGACTCGACGTCACCGCCGAGATGATCCTGGCCATCCCGGGGACGCGCACGGCCCCGGACAACTGGATCACCCGCAGCGCCACGGCCGCCTGGGAGGCGTTCGAGGGCCGCGAGCACGAGGCGATCCGCGGCAACAGCGGCGCCACCGACGCCAACATCCTTCGCGGACGCGGCATCCCCACGGTCCGCGTCGGCATGCCGAAGGTCAGCGAGGCCGAGACGCCGTTCGACATCGACTTCGCCCGCGGCATGAACACCGTCTCCGTGCGCGCGATGGAGAGGCTCACCCGCCATCTGATCCGTACGGCCGTCGACACCGTCACCCGCTCCCGCGCCGAACTGGACCTGGATCTGGACCTGGAGTCGGAAGGAGAACCGGCATGAGCGAGATCGTCCTGGGTGTGGGCGCGTCGCACAGCACGCTGATGAACACCCACTGGGAGGAGACCTTCCACAAGGACCGGGCCGAGCGGTTCCGGGACGCGCTCGCCGAGGCCCGCGAGGCGCTCGCCGAGGCCCGCCCCGACACGGTGATCCTCGTCGGATCCAACCACTTCCGCGGCTTCTGGCTCGACCTGATCCCCAGCTTCACCATCGGCGTCGGCGAGTGCGTGTCCAGCGGCGAGTCCGGCACGCCGAAGGGCCCGCAGCCGGTCGACATCCCGCTCGCCCGGCACCTCGCCAACTCCCTTGTCGAGCAAGGCACGTTCGACCCCGCCTTCTCGGCCCGCCTTCAGATCGACCACGGCCAGTCGCACGCCATCCAGTACCTCCTCGAAGGCCTGGACGTGGAGCTCGTACCGATCGTCGTGAACGTCTTCGCCCCTCCACTGCCCACCCTCGAACGCTGCGAGGCGCTGGGCCGGGCGATCCGGGACGCCGTACTGGCCTTCCCGGAGGACCGCCGGGTCGCGGTGGTCGGCTCAGGCGGGCTCTCGCACCGGCTGCCCTGGCCGGACTGGCGCGAACCGGACGGCGACGACGAGGAGTTCATGGTCGGCGCCTGGCTGAACGGCCGGGAGAACTGGCAGGACTACGACGTCAGGCGCCGCGAGATCATCCGGGCCGCCGAGGCCTCGCTCAACCCGGAGTTCGACGAGGAGTTCCTGTCCCTCGTCCCGCGCGGCGAGATACGGAACATCACCGCCTACTCCACCGAGGAGTTGGAGAAGGTCGCGGGCAACGGGGCGCAGGAGCTGCGCACTTGGCTGCTGATGTCGGCCGTCCTCGACCATGTGCCCGGCCGGCGGCTGGCGTACGAACCGATGCCCGAGTGGCTCACGGGGATGGCCGTCGCCGTCCTCGACCCCGCACACCCCCAGGAAAGGCAGTCATGAGCATCTGGACCGAGCTGTCGGGCATCGACTACCGCCACGCGTACGTCGAGACCGGCGATGTCACCACCCGGGCCCTGCAGGCCGGCCCCGAGGACGGCGAGCACGTGGTCTTCCTGCACGGCACGACCGGCCATCTGGAGGCGTTCGTCCGCAACATCCCTGCGCACGCCACGGCCGGCTACCGCTGCCACGCCATCGACATGCTGGGCCACGGCTACACCGGCAAGCCGGACCGCCCGGGTGAAATCCCCGCGTACGTCGACCACTTGATGGCCTACCTGGACGCGGTGGGCGCCGAACGCGCGCACCTGGTCGGTGAGTCGCTCGGTGGCTGGGTTGGCTCCTGGGCGGCGAGCGAGTACCCGGAGCGCGTCGCCTCCCTCCAGCTGCTGTGCATGGGCGGCACGAAGGTCAACCCGGCGGTGATGGAGCGGCTCAAGACCTCCACCCGGGCCGCCGCCGTCAACGAGGAGATCTCCTACACCCGGGACCGGCTGCGGCTGCTGTGGGCCGACTGGGACGAGGAGCTGGGCGAGGAACTGACCCAGGTGCGGTACGAGATCTACCACCACCCCGACTTCCAGAAGAACCTGCACAACCTGCTGGCGTTGCAGGAGCCCGAGGCGCGCGAGCGCAATCTGCTGCGGCCCGACCGGATGGCGCGGATCAAGGCCCCGACGCTGGTGGTGTGGGGCAACAAGAACCCGCTCGGTGACGTCCCGGAGGCCGAGGCGATCACCGCCGCGATTCCGGGGGCCCGCCTTGAGGTATTCAACGAGTGCGGGCACTGGCCGCAGCACGAGAAGGCCGATCTCTACAACCCGCTCAGCCTGGCGTTTCTCTCCAAATCGTCGTGAGGTGCCTGCCATGACCGTCATCCCGATCGATCACGCCGTGTCGCCCGTCGCGTCCGCGAATGCGTCTGCCTCTCCCTTTCCCGACCCGATGAACTCCGTGCTCGGCAAGGTCCGGCCCATCCTTGAGGCGTTCACCGTCGACGACAGTTCCCTCTCCCTCGCCGACCTGGTGCGCCGTACGGGCGTGGCGAAGGCAACCGTGCACCGGCTCTGTCAGGAGCTGGTCGTCTGGGGGCTGTTGGAGAGAGCGGGGTGCAACTACCGGCTCGGGCTGCGGCTGTTCGAGATCGGTCAGCGGGTGCACCGGCAGCGGATCCTGCGCGAGGTGGCCCAGCCGTACATGGAGGATCTTCTGCTGGCCACGCAGGAGACCATCCACTTCGCGATCCACGACGGGCTCGACGTCGTCTATCTGGAGAAGATCCTGCCCCACCGGGGGCTGAGCGAGGAGTCCCGGGTGGCGGGCCGGCTTCCGCTGTACTGCACGGCCACCGGCAAGGCGATCCTCGCCTTCTCCCCCGCCGCGCTGTTCGGTGAGGTGATCAGGAACGGGCTGAAACCCTTCACGCGCCGCACGATCACCTCACCCGGCCTGCTGCGCGGGCAGCTGGAACGGATCCGGGAGCAGGGCATCGCCACCGAGGCGGAGGAGATCCGCCTCGGCTACATGAGCATGGCCGTGCCGGTCTTCGGCCGGCAGGAGACTCCGGCGGGCGCGCTGTCCATCACCGCTCCCACCTACCGGGTGGACGCCGCCGCACACGCGAGCGCGCTGCGCGCCGCGGGCCTGGGCATCGGCCGGTCGTTGCGGGCGGCCCTGTGAGCGTGCTGGACGACGTGCTGTCCCGGGCCCGTGGCCTCATCGGCCGGTGGGAGGACGAGGACTGCGGCACGGTGACGGTCAAGGAGTTCTGCCGGTACGCGGCCGCGGTCGACGATGTCGGCTATCTGCGGCGGGCGCGGGCCCGTGAGGCGGCCGGGGAACCGGTCGAGGCTCCGCCGCTCTTCCTCGCGGCGACCATGAGCTGGGAGGACGGGCCCGCCGAGGAGGACCTGCGCCCCGACGGCCTGGCCGTCAGGGAGTCGCCCTGCACCCAGGGCCTCGCCGTCCGCCAGGTGCACGGCGGACAGGCGGTGCGCCTGACCCGGGCCCCGCTCGCGGGCACCCGGGTCACCGCGTCGCGTACGGTCACCTCGGCCGAGCGGAAGCACGGCCGGTCCGGCGACTTCGTACTCCTCGGCCTCACCACCCGCTACACCTCGCCGGACGGGAACGAACTGACCGCCGTGGACGAGACGATCGTCGTCCTGGACGCCCTGCCGAAGGAAGTCACCGCGTGAACGCCCCTGCCGTCGTGGGCGATGTCTGCCCACCGCGCCGGTACACGCACAGCAGGCTGCAGCTGTTCCGGTTCAGCGCGGTGTCGTGGAACTCCCACCGCATCCACTACGACGCCGGGTTCGCCGCCTCGGAGGGCTTCTCCGACGTGGTCGTACAGTCGACGCTGCACGGTCAGACGCTCACCCGGTACGCGCTGGAGTGGGCCGGTTCCGACGCGTGCCTGGAGTCGGTGAGTTGGCGCAACGTCACGACCGCCGTGGCCGGTGAGCCGCTCACCTGGAGCGCCACCGTGCGCGCGGTGGCGCCCGGCGACTCAGGGGTGCGGGTGACGCTCGACGTCTCCGTGCTCCGGGACGACGGCGCTCCCTGCGTCACAGGACACGTCGACCTCACTTGCGGAAGTCGATGATCTTGCGCGACTCGACGGCATCGGCGTCGCCGATGCCGCGAGCGGCGTAGGTGATCTCCGGCAGCACCCGCGGTTCAGGTGGTCATGGCCTGGTACACAAGGTTTCGCAACTGACGGCGGACGGGCGGTCGGTGCTTGCCCCAGGTGACGACCTGGGTGCAGAACACGGCCGTGACACCGTCGACCGGGTCCACGAAGAAGTGGGTGTTCGCCGCACCCGACCAGCCGAACTCCCCCTTGTTGCCGAACGAACCGGCGGCCACGGGATCCGTGACGACGTAGAAGCCCAGCCCGAACCCACAGCCGCGGTGCTCGTCGTCGGGGTACCGCGCGAAGGTGCTCAGATCGGCGCCGCCGGGCAGGTGGTTCTTCGTCATGAGCGCGAGCGTCCGGGGGCCGAGCAGCCGCTCGCCGTCCAGTTCGCCGCCACGCACCAGCATGGTCACGAACCGGTGGTAGTCCTCCAAGGTCGACACCAGCCCGGGAACACCGCTCCCGGACGGGAACTGGGCCGGCTCCCGGAAGGTGCGGCGCAGTTCCTGGTTCACGGCGAGTCGGCCCGACTCGGGGTCCGGGCTGTAGACCTCCGCCAGATCCGTCACGCGCTCGGGCGCGAGCGAGAACGTCGTGTCGGTCATCTTCAGCGGGCCGAGCACGTTCGTCCCGATGAACCTGTCGAGGGTCTCGCCGCCGCAGACCTCGATGATCCGGCCCAGTACGTCGACGCCGAGGGAGTAGTTCCACGCGGTGCCCGGTTCGAACAGCAGTGGCAGACCGCCCACTTCGGCACACATCTGCTGGAGTGTCGTGCCGGGCAGCGGGAGCACGTCATGGCCCGCCTGGCGGTACAGCGCGTCCACCGGGTCCATGTGGGCCAGCCCGAGGGTCAGTCCGGCGGTGTGCGTGAGCAGATGGCCCACGGTCACCGGGTGAGCTGCCGGGCGGACCCGTACGCTTCCCGGCGCCCCGCCGTCGTACACCGCCATGTCCGCGAACTCGGGGATGTACGCGCTGACCGGGTCGTCGAGTCCGAGGAGACCCCGCTCCACCAGCATCATGGCGGCGACGGACGTCACCGGTTTCGTCATGGAGTAGAGGCGCCACAGGGTGGTGGGCTCGACCGGCAGTCCGAGTTCGAGGTCGCGGAGTCCGCCGCCCGCCGCGTAGACGGGTTCTCCGTCGCGGGCCACGAGTGCCGACCAGCCCGGGATGACTCCGAGTTCCGTCTGCCGGTCGAAGAACTCGGCGATCCGCCCCAGCCGTTCCGCGCTGAAACCCGACTTCTCCGGGGGCCTGGTGACGCCGAAACGGTCGGCGAACTGCTGCATGCGTACCTCCGTGTACGGGAGTTGGGGACTGACCGCGTCAACGGGCGGAAGGGGCAAGGGTGTTGTCGACCCCGGCCGCCGCCAGCAGCCGTCGCGTGTAGGGATGCTCCGGGGCGGCGTAGACGTCCTCGGTCGTGCCCGTCTCCACGACGTCGCCGCGGTACAGGACGACGATCCGCTGGGCGAGGTGCCGGACCACGGCGAGGTCGTGGGAGATGAACAAGTAGCTGACACCCGTCTCCCGTTGGAGATCGGTGAAGAGGTTCAGGACCTGTGCCTGGACCGACAGGTCGAGCGCGCTGACCGGCTCGTCGCACACGATGAGTTTCGGCGACATCACCAGGGCCCGGGCGATCGCGATCCGCTGCCGCTGTCCTCCGGAGAACTGGCGCGGGTAACGGTCGGCCGCCTCGGCCGGCAGCCCCACCAGCGCCAGCACCTCCCGTACCCGCTCAAGGACCACGGACCGGTCGTCCCGCGAGTGCACCAGAAGCGGTTCGGCCAGGGTCTGGCCCACGGTCAGGGCCGGGTTGAGCGAACCGTTGGGGTCCTGGAAGACGGCCTGGATGCTCTTGCTCAACTCCCTGCGCCGGGCACCGACGGCATGGGTGATGTCCTGGCCGTCGAACAGGATCGTGCCCTGCGAGGCGGCCGTCAGACCGAGCACGGCACGGCCCAGGGTGGACTTGCCTGAACCGGACTCCCCGACCAGAGCGAGGGTCTCGCCCGGCCGGATGTCCAGGGACACGTCCCGGATGGCCGGAGTGCCCTTGCCCCGACGGTGGTACGACACCGACAGATCGCGGATGTCGAGCAGGGACTGTCCCGTCGTGCTGACGTCGGTCGTGGTCACGAGGACACCTCCAGCTCTTCGGCCGGCTCTTCCCCGGCCAGGATGCAGCGGGCGACACCCAGGTCATCGGGCTGCACGAGGACGATCGGCGCCTCCGTGCACCGGGAGACACGATCGGGACACCGCTCGGCGAAGTGACAGCCGACGGGCCACTGCCCCGGGGGTGGCACAGTGCCGGGGATGGTCGGGATGGGTTCGCCCACCGTCGCCAGCCGCGGGTTCGCCGCGAGCAGCTTGCGCGTGTACGGGTGCCTCGGCGCGGTCATCACGCGGTCCGTCGGACCGGCTTCCACCACCTGGCCCGCGTACATGACCAGGGCGGTGTCGCATGCCTCCGCGAGGACGTCCCAGTCGTGGCTGATCATCAGCAGGGCCATGCCGGTGTCCCGCTGGATCGTGCGCAGCAGCTGGACGATCTCACGCTGGACGGTGACGTCGAGCGCCGTGGTCGGTTCGTCGGCGACGAGGATGCGCGGGCGCCCGGCCAGCGCGACGGCGATGGAGACGCGCTGCGCCATACCGCCCGAGATCTGCGACGGGCGCAGCTTCAACACCCGGTCGGGATCGGGGAGTTGGACCTGGGCGAGCAGTTCGCGCGCCCGGAGGGTGGCGTCCTTGCGGGAGAGCTTCTCGTGGGTGCGAACCGCCTCGCGCAGCAGGTTCCCGATGGTGAACAGGGGGTCGAGGCCGACCATGGGTTCCTGCGAGATGAAGGCGATGGTGCCGCCGCGCAGTGCACGCCACTGAGCTGCCCGGAACGGGCCGACGTCGGTGCCGTCGATCTCGACCGTGCCCGAGGAGACGCGGGCTCCACTGGGCAGCAGGCCGAGCACCGCCAGCCCTGTCATGGATTTGCCGCACCCGGATTCGCCGACCAGTCCCACACTGCGGCCCTGCCCCACGGACAGGCTCACGTCGCTGATCAGATCGACCTCGCCCTGCGCGGTGTCCGCGGTGACGGTCACGTTGCTGAGCTTGACGACCGGGTTGGGCTCCGCCAGCAGCCAGGCGTCGTCGGGTTCCAGTACCTTCGCGGCGGCCACCGCCGGGGCGGACGTCCTGCGGCGCCGGGTCGGCGTCGCGTGTGACGTACCGGACCAGCGCTCGGCGAGCATGTCTCGCAGGCCGTCGCCGAGGACGATCAGCGCCGCGGCCGTGACGGCGACCAGACCACCGGTCGGGATGGCCAGCCAGAGGCTCTCGTTGAGAGTCTGCGCTGCGTCGGCCATCATGCCGCCCCAGGTGGGAGCGGGCGGCTTCACTCCGAGACCGATGGCGTTCAGGCCGGCCGCGATGAGCAGGGTGTTCACGCTCGCCAGCGCCGCGTTCACCAGGATCAGGCCGGTGATCCGCGGCAGCACGTGCCGACGGGCCACGCGCCAGGTGCTGAGCCCGGAGACCTGCGCCGCCGCGACGTAGGTCTCCCGGCCGACCGTCAGCGACGCCGACCGGACGACCCGCATCATGCCGGGGATCGACAGCAGGCCGACCACGACCATGGCCGCGGTCATGCTCTGCGAGAACAGGGCCAGCACGATCAGCAGCAGGATGATGCCGGGGATCGACATCACCACGTCGGCCAGTCGCATCAGCACCGCGTCGATACGGCCCCGGCGCAGGCCGGCGATCAGGCCGAGGGGAATCGCAATCACCAGGGTGATGGCCACGGCGATCGCGATCTGCTGGAAGGTGTCCGAGCCGCCGTACATCAGACGCGACAGCACGTCGCGGCCGAGCCGGTCGGTACCGAGCAGATGCTGCGCGCTCGGCCCGGTCGACGCCGCGGCGAAGTCCGCCTGCTGCGGTGGGTACGGCGCGAGCCACCGGGCGCCGAACGACGCGATCAGCTCCAGGACCAGGATCACGGCCGGAATCGCGATGCGCGGCCTGCGCAGGGCGCGGCGCAGGAGGGACACGTGCGGCGGGCGCGCCGGGGCTGAGGCGACAGAGACCTGAGCGATCTCGGTCTGCTCGGGTTTCGTCATCGATGTCTCCTGCGTGCTCATGCGGCGACCGCCTGTGGGTTGAGCCAGCCGATGGCGAGGTCGAGCAGGAGGTTCAGTCCGACCACGATGAGGGTGAAGTACACCGCTACTCCCTGGATCACCGGAATATCGCCGCTGGACGCGGCCGTGACCGCCGCACTGCCCAGACCGGGCAGACCGAAGAGTTCCTCGATCACCACGGCCGATCCGAGGAGGCCGATGAGGTTGTTGCCCGACACGGTCAGGACGGTGACGGAGATGTGTCGCAGAGAGTGCTTGAAAAGGATCGACCGCTCGCTGACGCCGTTGGCCCGCAGGTTCCGCACGAAGTCCCGGTTCAGCACGTCGGCGAACTGCTCCCGCGTCTGCTTGGCGATGACCGTGACCAGGGCGAAGGCCAGGGCGGCCACCGGCAGCAGCAGCGAGCGCAGCCAGCCGCCGGCGGACTCCCCGAAGAACACGTATCCGTTCGCGGGCAGCAGGCCGAACTGGGTGTTGAAGATCCAGATGCCCAGCAGACCGACCCAGAAGGCGGGGATGGTCATGCCGGCGATGGACGCGGAGTCCGCGGCGAGCCGCGTGGTGCGGCCGCCGCGAGCGCTTGCCATGCCCAGCACGACTCCGATGAGCAGCGCGAGCAGGGTGGTCGCGATCACCAGGGACAGCGTCACCCCCAGCCGGGTGTTGAGCGAGCCCGCGACCGACTCGTTGCTGCTGATCGAGCTGCCGAGGTCGCCGTGCACCGCGTCCCGCAGCCAGGCCCAGTAGCGCTCCCAGACCGGCTGGTCGAGGTGGAGGCGGTGCCGCAGCGCGGCGATCGACTCGGGTGAGGCGGTCAGGCCTCCGATGGACCGGGCGGCGTCACCCGGAATGAACAGCTGGAGGAAGAAGGTGAGCGCCGAGACGAAGAGCAGCAGGGGCACAGCCTGCACGATCCGCATTCCGCTGGTTCGCCACATGACGTGATGCCTTTCTCGGGAGGGTCACTTGGCGGCGTAGAAGTTCGTCAGGTCCGGCGTGAGGTTCGTGGTCGAGAGGCCGACGCCCTGCAGACCGGGCCGTACGTAGACGATCTTTTCCATGGAGACCATGGGAATCGTCCACGACAGGTCGGACAGGCGCTGTTCGAACTTCTGCCAGCCCTGCTCCTGGAGCTCGGCGGTCGGTGCGGAAGCCGCCTGGCTGTAGAGCGTGTCGAGCTTCTTGTCGCTGACCTTCAACGGGTTGCCCCAGCTGAACAGGAGATCGTTGCCCTGGGCGTACGGCGGGGCGATTCCGGCGCCGTAGTCGAACATCATCCCCGCGTACTTCGCGTAGTTGGAGAAGAGCTCGTTCACGTTCGCCGGGACGTTGATCTTGACGTTGATCCCGATGTTCGCCATCTCCGCGGCGAAGGCTTCCGCCGCCTGGGACTCTCCGACACCCGTGAGGTTCACCGTGATGGGCAGGGTGAAGCCGTTGGGGTAACCCGCCTCCGCCAGAAGCTTCTTGGCCTTGTCGACGTCGTAGGGGTACTTTCCTTCGCTGCCCTTGGTGTAGCCGCTCGTGCCCGCGAGAACGGGATAGTCCCAGCCCTTGGCGTACGTCCCGTACAGGGCCTTGGCTATCGAGTCGCGGTTGATGCCGTGCATCATGGCCTGCCGTACACGCAGGTCACCGAGGGCCTTGACCATGGTGCCCGCCCGGTCCTGGATCATCAGCTGCATGATCGAGTAGGGGTTCGACAGGACCTGCAGCCCGGCGGACTTCGCGGCCTTCGCGGTCGTGGAGTCGCCTAGCGCGTAGTCGACCTCCCCGGAGCGGAAGGCGCTGAGCACGGTGTTCTCGTCCTTGATGACCTTGACGACGACTTTCTTCCAGTGCACGCGCGACTTGTCGTAGTACGTGGGGTTGGGGACGTACGTATAAGTCTGGCCGGAGACGGTCGCCGACGTGTCGATCATGTACGGCCCGGCTCCGTGCGTGGTGGTCCCGAGTTCGTCCGTCTTGTTGAGGCCGATGGGGCTGATGATCTCTCCGGTTGTCGGTCTGGAGAGATAGAGCGGCAGCAGCGGATCGGACGTCTTGAGATTGATGCGGAGTTTGAGAGCGGAAACGACGTCGATCGATTCCACAGGTGCCAGGTTCGCGGCCAATGGACCGCCGGCCTTGGCGTAGTACTGGAGCGACTTCTTCACGCCTTCGGCGGTGAGTGCGGAGCCGTCGTTGAATTTCACGCCGGACCGCAGGGTGATGTCGAAGGTCTTGCTGTCGGAGCCGACGAAGCCCCACTTCACCGCGAGGGCAGGGGTGTACTTCCCGTTCGGAGCCTGGCGGATCAGCGTGTCGTAGGCCAGCTCGAAGAAGTACTGCTGCGGGTCGGACGAACCGCCCAGAGCCGGGTTGAGGCTGTTGGGCGCGATGGCCGAGGCAACCGTCAGGGTGTTGGTGTTCTGGGCCGTCGCGGTGCCGGACGAAGTGCCGTTTCCGCCGCCGCATGCCGTGGCCAGGAGCGCCAGCCCGGCGGCGCCGACCATTGCTGTGATCGTAGGGCGCGAGTGTGTCATCTGAACCTCCGCTGTTGAGGCATCGAATGGGTACACGGGGTTCACCGGGCGTGGGGAAGGAGGCCACCGTCACGGTGGATGCTCCATGGTGTGGGTCCGCGCGATAGGGGGCGGCTCAACGGTTTCCGAGTGGGAGGATGTTCGGAAGTCCGCAGGCATTTCCCGACTGAATGGTGCTGCGCCCATTACTGAAACTGTGCTGTTCAGCCGACTCTTGTGGAGGTCGGCCCAAGTAATGTGCGGGGCCCAACAATTGCGGTCGGTGCTCTCACGACGGTATGACTCATGATGCCGCCTCTCAGCGGAGCCCCTGGAACCGAGTAGCCACATTATTCGGTCAACCGGTCCGGTTCCATACCGAAAAAGTCCGCTGAGCGGACCGCAGTGCAGTAGCCGGCCCCGAATCCACATGACGCGTCCTGCCGGACCGGTGGAAGCGTCGTGTTAGGGCCACGCTCCCACCGCCGGACCACCCCGCTGAGCGGCGCGTCCCGTCAGGCGGACCGGTTCCATTGGGCGGTGGACGGCCCGTCCATACGCTCCTGGACCATGAGCGTTCCTACTGATGAGCCGGTCGCCCCGGACGAGTCGTCGGTGATCGAGACCGACATCCTGATCATCGGCGCCGGCCCGTCTGGCCTGTACGGCGCCTACTGCGCGGGCTTCCGTGGACTCAGCGTCACGGTCATGGACGTCCTCCCCCAGTGCGGCGGCCAGATCAGCGCGATGTACCCCGAGAAACCCATCTTCGACATCGCCGGCTTCCCGGCGGTGCGCGGCCGCGACCTGGTCGAGGGCCTGGTCGCCCAGGCACAGCCGTACGGTCCCCGCTACCTCCTGGGACACCGGGCACTCCACATCACCCACGAGCCCGACGGCCGGCCGGTCGTTCACGGCGACAAGGGAACTGCCGTGCGGGCGGGGGCAGTTGTGATCACCGGCGGGGTCGGGACCTTCACCCCCAGGCAGCTCCCCGCGGGCGAGGGCTATCTCGGGCGCGGCCAGGTCTACTTCGTGCCGGACCCCGTCGAGCACACCGACCAGGACGTCGTGGTCGTCGGCGGCGGCGACAGCGCCTTCGACTGGGCGGCGACGCTGGCCCCGATCGCCCGGTCGGTCCGGCTCGTCCACCGCACGGAGCGCTTCCGGGCCCATCGGGCAACCGTGGACAAGGTACGGGCCCTGGGCATCGAGATCATCACGGACTCCGAGGTGAGCGCCCTGCACGGGACGTCCCGGGTCGAGCGGATCGAGGTCCGGCACCGCACCACGAAGGCCACCCGGCTCCTGCCCGCGCACACCGTCGTCGCCGCCCTCGGCTTCATCGCCGACCTCGGCCCGCTCAAGGACTGGGGGCTGGAGCTCCGGGCGCGGCGGATCGCCGTGGACACCCGGATGGCCACCAGCCTGCCCCGCGTGTTCGCCGCCGGTGACATCACCGACTACCCGGGCAAGGTCCGCCTGATCGCCGTGGGCTTCGGCGAGGTCGCCACCGCGGTCAACAACGCGGCCACCGTCATCGATCCGGAGGCGGCCCTGTTCCCCGGGCACTCCACGGAGAAGGAGAACTGACATGGCGTACGTCATCGGGTCGGCCTGTGTCGACATCATGGACCGGTCCTGCATGGAGGAGTGCCCGGTCGACTGCATCTACGAGGGCGAGCGCAAGCTCTACATCAACCCGGTGGAGTGCATCGACTGCGGTGCCTGCGAGACGGCCTGCCCGGAGCAGGCCATCGCGGTCGACCGTCTCGCCGACCCCGAGTTCCGCGCGGACAACCGCCGCTTCTTCGAGGAACCGCTGCCGGGGCGTGCGGGACCGCTGGGCGCACCGGGCGGGGCGACCGGCCTCGGTCCCGTGGGCGTCGACACGCTCTTCGTCACCTCCACCGCGGGCGGCGCACGATGACCGCCGCGGAGGTGACCAAGGCGGCCGACGAACTGCGGGAGGCCGCGCGCACGAACACGGCCTGCGCTCCGGTACGCACGTACGTCACCGGCGTGGAGGCCGCCTACGCCGTGCAGCGGGTGAACGTCGAGCGCGGTGTGGCGGCCGGACGCCGGATCGTGGGCCGCAAGGTCGGCCTGACCTCGCCCGCCGTGCAGGCCCAACTCGGTGTGGACCAGCCGGACTTCGGGACGCTGTTCGCCGACATGGCGGTGGCGGAGGACGGTTCGGTCCCGGCCGGGCGGCTGATCCAGCCGAAGGTGGAGGCGGAGGTCGCCCTCGTTCTCAAGGCCGAACTACCGCACCGGGACTGCACGGTGGTCGACGTGCTGCGGGCGACCGACTTCGCGCTGCCCGCGCTGGAGATCGTGGACAGCCGGATCACCGGCTGGGACATCGGCCTCGTGGACACGGTCGCGGACAACGCCTCCAGCGGCCTCTTCGTCCTCGGGGGAACTCCTGTACCGCTCACAGGACTTGATCTGCGGGGCGTGCGGATGACGATGACCCGGGGCGGCGAGGTGGTCTCCGAAGGAACCGGCGCCGACTGTCTGGGCAGCCCACTCAACGCGGCGGCCTGGCTCGCCTCCACCCTGGCTGCCATGGGCGATCCGCTGCGGGCCGGCGACGTCGTGCTCACCGGAGCCCTCGGCCCGATGGCGGTCGCCGCCCCGGGTGACCGGTTCGAGGCGCGCATCAGTCAACTCGGCCGGGTGTCAGTGCAGTTCGCGACGGAGGGAGACAGGTCATGAGCACCCGTACGAAGGTGGCCGTCATCGGCTCCGGGAACATCGGCACCGATCTCATGATCAAGGTGCTGCGGCTGTCCGAGGAGTTGGAGATCGCCGCGATGGCCGGCATCGACCCGGAGTCGGACGGCCTGGCCCGCGCCCGCAGGCTGAAGGTCGCCACCACGCACGAGGGCATAGACGGCCTGATCACGCTGGACGAGTTCGCGGACGTCCGGATCGTCTTCGACGCCACCTCGGCCGGCGCCCACCGCCGCCACGACCACGTACTGCGGGGCCTCGGCCGCACGGTCGTCGACCTCACGCCGGCCGCGCTCGGCCCGTACGTGGTGCCGCCGGTCAACGCCGACGCCCATCTCGGCAGCACGAACGTCAACATGGTCACCTGCGGCGGACAGGCCACGATCCCGATCGTCGCCGCCGTCTCCGCCGTGACCCCCGTGCACTACGGGGAGATCGTCGCCTCCATCGCCTCCCGCTCGGCCGGTCCCGGCACCCGGGCCAACATCGACGAGTTCACCGAGACCACGGCCTCCGCGATCGAGCAGGTCGGCGGCGCGGCCCGCGGCAAGGCGATCATCGTCCTCAACCCGGCCGAACCGCCGCTGATCATGCGGGACACCGTGCACTGTCTGGTCTCCGAGTGCGACGAGCAGGCGGTGACCGCGTCGGTCGAGGAGATGGTCGGACGCGTTCAGGCCTATGTGCCGGGCTACCGGCTGAAGCAGAAGGTGCAGTTCGAGCAGGTCGGCACCGACGACCCGCTGCGCACGCTCGTGCCCGCCGGAGCCACACCACTGAAGGTGTCGGTGTTCCTGGAGGTCGAGGGCGCCGCCCACTATCTGCCCGCCTACGCCGGCAACCTCGACATCATGACCTCGGCCGCGCTGCGCACCGCGGAACGCCTGGCCGCCCACCAGAGTGCGGAGGCCGCCAAGTGACCACGCTGTACGTCCAGGACGTGACCCTGCGGGACGGCATGCACGCCATCCGCCACCGCTACACCGTCGACCAGGCCCGCACCATCGCCACCGCTCTCGACGCGGCCGGAGTCACGGCGATCGAGGTCTCCCACGGCGACGGACTCGCGGGCTCCAGCATCACCTACGGAGTGGGCGCGCACACCGACTGGGAGTGGATCGAGGCGGTCGTCGGCGCCGTGCACCGGGCGATCCCGACCACCCTCCTGCTCCCCGGCATCGGCACCGTCCACGACCTCAAACAGGCCCACTCCCTGGGCATCCACTCGGTGCGGGTCGCCACCCACTGCACCGAGGCCGACATCTCCGCCCAGCACATCGCCGCCGCGCGCGAGCTGGGCATGGACGTAGCCGGGTTCCTGATGATGTCCCACATGGCCGAACCGGCCGAACTCGCCCGCCAGGCCAAGCTGATGGAGTCGTACGGCGCGCACTGTGTGTACGTCACCGACTCCGGCGGCCGCCTCACGATGGACGGCGTCCGCGACCGCTTCCGCGCCTACCGGGACGTCCTGTCCCCCGACACCGAACTGGGCATCCACGCCCACCACAACCTGGGTCTGGGCGTCGCCAACAGTGTGGTCGCCGTGGAGAACGGCGTCACCCGCGTCGACGCCTCGCTGGCCGGCCAGGGCGCGGGGGCGGGCAACTGCCCCCTGGAGGCGTTCGTCGCGGTGGCCGACCTGATGGGCTGGGAACACGGCTGCGACCTCTTCCCGCTCATGGACGCGGCCGACGATCTCGTCCGCCCGCTCCAGGACAGGCCCGTACGCGTCGACCGCGAGACCCTCAGCCTCGGCTACGCGGGCGTGTACTCCAGCTTCCTCCGCCACGCCGAAACCGCGGCCACTCGCCACGGCCTGGACACACGCGCAATCCTCGTGGAGGTGGGCCGCCGCCGAATGGTGGGCGGCCAGGAGGACATGATCACGGACGTGGCCTTGGACCTGGCGGCAAAGGGGCAGCAGAAATGACCGCTGGAGATGCGCCCCGTAAGGGGCGCGGGGAACTGCGCGCCCAGCCACAACCGCCCCGCAGCCAAGGAACAACCCCTCCGGCGGAGCGCTCGGCGCAGCCGGCGCCGCAGGACGCAGCGGGCGCCAACCGCCCAACGCTGCGCGTAGGCATACGCATCCCCCCGTGCGACCGAGCAGACCGCGTGGTCGAAACAGCCCGCCACGCGGAATCCGCCGGCTTCGACGACGCCTGGTTCCCCGACTCACAACTGCTGTGGCGCGACGTGTTCACCACCCTGACCGCCGCCGCCCTGGGCACCGAGCGCATCGGCCTCGGGACGGCGGTCACCAACGTGGCGACGAGGCACCCAGCCGTAGTCGCCTCAGCCGCCCGCAGCGTGGCCGAACTCGCCCCCGGCAGGTTCAAGCTCGGTCTCGGCGTCGGCAACAGCTCGGTCGGTCCAGTCGGCCTTCGGCAGACGACCTCGGCGGAGATGCGCGAGGGCCTGGCCATGCTGCGCGCCCTGCTGGACGGCGAGGAGTGGGAGTTCGAGGGCAAGGTCCGCTCGCGACTGCGCGACCCCGGGCCCGGCGTGCCGCTCCACCTCGCCGCGAGCGGGCCCAGGAACCTGCGGCTCGCCGGGGAGATCGCCGACGGTGTGATCCTCCTCAGCGGCATCTCGCCGGCCACTCTCGCGACTGCCACCGCCCGGGTCCGGGAAGGCGCCGGGACGGCGGGCCGCGCGGCCGACGCGATACCGCTGACAGTGTCCGCGTTCTGCGCGGTGACCGACGACGTGGCGGCCGAGGCAAGGCTGCTCAAGCCGATCTGCGCCTCGATCGCCCAGAACGGCGGCGCGTCCTTCCTCGCCCTGGCGGGGATCGACGTCGACGTGCCGCCACACGTCGAGGGCATCTACCCGGACCTGGTGCACGCCGAGGACTGGCCCAGGGCCGTCGAGATCTGCTCGGCCTGGATCAGCGACGAGAACGCGCTCCGCTTCGCCGAGGAGTTCTGCCTCTTCGGCACCCCGGCCCGGATCGCGGAACGCCTCCGGGCCCTGCACGCCGACGGAGTCACCGGCGTCCTGCTCCAGCACGTCGGCTCGTACGACCCGCCCACCGAACTCATAGAGGCCATCGGCACATCGGTACTGCCGGCCCTCGCCCCCTCCACTCCTGGAAAGGCGGACCCCAGATGACGGACACCCTGCGACGAGGCTACGTACCCAGTCCCTTCGGGCAGTTGCACTACGTGGAGTGCGGCACCGGCGAACCCGTCCTGCTGCTCCACCAGACCCCGCGCTCCTGGACCGAGTACCTCGACGTGCTGCCCCTGGTCGGCACGGCGCACCGGGCCATCGCCATGGACACCCTGGGCTTCGGCGCCTCCGCGAAACCGGCGGGCCCGCACTCCATCGAACTCTTCGCCGACGCCGCCGGCGCACTCGTCGACGCCCTGGGACTGGAACGCTTCCATCTGGTCGGGCACCACACCGGCGGAGTCGTCGCGGTGGAGCTCGCCGCCCGCTACCAGGACCGCGTCGCCAGCCTGCTGCTCTCGGCCACGCCCTTCATCGACGACGAGAAACGCCGTACGGCGGCCGAGCGCAAGCCCGTCGACCACGTCGTCCCCAAGCCGGACGGCTCACACCTGCTGGAGCTGTGGAACAGGCGCCGCGGCTTCTACGAGGAGGGCCAGGAGGCGGCCCTGAACCGGTTCATGGTCGACGCGCTGACCGTGCTCGACCGGGTGGAGGAGGGTCACGAGGCGGTCCGGCGGTACGGCATGGACCAGCGGCTGCCGGACATCACGGCCCGTACGCTCGCCGTCTGTGCCCCGGGGGACCACTACTCGCTGCCCGGCCTTGCGAAGTTCGCCACGGCCCTCGGATGCGAGACCCGGGTCCTTTCCGGCGGCCATGTCCCCGTACCCGAGCAGTTGCCCGAGGAGTTCGCGAAGGTCGTGCTGGAATGGACGGCTCGCGGCTGAGACGAGGCGGCACGGGCGGCGTACGGAAACCGTCTGCGCCGTCGTCGCGTGAGCCGACGGCACATGGCCGACTCCACCGGATCTCACCGGTGGAGTCGGCCTGCTGTGTGCGGGGGTCACTTCAGACCGATGTCGGCGCCGGGTCCGAGCGGCAGGTCGAAGCCGTAGAAGATGCCCAGGATCGCCAGCCACACCAGCATGAACGGCACCACGAAGATGGCGAGCCGGGAGATGAGCGTGCCGAGCTTCGCGTCGGGCTCGTACTGGCGGAGCATCGCCAGGATCAGGAACACATAGGGGTTCATCGGTGTGATCACGCCGGTCGCCGAGTCACCGATCCGGAAGGCGGCCTGGGTGAGCGCCGGACTCATCCCCATCAGCATGAACGCGGGGACGAAGACCGGGCCGACCAGGGACCACAGGGCCGAGCCCGAGAGGATGAACAGGTTGAGGCAGGAGACCAGCAGAACGAACACCAGGATCGCCCAGAAGCCGGTCACGCCCATCGAGTCGAACAGCGCGGCGCCCTTCACCGCCAGCAGCACACCCACATTGGACCAGGTGAACAGGGCGATGACCTGGGCGGCGACGAACATCATCACGAGGTAGCCGGACATGGTCTTCACCGACTCGGTGACGGCCGTGGTCACGTCCTCGGCACTGGTCAGGTGCTTCACGCTGAAGCCGTACGTCAGTCCGGCCAGCAGGAAGGCGCCGAACAGGACGGGGACGATTCCGGAGAGCAGCGGCGAGGGCACGAAGGCCCCGCCCTCGCCACGCAGCGGCGCCCCCTCCGGCAGCCACAGGGAGAGCACGCCGGCCAGGTAGACGAGGACGACCAGCGAGGTGCGCAGCAGCGCCCGCCGCTGGACCGGCGTGAGGGTGAGGTCGCGGTCCTCGGGCTCCTCGCCGGCGGGCTCGTAGGTGCCGAGCCGGGGTTCGAGGACGCGGCTGATGAGGAATCCGCCCACCGCGGCCAGTACGAGGCTGCTCGCGGCCGTGAAGAAGTAGTTGATGAGCAGATGGATGTCGAGGCCGTCGGCGGCGGGGAGCACCGAGGCCGCCTGCTGGGTGATGCCGACGTAGAGGGCGTCGAGGGAGCCGATGGTGAACCCGGCCGCGTAGCCGGCGGTGACACAGGCGAAGCCGCCGATGAGGCCCGCGACGGGGTGGCGTCCGGCGCTCTTGAAGACCAGGGCGGCCAGCGGGGGCAGCACGATGGCGGCGACATCGCTCATCATGTGCGCCTGGCTCGCGATGAGGGCCACCGCGTAGGGCAGCACCGGGCGGGGCACCCTGGCCAGGGTCGCCCGCATCAGGGTCTCCAGCAGGCCCGTCTTCTCGCAGAGCCCCACCACCATGATCAGCACCAGTACGGCGCCGATCGGGGGGAAGGTGGCGAAGTTGATGACGAGGTTCTGCACCAGCCAGCTCGCGCCGTCGCCGGTGAGGAGGCCGGTGATGTGCTTGGTCTCGTCACTGCCGGGGACCTTGACGGACACGCCGCCCAGGTCCAGCGCGGTGGAGACGAGGGCCAGCAGGAGGAACAGGCCGGCGAACAGGACGACGGGGTTGGGCAGGGCGTTCCCGGCCCGCTCGATGATTGCGAGCACCCGGTCGAGAGGGGTGGCTCTCTCGGCGTCCGGGGACTTGGCGGGTGGCGCGGGGAGGTCGGTCTGTGAGGACATCAGGGCCGCCTTCCGGTGGGGAGGGTGTCGGTGACCGGGGCCGGGAGGTTCAGGAGGTCCTTGCGGACGACGCCGTCCTGGACGACGCACACGATGTTGGCCGGGTCGCCGAGGACGCCGATGTCCTGGAGCGGATCACCGTCGCAGAGGACCAGGTCCGCGGTGCGGCCGGCGGTGAGGGTGCCCAGCCGGTCGGCCACACCGAGGAGCTCGGCGGAGGTGCGGGTGCCGGCGACGATGGCGGCCATGGGGTCCATGCCGAGGTCCACCAGATAGCTGAGTTCCATCAGGTTCACGCCGTGCGGGCCGACCGCCGCGTCGGTGCCCAGCGCGATGCGGGCACCGTACTCGATGGCCCGGGCGATGTTCTCCTTGGTGGTGCCGGACCAGCGGACCTTCTTCTGGTAGTGGTAGTCCGGCATCGTGTCCTTGTTGATGCCCGCGTACACGGTGGACAGCGTCGGTACGACGAAGACGCCGCGTTCGGCGGCCATGTCCAGCGCGCGGTCGTCAAGACCGTAGCCGTGCTCGATGCTGGTGACGCCGCCGCGGATCGCGGTGAGGATGCCCGCGTTGCCCTGGGCGTGGGCCGCGACCGGCTTGCCGCCGTGGCGCCCGGCCTCGTCCACGACCGCGCGGATCTCCTCCTCCAGCAGGCCTTCGTCGTCGGGGTCGTCGTAAGGGCTGCCCATGCCGCCCGTGGCGCAGACCTTCACCAGGTCTGCGCCGTCGCGCAGGACCCGGCGCACCGCGAGCCTGGCCGCGTCGGTGCTGTCGGCGATCTCGGACATCCCGGCGCTCAGATCGGTGCCGTCGGGCATGCGCACGTCGGCGTGGCCGCCGGTGTGGCTGATGATGCGGACGGCCGTGTGCAGGCGCGGGCCCACCGTCCGTCCGGTCTCGACGGCCGTGCGGTAGCCGGCCGACAGACCGCCCAGGTCACGGGCGGTGGTGACACCGGCGTCGAGGGTCAGGCGCAGCCGCGCGGCCGTGTCCAGGGTGACCAGGACCGGGTCGAGTTCCGCGCGGCGGCTGGGCGGCGAGCCCTGCGCGTAGGCGAGGTGGACGTGGCAGTCGAAGAAGCCGGGCAGTACGGTGCGTCCACCGGCGTCGACGACACGGGCCGAGGGGTCGGTGGCGGCCGGGGGCTCGGTAGCGGCCGGTCCGGCGTAGGTGATGGTGCCCTGGGCATCGATGGTGACGACGGCGTCGTCCACGGGGGACGACCCGGTGCCGTCGATGAGGCGGGCGTTGTGGATCCGCAGGGCGGTCCGCGTGGTCTCCGGGGGCGTGGCGGGGGTCATAGAGCGGGGTCACTCCTCCGTAGGGGATGCAGGCGAAGGGAGTGTGGAATGCAGAGAAAAACCTGGTGTGACGATGCAGATTTCTCGCCGGATTCCCTCGGCGTGCGCAGAGAAGCGCCGCCCAAGGGCGTGCAGGATTCTGCCGCGCCGGTTGGCCCGGCCGGGGCCGCGTCGGGGGCGTCCATGGAGCTCGACGAACTGGACCGGGGCGTCGTGCACGTCCTGCAGATCCACCCGAGGGCCCCGTGGACGCTGGTCGGCGAGGTGCTGGGGGTCAACCCGGTCACGGCCGCGCGGCGCTGGCACCGGCTGGAGGAGGCGGGCCTGGCCTGGGTGACCGCCTATCCACGGCTGTCCAACTCGCGGATCGTGGTGACCGGCGTGGTGGAGATCGACACCGAGCCGGGCGTCGCCGAGGACGTGGCGATGGCCATCGCCCAGGACCCGTCGGTGGCGAACATCAAGCTCACGGCGGGCGGCCGGGATCTGGTGACCGCCGTGCAGGCCCGCAGCCTGGACGAGCTGGGGCGCCTGTCCACGCTGCTGTTCCAGCGGACACCGGGGGTACGGGCGACGCGTACGCATGTGTCGACGGGGGTCCCCACCGAGGGGAGCCGCTGGCGGCTGCGCAGCCTGGACGAGGCCCAGAGCGCGCGGGTCGAGGCGGCGGCCCCGCCGTCCGTTCAGCCCGCGCCCACGGCCGAGAGCCGCTGGGACGACCTGGACACGCGTCTGCTGGAGCTGCTGGGCACGGACGGGCGCATGTCGCTGGCCGACCTGTCGACGGCGACGGACACGAGCCTCACCACGGTGCGCCGCAGGCTGCAGTCGCTGCTCGCCGCCCGGCTGAGCCTGCGCTGCGATCTGGCCCGCCCCCTGTCGGGCTGGCCGCTGTCCGCCGTGTACTTCGCCTCGGTCCCCGGCCAGTACGTGGAGGAGACCAGCCAGGTGCTGGCCGGAGTACGTGAGGTCCGCTCGTGCGCCATCACGACCGGCCCGCACAACCTGGTGATCGACGTCTGGCTGCGCGATCTCCACGACGTGCACGCCTTCGAGGCCCACCTCTCGCGGCGGCTGCCCCGCCTCACCATCAGCGACCGCTCGGTGGTGCTGCGCACGGTCAAGCACATGGGGCGGCTCCTGGACCGGGACGGCCGCTGCGTGGGTGTCGTCCCGCTCCGGCACCCCCAGGCACCGCACCCCACCGTCGAAAACGTCACAGCGAGTACATCGCCAGGAAATTGAGAAGCGCCTATATTTCATTTCCTCGTTCTGGTGGACGCCCCTTCCGGGCAATGCGCCACCGAGGTGAGGAGGACACATCGTGACAACCGCAAGCTCCCACCGTGAGCGCGAGGACGTGGCCGGAGGGGACGGAGAGCCACCCAAGACCGTCCTGGGCAAGGTCGGGCTCATCCTGGGCGCCTTCCGGGACAACGACTTCTCGCTCAGCCTCACCGAGCTGACGGCCCGCACGGGGGTCGCGAAGGCCACCGTCCACCGCCTCTGCCAGGAACTGGTCGCCGGCGAACTCCTGGAGCGCGAGGGCTCCAACTACCGGCTCGGACTGCAGCTGTACGAGATCGGCCTGCGCGCGCCCCGCCAGCGGACCCTGCGCGAGGCGGCACGGCCCGTCATCGAGAACCTCGCGCAGAGCCTCGACAACGCCATCACGCTGTCCGTGCCGAACGCTTCGGAACTGCTGTGCATCGAGAACGTCGGCGGGCACCGCAACCGGGCCAGGGCCAGCGTGGGCGGGCGGCACATGCAGCTGCACAGCACCGCCGCCGGGAAGCTGACCCTCGCCATGCTCCCGGACCAGTACCCGCTGCCCTCGATCGCGCCGCTGATGCGCCGCCGCACACCCCGCACCCTGACCGCCGCGCAACTCCCCGACGAGCTGGCCCGCATCAGGGAGCAGGGCTACGCGACGGAGATCGAGGAGTACCGCCCGGGCTATCTCGCAGTCGCGGTACCCGTGCGGGGCACCGACCATCCGTATGCGGGGGCCCTGGCGGTGACCGCTCCCACCACCAACAGCAACATCGCCCGGATGCTGGTGGCCCTGACCACGGCGTCACACACGATCACTTCCCGGCTCACCGTCTTCGAGGCGTACCGCGCCCCGCTGTGACGGCGACGACGGTTTCGAGGCGATCCAGCAGTTGGGGAACCCGGTGCCGAAACCGGAAACTCGTGAGCCGCCTACCGGTCACCGGTCCGCAGCTCGGACTCGACGAGCCGGTACAGGTGCCGACGCGCGTCCTGCGTGCTCAGTGCGGGCGACTGGCGCAGCCGCTGGAGGGCCAGTCCGTCCGAGAGGGCGGCGAAGCGGACGGTGAAGCCCGCCGGGTCCGCGCAGACGAACTCCCCGTCGGCGACGCCCCGTTCGACCAGGGCGCGGATCTGGCTGTGCCAGTCCTCGTACCGCTTGGCCTGGCCGCTCGCGAAGGCCTGCTCGGGGTCCTGGTCGCGGTCGCCCGCGCTCCAGTAGTCGAACCACATGCGCCAGTGCCGGTCGGTGTCCTCCGTGAACAGCGCGTCGATCAGCAGCCGCAGCGCCTCACCGCTGCCGGCCGCCTGCTCGGCGGCCTCGTTCAGCGCCGCGTAGTAGCGCTCGATGTGCAGCACCATCGCCTCGGAGAGGATCTCCTGCACGCTGCCGAAGTGGTACGTGACCGTACCCACCGACACCCCGGCCGCGGCGGCGACGTCCCGCACCCCCACAGACGCGTACCCGCGCTCGGCGATGAGCGGGACGGCCGCCTCCACGATGAGCCGGCGGCGGACCTCGGTGGGCTGGCGGGTGCGATCGGCGGCGGCGACGGCACGGCGGGGCGTCTTCGCGGCCTTCACGCCGACGTCCTCGGGGTGGTGCGGTGCCATGCGCGCTCGACCACTGTCTCTCCGTCCGCCCGTGTTTCCATGCGACTGTCCATGATGAACTCCGTGGCCGTGGCCCGCAGCTCCGTACGCGTCATGATCTCAGCGTCCCAGTCGTCGCCGCGCCGCAGCCGGATCGTCCACTCGGAGACGGCCACCGCGGACAGCGGATCGTCGGCCCGTATCCGGTACGTCTCGCGGGCGCTCTCCTCGTAGCGCAGCCCGTCCGGGTAGACCCGCGATCCGCCGTAGTTGGGATCGACCTCCAGCGTCCACTCGCCCTTCGCGACGTCGTACGTGACCAGCCGCTCCGGTGTCACCTCGGCGGGCCGCTCGTAGGTGACGGGCAGCGGCGGGGCCTGCTCGGGCTCTTCGAACCGGACGGACTCCCGACCCTCGCCCTCATTCTCCTTCTCGTCCGACGCGGGGTCCCGTACGGGCAGGAGCAGGGCGCTGTCGGCGGGCAGCACGGTCAGCCGGCCGCGCTCGCCGTGCGGCCACACCCAGGGCCAGTACGTGTCCGAGACGGCGACCCGGATGCGGTGGCCGGGCGGGAAGGCATACCCGATGCCATTGAGCTCGAACTCCACGGTCTCGTACGTGCCCGGGGTCCACTCGACGGCCCGGTCGCGCCCGTGCCTGCTCAGCAGGTTGAGTACGCCACGGGTGACGAGGGTGGACGAGCCGTCGGGCGCGACATCGCAGACGCGGGCGACGACGTGGGCGCGCGGAGTCGCACTGTCGAGCCTGAGCCGGACGCGCGGACGCCCCAGGATCTCCACCCTCCCCTCCAGCGGCGCCGAGTCGAAACAGACCGAACGGCCGTCCTCCTCCCGCTGATCGGGCGGCAGATCGCTCGCGTTGCCGAAGGGGAAGAAGCGGCCGGCGTCGAGACCGGTGTGCTGCGGGGAGCGTACGAGGACGGGATCGGCCGTGCCGGTTCCCGCGAGGGGCCGCTCGTCCCAACTGACGGATAGGGAGGGCCAGTTGTCGTCCCCCACCCAGCGCCCCGGCATCACGTCGTACGAAGTGGCGGGCGGAACAGGGTCGTTCAGCCAGGCGCGGAGTTTGGGCTCGCGCATGACGCCGGTGTCCTCGCCTTTGAGATGCTGGTCCCACCAACGCAGAGTCTCTTGCAGAAACCCGATGGCCGGACCGGGCGGCAGACCGCGATCCGGGTACTGGTGCGACCAGGGCCCGATGATCCCCCGTACGCGGTCGTCGGGCAGGTGCTCCACGAGCCGCAACACGGTGTCGCGGTAGGGGTCGTTCCAGCCGCCGACGGCCAGGACCGCCGCGTCGATCGCCGCGTAGTCCTCGCAGACGCTGCCGTGCCGCCAGTAGTCGTCGCGTTGCTGGTGTGCCAGCCAGGTGTGCAGGAACGGGTCGAGCGCTTCGAGGCGCTCGCGCCACATCGGCAGCCAGCGGTCCTTCCCGACGCTCGTCGGGTCCGGCGGGCGGGCCGCGAACGCCAGCATCGTGCCCGCCCAGGCGAGCATGTCGATGCCGAGGACGGCGCCGCCCGTGTAGTGCACGTCGTTGTCGTAACGGTCGTCCGTCGAGCAGACCGTGACGATCGCCTTCAGCGGTTCGGGGGCGAGGGCGGCGATCTGGAGGGAGTTGAAACCGCCCCAGGAGATGCCGAACATGCCGACCTTGCCGGTGCACCAGGGTTGCTCGGCAAGCCAGTTGACGACGTCCACGCCGTCCGCGAGTTCCTGTGCGTCGTACTCGTCGCCGGGGGTTCCCTCACTGTCGCCGTGGCCTCGGATGTCGACGCGTACGGATGCGTAGCCGTGGCCGGCGTACCAGGGGTGGCGTTGGGCGTCGCGAGGAGCCGTCCAGTCGGTCTTGCGGTACGGGAGGTATTCGAGGAGGGCTGGCACGGGTTCTGCCTCGGCGTCGGTGGGGCGCCAGATGCGGGCGTGCAGGTGGGTCCGCCCGTCCCGGGTGGGGATCCAGACGTCCTCACGCGCGACCTGCCGGTCGAAGTGCTCGCGGTATTTCACGGGGCTCCTTGTTTGTGCGGCTTGCGGCGAGCGGTGGTTGGGGGGTGTGTTTTCGCCCCCGCCGCCCCTACCCATTCCCGTCACTACTCGGGGGCTCCGCCCCCGAACCCCCGCTCCTCAAACGCCGGAGAGGCTGAAAAACCCAGGGGCGCGGGGAACTGCGCGCTCAGCCCAAACGGACCCGCACCCGAAATCGAACCCCACGGGGTCTGGGG
>NZ_JBHXSU010000028.1:0-122184 GCF_042715345.1 Streptomyces sp. NPDC058697
CCCCTAGTTTTTTAGGGGCGCGGGGAACTGCGCAGTCTTTTGGGGGTTCGGGGGCGTAGCCCCTGAGTAAGGGACGGGAATGGGTAGGGGCGGCGGGGGCGAGGAACTACTCGCCGGGCCACTCCGGGCGGCGCTTCTCGTTGAAGGCTGCCACCCCCTCCGCCCGGTCGCCCGAGAAGGCGACCGAGCGCCACGCGGCATCCTCGATCTCCAGACCGGCGCGGAGATCGAGCCCGTGCCCGAGCCGAAGCGCCCGCTTGGCGGCCCGCAGCCCGACGGGCGAGTTGACGGCGATACGCCCGGCCACCGCCAACCCCTCCGCACGGGCCTCGCCCACGGCAACCAGCACATCGACCAGCCCCAGCTCCCGCGCCTCCGCCGCCTCCACCCGCCGCGCCGAGAAGATCAGCTCGGCCGCCCGCGCCGCCCCCACCCGCCGCGGCAGCAACTGCGTACCCCCGCCCCCGGGAATGACGCCGACGGACACCTCGGGCAGCCCCACCACCGCCGTACCGTCCGCCACGATCAGATCGCAGGCCAGGGCCAGCTCGAAACCGCCGCCCAGCGCGAACCCGTGCACGGCGGCAATGGTGGGCATCGGCAGATCGAGGACGCCCGTGTACGCGGCCCGCGCGAGCGGACGCTGACGGACCAGCTCGGCGTCCGTGAGGGAGTTGCGCTCCTTGAGGTCGGCGCCGACGCAGAAGGCCCGCTCGTGGGTGGAGGTGAGGACGACCGCCCGGACGTCCCGGTCCGCGGCCAGCGCCTCGCACGCCGCGGCGATCGAGCGGGCCATGGCCGTCGACACGGCGTTCATGGCCTTGGGCCGGTCCAGGACGAGCTCGGCGACGTGCGACGACGTATGGCGTCGCACCACGACGTACTCCCCGAACCGCTGTTCCGCGCCTTGCTCGGACATGAGACTCTCCCGGTTCACGGTCCACGTTAACGACGGTTAACTTCTCGGTGTCCCGATCATCGTAGCCGGCCGCCTCCAGGGAAAGGCCCGCCCCGGACCCCTGTTCGCCGCATCAATCTCCCAAATTATTACAAACATACCTAACCTGGAGTGATGGGCGGTGACGATGTGCGGTTGAGGGCCGTGGTGACGCTGGCGCAGGGCATGGCCGCCGCGCACGCCCCGCGGGAGTCCTGGCGCGCGGCCGCGGCCGGAGCCTGCCGGGCGCTGGGCGGGAGCTTCGCCGCGCTGTCCGTGTGGGAGCGGGAACTCGGGCGGCTGCGGGTCCTGGCGAACGTAGGGGAGCGGGCCCGGGACGAGGAGGAGTTCCCGGAGGACGAGGCCTACCCCGTGCACCAGTTCCCGGAGATCACGGAGTTCCTGCACGAACGCTGGGTCGGCGGCGGCGGGCCCAACGCCTGGGTGGAGACGGCCGACGGACCGGCCGCGGGGGACGCCGGGTACTGCCATCAGCGCGTCGCCGCCCTGCGCAGACGCGGCCGCGGGTGCTGTGTCGTCGCGCCGATCGTCATGCACGGGCGCGCCTGGGGGGAGTTGTATGTGGCCCGGCCTGCCGGAGCCCCAGTCTTCGACCGCGCCGACGCCGACTTCGCGACCGTCCTCGCCTCCGTGGTCGCCGCCGGGATCGCGCAGACCGAACGCCTGGAGGAGGCCCGCCGACTCGCCTTCACCGACGCCCTCACCGGCCTCGCGAACCGCCGTGCCGTGGACATGCGGCTCGACGAGGCCATCGAGCGCCACCGTGCCGAGGGCGTGGTCGTGAGCCTCGTCGTCTGCGACCTCAACGGCCTCAAGCGCGTCAACGACACCCGGGGCCATGCCGTCGGCGACCGGCTCCTTGAGCGCTTCGGGTCTGTCCTCTCGCTGTGCGGCGCGATGCTGCCCGGCACCCTCGCCGCGCGCCTCGGCGGCGACGAGTTCTGCCTGCTGGCCGTGGGCCCGGCCGCCGACGAGGTCGTACGCGTCGCCGACGAGCTGTGCCGCCGCGCCGCCGAGCTGGAGCTCGGCGAGGGTGTCGCCTGCGGGGTCGCGTCGACCGAGGACCCGCTCGGGCCCGTCCGCTCGGCCCGGCGGCTCTTCCGGCTCGCCGACGCGGCCCAGTACCGCGCCAAGGCCGTACGTTCCGCGAAGCCCGTCGTCGCGGGCCGTGAGGGGCCGGACGACCCCGTCGTACGCCTCGCCGACGCACCCCCGCCCGCCGCGGCCGAACGCCGGCGGTTCCGCGGCCGACGGTAGGGCCGCCCCCGTCCGTCCGCCCCTATGAGGTCCTGTGGGGTCTTTTGGGGTCCTGTGTGTAAGGACCCAACCTGCCACCCACTAGTGACACCAAGGCATTCACTGCGTACGCTCCTGAATATGGATATGCACACTGTGGTGGTGGGGACGACGGGTGTCACCGCGTCCGACGTTCTCGCCGTGGCGCGCGGCGGCGCCCGGGTCGAGCTCTCCGACGAGGCGGTCTCGGCGCTCGCCGCGGCCCGCGAGATCGTGGAAGCGCTGGCGGCCAAGCCGGAGCCCGTGTACGGGGTCTCCACCGGCTTCGGAGCCCTCGCGACCCGGCACATCAGCCCGGAACTGCGCGCCCAGCTGCAGCGCAACATCGTGCGGTCGCACGCCGCCGGAATGGGCCCGCACGTCGAGCGCGAGGTCGTCCGTGCCCTGATGTTCCTGCGGCTGAAGACCGTCTGCTCGGGCCACACGGGCGTCCGCCCGTCCGTCGCGCAGACCATGGCCGACATCCTGAACGCCGGTATCACCCCGGTCGTCCACGAGTTCGGCTCCCTCGGCTGCTCGGGCGACCTCGCGCCGCTCTCCCACTGCGCCCTGACTCTCATGGGCGAGGGGGACGCGGAGGGCCCGGACGGAACGATTCGCCCCGCCGGTGAACTCCTCGCCGCGCACGGCATCGAGCCCGTCGAGCTGCGCGAGAAGGAGGGCCTGGCCCTCCTCAACGGCACCGACGGCATGCTCGGCATGCTGGTCATGGCCCTCGCCGACCTCGACACCCTCTACAAGTCCGCCGACATCACCGCGGCCCTCTCCCTCGAAGCGCTCCTCGGCACCGACCGCGTCCTCGCCCCCGAACTGCACGCCATCCGCCCCCACCCGGGCCAGGGCGCCAGCGCCGCCAACATGCTGGCCGTGCTGAAGGGTTCGGAGCTGACCGGCCACCACCAGGACGACGCCCCCCGCGTCCAGGACGCCTACTCCGTGCGCTGTGCCCCGCAGGTCGCGGGCGCCGGCCGCGACACCATGACCCACGCCCGTCTGGTCGCCGACCGCGAACTCGCCTCCGCCGTCGACAACCCCGTCGTCCTGCCCGACGGCCGCGTCGAGTCGAACGGCAACTTCCACGGCGCCCCGGTCGCCTACGTCCTGGACTTCCTCGCCATCGCCGCCGCCGACCTCGGCTCGATCACCGAGCGCCGCACGGACCGGCTCCTCGACAAGAACCGCTCGCACGGCCTGCCGCCGTTCCTCGCGGACGACGCCGGCGTCGACTCCGGCCTGATGATCGCCCAGTACACGCAGGCCGCCCTGGTCAGCGAGATGAAGCGGCTCGCCGTCCCGGCCTCCGCCGACTCCATCCCGTCCTCCGCCATGCAGGAGGACCACGTCTCGATGGGCTGGTCGGCCGCCCGCAAGCTCCGTACGGCCGTCGACAACCTGACCCGGATCGTCGCCATCGAGCTGTACGCCGCCACGCGCGCCATCGAGCTGCGCACCGGCCTCACCCCCGCACCCGCCTCGCAGGCCGCGATCGCCGCCGCCCGCGCCGCCGGTGTCGCGGGCCCGGGCCCCGACCGCTTCCTCGCCCCGGACCTGGCGGCCGCGGACGCGTTCGTGCGCGGCGGCCACCTGGTCGAGGCCGTGGAACCCGTAACGGGCCCGCTGGCATAGGGATTTCCGGGGTTCCTACAGATGTGCGAGGTGGGGGCGTCGGGGCGTCGCGACGCCCCCACCGAAAACTGTGCTAGGGTTCCTAACGAAACGTTTTTGGTACCCATTAACTTTGTGCGCCTGAAAGGAATCCTCTCTCAGGCGCGTTTTGTTTTTCCGGTCATTTCCGGATGGGAGCCACCTATCTTGGAGAAATGACATGGCTACTGGCACCGTGAAGTGGTTCAACGCGGAAAAGGGCTTCGGCTTCATCGAGCAGGACGGCGGCGGCGCCGACGTCTTCGCCCACTACTCGAACATCGCCACCTCGGGCTTCCGTGAGCTGCAGGAGGGCCAGAAGGTCTCCTTCGACGTCACGCAGGGTCAGAAGGGCCCGCAGGCGGAGAACATCGTCCCCGCCTAATTCCGGGACGCGTAACACGCGAGCCGGGGCCCGCACCTTCGGGTGCGGGCCCCGGCTTGTGCTGTCCGTGTGTTCTTGAACACGGGTAACCGTGAGGCCCAGGAAGGAATTCCAGATCCAGCATGACTCGATCCGAACGTCCTGAACGACCCGTCGGCAAACGACCGGCGAATTCCCGGGGTACCCGCGGTTCTCGTGGCGCGCGCGGCGGAGCCCCGGCGGCTTCCGCGAACGGCGGCGCAAGGAACGTACGCAAGAAGCCGTCCCAGCAGTCGACGGCGCCGCGGGAGTTCACCCTGCCGCAGACGCTGACGCCCGCGCTGCCCTCCGTCGAGTCCTTCGACGCGCTGGACATGCCGGCCGCGCTGACCAAGACCCTCACCGCCCAGGGGGTCATCGAGCCGTTCCCGATCCAGGGCGCGACGCTCCCCAACTCCCTCGCCGGGCGCGACATCCTCGGCCGGGGCCGCACCGGCTCGGGCAAGACCCTCGCCTTCGGCCTCGCGCTGCTCGCCCGCACGGCCGGCCGTCGTGCCGAGCCCAAGGCGCCGCTCGCGCTCGTCCTCGTGCCCACGCGCGAGCTCGCGCAGCAGGTCACCGACGCGCTCACGCCGTACGCCACGGCCGTGAACCTGCGGCTCGCGACCGTCGTCGGCGGCCTCTCCATCGGCAAGCAGTCCGGTCTGCTGAGGCGCGGCGCCGAGGTGCTCGTGGCCACGCCCGGGCGGCTCAAGGACCTGATAGACCGGGGCGACTGCACCCTCGCCCAGGTGGGCATCACCGTCCTCGACGAGGCCGACCAGATGGCCGACATGGGGTTCATGCCCCAGGTCACGGCACTGCTCAACCAGGTCGAGCCGGACGGCCAGCGCATGCTGTTCTCCGCGACGCTGGACAAGAACATCGACAAGCTCGTACGGATGTTCCTCACGGACCCCGTCGTGCACTCCGTCGACCCCTCCGCGGGCGCGGTGACGACGATGGAGCACCACGTGCTGCACGTCGCCGACGAGACCGACAAGAAGGCCGTCGCGATGCGGATCGCCGCGCGTGACGGGCGCGTGATTCTGTTCGTCGATACCAAGCGCGCCGCCGACCGCTTCGCCAAGCGGTTGCTGGCGAGTGGTGTGCGGGCCTCCGCGCTGCACGGCGGGCGGTCGCAGCCGCAGCGGAACCGGACGCTCGACCAGTTCAAGACCGGTCTTGTCACCGCGCTCGTCGCCACGAACGTCGCGGCTCGCGGGATTCACGTCGACGATCTCGACCTCGTCGTGAACGTCGATCCGCCGGTCGACCACAAGGACTATCTCCACCGAGGCGGGCGCACCGCCCGCGCGGGGGAGTCCGGGAGCGTCGTCACGCTCGTCCTGCCCGAGCAGAAGCGGGAGATGATCCGGCTGATGGCCGACGCCGGGATCAGTCCGCAGACCGCTCGGATCAAGTCGAGCGACGAGGAGCTCGTACGGATCACGGGGGCCCGGGAGCCGTCCGGGGTTCCTGTTGTCATTCCTGTGCCGGAGCCGGTTGCTGCGCAGGCTCAGTCGAAGTCGCCGTCTCGGGCTCGGCGTGGTGGGGGCGGGCGTGGGAATGCCGCCGCGCGTCCCGGTGCCGGGGCCGGTACCAGTGGGGGTTCTCGGGGGCGTGGTGGTGCGGGTTCTTCGCGTGCGCGTGGAGGGCAGGGGGGCGGGCGTCGGTCCGCCTAAGAGCTCGGGGGGAAGTGTTGTGCGCGGCTGCGGGTTGAGTGTGGCTGGTCGCGCAGTTCCCCGCGCCCCTTACGGGGCCCCAGTTCGCCGCGCCCTTAAAGGGCGCTGATTGCCACGTCGTTCGTCGTCGTGAAGAAGTAGTGGGCCCGCACTGACTTGCCTGTTGGGGTGGTCAGCGTTGTGCTCGGGTGTTTCGTTGTGGGCTTGCGGTCGACGATGTCGTCGGTGATGCGGCCCACTCGTACGGGGGCGGCGGCTTCGGAGGGGCGCAGGAAGAGGTCCCACAGGGGCTTGTCCGCCTCGCCGGGGCGGGGCAGCGTCGTGATGCGGGCCCTGAACGTCTGTTCTCCGGTGGGTCTCGCCGGTGTGGTGAAGTTGTGGGCCTCGCCGTCGCGGGAGACGCCGAGCAGGACCGCGTCCTCGCCCAGGACCGCCCCGTGGAGCGCGCCTTCCACGGACAGTGAGTCGTCGTCGGTGCGCAGGGCGGTGGCTTCCGCGTGGGCCGGGCGGCGGAAGGTCCGCAGGGCCAGGTAGCCGTCCTTCGTCGCGTACGGGATCCACCAGGCGAAGGCTTTCCCCGGAACCGGTCTCGCGCTCAGCAGGCCGCGCTGCTCGACGAGTCCCGCCTTGAGACGACGGCGTGTGCCGTCCTCCGCGCGTTCGACATGCAGGTCCCAGCGGCCTTCCGCCAGGGCAAGGCGAGCGTGCGTCAGGTCCGCGGTCCAGGGCGACTTCAGGTCCGTCGGGGGATCCAGCGGGACGCGTGTCTCGTCGTCTCCGTGCCGGTGGCGCAGGACCAGGGTGAGGTCCTTGCCGGACACGCTCGCCGCGTTCACCGTGATCCGTACGCAGCCGGTGGAGTCGGTCGTGCAGCCGGCCTTCGGGCGCAGGGCGCGTGGGCGGGCGTCCGCGGGCGGTGGGGCGGCGGGCGGGGCCGCCGGGGGCGCTTCCTCGGGGCGGGGGCGTGAGCTCTGGGGCAGCAGCGCCGTGAGCGCGCGGCGTACGCGGCGCGTGACCTTTGTCGCCGTTGAGGTGCGGGCCTCGCGCAGTTCGGCGAACAGGCGCTCGTACCGGTCCGCGATCCGGCGGGGCGCGAAGCGCTGGACGGACTCCCTGGCGGCCTCACCCATGAGACGGCGCTGGTCCGTGTCCTCGATCAGCTTCAGCAGTCCCGCCGCGAACGCGTCCGCGTCGCCCGGCGGTACGAGGAGTCCGTCGGAGCCGTCGGTGATGATCTCGCCGGGGCCGTGCGGACAGTCGGTCGCCACCACCGGGACGCCGGCGTGCATGGCCTCCAGGATCGTCATGCCGAAGGACTCCCAGTCCGAACTCACGGCGGCGACGGAGGCCTTGGCCCACTCGGTCTCCATCGTCGGGTGGGGTCCCATGAGGAAGACGTGGTCGTTCAGGCGGTGTGCGTCGACGGCCGCGCGGAGGGTGGCGCGTTCCGGCCCCTGGCCGTAGATCCGCAGGCGCCACTCCGGGCGTACGGCGACGACCTTGCCGAAGGCCTCGATGAGCAGGTCGTAGCGCTTGACCGGCATCAGCCGGCCCGCGGCGACCACCAAAGGGGCCTGTACGTCGGAACGTTCGGCCTTCGGGCGGGGCGCGGCGTTCGGGACGTCGGTGATCCGCGTCCGCAGCCCGGGCAGGCGGGCGCGGTGGTCGGCCGCGTCCTGCGCGGAGACGGTGACGAAGGCGTCCAGGTGCCGCAGGGCCTCGTTCTGCGCGGCGCGTACGTCCGGGACGTGGTTGTCGTACGACAGGTGCTCCTGTCCGACGCGCAGGTAGCGGCGCGAGCCGTACCGGGCCAGGACGACTACCAGTGCCGGGCGGGTCGCGACGACGACGTCCGCGTCCGTCCCGTCGAGGAAGTCGCGCAGCCGCTCGTCGGTGAGTTCGTTGTAGCGGTGGGCGAGGACCTCGGCGGGAGGCACGACCGTGGAGGGGCGCGCCATGAGAGGGTTTTCGCCGTCGTACGTCGGCGCGTCCTGGCGCTCGTCGACGAGCGGGACGAGACGGACCTTGCGGTTCACCCCGAGCAGGGGTCTGTCCTCGCTGCGGAAGACCGAGACGATCTCCACCTCGTGCCGCGCGGCCAGCGCACCGGCGAGGTTGAGCGTCGAGCGCACGGTGCCGCCGATGGCGTAGGCGTTGTGCAGCAGGAAGACGATCTTCACGTGGGCCACTCCCTGTTCACGCGGTACGGAGAAGCGACCAGGGTGCGCCTTCAATACAAGGTCGTACGTTCCCGGCGTACCGAATACACCACGAAACCGGCGCCCAGGCTGAGGAACAGGGTGCCGCCGACCACGTACGGAGTCGTGTCGAAGCTTCCCGTGTCGGCCAGTTGGGTGCGGACGGAGGTGGTCTCGTCCCCCGTCTTGGTCTGCAGGGGTGTGGTCGTCGCTGTCTGTGTTCTGTGTTCTGCCGTCGCGTCTCCGGTCGCATTGGCGGACGGGACGAACCACAGGGCGCCCAGCAGGGTCCCCGCGGCGGTGGCGGTCAGCAACGATCGACGTGCGGACACGGAATATCGATCCCCTTGTGACGCTGGCGAATTGGCCGTGTGGGGCGATGTTAGTGAAAGGTGCGGGTCACGGGAAAGTCACGGTGGTGATGAGTCGTACGCTCCGACGTATGAGCACTCCTGAGGCATCACGTTTTGTACGGTTGCGCGTCGAATTGGTCGTCGAGGTCGACGACGAGAACGCGCTCACCAAGGCCGCGCTGGGGCGCATCGCCGAGGACCCCGAGCTCCCCGGCGACGAGCGGGCGCACGCCGAGAGCGCAGTGACGGAAGACACTGCCGAGGCCCTCGCGTACCTCGTCGACCCGTTCGACCTGGTCAGCGGGGTGACCGGGGTCGAACTCGCGCAGGCCTCCTGGAGCACCGAGCAGATCGACTACGACCCCGATTCGCCGGAGTGGGACCTCGACGAGGATGATGAGGCCGGAGACGAGGAAGAAGTGGTCGGCTGAGGCGGCTTGGGAGAATCGTGACCCCGGGCGGCAACCGCCACCCGGGGTTCTGTCGTCTCAAGGGGCGCAGTGACCGACACCCGCACCAGTCGTAACAGCCGCACCGGTCGGATCGAGGACGATCCGACGTGGGCCGAAATGGATCGACGTGGTGTGCCCCACACCTGGGAAGGGTGTGGAACGGGACGAACCGGTCGTAGCGTTTACAGGTGTTACGGGGACTCTCGGGGTTTTGGGGATTCGGCAACGATGGAGAAGCGTGTGATGACGGACAGTAAGCGGCGCAAGGGCCTCACGGTCGCGTCCGCACTGCTCGGCGGGGTGCTGGTGCTCTCTGCGTGCAGCGGAGGCGGCGGCGACGACCCCAAGGGCGAAGGCGGTGACAGCACCTCGCAGGCCAAGGTCGACGAGGCGGCGGCCAAGAAGTCCTCCGAGGCCCAGATCAAGATCACACCCAAGGACGGCTCCGACAACGCCTCCATCAACAGCGCCGCGGCCGTCACTGTGACCAAGGGCACGCTGACCGACGTGACCATGAAGACGGCGGCCGGCGCGGCTGTCGCGGGTGAGATATCCGCGGACAAGAAGAGCTGGAAGCCCAGCGCCCAGCTGGAGCGCGCCACCGCCTACAAGATCGCCGCGACGGCCAAGGACTCCGACGGCCGCGCCGCCCACGAGAACGC
Organism: Streptomyces sp. NPDC058697; assembly: GCF_042715345.1. Lineage (NCBI taxonomy): Bacteria > Bacillati > Actinomycetota > Actinomycetes > Kitasatosporales > Streptomycetaceae > Streptomyces > Streptomyces sp. NPDC058697. The sequence continues at coordinate 9,652 of NZ_JBHXSU010000028.1, forward strand.
GTCGTTCACGACCGTCTCCCCGGCCAACAGCTTCATCGGCAACTTCACGCCCGAGGACGGTTCCACCGTCGGCGTCGGCATGCCGGTCTCGATCAACTTCGACAAGGCCATCACCAACAAGGCCGACGTGCAGAAGGGGATCACCGTCTCCTCCAGCAGCGGCCAGGAGGTCGTCGGCCACTGGTTCAACGCCAACCGGCTCGACTTCCGCCCCGAGGAGTACTGGAAGGGCAACTCGACCGTCACGCTCAAGCTGAACCTCGACGGCGTCGAGGGCGCCGACGGTGTCTACGGCGTGCAGCAGAAGACGGTCACCTTCAAGATCGGCCGCAACCAGGTCTCGATCGTCGACGCGCAGACCAAGACCATGAAGGTCACGCAGGACGGCAAGACCATCCGGACGATCCCGATCTCCGCCGGTTCGCCCGAGAACAAGACGTACCAGGGCCAGATGGTGATCTCCGAGAAGTTCAAGGAGACCCGGATGAACGGCGCGACCGTGGGCTTCACGGACGACGACGGCAAGGGCGAGTACGACATCAAGGACGTACCGAACGCGATGCGTCTGTCGAACTCCGGCACCTTCATCCACGGCAACTACTGGGGCGCCAAGTCCATCTTCGGCAGCGTCAACACCAGCCACGGCTGCGTCGGCCTGTCGGACACGAAGGGCGCCAACGACCCGAACACGCCGGGCGGCTGGTTCTTCAGCCACTCGATCGTCGGTGACGTCGTGGACGTGCGGAACACCGGTGACAAGACCATCGCCCCGGACAACGGCCTCAACGGCTGGAACCTGGACTGGGCGGCGTGGAAGGCCGGTTCGGCCGTCTGACCCGAACGCGTTTCCCGTCCCGAGGGCGGTTGTCCGTACGACTCGTACGGGCAACCGCCCTCGGCGTTCTCACAGGGTTCCGCGGCGGCGCACAGTGTTCTCATCCTTCTCTTATGCGGGCCTTATCCCGCCATCACGCGGTGTCCCTAGCTTTCGGCCATGTTCTTCACCTACCTGAGGCGCGAACTGCGCCGCCGCAGAAAGGCGGCGCTCGTCGTCGCCTCCGGACTCGCCCTGGGCATCGCCCTGGTCATCGTGGTCAGTTCCGTGTCGTCCGGCATGGAGAAGGCGCAGGGCAAGGTCCTCCAGTCGCTGTACGGACTGGGCACGGACATGACGGTCACCAAGGCGGCCCAGGCACAGTCGAGCACGGGCGAGCGCCCGCGCTTCCAGTTCGACGCCCGGGGCAGCGACTCCGACGAAGAACAGAGCAGCGACCGCGTCATGGTGCAGGGCTTCCAGACCCTGGCCACGAGCACGGTCTCCAAGGTCGGCACACAGAACGGTGTCTCGGACGCCGTAGGGGGGCTCAGCCTTCAGGTCATCAAGGTCAGCGGCCAGTTCCGCCAGGGCCAGTTCCAGCAGGACCAGCAGAGCGGCGGCGGCAACCAGCAGGGCGGCGGCCAGCCCGGCGCCCAGCAGTCCCCGGAGGGCCGGGTCGAGGGCGGCGGCGCCGACTTCGACGTCAACAACTACTCCGTCTACGGCACCGACGTCACCAAGCCCGCGCTCGGCCCGCTGACCTCCTCGAAGATCACCAGCGGCCGGACCTTCAAGTCCTCCGAGACCGACGCCAAGGTCGTCGTCGCCGACAAGTCGTACGCCAAGGAGAAGAAGCTCGCCCTCGGTGACACGGTCACCATCAAGAGCGTCAAGTACAAGGTCATCGGCATCGCGACCCCCGAGAGCGGTGACGCGGCGGCCAACCTCTACATCCCGCTCAAGCAGGCGCAGACGCTCAGCGACTCCAAGAACAAGGTCACCACGATCTACGTCAAGGCGTCCGACTCGCAGCAGATCAGCACGGTCAAGTCGACCATCCAGAAGAACATGTCGGGTACGACCGTCACCACCTCCGCCGACCTCGCCGACACGGTCTCCGGCTCCCTCTCCACGGCTTCCGACCTCGCCTCCAACGTGGGCAAGTGGCTGTCGATCGCGGTGCTCGTGGCCGCGTTCCTGGTCGCCGGCCTGCTCACCTCCTCGGCCGTCTCCCGCCGCGTGAGGGAGTTCGGCACCCTCAAGGCGCTCGGCTGGAAGTCCGGCCGAGTCACCCGGCAGGTCGTCGGCGAGGCGGTCGTCAACGGCCTGGTCGGCGGCGCCCTCGGTATCGCGCTCGGCCTCGGCGGCGCCTATGCCGTCACCGCCATCAGCCCGACGCTCCAGGCCGAAGTCGGCTCCACGGGCGGGGCAGTCGGCGGCGGTGGCCCGGGTGGCGGTATGGGCGGCGGCATGGGCGGACCCGCCCGCGAGACGGCGTCCAAGGCCCTCGACGTGGCGCTCACCGCGCCCGTCGCCCTCAGCACGATCGCCCTCGCGGTCGGCCTCGCCGTCACCGGCGGCCTGATCGCGGGCGCCTTCGGCGGCTGGCGCGCCTCCCGCCTGCGGCCCGCGGACGCCCTGCGCCGCGTGGAGTAACTCGGCGCTGTGCAGCGCCCCGGAAGGGGCGCGGGGAACCGCGCGACCAGCCACGGACCACCCGCAGCTTGCGAACGGCGCTCCCGGCGGAGCCAACCACTTTACGTATCCCAGGAGTTGGACCATGTACGAACTCAGAGGCGTCACCAAGCGCTACAAGCGGGGCAAGGAGTCCGTCGACGCGCTCGACGGGGTCGACCTGACCATCGGGGACGGTGACCGGCTGGTCATCCAGGGCCCCACCGGCGGCGGCAAGTCCACCCTGCTGCAGATGCTCGGCGGACTCGACCGGCCCACCGCCGGAAGCGTCGAACTCGACGGTACGGATCTCGCCAGACTGTCCGAGAGCAAGCTCACCAAGGTGCGCAGCGAGAACATCGGCTTCGTCTTCCAGAGCTTCAACCTCATTCCCACGCTCACCGCCCAGGAGAACGTGGAAACCGCCCTCGTGCCCCTGAAGCTGAAGGTCAAGGACCGGCGCGAACGGGCCGCGGCCGCACTGGATTCCGTGGGTCTCGCCGAGCGGCTCGGACATCTGCCGGCCGAGCTGTCCGGAGGCCAGCAGCAGCGCGTCGCGATCGCCCGCGCCCTGGTCAAGCAGCCCAAGGTGCTCCTCGCCGACGAACCGACCGGCAACCTCGACGAGTCCATGCGCGACGAGATCATGGACGTACTCGAAACCATGTGGAAGGAGCACGGGCTCACTTTCATCATGGTCACGCACGATTCGGCCATCGCGAAAAAGGCCCCCCGGCTCGCCACGATCCGCAAGGGAAAGATCACCGTGAAGGAAAACGCGAACTCATAACAGCCGCCTCACTATTGAGCGCCTGTTCACCCCCCGGCATACTGAGTATTCCGGGGGGTTGCGCGCGAGCATGCGTACGGGACGTCCCCCGGCCGGATGAACGGGGATTCATCCCGGACCTGCATCTCCAGGGGGAGACTTGCGCAGACAAGTGAAAAGAGCGTGCGTGGCCACGATCGCCGCGGCGGCAGCCGTGGCCCTGGCGGCGGGCATGACCAGCCCGGCGTCGGCGGAGGCCAGGACCGCGGCCGCCGACTCGGCCGTGCCGACCACGCCCAAGCACCGCATCACCCTGATCACCGGCGACCGTGTGGTCGTCGACGCCAAGGGCCGCGTCGTCGGCCTGGAGCGGGCCAAGGGCCGCGAGGGGATACCCGTCCAGATCCGCACGGCCGGCGGGCACACCCTCGTCGTGCCGGCCGACGCCGCGCGGCTGATCGCCTCCGGCAAGCTCGACCAGCGGCTCTTCGACGTCACCGAGCTCAACAAGTCGGCCAACCGCAAGGCCCAGAAGCAGGGCCTCAAGCTGATCGTCGGCTACCGCGGCGCCGCAGCGGCGGCGAAGGCCGACGTCCGTGACGCGGGCGACACCAAGGTCCGCAGGACCCTCAAGTCGCTGAACGCGGACGCGGTGCTGACACCGAAGGCCGACGCGAGCGACCTCTGGGCCGCGGTCACCGACGCGCAGGGCGGCAACGCCCGGACCGCCTCCGGCATCGCCCACGTGTGGCTCGACGGCGTCCGCAAGGCCAGCCTCGACAAGTCCGTCAAGCAGATCGGCGCCGACAAGGCCTGGGCCGCCGGGTTCGACGGCAAGGGCGTCAAGATCGCCGTCCTCGACACGGGTGTCGACACGACCCACCCGGACCTCAAGGACCAGGTCGTCGCCGAGAAGAACTTCTCGACCGCTCCGGACGCGACCGACAAGTACGGCCACGGCACGCACGTCGCGTCCATCGCCGCCGGTACGGGCGCCAAGTCCGCGGGCAAGTACAAGGGCGTCGCGCCGGGAGCCCAGCTGCTCAACGGCAAGGTCCTCGACGACAGCGGCTTCGGTGACGACTCCGGCATCCTCGCCGGCATGGACTGGGCTGCCGAGCAGGGCGCCGATGTGGTGAACCTCAGCCTGGGCGGCGGCGACACCGCGGAGATCGACCCGCTGGAGGCCCAGGTCAACAAGCTGTCGGCCGAGAAGGGCATCCTCTTCGCGATAGCCGCCGGCAACTCCGGCGAGTTCGGCGAGCAGACGGTCGGCTCCCCGGGCAGCGCGGCCGCCGCACTCACCGTCGGCGCCGTGGACGACGGCGACAAGCTTGCCCCGTTCTCCAGCACCGGACCCGGCCTCGACGGCGCCATCAAGCCCGACGTGACCGCACCCGGCGTGGACACCACCGCCGCCTCGGCCAAGGGCAGCCTCATCGCCCAGGAGGTCGGCGAGAAGCCCGCCGGCTACGTCACCATCTCGGGTACGTCGATGGCGACCCCGCATGTCGCGGGCGCCGCGGCGATCCTCAAGCAGCAGCACCCGGACTGGACGTACACCGAGCTCAAGGCCGCGCTGACCGGCTCCACCAAGGGCGGCAAGTACACACCGTTCCAGCAGGGTTCGGGCCGCATCCAGGTCGACAAGGCCATCAAGCAGACCGTGCTCGCCGAGCCGTCGTCCGTGAGCTTCGGCATCCAGCAGTGGCCGCACACCGACGACACCCCGGTCACGAAGAAGATCACGTACAAGAACCTCGGCACCGCCGATGTCACGCTGAGCCTCTCCGCGACCGCCACCAACCCGAAGGGCCAGGCCGCTCCGGCCGGCTTCTTCACGCTCGGCGCCAAGACGCTGACCGTCCCGGCGGGCGGCACGGCCTCCGCCGACCTCACGGTCAACACCAAGCTGGGCGGCACCCTCGACGGCGGCTACTCCGCGTACGTGACCGCGACGGGCGGCGGCCAGACCGTGCGCACGGCGGCGGCGGTGCAGCGCGAGGTGGAGTCGTACGACGTCACGCTCAAGATGATCGACCGTGACGGCAACCCGGCGAAGTACTACGACGTCAACCTGACCGGTGTCTCCGGTGCGGCCGCGGACAAGTGGTTCACGCCGTACGACGAGTCCGGCACGGTCAAGGTCCGCGTGCCCAAGGGCGGATTCATCCTCAACTCGGCGTTCTTCGTCGACCCGGAGGACTTCACCAAGGGTGCCGACTGGGTGGCCCAGCCGAAACTGAGCGTCACCAAGAACGTCACGATCACGGTGGACGCGCGGACCGCGAAGCCGGTGGACGTCACCGTGCCCGACACGGCCGCCAAGTCGGAGTTCGCGTCGCCGGACTACACGGTGGACGTCGGCAACAGCAGCTACGGGTTCGGCTGGTGGCTGGACACGTACGCCAACTTCCGTACCGCGCACGCCGGTCCGGAGATCACCGACGGTTCGCTGTTCCAGCAGTGGGGCGGCCACTGGGCCAAGGACGGTGAGGAGTACAACACCGTCGCGGGCGGCAAGGTGAAGAAGGTCGCCACCGGCTACACCAAGCACTACAAGACGAGCGAACTGGCCACCCTGAAGGTCGGCCTGGGCGCCTCGACGAGCGGCAAGAAGGGCGCGGTCAACACCATCGGCTGGCTGCCCGGCAGCTTCAGCGCCTCCTCGATCGGGGTCCCGCAGACGCTGCCCAGCACGCGGAAGGTGCATGTCTCCACCGCGAACGGCGTGAAGTGGGAGCAGGACTTCGAGCAGCACGGCGGGCTGGACCCCGACGGCTTCCCGATCACCGAGGCCTACTACACGCTCGGCAGCGCCCAGACCTTCAAGGCGGGCAAGAGCTACGAGAAGATCTACAACACGGCGGTCTTCGGCCCGCGCGTCGGCTCCGGCTTCGGCATCCAGCGCGACGGCAACGAGATCTACGGCTACCTGCCGTTGTTCGCCGACGGCAAGACCCACGCCGGCTCCTCGCTCTTCTCGTCGGTCACCACGACGCTCTACCGCAACGGCACCAAGGTCGGCTCGAACGCGGACCCGCTGTTCGGCGAGGGAGTCTTCAAGGTCCCGGCCGGCGACGCCTCGTACAAGCTGACCACCTCGGTCAAGCGGAGCGTCAAGGTCGCAGCGGCCTCCACCCGGATCGACGCCAGCTGGACCTTCCGCTCCAAGAAGGTCACCAGTGCCGCGCTGCCCACCTCCTCGGTCCGCTTCAACGCGGCCGTCGGACTGGACAGCAAGGTTCCGGCCGGCAAGAAGGTCTCCATCCCGGTGACCGTCCAGGGCTCGGCCGCCGGCAAGAACCTCAAGTCGCTGTCGGTGTACGTGTCCTACGACTACGGCCAGACCTGGAAGAAGGTCACCGTCAAGAACGGCAAGATCGGCGTGACGAACCCGGCCAAGGGCAAGGGCATCTCGTTCCACGCGAAGATCACCGACAAGAAGAACAACAAGTCGACGATCTCGATCTACAACGCGTACTACGGGAAGTGAGCCGGCGGGGCCGGTCCTGGGAACCGGACCGGCCCTCAAGGCTGACCTCTGATCCCTGGTCCATGGTCCCGTGGTTCGCTGAACGCTGACATACGCGAACGGCCCGACGGAAGTGCAGCTTCCGCGGGCCGTCCGTGTTTGTGTGGGGGCATGACAGCGCACACCGTTGAGTACATCCGGTACCGCATTCCCGAGCAGCAGTCGGCGGAGTTCCTCGCCGCCTACACCCGGGCCGCCGCCCAGCTCGCCGCGGCCCCGCAGTGTGTCGACTACGAACTGGCGCGCTGCGAGGAGGACTTCGAGCACTTCGTGCTCCGCATCACCTGGACCTCCACCGAGGACCACATCGAGGGCTTCCGCAAGTCCGAGCTCTTCGAGGAATTCCTCGCCGAGATCCGGCCGTACATCAGCTCCATCGAGGAGATGCGGCACTACAAACCGACGACGGTACGGGGTACGGGGGCGTCCGTGCCGACGTTGTACGTCTGGGCGGGGGGTGCCGAGGCCTTCGACCGGCTCACCGAGGTCTTCTACGACAAGGTCCTCAAGGACGAGGTCCTGGCGCCCGTCTTCGAGGGCCTCGCTCCCGAGCACGCGTCGCATGTCGCGCTGTGGCTCGGGGAGGTGTTCGGGGGGCCGGCCGGGTACTCCGAGACGCAGGGCGGGCATGGGCACATGGTCGCGAAGCATCTCGGGAAGGGGATCACGGAGGTGCAGCGGCGGAGGTGGGTGAACCTTCTCCAGGACGCGGCGGATGATGCGGGGCTTCCTTCTGACGCCGAGTTCCGTTCCGCGTTCGTGGCGTACGCGGAGTGGGGGACTCGGCTTGCCGTGTACTTCTCCGGGCCCGACGCGGTGCCTCCGGCGGAGCAGCCGGTTCCGAAGTGGACATGGGGTTCGGCTCCGCCGTACCAGGGCTGACGCTCGGTCCGGGTTTTTCTCGCCCCCGCCGCCCCTACCCGTCCCATCCTTCTGGGGCTCCGCCCCAGGCCCCGGGGGGTGCGATTTCGGGTGCGGGTTCGTTGTGGCTGGTCGCGCAGTTCCCCGCGCCCCTGGAAAGCGGGGGCTGCGCCCCCTGCTTTCCAGCCCGTCCGGCGTTTGAGGACGATCCCCACCCGCCTCGGTCAACCCACCCCCCCCACTCACGTCCGCCTCCCCCACCTACGTCCGCCCCCCACTCACCCAGCCCCTCCGGCGTTTGAGGAGCGGGGGTTCGGGGGCTGGCCCCCGAGTAAGGGACGGGAATGGGTAGGGGCGGCGGGGGCGAAAAACCTACGCCTGCGGCGATGCCGTGCCCGCGCGGGTCGCGTCCGTGCCCCAGCTGGCCAGGAGGCGGAGGGCTTCGGCGGAGGGGGAGCCCGGTTCGGCGTGGTAGGTGATCATTGACTGTTCGTCGTCGTCGACGAGGCGGAAGGACTCGAAGGAGAGGGTCAGCTCGCCGACGAGGGGGTGGTGCAGCCGCTTGACGCCATGGCTTTTTTCCTTGACGTCGTGGTTCGCCCACAGCCGCCGGAACTCCTCGCTCTTCACGGAGAGCTCGCCGACCAGGGCGGACAGGCGCGGATCGTCGGGGTGGCACCCCGCGTCCATCCGCAGAAAACTCACCATGTCGGAAGCCTTCTGCTCCCACTCCACGAACAGCTCGCGATACTCGGGCTTGAGAAACACCATCCGCGCCCAGTTCCGCTCCTGCGGCGGCACCTCCGCCCAGTCCCCGAAAACGGCCGCGGCCATCCGGTTCCAGACGAGGATCTCCGACCGCCGCCCCACGACATACGCGGGCACCCCGTCGAACGTGTCGATCAGCTCCCGCAGAGCGACCCGCACCTGCTGCGGCCGGACCGACGGCTTCTTCTTGTGCTGCTTCGGCTTCGCCAGATGCGTGAGATGCGCGTGCTCGGCCCCCGTCAGCCGCAGAGCGCGCGCGATCGAGTCGAGCACCTCCGCGGACACGTTCCGCCCGTTGCCCTGCTCAAGCCGTGTGTAGTACGCCACGGACACCCCGGCCAGCTGCGCCAGCTCCTCGCGGCGCAGCCCGGGCACCCGGCGATGCCGCCCGAAGTCCGGCAGCCCCACGTCCTCCGGCTTCAGCCGGGCCCGGCGCGTGCGCAGGAACTCGCTGAGCTCGGCACGCCGGTCCAGCGGGCGCCCCGACCCCGGCCCCGCTTGTCCCGCCTGTCCCGACCGCCCCGCGGACTCCTGAGAGGGCTGTTCTTCCATACGTCCAGTATTCACGGTCGTACGCATACGAACCTGCCACCATCAGTAGTAGGACCAGCGAACGTACGCAAAGCCGTGGTCTGGGTGACCGCCGTGATCAGGAGCAGGCTGGAGGCCGTGCCCGGCCGGAAGGCAGGCCGGGCGCAGAACCCCTCCTTAGGAGAACCCCCGGCATGACCACTGTCGCCGCATACGCCGCTCCCGCCGCAAAGGCTCCGCTGGAGCGCACGACCATCGAGCGTCGCCCGGTCGGCGAGCACGACGTTCTGATCGAGATCAAGTTCGCCGGCATCTGTCACTCCGACATCCACCAGGCCCGCGAGGGCTGGGGCGAGGCCATCTTCCCGATGGTCCCCGGCCACGAGATCGCCGGCATCGTCACCGAGGTCGGCGCGGGCGTCACCAAGTTCGCCGCCGGTGACCGCGTGGGCGTCGGCTGCATGGTCGACTCCTGCCGCGAGTGCGAGAACTGCGAGGCGGGCCTGGAGCAGTACTGCACCCGGGGCAACGTCGGCACGTACAACGCCATCGGCAAGGACGGCGAGCCCACCTACGGCGGCTACTCGACCCACATCGTCGTCGACGAGGCCTTCACCGTCCGTATCCCCGAGGGCCTGGCCCTCGACGAGGCCGCGCCGCTGCTGTGCGCCGGCATCACCACGTACTCCCCGCTCAAGCACTGGAACGCCGGTCCCGGCAAGAAGGTCGCCGTCCTCGGCATGGGCGGTCTCGGCCACATGGGCGTCAAGATCGCGCACGCCCTCGGTGCCGAGGTGACCGTTCTCTCGCAGTCCCTGCGCAAGAAGGACGACGGGCTGAAGCTGGGCGCCGACCACTACTACGCGACCAGCGACCCGAAGACCTTCCAGGAACTGCGCGGTTCCTTCGACCTGATCCTGTCCACCGTGTCCGCCCCGCTGGACCTGGACGTCTTCCTCTCCCTCCTCAAGACGGACGGCGCCTTCGTGAACGTGGGCGCGCCCGAGGAGCCGGTCTCCCTGAACCTCTTCTCGGTGATCGGTGGCCGTAAGACCCTTGCGGGGTCCGGGATCGGTGGCATTCAGGAGACCCAGGAGATGCTGGACTTCTGTGCCGAGCACGGGTTCGGGGCGGAGATCGAGCTGATCAGTGCGGGTGAGATCAACGAGGCGTATGAGCGGGTGCTGAACAGTGATGTGCGGTACCGGTTCGTGATCGACGTCGCGACGATCTAGTTCCCACTGGGGTGCGCTTATTCGGCTGCGGGTTCGTTGTGGCTTGTCGCGCAGTTCCCCGCGCCCCTAAAGGATGGGGCTTCGCCCCTGTCCTTTAGGGCTGCCCGCCAGGAGCCACAGCAAGTACGGGCCCCCCACCAGCGCCGTCAGTGCCCCCACTGGGATTTCCAGTGGGGGTATCAGCGTGCGGGCTGTCAGGTCGGCCGCTACCAGGATCATCGATCCCGTCAACGCCGAGGCCGCCAGTGGGAGTTGGGGGGTGCGGGTCAGGCGGCGGGCCAGTTGGGGGGCCGTGAGGGCTACGAAGCCGATCGGGCCCGCCGCTCCTGTGGCCGTTGCGGCGAGGATCACGCCCAGGACCGTCAGGGCGAGCTGGGTCCGGTGTACGCGGACGCCCAGGGCGGAGGCCGTGTCGGGGTCCAGGCCGAGCGGGCGCAGGGCCCGGTTCGCCCACACCAGGGCGGGGAGGGCGAGGAGGAGGATCCAGGCCAGGGGTACCGCCTGCTCCCAGCCGCGGCCGTTGAGGCTGCCGGTCAGCCACAGCTTGACCTGCTCGGCGGCGGCCAGCTCGCTCTCCGCGAGGTACAGCTGGACGACCGCCGAGAGGGCCACCCCGATACCGACCCCGGTCAGCACGAACCGGCTGGGCTGCATGCCGTGCCGCCAGGCCAGGACGTACACGAGTGCCGCGGCCCCGAGCCCGCCCGCGACGGAGACCGCCGGGAGCGCGCCGGGGGAGGCGACCGTCCCCGTGGCGAGCGCCAGGACCGTGGCGGCGGCCGCCCCGTGGCCGACGCCGATGACGTCCGGGCTGGCCAGCGGGTTGCGGGTCACCGTCTGCACGAGGGCCCCGGAGAGCCCGTACGCGGCGCCGACCAGCGCGCCGAGCACGATCCGCGGGACCCGCAGCTCCCCGACGATCAGGTCGTACGGGCCGCCGTGGCCGCGCAGCACCCGCCAGACCTCGCCCGGCGACACGTACGTCTGCCCGACGCACGCCGAGAGTGCCATGACGCCGGCCAGGAGAAGCAGCAGTACGGCGACCACGGCCGCCGAGCGGCGGTGCAGGAGCAGCGAGAAGGAGCGGCGGCGGAGGACCGAGAGGCCTGCCGAGCGGGGGTAGGTGGGGTCCGGGTTCGGCCTTGGGGGTGTCCTTGGGGGTGTCGGCCGCTCGGACGGGCGCGGGGATGCCGTCGTCATGAAGCCGCTCCCTTCCGGCGTACGAGAACGACCAGGACCGGCACGCCCACGAGTGCCGTCATCACCCCGGCCGGTACCTCCGCGGGTGCGCGGACCACCCGTCCCGCGACGTCCGCCGCGAGCAGCAGGGCCGCGCCGAGCAGCGCGGAGAGCGGCAGGGTCCAGCGGTGGCCGCCCGCGACGAGGCGGCGGGCCAGGTGCGGTACGGCGAGGCCGATGAAGGCGATCGGTCCGGCGGCGGCCACCGCGGCGGCCGTCAGGACGGTCGCGCCGAGTGCCGCGCAGACCCGCACGAGCTGGACCTTGTGGCCCAGGGCGCGCGCGGTGTCGTCGCCGAGGGCGAGCGCGTCCAGGCCGCGGGCGCAGCCGAGCACCAGCAGCGCGCCCGCGACGAGGAAGGGCAGCATCTGCCCGACCGTCCCCGCGTCGCGTCCGCTGAGCGCGCCCACCTGCCAGAACCTGAACTGGTCCAGCGTCGCCGAACTCCACGTCAGGACCACGGTGGTGGCCCCGCCGACCATCGCGGACAGCGCGGTCCCGGCGAGCGCGAGCTTGACCGGCGAGGCGCCGCCCCGGCCGCGCGAGGCGACGGCGTACACCAGACAGGCGGCGACGACCGCGCCCACGAAGGCGAACCAGACGTAGCCGCCGAAGCCGTTGGCGAGTCCGCCGGTGATCGCGAACACGACCCCCGCCGCGGCCCCCTGGCTCAGCCCGAGGATCCCCGGATCGGCCAGCGGATTGCGGGTGACGGCCTGCAACGCCGCCCCCGCGACCCCGAGCGCGGCCCCCGCGGTGAGCCCGATTGCGGTTCGGGGCAGCCGCAGCGACCGTACGACCAGGGCGTCCCGTGAGCCGCCGCCGTGCAGCAGCGCGTCGACCACGGCGGACAGCGGCACCTGCCGGGTGCCGACGGCGAGGCTGAGGGCCACCGCGACGAGCGTGAGGAGAAGGGCGACCACCAGCCAGGAGGTGCGTACGGTCGCGGTGCGCGTGGTCACGTGCTCGCGAACCTACTTGGCGAGTGACTCGGTGAGCTGCTTCACGACCAGGTCGGCAGCGGTGGGGCCCGCGTTGAGGTACCACGGGTCGTCGTCGACCTTGACGGCGTGCCCGGCCTCGACGGCCTTCATCGACTTCCAGAGCGGCCCGGCGAGGACGCTGCCGGCGTCGGTCTTGTCCTGCGCACCCTGCACGGAGTAGAAGATCCAGTCGCCGTCCGCGACATCGATGCTCTCGGCGCCGATGTCCTCCGAAATGGCCTTGAACTGCTGGGACTTGGGCCGTCCGAGCCCCATGTCGACGGCGATCGACCCGGTGAAGGAGGAGACACCGAACATCCGGGTCCGGTCGGGCGTGAACCGCAGCATGGACACGGCGGTGTTCTTCCCCTCGACCTTCGTGCCCGCCGCGGCGGCCTCGTCCGCGTGCTCGTCGAGGAGCTTTTGCGCCTGCTCGCCCTTGCCGACGGCGTCGCCGACGAGCAGCAGATCCCGCTTCCAGTTGATGCCGTTGCCCGCGGTGATCACGGTCGGGGCGATCTTCGACAGCTTGGAGTAGAGGTCGCCGAGCGAGTCGTTGGCGAGGATGAGGTCGGGCTTGGCGGTGGCCAGCGTTTCGAGGTTGGGCGCGGCCCGGGTCCCCGCGTCGGTCATCTTCGCGAGCTGCTTCTTGTACTGGGGGAAGGCGTCGGCGAGGTAGCCGGGTACGAGTCCGGCGTTGTCGGCGCGGGTGGTGGCGGCCGGTACGACTCCCAGGGTGAGCAGGTCGTCGAGCTGCCCGGTGCTGAGCACGGCTATCCGCTTCGGCGCGGCCCCGATCTCCGTCTTGCCCTTGAAGTGGCTGACGGTACGCGGGAACTCGCCCTCGGCCGCCTTCGTACCCATGCCGTCGGCGAGGGCGCTGGGGGCGGCGGAGGGGCCCTCGGAGGCGCCGGCGACGGGATTGCGGGCGCTCTTGCCGCCGCCCTCACTGCTCTTGCCGCTCTCCGACGACGCGCATCCGGCCATCAGCCCGCCGACCACGGACACGGCCAGGACGGCTCTCAATCCCGATGTGCGCACGACTCTCTCCGATTTTTCGATCCATAAGGCAAGGCTTACCTTATCCCGCTTTCCGGAGTGGCCACTTCCGGGGCTGCGCACCCGTCACACGGGCACCTAGCGTGGAAGAGATACCTGGAAGAGATACGTGAAACAGGTAGGAAAAGGTCGCCGATGGCGAGCAACGCGCCAGGAACGAAGAAGAGCAACGAGCCAAGGAGGTACGCACGATGACCGTCGAGCTGAACCACACGATCGTCGCCGCCCATGACAAGAAGACCTCGGCCCGGTTCCTCGCTGACATCCTGGGCCTGGAGGTGAGCCCGCAGTACGGACCGTTCATCCCGGTCCAGATCCCCAACGGCGTGACCCTCGACTACATGGACGTGAACGGGCCCATCCCGCCCCAGCACTACGCGTTCCTGGTCTCGGAGGACGACTTCGACACGATCTTCGCCCGCGTCAGGGACGCGGGTCTGACCTACTGGGCGGACCCCTTCCACCACCACGTCGGCGAGATCAACACCAACGACGGTGGCCGCGGCACGTACTTCGACGACCCGAACGGCCACAACCTGGAGATTCTTACGCGGCCCTACGGGAGTGGGGGTCAGGGGTAGGCGACATCGGTGGCGGCTCGGCCTGCGGGGCAGGCTGGCCGGTGGCTGTCGCCTAGTGGACGGTCTTCGCCGCCCACAGCACCGCGTCGCCGGCCTTGATCACGACGTTGCCGTCGGCCTGGAGGACCAGGACCGCTCCGGGGTGGCCGAACGTCTGTGAGGCCCATATGGGTCGCCCGGCACTGTTGTGGACGACCAGGTTGCCGTCGTCCTGGAAGCGGGCGGTGTTGCCGGCGCCGGACGTCATGGCGGCCCAGAGGGGGCGGTCCTGCTTGTCGGTGATCACGAGGTTGCCGTCCCGCTGCATGACCAGTTTCGTCTTGGCGGTCCGTACGGACTCTCCGACGCCCAGGTCGTACACGGCTTGGAGAACCCTGCGTACCGGGATCGCCGGGTTCGCCGGGCTCGCCGGTTTCGTGGCCGACGCCGAGGGCCGTGGCTTCGCGCCGCCGGAGGAGTCGTCCGAGGCATCGGAACCGGAACCGGAGCCGCGCATACCGGCGTACGCGGCGACCGAGACGGCGGCCACGGCGACGGCGGCCGCCGCGGTGACGGCGACGACCAGCCAGAGGGGGCGCCGGCGTCTCTCGGGTGCGCCGGGGGCGGCGGCCAGGACGGTGCTGTCCTGCGTCTGCCCGGCGGTCGGGTGCCCGGGACCGGGGCCGAGACCGGGAGCCATAACGGGCTGGGTCTGCTGGTGGTGCCGCAGGTCGGGTGGGAGGTCGGGCCGTGGGTCGACGAGGGTGTGCGTCGGCTGCTCGTGCGCCGTCAGTTCCGTGGCGAGGGCCGGAGGGCGGACGTCCGGCCAGTTGCCGGTGCGGGCGCCGAGCTGCTCCAGGCGTTTGCCCAGTTCGGCCGCGGTGGGACGGTCGGCCGGGGACTTGGCCAGACATGAGGCGAGTACGGGGACCAGGGCCGGCGGAACGCCCTGGAGGTCGGGCGCCTCGTGGACGGCCCGGTAGACCAGGGCGGCCATGGCCACGTTGTTCTCCTGCGGGCGCGTGAACGGGCCGTGGCCGGTGGCGGCGTACACCAGGACCGCCGCCAGCGAGAACACGTCGGCGGGCTCGGCCGGCACGCCACCGACGGCCTGGTCCGGCGCGAGAAAGCCGGGCGAACCGAGGACTCCGCCGACCTGGGTGTGCCGGGGGTCGTCGGCGGCCCGTGCGATGCCGAAGTCGATCAGCCGCGGGCGGTCGCGTGCCAGCAGGACGTTGCCCGGCTTCACGTCCCGGTGCGTGAGGTCGGCCTGGTGCACCGACTGCAGCGCGCCGCACAGTTCGGCGGCGAGCGAGAGGACCGCGGCCTCAGGGAGCGGGCCGTGGCGCGCGACCCATTCGTCGAGCGAAGGCGCCGGTACGTACTCCGTGGCCAGCCACTGCGGACGCTGGCCCGGCGGGCTGTAGTCCACGACGGTCACGGTCCACGGCGAGCGCACCCGGTCGCTGTTGCGTATCTCGCGCGCGAACCGCTCCTCGAACCCCGGATCACTGCTGAGATCCTCACGGATCGTCTTCAGCGCCAGCAGACGCCCGGACGGCGTACGGGACAGGAACACCTGCCCCATGCCTCCCGCTCCGAGCCGGCTCAGTATCGGGTAGCCGCCGATGGACGACGGATCCGAAGGCTGAAGGTTCTTCATGAAAGCTGCACCCCGGGGATCGGCCTCGCCGCTCCAACAACGCGTCGCGGCCTGGTAGTTGAATCGAGGAGCAGCGTAGTTGGCGGGGCGCGCGGAGGTGGGCCGAGTGAGCGTGTTGGGCCGGGTCTGTGCCGCGGTTGTGGCGAGCCTGTGGCGTGGCGTGGCGTGGCGTGGCACGGCGGGGGCGGGGCCGCGGTTCGGTGGGCGGGCTGTTCAGGGGCGGCCAACGATGCCCACGACCGGTGCCGACAGGCGTAGCACCTCCGCGGCGAAGCCGCCCGCTTCGAACTCACCGGTGACTTTCGCGGCGAGTTCGTCCAGTCGCTCGCCCTGCCGCTCGCCCTGCCGCTGGTCCTGGCGTTCGTCCAGTCGCTCGCCCGGCGGCTGGTAGAAGGCGTACAGGGCGCCGCGCGGAGCCAAGAGGCCTGCCGCGAGGGCCAGTTCGGCATGGGCGGGGCCGGTCCAGAACAGGTTCACGTTGATCGCGAAGATCTTGTCGAACCGCCGGTCGGCGAGGCCCGCGGTCGTCAGGCCGGACTCGGTGAAGGCGGCCGTGGCGATCGTGGCACGTCCGTCCGCGATCGGGTCCGCGTTGCGCCGTACGGCACGTGCCGTGGCCGTCGCGGAACGGTCGACGGCCGTGATCGTGCCCGTGGTCAGCAGCGGACAGACCAGTTCGACGGCGACCCCGCCGCCACAGCCGATCTCCAACAGCCGGTCGCCGGCCCGCACATCCAGCGCGGCGACCGCCTGCCTGATCCGCTCCGGTACCGCCGTACCTGTCACGGGCGACGAGTGTAGGGCCACAACTTGGGCCGAAATGCCCCGTACAGCCGTGGAGTTGTGTTCGATAGCCTGCCCGGGCCGATGGCCGGGTACCTGGGTGCGCGATCGTGCCGAAGTGCCGATGCATCGATGTGCCGAAGCATTGATGTGAGGTCGTGGCGGTTGAGCGGTCGTCATGGGGGCGTGGCATGCGAGCGGTCGTCGTGGGAGCGGGTATCGGGGGACTGGCGGCGACGGTGAGCCTGCGCCGGGCCGGTCATGAGGTCACGCTCGTCGAGCAGGCGGCGCGGTTCACCGAGATCGGTGCCGGGATCCAGCTCGCGCCCAACGCCACGCGTCTGCTGCGCCGCCTGGACCTCCTCGACGAGGTCGCCGCCCAGGCCGCCCGCCCCTCCCACGTGAGCTTCCGCACCTGGTCCGACGGGTCCGAGATCTGCCGTTACGCGCTGGGGCGGGAGGCCGAGGACACGTTCGGGGCGCCCTACCTGCTGCTCCACCGGGCCGATCTGCATCAGGCCCTGGCCGCCGCGGTGCCGCCCTCGTCGGTGCGCCTGAACACCACAGTCGTGGGCATCGATCAGGACGACCGGTCCGCCTCCGTGACCACGGCGAGCGGCGAACGCCTGCGCGCGGACCTGGTCGTGGCCGCCGACGGGATACGGTCGGCCGCCCGCCAGTGGCTCTTCGGCGCGGACGACGCGGTCTTCTCCGGGACCGCCGCCTACCGGGCGCTGCTCCCGGCCGGCGAGGTGGCCGATCTGGACCTGCCCGACCTCGGCCTCTGGCTCGGTCCTGGCCGGCACTTCGTCCACTACTGGGTACGTCGTGGGGAACTGCTCAACGTCGTGGCCGTCGTGGCCGTCGTCACGGCGGAGGCCGAGGCCGAGGCCGATGCCGAGGCCGAGGCGGCGACGGAGTCGTGGACCGCCCGGGCGGAACCGGGCGAGCAGCTGCGCGAGTTCGACGGCTGGGACTCCCGGGTGATCGACGTCCTCGAACGCGCGGGGCAGGTGTTCCGCTACGACATCCATACGCGGGTGCCGCTCGCGCGGTGGAACATCGGCCGGGTGACCCTGCTGGGCGACAGCGCCCACGCGATGGTGCCGTTCCAGGCCCAGGGCGCGGCGCAGGCGATCATGGACGCTGCCGTACTCGGCGACGCCCTCACGGGTGCGACCCCGGCCGATGTGCCAGACGCGCTCGACCGGTACGTACGCCGGCGCCTGACCACCGCCACGGACATGCAGGCCAACTCCGCCCGGGCGGGCGACGAGTTCCACCTCCCCGACGGCCCCGAGGCCCGGGCGAGGAACGCCCGCATGGCGGCGTACGCGGCCGAGCACGTCTTCCTGCCCCAGGCGACGGGGTGGGCGGTGGACGTCCTTGACGACCGGCGTCCTTGACGAACGCCCACCATCGCGGGGCCTGGCCTGGCCTGGCCAGGCCTGGGCCGAGCCTGGGCTAGGCCGTCGTCGTAGGCGTCGTCGTCGGCGTCATGACGTGCTGCTTGACGAGTTCGTACGACCGCAGCCGGTCGGCCAGTGCATAGACGGGCGTTACGAGCATGAGTTCGTCCGCTCCGGTCAGGTCCACCAGGTCCGTCAGCTGCTTCGCGACGGTCTGCGGCGAGCCCTGGGCCTGGTGGGCGCGGAAGCCCGCCAGGAGCTGGGCCTCGTCCGCGGGGAACGAGTGGGCCGCCGCCTCTTCGGGCGTGGGGAAGGGGAAGCCGCCCTGTCCCTTGAGGAGTCCGGCCTTGATGACATCCATCGGGCCGACGAGCCGGGCCGCCTCCTCGTCCGTCCCGGCGCACACCGTTTCCACGCAGACCAGCACACGCGGGCTCGCACACCAGCGGGACGGGGAGAAGTGCTCGCGGTAGTGGGCGAGCGCGGCCAGGGTGTTGTCGGGACGGATGTGGTGGGCGAAGGCGATCGGCAGTCCGAGTTCCGCGGCGAGCGCGGCACCGGCCGTGCTGGAGGACAGCAGCCATGGCTCCGGGAGCGGGTCCAGACCGACCTCGTCCACCAGGAGACGCAGTGTCGACGACACGTCGTCGCGGTACTCGTCGTCCGTCGTCGGACCGGCCCCGCGGCGCAGGGCGCGCGCCGTGGCGTCGTCGAACGTACCCGGGCCCCGGCCGATGCCCAGGTCGATCCGGCCCCCGTGCAGCGCGGCCAGCGTGCCGAACTGCTCCGCCAGCATGATCGGGGCGTGGTTCGGAGCGAGAACGCCCCCGGAGCCGAGACGGATCGACGTCGTCAACGCGGCCGCGTGGGCGGTCAGTACGACGGGCGGGAACGCTCCGATGGCCGGGGAATGGTGATGCTCGGCGTACCAGAGCCGTAGATAACCGAGTTCTTCGACGCGTCGGGCGAACTCGGTGGTGTCTCGCAACGTGTCCTCGGCCGGAGCACCCGTCTGCACCATGGCCACTTCGAGCGCGCTGAGCGGAACGGTGATCATTGGGTCAGTATAGAAATCGTCCGCCGGGGCCAACTCCCTTTGCGTGCACGGCGGGTCGGGCGCCGCGCAGGCCGCCGGCGGGGTCGGCCGGTGCCGGCGGTCAGTCGCCCGGGGCGGCGAAGTAGTGGCCCTTGTCGAGGTCGTCGAGGAGCCCGGGCCCGGTCGGCTGCCACCCCAGCAGTTCGCGGGTGTACGCGCTGGAGGTGGGGCTGTCCAGGGCGAGGAAGGCGGCCAGCCAGGTGAAGTGCCCGGCCGCGTCGTCGGGGGAGACCGAGGCCACGGGCAGACCGAGGTGCCGCCCGATCACCTCGGCGACGGCACGTATCGGCACGCCCTCGTCCGCGATCGCGTGCAGCGTGGAGCCGGCCGGGGCGCTCTCCAGCGCGAGGCGGAACAGATGCGCGGCGTCGGACCGGTGCACGGCGGGCCAGCGGTTGGCGCCGTCGCCGATGTAGCCGGAGACGCCCTTCTCGCGGGCGATGCCCACCACGGTGGCCATGAAGCCGTGGTCCCCGTCGCCGTGCACGGTCGGAGCAAGCCGTACGACGGACGAGCGGACGCCGCGGTCCGCGAGGGCGACCGTGGCGTGCGCGTTGCCCAGCCGCTTGACCGGGCCGGCGGCCCAGTGGCCGTGTACCGGTCCTGACGCCTGACCGTCCTGCTCGGTGGCGGTCTGCCCCGGCGCCAGCCCGAGCGTCCCGGACGCGATGACGAACGGGCGGTCGGATCCGGCGAGCGCCTCGCCGAACGTGTCGATGGCGCGCCGATCGGCGTCGGCCGCGTCCTCGAAGCCGCCGCTGAACGCGATGTCGTGCTTGAAGGCGAGGTGGATCACGCCGTCGGACTCGGCAGCCGCTTCGCGCAGGGTGTCGAGATCGTCGAGCGTGCCGCGGCGCACCTCTGCGCCGGCCTCGGCGAGAGCGGCGGCCGAGGCGTCCGAGCGGGCGAGCCCGACGACCTGGTGGCCGGCGCCGATGAGCTCCGGAACAACGGCTGAACCGATCCAGCCGGACGCGCCGGTGACGAACACACGCATGAGGAGAACCTCCGGGTAGGTCGATGGGCCGACCGTCGCAGCCGCGGGCGCCCGGACTACCGGGCACGCCGTGCACATGGCGTGCAAGGGGAACTAGGGGGAGCTAGGGGTGCGCGGGACATGCGGCGGCGGGGGCGGACGGGTCGATGTCAGTGACTGACATCAACCGTAGCACCTGATGTCAGTCACTGTCATCGCGTACGATCTGGCGTATGAGTCGATGGGAGCCGGACGCGCGCGGGCGGCTTGAGAAGGCGGCGCTGGATCTCTACAGCGAGCGCGGGTACGAGCAGACGACCGCCGCGCAGATCGCCGAGCGCGCCGGGCTGACCGAGCGGACGTTCTTCCGGCACTACGCCGACAAGCGCGAGGTGCTCTTCGGGGGGTCGCAGGCGCTGGAGCAGGCCTTCGTGGCCACGCTCGCCGACATTCCGCACGAGGCCGCGCCGATCGACGCGGTGGCCACGACGCTGGAGACCGTCGCCGCGTTCTTCCTGGAGCGCCACGAGCACTCCCGGCAGCGCCAGGCCGTCATCGTGGCCAACGCGGAGCTGCGCGAGCGCGAGCTGATCAAGCTCGCGTCCCTGTCCGCGGCACTCGCCGCCACACTCCGCCGACGCGGCGTCAAGGACCCGGCCGCGACCCTCACCGCGGAGGCCGGCATAACCGTCTTCAAGGTCGGCTTCGAACGCTGGGTCGGCGACAACGGGGAACGCCCCCTGGCGGACTTCCTGCGCGAATCCCTCGACGAACTCAAGGTGGTGACGGCGGGAGGGTGATGGTGGGCGGATGACGGCGGGTACGTGGCCGCGGGCACCCGCTGGGGCGGGTTGCTCTGAGGGGCGACGGCCGGTGGCCGTGCTCCGACTCGGCCGCAGGTAGGCCGCAGTTGGAGCGGCTCGTGCGGCCGCCCTAGTTCGTTTCGCCTGAATGCTCGGGCTCGGGCTCGGACTCAAGCTCGGGTGCTTGTGCTCCTGCGGGCTCGCCGCGGCCGATCGTCATGGACCAGCGCACCGACGAGGGCGCCAGAACCGAGACGGTGCCCTTCTTCTCCACGCCAGCGACACGGACCTGGTTGTAGCTGGTGCCTATGTCTATGTCTATGCCTGTGCCGGTGGTGGTGCTGGCTTCGCCATCGACGCATGCCAGCGGGAAGCCGACGTTCACTGGCTTCACGGAGACCTCGATCTCCCCTTTGCCCTGGCACCGGACGGCGATGATCAGGGCATCACCCTTCTCGCCCGCGCCGAACTCGAATGTGCCGCCACCCCGGGTCTCACCCTGACGACCGGCGACGGTCTCGGTGGCGTCCAACTCGGGTGGGAATTTCACGGAGTTGGAGTCCGGGTGGTGTTCAGGGCGGGGAGATGCGGCGGGCACTGTTGCGCGGGGCGAAGCAGGCCGCGGAACACTCGCGACGTCCGTCCGATCGGCCCCGCACGCAACTGCAACAGCAAGCCCTGCCATTGCGAGGCTCGGTGCAATCAGCAGCGATGCCACTCTTGAATTTCGTATCGCGGTTCCCCCTGGTGAGACGAGTGGGGGCAGTCGATCGTGATGCCCGCCCGCGGTCACCCGATCCTGCAGCGCGCCACCGCGGCAGACAAGATCCAGGTGAAAACGCTGAGGGGAACGTGAGGTTCGGTTTCTGTCTGAAGCGGCCGACGCCACGTTCCACGCGGGAGGGGGCGCGCCCTGGTCGAGGGAGCATTGGTGATGGCGAGCCCGCACTGCCATGTGCCCCATGGCCGGCAGCCGGCCGCTCGGTGAGTGCCTGGTCAGGGACGCAGGTCGGCCAGGAGTTCGTCGGCGGCGGGGTAGGGGCGCTCCTGGGGCAGGAGCCGGGCCGCGGAGTCCAGGTCGCCGCTCCTGACGAGCGTGTGGATGTCGTGGGCAAGCGGAGTCACGTCGCTGATACCGACCGTCCACTCGTCCGCGTAACGCCGCACGGCCTCACCACAGAGCCCGAGTTGGAGCGAACGGTACGTCAGCGGGCGCAGGCGCAGATCACGCTCGGGGTCCCACTGGACGCGGGCCGGGGCCTGCTTCACCTGCCGCTGCCAGGTGGCGCGGTCGGGGTGCACTCCACGTACGTAGCCCGACAGACACGCGCGGCGCAGCGCCCACTCGAACCCTTCACGGGTGATCTCGACCGCCAGAACGATCTCCTGCCCAGCCTTCGCGCCCCAGCCGCACCGGTACATCATCCACAGGAACGACGGCTTGATCCACGTCAAGCAGTGTTCGTAGACCTATTTAGACTTGCGGCCCGCAGACACGTGCATCATGGTCGACGACCTTTGAGTGGGGGCGGGCATGCGACTCAACAACATGATCTATTTTTCCCGTCGACGGCTGGAAGCATTCTTCCCGGAGTGCCCGCCAAGACGTATGCCGACCGTGAACGTGGGAGTCGATCTTCAGATGGCATTAGTGGAGCTTGGATCTCCAGCTTCGCGAAGCCCGACTGACGCGGAGCTGCACAGGCTGCGTCAGGTACGGCGAGAGATCGAGCGCAGTGCATCCCACTTCTACGTACCTGGACTGAGTACTGGCGAATGGATCTACTTCGATCTCAAAATGGGCTGGGGTACGACTCACGAAGACTCCGAACTTCCGGACCTTGACGACGTTCTCGTGTTCTTCGGCTCGCTGCCGGCAGAGCACAGTCCTGGCGAAGGTTCTGTAGACCTGATGCTGTGTGGATCTACCGAGCACTTACTCAGGAAGACAGCAACTGCGGGAAGGATGGGGTCTGGAACTGAGTGGCTCCACAGTCTGATTCTCAAGATCAACGATTCTGACGCGCGTGCTCACACAGAGATCCCAGAAGAACTGACGCAGCAGGCGCTGGCAGTACCCCGAGTCAACCGACCGAAGCAAGTGGCCCGGTGGGTATTCCGCATGATCGCGCGGCATCATGCACCTGCCCAACGCGCTCGCGTACAAGGGTTGGCGCGTGTGGACCTCAGCTTTACCGGCGATGAGTTCAACCCACACTTGGTGGTAGCCACCCCACTGTATGTGCATGACGCTTCTAGGAAGGGACTGCGCTGGATCACTAGGTTGCGTCTCCATCGCGATCTCTGCAGCCGCTTCGGTCGGTCCATCTGGAAATGGAGCCCCGACCTTCCGCCGCGTGATCGTAACCGGCACTATGCTCCGCCACGGGGCACTTAGTTTCGCTTTTGCAGTCTATTAGCGGCGCTTCCCGGTGTATGGCCTTTCGTCCTGGACGCGTTTGATCATGGAATCAATCAGTCGGCGCGAGGTGTCGTCACTGAAGCGGCATGTGTGTGCCACCTCGATACGCAAGAAGGACCGGTCTTGGGGGTCTGCGAGATCGCGACAGTTTGTCTGGCCCTGCAACCTAGTGTCGTGACCGTCGGCGATCTGTAGCGGTTCTTCGAGGTCGCGGAGCTGAGGCATGAGCCGGTCGGGGTGCAACGTGAGGACGTGACGTACTCGCCCTCGGCTGGCCTCTGCCAATAGTGCGTCCCACCTCCGCCGCTTGGGCTTCCGCTGCCATGTGGACTGGTTGTTGTCCGAAGAACTGGCCTTCGGAGGCGACAAGTCCGAGACGTTCAGCTGCGGACCGGCTGCCTGCCTGGCCCGCAAACGCTCGGCGTAAGCGGCCGTCCGTCTGACGGTCCGTCTGTCTTCGGCCATGGAAAAGGGCTATGAGCGCGGCTTGATGACCCACGTCAAGCCGCGTTCACAGTCCCTTCTGCCAAAGGTGTTCGGGCTGGTCGTCCATGGTCGTATCTCTGACAGCGCTGGTGGCGGCATCAGCCGCGGTGCTGCCACCAGCGCCGCTTCGGCTCGACCTGCCGAGGATGGTCTGCGGTCTCACCAAAGGCTGGCGGGGCATCCGAGGCGAGGGAGTTCAGGGCGGCGCGGATGCGGTCGAAGGAAGCAATCGTGTGGTGACCGTCGGCGGGCAGCGTCACCCCCAGGCAGACCAATTTGAAACTCTCCCCGCTGAGGCGAGTGCTGATGAACACCGGTGCCCCTGCGCACCCCAGCGGCAGGTCGCCGTTCCAACGGATGCTGTCGCCGCTGGTGCGCGTAACCTGGCCGACCACCACAGCCTGCTCTCGGGCACCGTCCTCGATGATGTGACCCAACACGTAGGCCGCGATCGGGTGCTCACCGAGGTCGGCGATGTCCTCTTCCGTGGCGGCGATGCCTTCGGTGATCTCGTCGGTCGTCCAACTCCACCCCTTGCGAGCGCCGTGCGCGTGCAATCCGGTGGTGGGCATGACCGCCACTCCCAGGTCACCGAGATGGGCCCATCCCTCGGCGAAGTCGATCATCATCAGCTTCTCTGCACTCATCGCGGGTGTACACAAGTCTGGACGCAGGGTGAATTCGGCCAACTCGACTCTCGCCGGCTCGCTGGCAGTCACGAGGTACTGGCGGATGACCTCGTCTTCGGCGGTCGTCTCCACGAGATCGTTGAACCAGAAGGCCGTGGCGTGTTGTTCCTCCCGGTGGGCTCGCTGGAAGGGAAGCGTCGATCGGCCGACGTGATCGACTATCGCGTCGATGGTCGCACTATGAAGGTCGGGTAGGTCGGACATGGTTCGAGAGGCTAGTGCCTGCTCTGCGACAGCTACCGAGGGTGCTGACGGTCCAAGGGGCGCCATCGACCTCCGGGTGGTCCAACTCCTCGACAGCTCCACGATCACCAGTCAAGATCGGCCACGCGATCAAGGCAGGCCAGCCCGCGCGTCACCACTCCTCAGCCTTCGTCGTCGGCAACGCACAAGGGTCTGTCAAAGCGGCTTGATGATCCAGTCAAACCTTGCCAACTGCCTGCCGCCTGCGGCCGATGTGCTCCGTCGGATCGAGCAACGGGTCGAAAATCGGTGGTCACCTGAGCTGGCCGAGCCCACGCTGTACGCCATGGAAGAACCACACGGCCGGATCCGTGCGCTCCACACGGCGTCCACGATCACGGTCTACCAGGCGTACTCCCCTGAGATCGGACTGCCCGCCATCCGAGACGGCCGTTTTCCCGCCGCGTGGAAGCCTGGCCGTATGACGTGGATCAAGCCCAGTTTCATGTGGATGATGTATCGCTCCGGCTGGGGCACCAAGGAGGGTCAGGAGACAGTCCTCGCCGTCGAGATCACTCGCGACGGATTCGACTGGGCGCTGCGCCATGCCTGCCTGTCGAGTTACGTTCGCGGACTGCATCCCGATCGCGGCACCTGGCAACGTGAGCTCAAGCGCGCACCGGCTCGTGTCCAGTGGGATCCCGAACGCGATCTGCACCTGCGTCCCCTGCCGTACCGCTCGCTGCAACTGGGGCTCTCGGGCGAGGCATCGTCGCGTTACGCGGACGAGTGGATCATGTCCATCAGCGACGTGACCCCGCTCGCCAACCAGATCCACGCACTCGTCAGGGACGGTGAAATGGACTCAGTTGCCCGACTGCTACCCCAGGAGCAGGGATACCCCGCCAGCGCAGAACTCCTGGCCCACCTGCGTCCCTGACCGGCGATCAGGGCACAACTGGGGGCACCAGCCCGGGTCACATGGCGACACAGGTCTGTGAACGCTGCTTGATGACCCACGTCATCCGATCCCGTTTCCACGCCGACGGGAAACGACCTTCCCTGGCCGCGCGTTGGCCGATTTGCGGGGAGTACGCCTGGTAGACGGTGACCGTGGATGCGGTGTGGACCGCCCGGATGCTGCGGTGGGGTTCTTCCATGGCCTGCAGCGTGGGGTCGACCGGTGCTGTCGGCCACTGGTTTTCGACTGCCGGTCCCGCCGAGTCGAGGTCGCCGTTGCCCGCGAGTGTGTGGATCCCGCTGCGAGGGGGATGGCATCCTGCCTCCGCGGGCGTCTGTTGGTCGCTCTCGCGGAGGAGTGGTGGCACGGTCGGTACGCCTAGCGCGACTTGGCCGTACGTGCGAAAGGGGGCCGGCAAAGTGGAGTTCGCCTTCGCGGGTCGGGTGCTGGAATGGCGTGGGCCGTCGCCGTACTACTTCGTCCCGGTGCCGGACGAGGAGTCCGCCGACATTCGCGAGGTGGCCGCGATGGCTTCGTACGGCTGGGGCGTGATCCCGGTTGAGGCACGGATCGGTGAAGTCGTCTTCGGTACGTCGCTCTTCCCCAAGGACGGCCATTACCTGTTGCCTCTCAAGGCCGCTGTCCGCAAGGGGCAAGGCATCTCGGCAGGGGACGACGTTGCCGTGGAGATCTCGGTCCGCCTCTAGCCCCGACTTCTAGCCACGACCTCTCGTCCCGAACGCCGAACCTTGAGACTGACGGGGCGGCTGACGTCCGTTCCGCGTGCCCGTGCCCGCAGGGACAGGCCACTGCTGGTCGTCACCGATTCCGAGGAGCCCGCCGACCGGGACGTCGCGTGACGCTCCTCGCCATGCGCCCGCTGGAGAGAGTTGTCCGGCAGCTCCAGGGTGGTTCGATTGCCCGGTGGCGCAGCACAGCACCTTCGAAGGCAGCCGCACTGATCCGGACCCCGGACTGCCCGAGAAAGTCGCTCCCCAGTCTCCGTATGCCCGGCGCAGCATGATCACCGGCGTTGACCCCGTACACACGCGATGCGCACAATCTGCGGGCCCGCGACGGCCGTTGGCGAACCGGGAGGACCACCATGGACGGAGATCACGGTCACCGCGAGACCATCGCTGCGATCGCGCGCAATCCCGCGGCGCCTGCCGACGTTCTGACCCGGCTCCTGTGCGAGGAGGCCGACGCGGCCCGGGACACGCTTGCCTGGCGCGTTCTGCCGGACGAGGTGGTCGATGCCATCGTCGCGCACCCCGACCGCAGGCTGCGGGCCCTGCTCACCGAGAACATCTCCGTACCGGCGGAACAGCGCGCCAGGCTCGTGGACGATCCCGATCCACGCGTCCGCCTTGGTCTGGCCGTCGGACCCGACTGGTTCCGCATTCCCACGCCGCCACTGCCCCTGTCCACGCAGCAGCGCCTGCTCGCCGATCCGGATCCGAAAGTCCGCCGGAACGCAGCCCTCTGCCCCCACACGGCTCCGAGCCTGGTCGCAGGGCTCGCCGACCACCAGGACGCGGACTTTCGACAGGCGGCCTGCCGTGAGTGGGCCCTGCTGTCCGAGGACACCCGAAGCCGTCTGCTCCACGACGCCGATGACACGGTCCGCCGGGCGGCCATGATCGAGGCCAGCCGCGAAGACGCGGCCTGCACGGACCTTCTTCTCGACGTAGGAGACGCAGGAATCGAGAGCCTCGACAGGTGGAAAGTGATCCGCTGCGGCGCCATGACCACAGCGACCGCCGAACAACTCGCAGCAAGCACCGACGAGTGGGACAGGCGAGAGCTGGCGGCCAACCTCGACGTCCCCATCGACATCGTCCGGGCGTTGGCGGACGACGACGCGCACAGCGTACGGCTGGCGGTATCGGTACGTCCCGAGCTGACGGAGACTGAACGCGCCGCCATCGACGTCACCATCGGCCCGTCCGACCGGCTTCACCCCGTCGAATGGGTTCGCCTCTGCGCCGACCCCGATGTTCTGCGCCGATGCGCCAAGTCGGCCAACACCCTCCTACGGCGCAGCGCCACCTACAGCCCGCACCTGCCCGCCGACGCCATCGACCTGCTCTCCAAGGACGACGACCACCCCGTACGACTCCTGCTGTGCGAGAACCAACCGACCGTCGACGGCGAAGTCGTGCTGCAGACCTATCTGGACTGCAAGGTCATCACCAGGGGCGCTCTCCAGGCCCACCCGAACTTCCCGCGCGCGGGTAACGCGCAACGTTTCGCCGACGACCCGGATCCGGAGAAACGACGGCTGGTCGGGCTGGACCCCGAAGCGCCCGTCGACGTTTTGGTACGGCTGCTCGCCGACCCCGACGATCTCGTACGCGCCATGGCAGCCGCCCACCCCGCCCTGCCGGTCGATCTCATCCTCGAAAGCTGCGGGAACCCGGAGATCTCCTCCCACGCCCTCACCAACCCGAGCCTTCCCGCGGACGCCATGCACCGGTACCTGGACCAGGTCGGTGTCCCTCGCTGACACGACCGGATCAGACGCTTACACGACCGGATCAGAAACTCAGAGGCAACGGGAACTCACTCCCTGCCCGTGATCGTCCGGCCGGCCGGGCGGGCACGGAATCGCCCGGAACCCTCGCGCGTTGTGGAGAGTGGGAATGGGATGCCGGTGGTGTGCGAGCCGATGACCCCGAGTGACCGAGCTGACCGATACAGATATTGGAGGGGCCGCAATGGCTGCGCAGACGCAGAGGGCCGTACTGGCGGGCGGATGCTTCTGGGGGATGGAGGAGCTGATCCGCCGACTCCCGGGCGTGACGGGGACCCGGGTGGGATACACCGGAGGTGACGTGCCGAACGCGACGTACCGCAACCACGGCACGCACGCGGAGGCCATCGAGATCCTCTTCGACCCCGAGAAGACCGACTACCGCGCACTCCTGGAGTTCTTCTTCCAGATCCACGACCCGAGCACCAAGAACCGCCAGGGCAACGACATCGGCCTCAGCTACCGCTCGGCGATCTACTACGTGGACGACGAGCAGAAGCGGATCGCCGAGGACACGATCGCGGACGTGGACGCCTCCGGGCTGTGGCCCGGCAAGGTCGTCACCGAGGTGGAGCCGGTCGGCCCCTTCTGGGAGGCCGAGCCCGAGCACCAGGACTACCTGCAGCGTTACCCGGACGGCTACACCTGCCACTTCCCCCGCCCGGGATGGCACCTGCCCGCCCGCACGCAGGGCTGACCGCGAGACGGCCCGACGGAACGCCCCGACGGAAGGCCCCGACGGAAGACAGAGGCCGGCCGACCCGCCGGGCCTTCGCCGTTGGGCCGTGCTTGCGCCGTCGGGCCGTGCTTGCGCTTGCGGACCCTACTCGCGCTTGCGGGGCGGGCACCCCCCCCCGCTCTCCGCCGTTCCGCCCGGAGACCGTCGGCCCGCTCGGCCCGCTCGGCGCACTCAGTGCGGCAGCGTCGCCGGGCTCCCCCCGTTCGCCTCGTAGCCGCCCACCGCCAGGGCGCGGTACACCGCGTAGTCCGCCGCCGGGTCGGACGTCAGGGTCCAGGGGAGGGCTCCCACGTGGCCGTCGACGTGGACCAGCTGGGTCATCGCCTCCGACCAGCGTTCGCCGCGGACCAGGAAGAAGACCAGCAGGTGGCGGACGTGGGCGAGCATCGGGTCGTCGGGGCGGGCCGAGTGGACCGCGTAGAGGGCGCCGTGGACCGCCTTGGTCACGACCTCGCTCTGGTAGAAGCTGGTGACGAGGTTGACCTCGGGGAGGTGCTCGAAGACGGCGAAGAGGGGCATCGCGGCCAGGAGCGAGCCCTGGGGTGCCCGGGCAGCCGCCGCCTCCGCGAAGGAGTACGCAACCTCGCGCGAGCCGTGCCACTTCTCGCACCAGTAGTGCAGCGCCGCCAGATGCGCCCCCATGTGCGAGGGCGCGCGGTCCAGGATCTTCAGCCAGACCTTCTCGAACTCCGCCTGGGGGTAGGCGAGTCCACGGCCCACGGAGAGCTCGATGATGTACGGGATCGGGTCGCCCGGAGACAGCAGCGCGGCCTCGCCGCAGGCCGCCCTCGCCTCCTCCATGATGATCCGGAACTCGTCCGTCCCCGGCGACGACGTACGCCACGCCTGCTGCACCAGGAACTCCGCGTGCACCGCGGCGCCGCCCGCGTCCTTGGGATTCTCCGCCCGCCACACCCGCAGCCACTGCCCGCCGGGGGAGTCGCTCACCCCGCCCGGGCGCTGCTGCAGCTCCAGCGACGCGGCGCCCGCGAAGGCCTGCACGCGCTGCCAGCGCCGCTCGCCCTCGATCTCGGTGCCGACCAGGAGCTGCGACGCCGCCCGGTAGTCCTGGGTGCGCTGCACGAGGTCCAGGACCTCCAGCAGGTCCTGGTCGGGGCCGGGCATGCGGATGTCCAGCTCCTCCTGGCGCAGGAAGCCGTAGTTCGCCGGGTCGGCCGCGTCCGGGTCGCCCGGAGCGACCTGTTGGATACCACCGGCACGCCTGCGCAGAAGGAACGGCCAGAGGATGAGGCTCACCATGAGCATCGCCATCAGGACCCAGAGAATCTCCATGCCTCAAGCGAACCAGACTCGTCCGACAAATGGCGAACCCGGTCACCGCTCCTGTGGAAAACGGTCGGCGCCTCCTGTGGAAAACCCCGGACACATCCTGGTCCCAGGCCCGCACCAAACCCGCCGCCGGACCCCCGCCAGACCCGCATCCACCCCGTGCCCCCGCCCACAGCCGGGGCCCATGCCGTCACTTTCCCCGCGAGCGCATTACCCTCGGTGCCCATGAGCGACAGGCACATCAGCCAGCACTTCGAAACCGTGGCGATCCACGCGGGCAACACCGCCGATCCCCTCACCGGCGCGGTCGTCCCGCCGATCTACCAGGTTTCGACCTACAAGCAGGACGGCGTCGGCGGTCTGCGCGGCGGCTACGAATACAGCCGCAGCGCCAACCCCACCAGGACCGCCCTGGAGGAGAACCTCGCCGCCCTGGAGGGCGGCCGCCGCGGGCTCGCGTTCGCGTCCGGACTGGCGGCCGAGGACTGCCTGTTGCGTACGCTGCTCAGCCCCGGCGACCACGTGGTCATCCCCAATGACGCGTACGGCGGTACGTTCCGCCTCTTCGCGAAGGTCGTCTCCCGGTGGGGCGTGGAGTGGTCGGTCGCCGACACCAGCGACCCCGCGGCCGTACGGGCCGCCCTCACCCCGAAGACCAAGGCCGTCTGGGTGGAGACCCCCTCCAACCCCCTCCTCGGCATCACCGACATCGCCGCGCTCTCACAGATCGCGCGCGAGGCCGGCGCGAAGCTGGTCGTCGACAACACCTTCGCCAGCCCTTACCTCCAGCAGCCGCTCGCGCTCGGCGCGGACGTCGTCGTGCACTCGCTGACCAAGTACATGGGCGGCCACTCGGACGTCGTCGGCGGTGCGCTCGTGGTCGCCGACCAGGCGCTCGGCGAGGAGCTCGCCTACCACCAGAACGCGATGGGCGCGGTCGCCGGTCCCATGGACGCCTGGCTGGTGCTGCGCGGCATCAAGACGCTCGCCGTCCGCATGGACCGGCACAGCGAGAACGCCACGCAGGTCGCGGAGATGCTCACCCGGCACGCGCGCGTGACGCGCGTTCTGTACCCGGGCCTCGCGGAGCACCCCGGTCACGAGATCGCCGCCAAGCAGATGAAGTCGTTCGGCGGCATGGTCTCCTTCCAGGTCGAGGGCGGCGAGGAGGCGGCCGTCGAGGTCTGCAACCGCGCCAAGGTGTTCACGCTGGGCGAGTCCCTGGGCGGTGTCGAGTCCCTGATCGAGCACCCGGGGCGCATGACGCACGCTTCCGTGGCCGGGTCCCTCCTGGAGGTCCCCGCCGACCTGGTACGCCTCTCCGTAGGCATCGAGAACATCGACGACCTCCTCCAGGACCTCAAGCAGGCCCTGGGCTAGTCACCGACGGGCACATCGGCCGGGCAACGGGTCACCCGGTCGACGGGCTCACCGGCGAGTCGACGGACTCACCGACGCGCTCACCACCCGGTCAGCGGTGGAGTCGTCTCCGACGGCGGCTCCACCCACGGCTGGGTCAGCGACGCCCACACCACGAAGGCCACGACGGCCGCGAACAGCACCAACCAGAACAGCCGCGTCGCCGCCCTCCTGCGGCGCAGCATCCGCCCGCCCCGGCGCAGCGCCTCCCCGTACAGATCGGGTGGTACGGGCGGCTGCGGCTCCTCCAGGATCCGGCGGACGTCCGCCTCCCTGCGGCTCATCGAGCTCATGACGGGGCCACCTTCGCGATCACTGGAGCGGCCTCCCGCGGCGGATGCAGCAGCGTCGCCATGGCACGCGCGCAGATGGCCCGTACGCGCTCCGTGGGCAGCCCCAGCAGCGCCGCGGCCTGCTCCTCGGCGACGCCCTCGTACAGGCGCAGCACGAGGATCAGCCGTTCCTGGGGACTGAGGCACCACAGGACGCTGCCGGTTCTCGGGTGGCTCCGGGGATGTGCCCAGCCGAGGCCGCCGTACTGATGCCACGCCCCGCGCGCGAAGCGCACGGCGAGCTGCTGCCTGGTCCGGTCGTACGGGTCCTCGCCGCGCAGCCGGTCCCAGGAGGCGTACGTATGGGCGAGGGCGGCCGTGAGCAGGCGCCGCGCGCGTGGGTTGTCGTCCGGGGGCTCCGCGGTGAGCAGTGTGGCGGCATGCAACAGCCGCCCTGCCGCGCCCGCGACGAACGCCTCGAACTCCCGGGCCCGGCGGGCGTTCTGGGACGCCTGCCGCTCTCGCACCGCGCCTCCCGGCTGAGGGAAACCGGGCCCTTTGGACGTACGCCGAGGACAGCCGCGTACGACAGGACCCGGTCTCATATGAGGCCAGGCGCGGGTCCCCGGTCAAGAGGCCGGGTGCCGATCGGTGCGCGCGGGGTGATTCAGGAAGGCTCCGGTGCCTCCGCGGAGGGCGATGCGGCCATGCGGGCGGAGAGCGCGAGGTTGAACCGGGTGAGCAGCGTGCAGAAGGCCTCGCGCTCCTCGGGGGCCCACTCGTGCGTCAGCTCGGCCATCAACTGGCGCCTCGAGGACCGCACTTCCTCCAGGCGGGAGAGTCCGCGCGGGGACAGCTGGAGTACCACGGCACGTCCGTCCTCCGGGTGGGAGGTGCGCTTGACGAGCCCGGTGTCGACGAGCGGGGCGACCTGCCGGGTGACCGTCGACGAGTCGATGCCCATGCTCGCGGCGAGTGCCTTGACGCCCATCGGCCCCTCCTTGTCGAGGCGGTTGAGCAGCAGGTATGCGGCACGGTCCATGGAGTTGCGCACCTGGCCGACCCCGCCGAGCCGGGTCTGTTCGGCACGGCGGGCGAACACCGCCACCTCGTGCTGCAGCGATTCGAGAAGACCGGTGTCACCGACGGTCGTCATGTCCATCGACATTTCAGGTGTTGTGGGCATGGCCGGAGGCTCTATTCATGCGTGGGGCTGGGTTGGGGGACAGAGTACGCGGACGGGGGGCGGGCCGTACCTGCGCTGAGCAAACCGGTCTCGGACGTTGGTCACAGCCGGTGTGGCGCCGCGTGAACTGCGAGACTGGTGGTCATGAGCTACCGCACGGCTGACTCCTTGCCGCTGGTGACCCTCGACGATGTACGCGGCGCGCAGAAGATGCTCGCGGGCGTGGCGCGGATGACCGCCATGGAAGGCAGCAGGCACCTGTCCCGGCTGGTGGGCGCGCCGGTGCACTTCAAATGCGAGAACCTCCAGCGGACGGGTTCGTTCAAACTGCGCGGCGCGTACGTGCGGATCGCCGGGCTGCTCCCCGAGGAGCGGGCCGCCGGAGTGGTCGCCGCGAGCGCGGGGAACCACGCGCAGGGTGTCGCCCTCGCCTCCTCCCTGCTGGGTGTGCGCTCCACGGTGTTCATGCCCAAGGGCGCCCCGCTGCCGAAGGTCGCGGCGACCCGGCACTACGGCGCCGAGGTGCGCGCGCACGGCACGGTGGTGGACGAGACGCTGGCCGCCGCGCAGGAGTACGCGGCCGAGACGGGCGCCGTCTTCATCCACCCCTTCGACCACCCCGACATCATCGCCGGGCAGGGCACGGTCGGCCTGGAGATCCTGGAGCAGTGCCCCGAGGTGCGCACGATCGTCGTCGGGATCGGCGGTGGCGGTCTGGCCGCGGGCATCGCGGTCGCCGTGAAGGCGCTGCGTCCGGACGTACGGATCGTGGGTGTGCAGGCGGCGGGCGCGGCTGCGTACCCGCCCTCGCTGGCGGCGGGTCGTCCGCTGCCCATCGAGAACCCCGCGACGATGGCCGACGGCATCAAGGTCGGGCGGCCCGGTGACGTGCCGTTCGGCATCATCGGCGACCTGGTGGACGAGGTCCGTACGGTCTCCGAGAACGATCTGTCCAGCGCGCTGCTGCTCTGCCTGGAGCGGGCCAAGCTGGTCGTCGAGCCGGCCGGTGCGAGTCCCGTCGCGGCGCTGCTCAGCAAGCCGGAGGCCTTCGAAGGCCCGGTCGTGGCGCTGCTGTCCGGCGGGAACGTGGACCCGCTGCTGATGCAGCGCATCCTGCGCCATGGCATGGCGGCGGGCGGCCGCTACCTGGCGGTCACGCTGCGGCTGACGGACCGGCCCGGCGCCCTGGCGACGCTTCTCGGGGTGTTGTCAGTGGTGGACGCTAACGTCCTCGATGTGAGCCACGTACGGACCGACCCACGGCTCGGGCTCACGGAGGTGGAGGTCGAGCTGCACCTGGAGACCAAGGGACCGGAGCACTGTGCCGAGGTGAACTCCGCGCTGCGGAACGCGGGTTACACGATCATCGACTGAGGTCGGATCGGCTGTCGCCCCGGTTGGAATAATCCGTTGAGAAACGCGATACATCGCGTTATGGTGTGTCTCTGGTCACAGGTCCGCCTCGTCGCCGACCCGCTCGTCGGGCGGGGCAAACCCCAGAAAAATAGCCTCTCTTCTGCAGGATCCCCAACCACTTTTCGGAGACTCATATGCCAGGCGCCATCTACGCCGAAGGCCTGGTGAAGACCTTCGGCGACGTAAGGGCTCTGGACGGCGTCGATCTCGATGTCCCGGAGGGCACCGTCCTCGGCCTGCTCGGGCCGAACGGCGCGGGAAAGACCACCACGGTCCGCTGCCTCACCACCCTGCTCCGGCCCGACAGCGGCAAGGCCGTCGTCGCGGGCATCGACGTACTGAAGCAGCCGAACGAGGTGCGGCGCTCGATCGGCCTGTCCGGCCAGTTCGCCGCGGTCGACGAATACCTGACGGGCCGCGAGAACCTCCACATGGTCGGCCAGCTCTACCAGATGCGGTCGAAGCAGGCCAAGGTCCGCGCGGTCGAGCTCCTTGAGCAGTTCCACCTCACCGACGCCGCCGACCGCCCCGCCAAGACGTACTCCGGCGGTATGCGCCGCCGGCTCGACCTCGCGGCGGCGCTCGTCGTCTCACCGCCGGTCATGTTCATGGACGAGCCGACGACCGGCCTCGACCCGCGCAACCGCCAGCAGCTGTGGGAGGTCATCAAGGACCTCGTCTCCGGCGGTACGACACTGCTGCTCACCACCCAGTACCTCGAAGAGGCCGACCACCTCGCGCACGAGATCGCCGTGGTCGACCACGGCCGCGTCATCGCCCGGGGAACCGCCGACCAGCTCAAGGCCCGCACCGGCGGCGAGCGTGTCGAGGTCGTCGTGCACGAGCGCGAGCACATCGAGACGGCGTCCGAGGTGCTGCGCGGCTTCGGCAAGGGCGACACCACCGTCGAGCAGCACACCCGAAAGCTGACCGTCCCCGTCACCGGTGGCGCGAAGCTCCTCGCGGAGGTCATCCGCGAGCTGGACACCCGCGGTATCGAGATCGACGACATCGGTCTGCGCCGTCCCACCCTCGACGACGTCTTCCTCTCGCTGACGGGACACCACGCCGAGGCGGAGGACCGGGAGAACGGCACGGACGAGGACGCCAAGGGCCGCAAGAACAAGAAGGAGGCCGCCAAGTGAGCGCCGTGACCGACGCCGTGCGGACCGCTGCCCCGGGAGGTTCGTTCGGCCAGTCCGTCCGGGACTCCCTGGTCGTGGCCAAGCGGAACCTGATTCGGATGACCCGAATTCCCGAAATGATCCTATTTGGTCTGATTCAGCCAGTGATGTTCGTGGTGCTGTTCACGTACGTCTTCGGCGGCTCGATGCAGATCGGGGACACCACGAATCCGGACGTCTACAAGAACTTCCTGATGGCCGGCATCTTCGCGCAGACCGTCACCTTCGCCACCGCGGGCGCCGGGGCGGGCATCGCGGACGACATGCACAAGGGCCTCATCGACCGGTTCCGCTCGCTGCCCATGGCGCGTGGTGCGGTGCTGACAGGCCGTACCGTCGCGGACCTCGTCCAGACGGCCCTGACGCTGCTCGTCCTCGCGATGGTCGCGCTGCTCGTGGGCTGGCGCCCCGGCTCCATGGAGCCGACCAACTTCGGGAAGATCATGGGCGGCTTCGGCCTGCTCCTGCTGCTCGGGTACGCGTTCACCTGGATCGGCGCGCTGATCGGACTGTCCGTGCGCACCCCGGAGGCGGCGACCTCGGGCGGTCTGATCTGGCTCTTTCCGGTGACGTTCCTGTCCAACGCGTTCGTGGACTCCAGCAAGATGACGCCCTGGCTGCGCCACATCGCCGACTGGAACCCGTTCAGCGCGACCGTTCAGGCGTGCCGCAAGCTCTTCGGCGACCCCGGCCTGTCCACGTCCGGCGCCTGGCCCATGCAGCACCCGGTCTGGGCCTCGCTGATCTACTCGATTCTGATCGTCGTCATCTTCCGGACGCTGGCAGTGCGGAAGTACCGCTCGGCGGCGGCCTGAGGCAGAGTCCTGGCCCGAGGCGCGGCGGCGGCCCGAGACGCGGTCCCGGGTCCGCCCGGGACATGGTGAAGCCCCCGGACCATGGGCACCGGGGGCTCACCAGGGGCGACGCGCCGGACGGGTCGCGAGGCGCGGGCAGCGCGCGACGCGACGCGGGAGGAACTACGCGGCGTACGGCTTGGCCTCCAGGATCTTCACCGAGGCCAGCTTGCCGTTCGGCAGCTCGTACTCGGCGTCCTGGCCGATCTTCTTGCCGTTCACGCCGGAGCCCAGCGGCGACTGCGGCGAGTACGTCTCGATGTCCGTGCTCGCGTACTCACGCGAGGCGAGCAGGAACGTGAGCGTGTCGTCCTTGTCGCCGTCGAAGGCGATGGTCACGACCATGCCGGGCGCGACCGCGCCGTCGGCCGCAGGGGCCTCGCCCACCTTGGCGTTCTCCAGGAGCTGGGTCAGCTGGCGCACCCGGAGCTCCTGCTTGCCCTGCTCCTCCTTGGCCGCGTGGTACCCGCCGTTCTCGCGCAGATCGCCCTCCTCGCGCGCAGCCGCGATCTTGGCGGCGATCTCCGTGCGCGCAGGACCAGACAGGTGATCCAGCTCGGCCTTGAGCTGGTTGTACGCCTCCTGGGTCAGCCAGGTGACGTTCTCGCTGGTCTGGGTCACAGGTGCTCCTCGTAGGTACTGGGAATACAAAGCATCGCCCTACCCAGAAGAATGTTCCTTCACGGGTGGGCGAAACCACGAGCCTAACAATTCACGGCCCAAAGGGGGAGGACATAAGCCATCAGACATACGTCAACGCAGGTCAGCGCCAA
The DNA here is from genome assembly GCF_042715345.1 of Streptomyces sp. NPDC058697. NCBI lineage: Bacteria > Bacillati > Actinomycetota > Actinomycetes > Kitasatosporales > Streptomycetaceae > Streptomyces > Streptomyces sp. NPDC058697. The sequence continues at coordinate 46,823 of NZ_JBHXSU010000028.1, forward strand.
GCTGTCCAGGGTGACATCCGTCAGCCGCGGGACGGGACTCAGTCCGCGTGGCAGCCGAGCAGCTCAGCGGTCGTGCCGGGGGCCGTGGTGCGCAGGGTGACGACCTTGTCGATGCGGGTGGAGTCCTGGTCGAAGCGGAAGTCCGCGCGGCCCACCTCGGCGCCGCTCTCGGCCTGCGAGCGGATCGTGCAGTAGCCGCTCGCGTCCGCGTCCTTGCGGACCTCCAGGTGCACCTTCACCGAGGTGTCCGAGAGGTCGTAGGTGATGATCTCGGCGCTGATCTTGTTTCCGCCGACGTAGTAGTAGGCGAAATAACCGACCAGGGCGAGCAGGCCCGCCCCCAGCGCCGCACCGATGATCCTGAGCCTGCGGTCGGCGCGCCCGTCCGTGGAACGGCCGTACCGGCCCTCGGGCAGCTGCACCGTACTCATCATCGTCCTCTCCGGGGCGAGCGGGCGGGGTTCGGGCCCCGGAATTATTCACCCCCCGATTCGGTCACTATAGAAGCTCCCACCCGCCACCCGACCGCCGCCCCACATCGACGTCCCTGCGGGACGGCCCCTACTAATTGCGCCGATTCCCACCGGGCGCCGACTTACGAGGATTGAGTCTTGACTGACCAGCTGCGACTGATGGCCGTCCACGCCCACCCCGACGACGAGTCGTCGAAGGGCGCGGCCACCATGGCGAAGTACGTTTCCGAGGGGGTGGACGTGCTGGTCGTGACCTGCACGGGCGGGGAGCGCGGCTCCATCCTCAATCCGAAGCTTCAGGGGGACAAGTACGTCGAGGAGCACATCCACGAGGTACGCAAGAAGGAGATGGACGAGGCCCGCGAGATCCTCGGCGTCAAGCAGGAGTGGCTCGGCTTCGTGGACTCGGGCCTGCCCGAGGGCGACCCGCTGCCGCCGCTGCCCGAGGGCTGCTTCGCCCTGGAGGACGTCGACAAGGCGGCCGGTGAGCTGGTCCGCAAGATCCGCGCCTTCCGTCCGCAGGTGATCACCACCTACGACGAGAACGGCGGGTATCCGCACCCGGACCACATCATGACCCACAAGATCTCGATGGTGGCGTTCGAGGGCGCGGCGGACACCGAGACGTACCCGGAGTCGGAGTTCGGCCCGGTCTTCCAGCCGCAGAAGCTCTACTACAACCAGGGCTTCAACCGCCCGCGCACCGAGGCACTGCACAACGCGATGCTGGAGCGGGGCCTGGAGTCGCCGTACGGGGACTGGCTGAAGCGCTGGGACGAGTTCGAGCGCACCGAGCGGATTCTGACGACGCACGTGCCGTGCGCCGACTTCTACGAGATCCGCGACAAGGCCCTCATCGCCCACGCCACACAGATCGACCCCGACGGCGGCTGGTTCCGGATCCCGATGGACCTCCAGCGGAAGGTCTGGCCGACCGAGGAGTACGAGCTGGCGAAGTCCCTCGTCGATACCTCCCTCCCCGAGGACGACCTCTTCGCGGGCATCCGCGACAATGCCTGACATGAGCGCAAGCCTGGCACTGACACACCTCGTCCCCCTCGCCAAGGAGGTCGACGAGAACAAGGTCACCCCCGGTGTCCTCGGCTTCATCGTCTTCGCGGTGATGGCCCTGGCCGTGTGGGGGCTGATGAAGTCCATGAACCGACAGCTGGGAAGGGTCGACTTCACGGAGGAGACCGACCCCGAGGCGGCCCCCTCCGAGCCGGAACCGGCTGCTTCGTCCGGCCCCGGAGGGAAGTCCTCGCCCGCCAAGGGCTGAGGCAGGCGGGGCCTCGGTCCGCCGGGGCGGTGGCGCCGTTCAGCGTGAATGGTCGGCCAAGGACAGCAGCAGGTGGGCGCACTCCGGGTGCAGGTGGTCGGAGTGCGCCCCCGCCGGCCCGTTGCCGCGCGCGAAGACACTGCTCGCGTCGACGCTGACGAAGCGGTGGTCCAGCGCGGCGCGCGGGTACGGGTGCTCCGGGCGCAGCATGCGCAGGAAGGACACCGGTGCGGGGGCCGTGCCGATGCCCGCGTGACCGATGCCGACGCGTTTCTCGGCACGTAGGTGCCAGAAGCCGGTGGCGCGGTCGTGCTGGGAGTACGTGGCCACCACAGGGCCGCGCAGCGGCGCCTCGGCGAGCGCGATGAAAGTCGTGGCGAAGGCGTCGCGCGGGGCTGCCATCTGCAACAGCAGCATCGAGTCGACCGTGAAGGGCCGATCCGGCGGCTCCGGTGTGGTCCAGCCCAGAGTGACCGGTGCGTCCGCCGCCCACTGCACCGCCTCGCACAGGAAACGGCATCCGAAGGAGTGGCCGACGAGGTGCAGGTACTGACCTTCGCGGTTGGCGAGGACCGGTGCGGCTGACGGGTCTCCGCGGTGGGCGTCCAGGTAGCCCAGCAACCGGCCGATGACGCGGGCCGCGTGACCGTTGCCCGTACTCATGGCGTGTGCCCGGTCGCGGATGCGCCGGTAACCGCCCAGGGACGGCAGTGAGCGGGAGGGCCAGCGGACGAGGACGGTCCAGGGTCTCCAGGGCCGGAGGCCGGGGTACAGGCCACCGTGGGAGTACATCTGGCTGCGCTCGTACTGGGCGGCGGCCAGGTCCAGGAGCCGGGTGACCGCCCTCAGCGCGGACTCCGGGCCGGTCTGCCAGCCGTGGACATAGACAAGGAGATCCGTCGCCCAGCCGGGTGGGGACAATTCCTCGGCGAAGTGGTCGTCCAGGCGGCCTGCGGGGACAGGGCGCGGGCCGGCCGGTGTGCTCTCCATCAGCCAGCCGTCGGTGTCCAGATCCACTGTGTGCACGGCGTGCGCCGCGTGCGCCGGACCGTTCATACGGCTATCTCCCGGCCGCTCTCGGTGGCCTTCTCCGCGGCCCGCTCCAGGCGGGTGTCCATGCCGCAATGCAGCGCGTACGCGAAGCCCAGCGGGTTGAGCAGTTTGTCGGCGAAGTGGCGGGCCACCGCGTGGGCGATCTCCCCGGCCGTCTCCGTGCCGCGCAGGTAGCGGGTCAAGAACTCCAGCGCGTACTCCGCCGCGAAGCGCTGCGGCATCTCGATCTGTGGGCCGAGCACGCCGCGCGCACCCGCGTGGATCAGGGCACGGCCCAGGAATGCCAGGTCGCCGCCGCCCTCGGGCACTCCCGCGTGGCAGGCGTTGAGCACGACGAACGGCTGGAACGGGCTGTCCTCGCCGAAGCGTCGTCGGCGTTCGCGCACGGTCTGGGCGTCGATGGCGGTCTGGTCGCTCAACTTCACGGCCAGGCAGGCCGGTTGGGAGCCGTTGGGTACAAAGTGGCCGTGGCACCAGAAGTACATCAGGTGCTCGTCCAGGCCGCGATCCGCCAGCGCCCGCACCAGTTCGGCACGCGTGGTGCGCTCCACGAACCGGGTGTTCGTGGAGAGAACTGTGGCGACTTCTGCCGCCTTGGTACGGCCCTGGCGGTCGACCCGTGTGTCGTGGTTGAGGCTGACGGAGGGTACGGCAGGAGGCTCGTGGCGGCCGGCCAACCAGGGGTAGGCGCCGCCGGTCTGCTCGATCTGGTGGCGGTGACCGAGGAAGTGGGAGAGGAGCGCGGCCGGGTCCTCGTCGTCGTCCTGGTCCGGCCGTGCCTCTTCCTCCGGTCGGAGGCACACCATCGGCCACGGTATGTACAGCTCCGAATCGAAGCGGACCCGCAGGCCCTCGCGGGCGGAGAGCGCCTTGGCCAGGTACGTACGGAAACGGCGGACGCGTGGGTCGGTGCCGCCCAGCAGCGTTTCGAACAACAGCTCCGAGCCCGAGAGGGTCAGTTCTTCGAGGATGGCGTGGAGTTCGGCGGGTGGGCGCGTGCCCAGGTCCACGAGGGCGGCGTAGGGCTGCTCGGGGGTGTCGGGTGCGGGACGGCCGTCGTCCGTCAACGGGCGGAAGTCGACCAGGAGTTCCTTCCAGAGTCTGCACAGGCGAGCCGCGGCCGTACGCACCTCGGTCGGGCGGGCGGTCAGGTCTGCGCGGTGTTCGGTGCCGTAGAGGGACGGTACGGCGGGCCCGTACAGCCGTGCCCTGATGCGGTCACCGGCCAGGATGTCGAGGCAGACCGTGATGTCCGGGCCCCGGGTCAGCTCGTCGGGGAGGGTCGTGAAGCCCTGGCTGGGGTCCTGGACGATGCGGACGCGGAGTTCCGTGGTCATGCCGGTCACCGTCCCCGCAAGGAGGTCGCGTGCGGTCCCGCGAGGTCGGCGGGGTGGTCGGTGTCGAGGATTTCCAGCTCCGTTTCGACCTGCTGGAGGACGGTGCCGGTGCGTTCCAGGGCGATGGTGAAGCGGATGACGTGGATGCCGGACCGATGGGCCGTGAATGCGAACTCGGCGCCGTGGACCTCGTGCGGGGACGGGCGCAGAAGGGCGGTGGGCGGTTCGACGGAGGCGGGGGTCAGGGGGAGGGCCACCACGGTCAGCCACGGGCGGTCGTCGTGGGAAGAGGCCCACGGGTGGCCGGCTTCCGGGGTGACGCGCAGGAGGATGCGGGCGGTGGCGTGGGTGGTGGGCGAGTCGTCGAGGAGTGTCAGCCTGGTGCGACAGCGGGGAGCGGTGGGCGACGGCGCGTGGGTGGTCAGGTATTTGGCGAGAGGTTTGTGCCCGCCGCGGGGATCGGAGACGGCAACGGTGTCGCGGGCGTGGAAGGGGATGGCAGGGCGGGAACCTTCGGACGTGGTGCGCCAGAACGTCCTGATGTCCTCGACGAGTTGCTCCCGGCCGTGGATGACCTGGGAGAGATTCCGGGTCAGGTCGGCCAGCGTGGTGACCTTGTCGGGCAACAGGCGTCGGGCACGGACCGCTTGGGCCCAGGCGAGGCCGCCCTGGTCGTCCAGGGTGGTGAAGAGGGTTTCGGCGCGGGCCCGATCGGGCTCATTGGGAGACGGCCCGCCCCTCAGGGCGTATTCGAGCAGGGACCACGCCTGGCCGAGATCGCAGCCGAGCTCGGCGAACTCGGCCGCTGTGGACCGTAGCTCGGGCACCTGCCAGGGGTCCGGTGTGAGAAGAGCAAGCCTGTGGCGGGTCCACGCCGCTCCCAGCTGGTCGTCGCAGGTCCGGAAGTGGTCCGCGGAGGCCAGCAGAGCCACCCGGGCGTCCGCGGTGTGGCCCAGCCGTGCGTGCCCCAGGCCCAGGAGGTGGCACGTCCACCCCATACCGCGGACGTCCTCGGCCTGTTCGTGCGCGGTGAGCGCCCGCTGGGCGGCGACGAGTGCCGCCTCGGCCTCACCACGCAGGAGGAGCAGCCGGATCCGCTCGGTGGCCGCCCGGTTCAGCCCACGTATGTCGCCCGAGGTGCGCAGCGCCTGAGTGGCCTGCCCCAGCAGATGGTCCGCCTCGTTCACGCGGCTCATCAGCAGGGAGGCACGGGCGTGGTGCAGGAGTGCCCAGCCGCGGCCACGGACGCAACTGATCAGTCGATACGTCTCCGCGGCCTCTTCGAGTTCCGTTTCGGCTGCCAGCGGCCTGCCCTGGTCGCACAGCGTCGCGCCGCGGATCATGGACAGCCAGGCGGAGTCGGCCGCATGTGTCTCCGGTGCGCTGTCCAACGTCTCCAGGGTGCGGCCCAGCTCGCCCGAGCGGTACAAGGCGTCCGCCCGCCTCAGGACGGCCTGTTGAGGGGGCTCCTCGACCTGTCCGCTCCGGAACGTCTGTGGCGTACCGAGAGCGCGGTGCAGCAGACTCAGACGGCGCCGCGTGAGATCCCCCGACGCCCGATGGAGCGCCACGAGGCGGTGGGCGTCTCCACGGACGGCGAGCAGAGTGGCGAGCGCGTCGGCGAGATCATGGCGGTCGCCCAGAAGGTAACGGTGCCGATCGAGCAGGCCCATGAACTCGTCGACGTGCTCCGCGAGTTCGCCAGGCGTGAATCTGGTCTCCCATGTGCCGCCCGGCACCTCCCTGCCGTCCAGCAGGCGTGCCACACCGAGAGCGCTGTGCGTGGCAGCCTTCTCCACGGCCGCCTGCACGCGGGCGGTGAGCAGAGCCCTGTCGGTCTGCGGCATACGCAGGAGCGCGGCGGCCGCCACCGGTGACGGCAGTACCAGGTGTCCGTCTCGCGGCTCCAGCAGAAGGTCGTACGACCGGAGGCTGCTCAGAATGTGCGGTACGTCCGACAGATCGGCGTCCTTGGGGAGGAGCGCCTCGACCGTGAGAGCGGTGAACGGTGCACCGCCCTCCTCCTGCGCCGCGAGCCGCAGCAGCATGTCCGCCACAGCGGGGTCGAGCAGGTCCGCCGCGAGCGTGAGCAACTCGCCCGGCCCTTTGACCGGCACCGGCGTTGTTCCTTCCAGCCCGGCGAGCACGGCGCCGGCGACTCGTGACCAGAGCGGCAACCCCCGTGCTGCCGAGACCAGCCTGCGGTGCTCGGGGTTCGGGCTGAAGCCGGCCCACCGCGCGGCCGCGACGCCCTGGGCCAGCTGCACGGAGTCGCGAGCACTCAGCGGCCGTACTCTGTGCAGATACACCCCCAGGTCGGCCCACCGGGCCTTCTGGCGCGAGGTGATGATCACCAGGTTGGTGCCCTGGTGGAGCACTTCGAGGAGTTCAGCGCCCAGTGTGGGGTGCACTCCGTCCAGGACCAGCACCGAACCCTGGATGTGCTCCTGGCACTGGTCCCGCAGCTCACGGGCGAACTTTCGCCCGTCTCCGGTCCGGTCGGCCGTCAGGGCTGCCTCGACAACCGGCCGGCGCGGGGCCCGGTGCTCGGCGAGGAGCCGAAGCAGCGTCGGCTCCGCTCGCGCCCGGTCGCCCAGCGACAGCCAGTGCGCGTGACGAAGACCGAGCCGTTCCACCAGCGCGGCCGCCAGTGCTGACTTCCCGACACCGGCCGGTCCGTGCAGGACCACCGCCTTCGGGTTCTCGTCGCTCGTCCCGGGCTCCGACCACCGGTTCAGCCGCGCGGCGAGCGCCTCGACCTCCAAGTCCCGCCCCACGAACGGCACCGGTACCCCCGGCGGCGGCGTGGGCCCACGCAGCACGTCCTCCATCGATGCCCCCCAACACCCTTACATTCCCAGGAAGTCGAGCCTCCATCCACGCGAACGGAAGTCCGGCCCGATCACCCCCGCCGAGCCGAAACCGCCACCCCCATCACCTCCCGCGCATGCCGGTTCGGCACCATGCCCAGGCGCCAGGCCTGCCAGCCGGCCTCCAGGTCGGCTCCCCGTTCCAGGAGGAGCTGGTACGCCTCGATGTAGTCGTCCAGTTTTCCGTCGCGGGTCGGGTGGCCGGTGCGGGAGAGCTGGGTCAGTTCCTCCTGGGCCACCGCCGTGCCGACCTCCACACCGCCGGGGGAGGCGTAGGGGAGGAGCGTGCAGCGCAGGAAGCGGGCCCAGTCCTCGCCGCGGCGGTCGCCGTAGGAGGCGAAGAGTGACGCTGCCTCGTCGCAGAGGGCGAGGGCCGGCTGGGTACGGGCGTTGCCGGCGTCGACCACCGCCAGTTCCAGGCAGGTCCAGGCCTCGCCGTGGGCGACGCCGATCCGCTGGAAGTCGGCCCGCGCGTCCACCAGGAGCTGGCGGGCGAAGCCCGAGTTCCGCAGTGAGCCGGTCTGGGCGGCACGCTGGTCGCGGGTCACCCGGGCCGAGTGGTGGCGGGCGCACGCCAGGCCGTACACGTCTCGGATGCGGGAGAACATCGTCCGCGAGCGTTCCAGTTCACGGACCGCCTGGTCGAGGTTGCCGGTCTCCTCCAGGGCCTGGCCGAGGTAGTAGACCGTCCAGGCCTCGCCCCGGGAGTCCTCGTTGTCGCGGTGGCGGGAGGCAGCCTGGCGCAGGCCGTCCACCGCCGAGGACGGGTCGCCGTCGACCAGGCGGGCCCGGGCGAGCTGGGTGAGGGCCCAGGCCTCGCCGCGTGCGTCGCGTGTGCGGCCGTACAGGTCGAGGGCCTCGCGCAGCTCGGACTCGGCGCGCGGTACGTCGCCCATGCGCAGACCCAGCTGGCCGAGCTGGAAGTGGGCCCACGCCTCGCCGTGCACGGACTCGCCCTCGCGGTGCAGGACCAGGGCCTGGGTCAGGAGGTCGAGCGCCTCGCGCAGCCTCGCCCGGTCCCGCTCCACCGCCGCCAGCGCGTGCATCGTCCAGGCGCGGTCCGCCGAGAGGCCGGGGGAGGCCTGGAGGTCCATGGCCTCCTGGAGCTTCGCCGCCGCCTCCGTGAGATTGCCCTGGTGGTGGAGGGTGATCCCGAGCGAGCAGAGCGCCCGGGCCGCGCCCGCGTCGTGGTGCGCCTCGAAGTAGAGGTCCACCACGGAGGCCAGTTGCGTACGCGCCTTGTCGAGCTCGCCGAGCTGGCGGGCCGCGATGCCCGTACGCCACTGGACCGAGCGCACCAGCAGCCCCTGGTCGACGGCCTGCGTCAACTCGCTGATCTCGCCCAGGCGGTAGAGGTCGCCGCGCAGCAGGCAGTAGTCGCACAGCGCGCCCAGGAGGTTGAGCACCGTCGCCTGGTTGACGCCCTCCGCGTGCCGCAGGGCCGCCGTGATGAAGCTCGACTCGTCGTCCAGCCAGCGCAGGGCGGCGTCCAGCGAGGTGAAGCCGTGCGGGCCGAACTGGTCGGCACGCGTGGACGTCTTGCCGTCGACCAGGCGGATCACCGAGTCCGCGAGCTCGGCGTAGTTCGCGATGAGACGTTCCTGCGCGGCCGTGCGCTCGGACGGTTCCTCCTCGTCGAGGAGGCGGGCCTGGGCGAAGGCGCGTACGAGGTCGTGCAGGCGGTAGCGGCTGCCGCGTACATGGTCGATGAGGCCCGCGCGGGAGAGGGCCTCCAGGTGGCGGGTCGCCTCCGGCTCGTCCGTCGCGAGCAGGGCGGCCGCCGCGGCCGCGCCCAGTGAGGCGCGGCCGGCCAGCGCGAGCCGGCGCAGCAGCCGCCGGCCCGTGTCCGACTGGTCGGTGTAGCGCAGCCACAGCACCCGTTCGACCGGCTCGACCGGTCCGTACGCCGCCAGGTCGGTGGCGAGCCGGCTGGGCGTGCGCGGGCCCAGGGACGAGCCCGCGATGCGCAGCGCCAGCGGGAGGCCTCCGCACAACTCCCGTACCCGGTCGGTGGATTCGGCGTCGTACGGAGCCGAACTGTCCTGTGCCGCCGCCTTCAGGAGCTCCTCGGCGCCGGGCGCGGTCAGCGGTTCCACGGCCAGCTGGTGCACCCAGGCGGGGAGGTCGGCGGGCAGGTCGAGGGGTTTGCGGGCGGTGACCACGACCAGGCTGTCGGAGCGCTCGGGCACGAGCGTGCGCACCTGGTCCACATCGCTCGCGTCGTTGAGCACGATTGTGACCGGGAGGCCGGTCAGATGCTTGTGGTAGAGCTCGGACAGCCGCCTGACCTGCTGGTCCTGCGAGGAACGCTCACGGAACAGCAGCTGCTCGCGGGGCGCGCCCAGCCGGTTGAGCAGGTGCAGCAGCGCATCGCGGGTCGTCAGCGGCGACTCCTCCGGGCTGTCGCCGCGCAGGTCCACCACGCACGCGCCGCGGAACTGGTCCTTCAGTTCGTGCGCCGCCCGGACGGCGAGGGTGCTGCGGCCGGAGCCGGGCGCGCCGTACAGCACGACGACGGTCGGCCTGGTCTCCGTGCTCGCACGGGCCGCGTGCACCCACTGCGCGACCCGCAGCAGCTCCTGCCGACGGCCCGCGAACGGCCCGACCGGCTCGGGAAGTTGGCCGAACGACTGCTCCAGGACGCTTCGTCTGCGGGCCGCCGCGCTCTTGTCCGTACGCCGCAGCTGGGGCGCCCCCTTCTTCGCGCCGGTGGACGCGATGAGGACGCGCTGCTGGTCGAAGAACGGCCGGATGCCGCGCACTTCCAGGGCGGTCAGCCACGCCAGGCGCAGCTGTTCCGTGCCGCCGGGCTGGCCGAGGGCCCCCGCGCGGCGGCTCGCGGCCGGCAGATGGGAGGCCGTCACCTTCGCCACCGTGGCCGCCGCGCCCGCGACGCCGACGACCGCGCCGGCGCCCACCGCGATGCCCGCGCCGGTGCCGAGCGCCAGGTCCGCGACGCAGGCAGCGAGTGCGGCAACGGCGGCCACCAGCAGGGGAGTTCCGGCGCCCTCACGGGCGTACCGCTGGCCGAAGGTGAGCCGGCCCGCCTCCGCCTCGTCCAGCGCCGAGGTGAACGCCGCGTACTCCTCCGTGGCGGTCTGGGCCATCGTGTCCAGAGCGGCCCGTGCCCGCGACAGCAGCGCGCCCCCGTCGGCCCGCCCGCCCGAGCGCCGGACCTCCTCCTCCACGGCCCGCACCAACAGCCGTTCGGCCTCCGCCCGATGGCTGTCCCGCATATCGCGTCCCCCTCCGCCGGTAACGGCTTTCTTGGTCAAGTGTCCTGCGGATGGGCGGGGAAGGCGAGAGACTCAGCCTCTGTCATGTCCACGCCCATCCGGAATGCGTCGGACCCATCACCTACCCCCGGCGCGCACGGGTGATCCGCATTGCCCACCGGGTACTGCGGCAGGATGGACCCCATGCCGAACCGACTGGCCCATGAGACGTCTCCCTACCTCCTCCAGCACGCCGACAACCCCGTCGACTGGTGGCCGTGGTCGGCCGAGGCCTTCGAGGAGGCACGCAAGAGCGGCAAACCCGTGCTGCTGAGCGTCGGGTACAGCAGCTGTCACTGGTGCCACGTCATGGCGCACGAGTCGTTCGAGGACCAGGAGACCGCCGACTATCTCAACGCGCACTTCGTGAGCGTCAAGGTCGACCGGGAGGAGCGGCCCGACGTCGACGCCGTCTACATGGAGGCCGTGCAGGCGGCGACCGGGCAGGGCGGCTGGCCCATGACGGTCTTCCTCACGCCCGACGCCGAGCCGTTCTACTTCGGCACCTACTTCCCGCCCGCTCCCCGGCATGGGAGCCCCTCCTTCCGGCAGGTCCTCGAAGGCGTGCACAGCGCGTGGACCGACCGGCGGGACGAGGTCGCGGAGGTCGCCGAGAAGATCGTGCGGGACCTGGCGGGCCGCGAGATCGCGTTCGGCGACACCCAGGTGCCCGGCGAGGAGGACCTCGCGGGGGCGCTGCTCGGCCTCACCCGGGACTACGACGCCGGCCACGGCGGCTTCGGCGGCGCGCCCAAGTTCCCGCCGTCCATGGCGATCGAGTTCCTGCTGCGGCACCACGCCCGCACCGGCGCCGAGGGTGCGCTGCAGATGGCCGCCGACACCTGTGAGCGGATGGCCCGCGGCGGCATCTACGACCAGCTCGGCGGCGGCTTCGCCCGCTACTCCGTCGACCGCGAGTGGGTCGTGCCCCACTTCGAGAAGATGCTGTACGACAACGCCCTGCTGTGCCGGGTGTACGCGCACCTGTGGCGGGCCACCGGGTCCGACCTCGCCCGCCGCGTCGCCCTGGAGACGGCCGACTTCATGGTCCGCGAACTCCGCACGAACGAGGGCGGGTTCGCCTCCGCGCTCGACGCCGACAGCGACGACGGGACCGGCAAGCACGTCGAGGGCGCGTACTACGTCTGGACGCCCGCGCAGCTTGTCGAGGTGCTCGGCGAGCAGGACGCCGAACTCGCCGCCGACCACTTCGGCGTGACCGAGGAGGGCACCTTCGAGGAGGGGGCCTCCGTCCTCCAGCTCCCGCAGAGCGAGGGCGTGTTCGACGCGGAGCGGATCGCCTCCATCCGTGCGCGGCTCCTCGAAGCGCGCGGCGAACGCCCCGCCCCCGGCCGGGACGACAAGGTCGTCGCCGCCTGGAACGGGCTCGCCGTCGCAGCCCTCGCCGAGACCGGCGCGTACTTCGACCGCCCCGACCTGATCGAGGCGGCACTCGGCGCCGCCGACCTCCTCGTCCGGCTCCATCTGGACGAGCACGCCCGCCTCTCCCGCACCAGCAAGGACGGCCGCGTCGGCGCCAACGCGGGTGTGCTGGAGGACTACGCGGACGTCTCGGAGGGCTTCCTCGCGCTCGCCTCGGTGACCGGCGAGGGCGTCTGGCTGGAATTCGCCGGTTTCCTGCTCGACCACGTCCTCGTGCAGTTCACCGACGAGGAGTCAGGAACGCTGTACGACACGGCCGCCGACGCCGAGAAGCTCATCCGCCGCCCGCAGGATCCGACCGACAACGCCACGCCCTCCGGCTGGAGCGCGGCCGCCGGTGCTTTGCTGAGCTACGCCGCGCAGACCGGAGCCGAGCCCCACCGGGCCGCCGCGGAGCGGGCGTTGGGCGTCGTCAAGGCGCTCGGCCCGCGCGCCCCGCGCTTCATCGGCTGGGGTCTCGCCACGGCCGAGGCGCTGCTCGACGGGCCGCGCGAGGTGGCCGTCGTGGGACCGGTCGACGATCCGGCGACCAAGGAGCTCCACCGGGCGGCCCTTCTCGCCACCGCGCCCGGCGCGGTCGTCGCCATGGGCGCTCCTGACAGCGACGAACTCCCTTTGCTCGTGGAACGATCGCTTGTGCACGGTGAACCGACGGCGTATGTCTGCCGTAACTTCACATGTGACGCTCCGACGACCGATGTCGACCGTCTCCGGGAGGCTCTGGGGCGCTGAGCGGCGGAAACGCCTGCTCGGTGGGCGTTAATGTGCGCATCTGTTCGGACATGCCATACAAGTCGACTGACCATTCCGAAACACGTTATTTATCAGAACAGTTCCCGGACTTCACAGAACCCCCTTAGTCTCTCCACCGGGACGCGACAGGAGTGACTCGCTGTCGCGACAGGGGGTTTTGGGGATCTGGGGGGATCTGTTGCTTACGTCTGTGCTCATTGCTGCCGTTTCGCTTGCCCTTTTCGGGATGGCTGCCTTCACTTTGTGGTGGCAGATGCACGCGTGGCGCACGCCCGAAGTGCTCGCCTCCACGCGGTTCAGCAGTCCCGACGGTGGCGAACACCTGTCGTTCTCGCTGCTGTTGCCGGCGAGACACGAACAGGCGGTGCTCGACCACACCATCCAGCGACTGCTGGAATCCAGCCACACCGACTTCGAGATCATCGTGATCGTCGGCCACGACGACCCGGACACCACCGAGGTGGCCCGGAAGGCCGAGGCGCGCGACCCGCGCGTACGCGTCGTCGTCGACACCCACGAGAAGAAGAACAAACCGAAGGCCATGAACACGGCGTTGCCGCACTGTCGCGGTGACGTCGTCGGGGTCTTCGACGCCGAGGACCAGGTCCACCCGGAGCTCCTCGCGCACGTCGACCACGCCTTCAGGTCGACCGACGCCGACGTCGTCCAGGGCGGCGTCCAGCTCATCAACTTCAACTCCAGCTGGTACAGCCTGCGCAACTGCCTGGAGTACTTCTTCTGGTTCCGCTCGCGGCTCCACCTGCACGCGCAGAAAGGTTTCATTCCCCTCGGCGGCAACACCGTCTTCGTCCGCACGGACGTCCTGCGGGCCGCCGACGGCTGGGACCCCGACTGCCTCGCCGAGGACTGCGACCTGGGCGTGCGGCTCTCCAGCATCGGCAAGAAGGTCGTCGTCGCGTACGACTCCGACATGGTGACCAAGGAGGAGACCCCCGGCAGCCTGATGTCGCTGCTCAAGCAGCGCACCCGCTGGAACCAGGGCTTCCTGCAGGTCTACCGGAAGAAGGACTGGAAGCAGCTGCCCGGCTTCGGCCAGCGGCTGCTCGCCCGCTACACGCTGATGACGCCGTATCTCCAGGCGATCTCCGGCGTGATCATCCCGCTCAACGTGGCCGTGGCGCTCTTCCTCGACGTCCCGGTCGGCGTCGCGTTCATCACCTTCCTGCCGGCCGTCACCGCCTTCGTCACCTTCGTCTTCGAGCTGGTCGGACTGCACGACTTCGGCAAGCAGTACGGGCTTCGCGTCCGATTCGTCCACTACCTCAAGCTCATCGTCGGCGGCCCCTTCTATCAGGTGCTCCTCGCTGGGGCGGCCGTCCGTGCCGTGTGGCGTGAGCAACGGGGCCGCAACGACTGGGAGTTGACCAGTCATGTCGGCGCACATCTCACCGGTGTCGGGGCCGCTGACGCCCTCGAAGCCACTGAAGCAACCGTTGCCGCGGCCGTAGCGACCCGCGGGTCCCGAGAGGACGTTCCTGCGTGACCTCCACCCTTCCCGCGGTGACCACCCCAACGGTCCCCGCGCAGCGGACACCTGTCCCCAAAACCGGTTCGACCCCTCGAACGACCCCGCTCCCGGCCCGGCTGCGCACCTCGCGCGCCGACCTGATCCTGTGCGGCGTACTCCTCGTGGCCGTCATGACCGTGCAGGGCTGGAACATCGCCGACTATCCGGCGCTCAGCGACGACGAGGGCACCTACCTCGCCCAGGCCTGGTCCGTCCAGCAGGGCAACGGGCTCGCCCACTACACCTACTGGTACGACCACCCGCCGCTCGGCTGGATACAGATAGCCCTGCTGACCTGGATACCGTCCCTGATCAGCCCCGAGTCGATGACGGTCGGCTCGATGCGGATCGTGATGCTCCTGGTCAGCGCCATCAGCGCGGTCCTCGTCTACGTACTGGCCCGCCGCCTGTGGCTGCCCCGCTGGGCGGCCGGGCTCGCGATGCTGCTCTTCGGGCTCTCGCCGCTGTCCGTGGTCCTCCAGCGGGAGATCTTCCTCGACAACATCGCGGTGATGTGGACGCTGGTGGCGTTCTGCCTCGCCGCCTCCCCGAGCCGCCACCTGTGGCACCACTTCGGGGCGGGCATGGCGGCCGCCGCGGCCGTCCTCACCAAAGAGACGATGATCTTCGTGCTGCCCGCGGTGATGATCACCATGTGGCGCCACAGTCACCGGGACACCCGCAAGTTCGCCCTCACCGGCGCCGTCACGGCCTGCGTGCTGATCGGCCTGTCCTACCCGCTCTTCGCCCTCCTCAAGGGCGAGCTCTTCCCCGGCGGCGGACACGTGTCGCTGTGGGACGGCCTCGAATACCAGCTGACCAGGCCCGGTTCGGGCTTCATCCTCGACCAGGGCTCCGGCTCGTACGGGGTCCTGCAGTCCTGGCTCTACTACGACCGCGTGCTGCCCCTCGGCGGCCTCGCGGGCGCGCTGCTCCTCCTGGTCACCTGGCGCTGGTCGGTGACCGCGCGGGCCCTCGCCGGACCCGCGTTCACCGTCGCCATCCTCGCGCTGGTCGCCCTGCGCCCGACCGGCTACCTGCCCGCGATGTACGTCATCCAGGCCCTGCCGTTCCTCGCGCTCGTCCTCGCCGGAGGCGCCGCGAGCGTCGCCCACGGGGTGCTGCGCAGGTGGCGGAGCACCGACGAGAAGGAGTTCGTCACCCGCGCCCGGTACGCGGTCGCGGCCCTGCTCGTCGCGGCCTCGGCGGCGTACGTCGTACCGCGCTGGTACGACGGCGACCGCACCGCCGTCACCGCCGACGCCAACGCCCCCTACCGGGCGGCCGCCAAGTGGCTGGCCACCGAGGTCGACAACCCCGAGGACACCCGCGTCCTCGTCGACGACGCGCTCTGGCTCGACCTGGTGCACGCCGGCTACGAGCCCGGACTCGGCGTCATCTGGTTCTACAAGGCCGACCTCGACCCCGCGGTGACCAAGACCATGCCGCGCGGCTGGCGCGACATCGACTACGTCGTCGCCTCCCCGACCGTACGGCGCGACGCGGCCGACCTGCCCAACGTCAAGCAGGCGATGAGGCATTCGACACCCGTCGCCACCTTCGGCAAGGGCCCGGACCGGATCGAGATCCGGCAGGTCAGGGGCGGCTCCACGGCAAGCACGGCAAGCACGACGGGCACGGCCGACACCGCCGACGAGGCGACCACCGGAGGCGACCGATGACGTACGAGTCCACCGTCCCGGGGGAGTTGCACGACCCGGCCCTGCGCGCGGCATCCACCGTTCCCGAACCGGGTGCCGTCACCATCGTCGTGCCGACCTTCAACGAGGCCGCGAACATCCGGGAGTTGCTCCACCGGATCACCGAGTCGGTGCCCTCGCGGCTGCCCTGCGAGGTCGTCTTCGTGGACGACTCCACCGACGACACGCCCGAGGTGATCCGGGACGCCGCGCGGGACTGCCCGTTCCCGGTGACCGTGCTGCACCGCGAGACACCGGTCGGCGGGCTCGGCGGCGCGGTCGTCGAGGGCATCCGGGCCGCGAGCTCCGACTGGATCGTCGTCATGGACGGCGACCTCCAGCATCCGCCGTCCCTGGTACCGGAGTTGGTGGCCGCGGGCGAGCGCGAGCACGCCGGACTCGTCGTCGCCTCCCGCTACATCAAGGGCGGCAGCCGCGCGGGACTCGCGGGCGGCTACCGCATCGCCGTCTCACGCGGCGCGACCTGGCTGACGAAGACGCTGTTCCCGCGCCGCCTGCGCGGCATCAGCGACCCGATGAGCGGCTTCTTCGCGATCCGCCGCAGCGCGGTCACCGCCGACGTCCTCAAGCCGCTCGGCTACAAGATCCTCCTCGAAATGGCCGTACGCGCCCGCCCGCGCCAGGTCACCGAGGTGCCGTTCGTCTTCCAGGACCGGTTCGCGGGCGAGTCCAAGTCGACCGCGCAGGAGGGCATCCGCTTCCTGCGGCACCTCGCCGGGCTGCGCACCGCCTCGCCGGTCGCCCGCATGGTGGTCTTCGGGCTGATCGGAGCGACCGGGTTCCTGCCGAACCTCGCCGCGCTCTGGGCCCTGACGGCCGCCGGGATGCACTACCTGCCCGCCGAGATCGTCGCCAACCAGTTCGGTGTCGCCTGGAACTTCCTGCTCATCGAGCACCTCTGCTTCCGGGACCGCAGGCAGCACCGGCGCTGGTGGGACCGCTCGGGCCGGTTCGCGCTGCTGGCCAACGCCGACCTGGTGCTGCGCATCCCGCTCATCGCGCTGCTCGTGGGCCAGTTCGGGATGTCCGTCCTCGGCGCCACCGCACTCGCCCTGGTCACCACTTTCGTCCTGCGGTTCGCGGGCACGGAGGCACTGGTCTATCTGCCGCGGAAGGGAGGGCGCGCAGGAAACACGACGGCTGTCGAGACCGGCCGTCACGCAGGGAGCCGCACAGCAAGGAGAACCAGCTGATGTTCAGTAGACCCGCTCCGAAGTTCAGAAGACCCGCCCGCCCTCGCCGCCGTACCGCCCTGCTGGCCGTGGGCGCCCTCACCTCGGGGCTGCTCCTCATCGCGCCCCAGCCCGCCTCGGCCGCCAACCTCGTGAAGAATCCCGGCTTCGAGACCGCCGGTACGGACGACATGCCGTACTGCTGGGAGAAGTCCGGCTGGGGCGACAACGACTTCACCTTCTCCACCGTGGCCGACGCCCACTCCGGCTCCAAGGCCATGAAGGTCGAGCTGACCCGCCGCACCGAGGGCGACCGCAAGGCGCTGATCACCGAGTCCGCCGAGTGCGCGCCGGTCGTCAGTGTCGGCAAGCAGTACGACCTCGGGCTCTGGTACAAGTCGACGACCCCGGACACCTCGCTCACCCTGTTCCGGCACGACACGACCGCCGGCTGGCAGTACTGGACCGACCTCAAGACCCTGCCGATCAGCGGCAGCTGGGCCGAGGCGACGGTCCGTACGCCCGAGATCCCCGCGGGCACCGACCGCATCTCCTGGGGCGTCTCCGTCTACGGCACCGGCTCGGTGACCACCGACGACTACACGATGGACCAGGTCGCCGACCCGATCCCGGACCCCGTGTGCACCGGCACGGCCGAGGAGTGCGCCAACGGCAGGTGGGACGTGCTGCCCACGCAGAACCCGGTCCGCTCCATGCACTCCGTCGTCCTCAACAACGGCAAGGTGCTGCTGATCGCGGGCTCCGGCAACAGCGAGGAGATGTTCAACGCGGGCACGTTCACCAGCGCGGTCTACGACCCGGTGAACGGCACGTACAAGCAGATCCCCACGCCCAAGGACATGTTCTGCGCCGGACATGTGCAGTTGCAGGACGGCCGGGTCCTCGTGATGAGCGGCAACAAGGGCTACCCGTCCGCCGACGGCACGATCGGCTACCAGGGCTACAAGGACTCGTACATCTTCGACCCGGTCACCGAGACGTACAGCAAGACGAACGACATGAACGACGGGCACTGGTATCCGTCGGCGACGATCCTCGGCAACGGTGACGTGATCTCCTTCGGCGGGCTGAAGGAGGACTCGACCGGGTCCGTGACGGCCGAGCGCTGGTCGGCCGCCGAGAACAAGTGGCTGCCGCTGTGGCAGGTCAACCAGACCTGGTCGTACTGGGGTCTGTATCCGTCGATGGTCCTGATGCAGGACGGCCGCCTCTTCTACACGGGCAGCCACACCTTCGGCAACAACATCCCCGGCACGGGTTCGGCGATCTACGACTACGACGCCAACACCACCACCGAGGTGCCCGGTCTGCGGAACAAGGACGAGCGCGACCAGTCGGCGAGCGTGCTGCTGCCCCCGGCCCAGGACCAGAAGGTCCTCACCATCGGCGGCGGCAACATCGACTCGAACCCGGATGCGAACCGGTTGACGGACATCATCGACCTGAAGTCCGCCAACCCCGCGTACGTCGCCGGGCCGCCGCTCCCGCAGGGCACCGTCGACCTGGGCAACGGCAAGATCCCGCAGACCGGCAACCAGGGCAAGATGTACGTCTCCGCCGTGCTGCTGCCCGACGGGAAGGTCCTGGAGACCGGCGGCGCCCTGCACAACCGCGCCAACCCGGTCTACGAGTCGTCGATCTTCGACCCGGCGACGGAGACCTTCGACCCGGTGGCCGCCGACCCCGAGGCACGCGGCTACCACTCCTCCGCGTTCCTGCTTCCGGACGGCCGTGTGATGTCGACCGGCGACAACCCGGGCAACGGCTCCTGGAACCACAACGTGTCGATCTACACCCCGCCGTACCTCCTCAAGGGCGCCCGCCCGACGATCACTTCGGTGATCGACAACGAGTGGACGTACGGCGACACGCAGCGCATCACGGTCGACCGGCCCATCGCCAAGGCGGAGCTGATCCGCCCGGCCGCGGTGACGCACTCCTCCGACCCGAACCAGCGCTTCGTGGACCTGCCGCTCTCCGTCGACGGCAACAACGTCGACCTGAACGTGACGAGCAACCCCAACCTGGCGCCGCCCGGCTGGTACATGCTCTTCGCGGTCGACGCCAACGGCGTGCCGTCGGTGGCGAAGTGGGTCCACCTCCAGGGCCCGTCCGCCATGGCGGCGGCTGCCTCCGACACGCCCTCGGCGCACGAGCACTCCTTCGCGGACTCGCTTGAGGGCAAGGTCAAGAAGCCTGGCAAGAAGCGCGCCTCGGCGAAGGTCAGCCCGACCGTCGCGGGCTGCGACCGCCACTACGGCTCCGCCAACGTCTGTGTCCCGACGGTCTTCCCCGACGAGGTCAAGAAGACGACGGCGGCCCGTTGCGCCTGGCTGAAGGAGAACGACTACGGCCGCCTCAAGATCAACGGCAAGGACGACCCACTGCGTCTGGACCGCAACAAGGACGGGGTGGCGTGCGGGAAGGGTGACGTGACGAGGCGCTGAGCGCGCCTGCGTGAGTCAGTGAGTTCGTGACACGCGGTTGCCCCGCGCCCCTTTCGAGGGGCGCGGGGCAACCGCCTTCTTCTACTCGCCTCGCGGCGTGAGCCCGTGTTCCAGGACGTCCAGGGCGCGGTCGACCAGACCGGCGAAGTCGTCCTCGTGGTCGTGCTGGGCCCAGTAGAGGGACACCTCCATCAGACCGCCGATGAGGGACATCGCGAAGACGCGTACCTCGAAGCTGTCGGCGCCCCGGCCGGTGCGCTCGCCGATGACCTGGCAGAGCAGATGGCTCGTGACCGACATGCTCTCCATCATCCGCGAGCGCACGGCGGGCACCTCGGCCATCAGCCTGGTCCGCAGCCGGGTGACCTCGGCGTCCTCGGCCATCCCGATGGTCACGGCCTTCCGCAGTACGTGCCGCAGGGAGTCCATCGGCGGCTCGTCCGCCGGCCGTGCCCGCAGCTCCGACTCCAGCAGCGGGTCGTACTCGTCCGTGAGGACGATGTCCTCCTTGGTCGGGAAGTAGCGGAAGACCGTGGACGGCGACACCTCGGCGAGCTCGGCGATCTGCTCGATCGTCGTGGCGTCGTACCCCTGCTCCTCGATCAGCCGGTAGGTCGCGTCACGGATCGCCGTCCGTGTCTTGATCTTCTTCCGCTCACGAAGTCCCAGCTGGGGGCGGTCGTCGGGGATGGAGGTACGTGCGGCCGTCATGGGGGTCATTGTCGGCCATCGGCCGGGGCGGGGGCCATGTCCGCGGCCGGCTTCCCCTGCACGGACCCCGTGACGTCCCGCGACTTGGCGGTCGACCCGGTGTTCGGCTTGATGTTCGACCCGGCGTTCGGCTCGGCGTTCGACTCGGTGTTCGGCAGGAACGCCCCCGCGAGCAGCGCCGCCACGAGCGAGGCGATCCCGCACACCAGCAGGACGAGGCCCATGCCATGGACGTACGCCGCATTCGCGGAGGTCACCAGGTCGGCGGCGCCCGCGCGGTCACCGACGAGGTGGGCCGCGACCACGGACTCCCGGGCCGTGTCCGCCGCCCCCTCGGGCAGCCCGCTCACATCGAGCCGGTCCCGGAACGCGCTCGCCAGCAGACTGCCGAGCAGCGCGATACCGATCGCCCCGCCGACCTGCCGCAGCGTCATGAGCAGCCCGGAGCCGCTGCCGGCCCGGTCGGCGGGGAGAGTGCCGAGCGCCCCGTCCATCGCAGGGACGACGGCGAAGCCGAAGCCGAGGCCCGCGATCGACAGCCACAGCGCGGTGAAGCCGTACCCGGACTCGACCGTCGTACGACTGCCGAGGAGCGCGGCGAAGGCCAGCACCACCAGACCGGCGCTCACCACACCGCGCGACCCGAACCGTTCCACGACCGGCTGGGCCGCCCTCGCCGCGATCATCAGCCCGCCCATCATCGGCAGCATCCGTACGCCCGTACCGAAGGCGTCGTTGCCGAGGACGGCCTGCAGATAGGGCGGGAGCACGAACATCAGGCCGGCCAGGACGAACATCACGAGCGTCGCCGCGACCGCGTTGAGCAGGAAGCCGCGGTGGGCGAGCAGCGACATGTCGAGCATGGGGCGTACGGACCGGCGCTCGCGCACCACGAGCGCGGCAAGCAGTACGACGGACCCGGCGATCAGGGCGAGCACGAGGGGGTCGCTCCAGCCGCGGTTCGGCGCCTCGATGATCGCGTAGATGAGTGCGCCGAGCCCGGCCGCGGTGAGCGCGGTGGAGACGGCGTCGACCTTGGGGGAGGCCGGGTCGCGGGTCTCCGGCAGCAGGAAGAGACAGGCGGCGATGCCGATCGCGGCCATCGGGACGTTGATCAGGAAGACCGAGCCCCACCAGAAGTGGTCGAGCAGCCAGCCGCCGATGATCGGGCCGAGCGGCATGCCGAGCGCGGACGCGGCCGAGATGATGCCGACCGCCTTGGTGCGCTCGGTGGGCGGGAAGAGCGAGGGCAGGACGGACAGGGCGAGCGGCATCACCAGTGCGCCGCCCACGCCCATCACCGCACGGGCGACGACGACCCAGGTGACATCGCCCGCCAGGGCGCCGACGAGCGAACCGGCGAGGAAGACGCCGAGCCCGACCATCAGCATCCGGCGCCGCCCGAACCGGTCGCCGAGCAGCCCGGCCGGGAGCATCAGCGCGGCGAAGACGACGACGTACGCGTCCGCCATCCACTGCTGCTCACCGGTGCTCGCGCCGAGCTGCCCCGCCATCGTCGGCAGCGCCACGTTGAGGATCGTCATGTCGAAGCCGAGTACGAGCATGCTCGCGACCAGGGCGCCGAGGGCCCACCAGCGACGTGGGTCGAGGCGCGTCTCGGGGTGTGGAGTGACAGTAGCCATGAAATGAGAGTAACTCTCAAAAGATGGTTACTGTCAATAACTGGATCCCCTGGGTGGACGCGGAGGGCCGTGCCGGACATGCGGAAGGGCCCCACCGCGTGATGCGGTGGGGCCCTTCCGGTTGAGGCGCGGCGGTGGCTATCCGTGCTGGTAGGCCACCATCGAGATGCCGATGTAGTGCGTGGCGAACGCCGCGAGCGTGAGGGAGTGGAAGACCTCGTGGAAGCCGAACCAGCGCGGTGACGGGTCGGGGCGCTTGAGTGCGTAGATCACACCGCCCGCGCTGTAGAGCAGTCCGCCGACGATCACGAGGACCAGTACGGCGATGCCGCCCGCCCGCATGAAGTCGGGCAGGAAGAAGACGGCCGCCCAGCCCATCGCGATGTAGCACGGGGTGTAGAGCCAGCGCGGGGCGCCGATCCAGAACACGCGGAAGGCGATGCCTGCGACGGCCGCGCCCCAGATGCCCCACAGCAGCCACTGTCCCTTGGCCTCGGGCAGCAGCAGCATCGTCAGCGGTGTGTACGAGCCCGCGATGATCAGGAAGATGTTCGCGTGGTCGAGTCTGCGCAGCACGCCGTCCATGCGTGGCGTCCAGGTGCCCCGGTGGTAGATCGCGCTGACGCCGAACAGCAGGCAGGCCGTGAGCGCGAAGATCGCGCAGGCGATGCGGGCGCGGGTCGAGTCGGCGAGCGCCGTCAGGATGAGGCCGGAGACGAGCACGGCCGGGAACATCCCGGCGTGCAGCCAGCCGCGAAGCTTCGGCTTCACCGGGTGCGGCAGGGAGAGCGCTTCGGCGACGCGGTCGACGACCGGCGTGTCCGAGGGCGCGTCGGGGACGGACGCAGTCATGAAGGGCATCGTACCTACGGAACCGTAAGTTACGCATCAGTCCGACTGTATGAAGGGCGCCAAGTGGCCATGTTCTCACCGGTGCGGGGTCTGGGCACCACCGGTGCAGGGTCCGGGTGAATGACCGGGTAAATGACAGGCAATAAGTGGTGATGCTCACGCTGCTCACGTGTGAGGCCCTCTGGACATATGCGCGGACCCGTCGGATGATCAAATGAGTGCGGTCGGCACCGGATGAGCGCCTAAGCGTCACCACGTGAAGCATCCGGGTCGCAGCCCCCACGGGGCATCAACAACCCAAAACCCTCATCTAGGAGCAATCGTGGCGCGCGACATCGCGGCTCCCTCAACCGTTCCCACCAATCACCAGGAACTGATCTCGTGGGTCAACGAGATCACCGAACTGACGCAGCCGGACAGCGTGGTCTGGTGTGACGGCTCAGAGGCCGAATACGAGCGACTGAGCGAGGAGCTCGTCCGCAAGGGCACCTTCAAGAAGCTCGACCCGATCAAGCGCCCCAACTCCTACTACGCCGCCTCGGACCCGACCGATGTCGCCCGGGTCGAGGACCGGACGTTCATCTGCTCCGAGAAGGAACAGGACGCGGGCCCGACGAACCACTGGAAGGCGCCCGCGGAGATGCGGGAGATCTTCCAGGGCACGGGCACCGGGGCGGACGGCGAGGGCGGCGTCTTCCGCGGCTCGATGAAG
Organism: Streptomyces sp. NPDC058697; assembly: GCF_042715345.1. Lineage (NCBI taxonomy): Bacteria > Bacillati > Actinomycetota > Actinomycetes > Kitasatosporales > Streptomycetaceae > Streptomyces > Streptomyces sp. NPDC058697. The sequence continues at coordinate 70,113 of NZ_JBHXSU010000028.1, forward strand.
GGCCGGACGATGTACGTCGTCCCGTTCTGCATGGGCCCGCTCGGCTCGGACCTCTCCGCGATCGGCGTGGAGATCACCGACTCCGCCTACGTCGCCGTCTCCATGCGCACGATGACGCGCATGGGGCAGCCCGTCCTGGACGAACTCGGTTCCGACGGCTTCTTCGTGCGTGCTGTGCACACGCTCGGAGCGCCGCTGGAGGCGGGCGAGGCGGACGTGCCGTGGCCCTGCAACTCCACGAAGTACATCTCCCACTTCCCGGAGACCCGCGAGATCTGGTCGTACGGCTCCGGGTACGGCGGCAACGCGCTGCTCGGCAAGAAGTGCTACGCCCTGCGCATCGCCTCCGTGATGGCGCGTGACGAGGGCTGGCTCGCCGAGCACATGCTGATCCTCAAACTGACGCCCCCGCAGGGCGAGTCGAAGTACGTGGCGGCGGCCTTCCCGTCGGCCTGCGGCAAGACCAACCTCGCGATGCTGGAGCCGACGGTCGGCGGCTGGACCGTCGAGACGATCGGCGACGACATCGCGTGGATGCGGTTCGGCGAGGACGGCCGGCTGTACGCGATCAATCCCGAGGCCGGTTTCTTCGGCGTCGCGCCCGGCACCGGTGAGCACACCAACGCCAACGCGATGAAGACGCTGTGGGGCAACTCGGTCTTCACGAACGTCGCGCTGACCGACGACAACGACATCTGGTGGGAGGGCATGACGGAGGAGACTCCGGCCCACCTGACGGACTGGAAGGGCAACGCCTGGACCCCGGAGTCGGGGACCCCGGCGGCCCACCCCAACGCCCGCTTCACCGTGCCGGCCGCGCAGTGCCCGATCATCGCGCCGGAGTGGGAGGATCCGAAGGGCGTGCCGATCTCGGCGATCCTGTTCGGCGGCCGTCGTGCCACGGCGGTCCCGCTGGTGACGGAGTCCTTCGACTGGAACCACGGCGTGTTCCTGGGCGCGAACGTGGCCTCCGAGAAGACGGCGGCTGCCGAGGGCAAGGTCGGCGAACTGCGCCGCGACCCCTTCGCGATGCTCCCCTTCTGCGGCTACAACATGGGCGACTACATGGGCCACTGGGTGGACGTGGCCAAGGACAAGGACGCCTCTAAGCTCCCGAAGATCTACTACGTCAACTGGTTCCGCAAGAACGACGAGGGCAAGTTCGTCTGGCCCGGCTTCGGTGAGAACAGCCGCGTCCTCAAGTGGATCGTGGACCGCCTCGACGGCAGGGCGGAGGGCGTCGAGACGCCCATCGGCATCCTGCCGACGAAGGCGTCCCTCGACACGGACGGCCTCGAACTCTCCGACTCCGACCTCGACTTCCTCCTCACGGTCGACAAGGAGGTCTGGCGCGAGGAGGCCGCCCTGGTCCCCGAACACCTCAACACCTTCGGCGACCACACACCGACGGAACTGTGGGACGAGTACCGGGCGTTGGTAAAGCGCCTGGGCTGACGCCTGCTTGGGCTGACGCCCACCGCCGTATGAACTCCGCGGCCGGCCCCTAGTTGCCCTGACCTGCGACGTCGTTGGGGCCGGCCGCGGTGAGCACCACTCCGGGAGGCCGGGCCCGCACGATGGCGTGCGGGCCCCGGCCTCCCGGCGTTCGCCGAGCGAGAGCTCTGGATCGGCCCTCATGGCCCTTCGAAGGAACCATCGTTACTCACCGTGCGTCTACCCTCAGTAAAATTGAAAACACGTGGGGTGATGCCAAGTGGATCCGGTTTCGGTGGGGCTGCTGGCGGCGTTGGCGGGTGGCGCCGGTGGTGAAGTCGGACGACAGTTATGGGCGGGGCTGAGCGCCCTGGTGCGGCGCCCATTCCAGCGCAGCCAGGACACTGCCGACGACTCAGCGGTGAGTTCGGGGGAGACGGAGCTGGCCAGACTGGAGCATGCACCGGCGGATTCGGCCCGAGCTCGGGCGCTGAGTGCGGCACTGGCGACGCGGGCCGCGGCGGACGCGGACTTCCAGGCAGGTCTACAGCGGTGGCATGAGCAGGCGAAGCTGGTTCGCAGCGGTGACGGTGCGGTGCACAACGAGATCAGTGGCGGTACCTTTCACGGACCGGCAGTGCAGGGCCGAGACTTCTCGGGAGTCTCCCTTGTCGCCCCACCTCCGACCACCCCCAGCTCGCCGCCGGCGCAGGACTGACCAGCATGGCTCAGGCCGACACCGCCGGTGAAGAAGGGGCGGGCCTGGACACGTCGAACCAGATCCATGATGGCGTGTACTTCGGCGGGGTGATCCAGGGCCGGAATGTCAGTCTGCAGTTGGCCGCACCAGTCACCCCGGCGCTGTCCGGCCTGCCGCAGGCTTCGCCCACCTTCACTGGTCGCGACACCCATGTGGAAGAGCTGTTGCAAGGGCTGGCTCCTGGCCTCCAGCGACAGGAAGCGGTGTTGGTGGCGTCGGTGTCGGGCCTGGCCGGGGTCGGCAAGACCGAACTCGTCGTACAGACCGCCCACAGGGCTTCGGAGAAGCCCGGTTGGTTCCCCGGAGGCGTGCTGTTCGTCGACATGTTCGGCTACGACACCGGTCGACGTCTGCCCCCTGCGCAGGCCCTGCACGGCCTCCTTGACGCCCTGGGTGTACCTGTCGAGCACATCCCGCAGGAACTGCAGGACCGCTCGCGCCTCTACCGCAGCGTGCTGGCGGAATACGCCAGGCAGAACCAGCGCATCCTGGTCGTCATCGACAACGCCTCCAGCAGCGAGCAGGTCGAGCCTCTGCTACCCACCGACGGCACCACCGCGGCCCTGCTCACCTCCCGACACACTCTCGATGTGGGTGCACGCCTCCACGACCTCGACATTCTCGACGAGCACGCCTCGGTCGAACTGCTGCGCATAGCTCTCTCCAAGTCCCGCGGTGCCGCAGACACTCGCGTGACCGACGCCCCCGAGGACGCTTCGGCGATCGCCCGGCTGTGCGCGGGCCTGCCCCTGGCTCTGCGCATCGCCGCCGCCCTCCTTGCCGATATGCCCAGCCGCCCCCTTGCTTCCCTAAGCCAAGCCCTGTCCGACGTTCACCATCGGCTGGACCATCTCAGGCACGAAAGCCACGCTGTCCGGGCTGCCTTGGACCTGTCGTACGAGCAACTCAGCGAAGCCCAGGCCAGGATGTTCCGACTGGTCGCTCTCAATCCTGGCCCGGAGCTGTCCACCGAGGCGGCCGCTCACGTGGCCGCTGCGGATCAGTCGCAGACCGAGCAACGCCTGCAGGAACTTGTCCGTGCCCACCTGGTCGAAGCCGGGGCTGTATGGGGACGCTGGCGCGTACACGACTTGGTGCGGGTGTACGCCGGCGAACGGGCCAGTGAAGAACCCGCGACGGCAGACGACGTCGCGCAGCTTCTCCTGTACTACCAGGCGCGTGCAACGAAGGCCGACGGCTACGTCATCGCTCTGACGGAGCCGACGCCCCGGGGCTTCCCCGATCGAGCCCAGGCGCTCGTATGGCTGGACACAGAGCGCGACAATCTGCTCGCTGCGGCGATTCTCGCTGAGTCGACGGGGCACGCCGACGTCGCCCGGGACCTGCCTATGGCCCTGGAGAACTACCTGTCCACACACGGTCACTGGGAAGAGTGGTGTGCCAGCGCCGAACTCGCCGTCCGGGCCGCACACGCTCTGGGTGATCAACGGGGAGAGGCCCGCGCCCGCGTGTCACTCAGCGACTCGCTGCGTGCGCTGAATGCTTACGACGGGGCCATCGCCGAGGCGCGCGGGGCTGCGGAGATCTTCCGCGTCTTGGGTGACCGACCCGGCGAGGGCACGGCGTTGCGCGCCCTCGCGTCCGGCCTTAGCGCCGCCGGGCAACACGAGGAATCGCTCCGGATGTCCGAGCAGGCTGTCCCTCTTCTACGGCAAGGCTCCAACCGGCACATCGCAGCGGTAGCGCTCATGGATTACGGCTCTCACCTCATCGACAACGCAAGATGCAACGAAGCAATCGACGCGTTGACAGAAAGCCTGCTCGTGCTGTCCCAGACCAGCAAGAGCGTAAAGGCTCTCGCGCTGCTGAACCTCGGCTGGGCACTGGACGGAGCAGGCCGGCGCCCAGAAGCCATCAGCTCGTTTCAAGAGAGCATTGCGTGCGCTCTTGAAGTGGGCGGCCTTTGGGAAACCGAAACTGCCGCGAGAGCATCGGCCAGCCTGGGACAACTATTTTTTGAGGATGAACAGTCTGATCAGGCAAGTTTCTATCTCCGACAGGGTGCGGTCCTCTTTGCCAAGACAAGCAACGAGAGTCTCGCGGTTAGAGCTCTCAAGGAAGTCGGGCTCACCCTGATCGATCTGGAAGAACGTCGCGAGGAGGTCAGTAGCTCCGAGTTCACCTCACCCGCCCACGAGAGGCACTATGAGCAGGCCGCAGATGCGCTCGCTGAAGCAATCGCACTCACCCGCCACAGAGCCGAGATCACAACCGACGATCTCAGGAAGGAACTGGGCCATCTGTTGATCAACCTCAGCATCCCGCTGGTCTACCTGGGTCGCTGCGATCGCGCGCTGGAAGCCATCCGAGAAGCGCTGGTCATCCTGCGGCGGCTTGCTGACGAGGATCCGCAGGCTCATCAGCCGCCGCTTGCCGAGGCGTTGGGCATTTTCGCCTGGGCGTTGGCCCAGGACGGCACCCAGTTGCCCGCAGCGTTGGAGGCGGCAACAGAGGCGGTCGGGATCGCTACTGGCCTGTCCCAGCACAGCCCCGACGAGTACGCCGAACTCCTCCAAGGCGCCCTGGAGCGCAAAGCCGGTCTGCTCGGTGAGCTCGACTAAACGTCCGTATGCAAGGGACACATGATCGGCCCTCGCCTGCCGGCCGGGCCGTCGTGCCGTGTGCCCCCGAGGGGCAGGAGCGGCGGGAGCGATCTACGACCGGTCCTCCAGGTAGCGGGTGTGGGATTCCTGGCGGCGGGCTTCCACCTCGTGGAGGCTGGTGGCCAGGGTTTGCGCCTCGTTGTGGAGGACGGCGAGCTGCCGCTCCAGATGCCGCTCGGGCGGCTCGACGCCGGGCGCGAGCCGCGTCCACCACCGAGTCCGTACGAACGTGTCGACCGCCTCCGGGATGTCCTGCCGTACGGCCCGGGACAGGGCGTGGATTCCCTCCGGGTCCTGGGCGAGGACCTGGGAGACCCAGCCGGGGTCCAGTAGGGCGGTCAGGAGGTCTGTCAGCTCGGTGAGGCGGCCCGCCGCGGCCGGTGGGAGCTCGATGTCCGCGAGGTAGGCACGCAGTTTGCCGAAGTCGTCCCGCAGTTCGTCCAGTTGGGCCGATGGGTCCGGGAAGTCCGGCAGCGGGGGCCGTTCCGGCGGGGCGAGCAGTGCTCCCGCGCCGTACAGGCCCGCGACCACCGCCGGCCAGTACGGGCCCGCCATGCCCGTGAACGTCAGCGCCAGGCCGACGATTCCGCAGGCGCTGCCGGTGAGGTTCTTGCGGGACTCCAGGTAGCCCAGGACCTTATTGGTAGCCACGGATCTCCTCGAAGGCGCCGTCCAGCGAACCCTTCTGGGCGTCGAAGAGCCGGCCGCCGGTCAGCTCCGCGATGTGTTCCAGCTCCCCCCGGTCGGAGTCGCCGAAGAGGATCGGGAAGACAGGGATGTCCTGTTCGGTCTGCGACAGACCGCCGTAGAAGCCGTCGAACTGCGCCGGGCTCGCCCCCGCCGTGTTCTCGCCGTCCGTCATCAGCACGATCGACGTGAACGTGTCGTCGTCGGCGCCCAGATGCTCGTACGCCTTCTCCAGCGAGGTGTAGATCGCGGTGTCCCCGTCGGCGGTGAGCGCCTCGGTGTCGCGGCGGATCCCGTCGAGCCCCGTCCGCGGGTTCTCGGGCCGCACCACATGCGTCCGTACGCTCTTGACCACCGAGCCGAACGGCATAAGCGTCACCTCCTCCCGGTCACGGAAGTCGCCCGTCAGGGCTGTCAGTGCCTTCTTCAGGCGGTCGAGCCGTCCGTCCTCCCGCATCGAGCCCGAGGTGTCGAGGACGTACACCGTGCGCGAGGGCCTGCGCAGCTTGTTCTCGTACGTGTTCAGGAGTCCGTCGGCCACTGAACGGGTGCCCGGGAAGGGGAGTTCGCGTCGGCGGGTGGTGTCCAGGCCCGTCGCGGGCGGGACCGAGGCGACCACCGGGCGGCGCAGCGTGCGGTCGGTGATCAGCCGTTGGGTCGCCGGCGCGCGCAGCGCCTCGGCGAGACGGCGGACGTCGTCCCGGACCTTCTGGTCCGTGGACGCGAGCGAGGAGAGCGGGTAGTCGGCGGTGACCACGCCGTCGCGCGGCCGGATCACCGTGAGGTCCTTGCGCGACTTCAGCACCGACTCGTAGTTGAGCAGCGCGTCGACGTCACCGCGCCGGTCGTACGCCTCCGCCAGCCAGCCCGACGAACCGGACGTCAGCTTCTGTCCCTTGAAGAACTCCGTCAGCCTGGGCGTCGCCTGCTTCACGTCCCCGTCCGTCAGCGCGGACTGGGCGTCGGAGAGGCCCGAGGCCACCGAAACGAGGGTGGAGAAGCCGGAGTTGGAGCGGGACGGGTCGGTCATGCCGTAGGTGAGGTTGCCGTCCGCCACCGCCTCCTCGATGTCCGCCCAGGTGACGTTCTCCGGCTTCCAGTTCAGCCTTTGTACGGTGGCCGTCTTCACGCCGATGGCCACCGGGCTGGACATGACCGGGGTCTCCGACACGATCTGCTTCGCGGCGGTGGGGTTGAGGCGCAGGTAGTCGTTGGAGGAGAGCCAGATCGCGTCGTACGTGCCATTGGCCTTGTTCTTCGCCAGGAGGTTCACCGCGTCGAGGGTGCCCATGTAGGTGGGGCGGACCTTGATTCCGGTGTCCTGGTGGATCTTGTCCAGCACCGTCTTCATGTCCGAGAGTTCGCTGGAGGCGAGGATGCGGAGGGTGCCGGGTTCGGCCTTGTTGGAAGGGTCCGGCTTTTCTTCGGTGACGGATGTGCATCCTGCCGTCACCAGTGCCAGTGCCAGTGCCAGTGCGATGGCGGCTGCGGCCCGGTGGGTGGGCACACGCGACAGGCGGCGCGCCTCGAAGTTGCCCCGTCTCATCCGAGGCCCCCGTCCAGCGCCGCGCGCGAGCGGCTGCGGTCCAAGTACGCGCTCGCCTGCTGGAGTTCAGTCGTCAAGGACTCCACCGTCGCCGCCATGGACTCCGTGGCCTGGGCCTTGTACGTGTCGATGGTGTCGAGGGTCCGGTAGATCTGCTGGAAGGCCGCGCGGAGGGTCTCCGCGCCGACGGCCGGGTCGGCGGCGATGCGCTGGATCTCGCCGGACTGCGTGGCGAGCATCTCCGCGTTGCCCCGGATGAGGTCCTCCGTCGTGCCACGCAGGGCGTTGACCTGCTCGACGACCTTGCGCTGGTTGTCGAGGGCGGAGGCGAGCATCACCGAGATGCGCAGCGCGGAGACGGTCGTGGTGGCCGCGCGGTCGACGCCCTTGATCAGCTCGTCGTTGTTGCGCCGGACCACGTCCATCGCCAGGTAGCCCTGGGCGCACACCGCGAGCTGGGTGAGCAGGTCCTGGTGCTTCTGCCGGACGGGGAAGAGGACATCGGCGCGCAGGGTGTCCGCCTGAGCGGGGTCCTGCGCCTCCACGCCGGCTATGTGGCCCTCGACCGCCGTGTCCAGGGCCTCCGTCAGGACGACGTACTCCTGGAGCTTGCCCATCGAGTCCCAGAGGCGGACGCGTTCGGTCTGCAACGCGGCGTTGTCGCGCCGCAGTTCGTCCTGGCCGCCGCGGAGCGAGCCGACGATCTTGTTCAACGTGCCCTGCGCGGAGGCGTACTTGGCGACGTGGTCGCGGAGCTTGTTGCCGCCGGGGAGCCGGGACAGCAGCTTGCGGGCCTTGCCGCCGGGCATGTCGCGCGGGTCCAGGTCCTCGACCGTACGCCGTAGTTCGACGAGTGAGGACGAGACGCGGGACTGGGCGTCCTCGCCGTTGGCGGGCAGGCTGCGGATCGTGCGCTCCAGCATGCGGTTCGACTGGGCGGCGGCGCCGCGCATCTCACCGGAGCCGAGGCCGACGATCTCCCCGATCTTCCCCGCGAACTCGGGGGAGCGGGCGTCGAGCGCGGCGAGCCCGTCGACGTACTCGGCGGCCTTGCGCGCCATGTCCGTACGGACGGAATCGTCGACCGGCACGAGTCCGCCGGCCTTCTCCTTCGGTACGGCCGCGACGGCCTGTGGAGGTGTCAGGACAAAGGTGTCTTCGGCATTGCTCATCTGCTGTTCCCCCTAGCCCCGCGCCCGGCGCGCCATCTCGTGCAGCACCTTGGAGGCGGGCACGGGCGACTGCCGGACACCGGTCAGCTTCTGGTTGAGATACGTGGTGTGGGCGGCGGTGGCCGCTGTGAACTCGGCGCTCGTGCCCTGCGGCCGGAACCCGTGCCGTACCGCGAGCTTCCGCAACTCCTTGTCAGTGCTGAGGAGTTCACCGAGCGCCCGGCCCTCGTCCGTGAGCGGGACGACGGTGTGGTCGCTGTTCGCGGTGGTGTCGGGATAGAGGACGGTCAGGTCGCCGACCTCCTGGCCCTGCGCGAGCAGCGAGGCGACCTGCGACTCGTACACGAGGACCAGCGGGTTGCCGACGCCGCTGATGAAGTCCCTGAACGCCGCGTCCGTACTGGTCTGCTGGGCACCCTGGACGCTGATCAGCTTGCGCATCAGCGGTGCCGTGCGGTTCACCGCCGCGGTGCCGTCGGCGACCCGGCCGCCGTCGGCGACGTACGAGGCGGCGGCGAGGTAGAGCGCGCCGGAGTTCGAACTGGTCGGATCCGTGGTGGAGATGAAGAGCGTGCCGCTCAACTCCCCGTGCCGCTCGGCCCCCTTGAGCTGCTGCCAGGTCCTGTCGGCACCGGCGGCCTTGAGGTAGGCGGTCATCCTGAACGTGCCGTTGCCCTTGGCCGGCAGGGTCGCGAGCCCGTTGTCCGCCAGCACCGCGGCGGCGCTCCGGTGCGCCACGACCACGAGGGGCGAGTAGAAGGGACGCGGCAGGGGCTGCCGTACGTCGTACTTCGCGGCCAGTTCGTCGGCGGGGGCCTGGCTGGACGGGAAGGCGAAGTCGTACCCCTTGAGGTCGAGTCCCTCCATGGCCCAGGACCCGGAGGTCTCCGTCTCCAGGGTGTAGCCCTTGGCAGCGAGGGCCTTCACCACATCAGGATCGGCGAAGAACTCCGCCTTCTCCGAACCGATCACTCCCAGCACGGTCTTCGTTGCCGTGCTCTTGTCCTGCTTCTCGCGGCCTGCGACGACGGCTGCTGCCACTCCGCCGATCAGGAACACCGCCAGGACGATGGCGACTATTCGTCTCACACCTGGAGCCTGCTCCCGGAACCCAACGTTCCCCACGGTTCCGGGTGAACGCGGGGTGACGACCCCATCCCAGTACGCAACCGGACCAGCCCGTTCCGGCCGCACGTTCGGGGCGCACGTTCGGGGCGCCCCCTCAGGGGCGCGGGGAACTGCGCGACCAGCCACGACGGACCCGCAGCTTCATACGGACCCGCAGCCTCGTACCGGCACCCAGCGGAGCACAATGGCACCCGGTCCGCGCGTCGCTGCGGGTGCACGCGGACCGGGGCCGACCGGGGAGCCCCGAGGGCTCAGAGGGTGGTGAGTGTGCGGTGCGCCTCGGTGGCCGCCGCGTGCGCGTCCATGCGTTCGGCGGCCAGGATCGCGGCCGCCGTGTCCGCGCGGGACGCCGCGACGACGAGGGCGCGGCCCGCGAGGGCGTGCGCCCGCTCATGGAGCGCCGCGACCTGGGGGGACTCGGCGGTGGTACCGGCACCGGTCACCGACGCGCGAACCGGCGGACGGCCCCCGCGAAGACGCGCGACCTGCCCGGTCAGCCGCTCGGCGGCGACATCGAGCTCGGCGGACGGTTCGATTCCGCGTAGCTCGTCGGTCACGGCCAGCAGTGCCGCGAGGTGACCGGCGAGCTGGATGTCCAGCTCCTCTTCGCGCGACCGATGGGGAAAGTCGGCGGTGCCGGCCATCGTGTGGACCGACTTGGTGCGGATCGGTTCGTACATGGGAGATGGCCTCCTGTGCTCTGACAGGTAACCATCCTAGCTTGGATTTCGTCTAAAGTTGAGCCGATTCAGAAATCAGAAAAGCGGGCCAGTTGACCACGGAGCGTGACTGATTGACCATCAGGGCTGGCCGTACCCGTCCAGGAAGTTGCCGATCCGGGTCACGGCGTCCGTCAGATCCCGGGCCGTGGGCAGGGTGACGACCCGGAAGTGGTCGGGCTCCGGCCAGTTGAAGCCCGTCCCCTGCACCACCATGATCTTCTCGGTCCGCAGCAGGTCCAGCACCATCCGCCGGTCGTCCTTGATCTTGAAGACCTTCGGGTCGAGGCGCGGGAAGAGATAGAGCGCGCCCTTCGGTTTCACGCATGTCACGCCGGGAATCTGCGTCAGCAGCGCGTGCGCCACGTCCCGCTGCTCCCGCAGCCGCCCGCCGGGAAGCACGAGCTCGTTGATCGTCTGCCGCCCGCTGAGCGCGGCGACCACACCGTGCTGGCCCGGCATGTTCGCGCACAGCCGCATGTTCGCGAGGATGGTCAGCCCCTCGATGTACGAGTCGGCGTGCGCCCGCGGCCCCGAGATCGACATCCACCCGACCCGGTACCCGGCCACCCGGTACGCCTTCGACATGCCGTTGAAGGTGAGCGTCAGCAGGTCCGGGGCGACCTTGGCGGTCGGGGTGTGCGTGGCCTCGTCGTACAGGATCTTGTCGTAGATCTCGTCCGAGCAGACCAGCAGGTTGTGGCGGCGGGCGATGTCGGTCAGCCCGCGCAGCATCGCCTCGTCGTAGACCGCGCCCGTCGGGTTGTTCGGGTTGATGATCACGATCGCCTTGGTGCGGTCGGTGACCTTCCGCTCCACGTCGGCCAGATCGGGCATCCAGTCGGACTGCTCGTCGCAGCGGTAGTGCACGGCCGTACCGCCGGACAGTGACACGGCGGCGGTCCACAGGGGGTAGTCGGGCGCCGGTACGAGCACCTCGTCGCCGTCGTCCAGCAGCCCCTGCATCGCCATCACGATCAGCTCGGAGACGCCGTTGCCGATGAAGACGTGCTCGACATCGGTCTCGATGCCGAGGGTCTGGTTGTGCATGACCACGGCCCGGCGCGCCGCCAGCAGGCCCTTCGCGTCGCCGTACCCGTGTGCCGACGAGACGTTGCGGAGGATGTCCTCCAGGATCTCGGGCGGGCACTCGAACCCGAACGCGGCCGGATTCCCCGTGTTCAGCTTGAGAATGCGATGCCCGGCCGCTTCGAGCCGCATCGCCTCCTCGAGCACCGGGCCCCGGATCTCGTAACAGACGTTGGCGAGCTTGGTCGACTGGATCACCTGCATGTCCGTGAGCTTACGGCCCGGTAACGCCCCTCGGACCGTGTTTTCCACCACGTGAGACGCGGCGGTTTGGGTGGTTATCGCCCACGGCGGTCCCACCGGCCACTCCCGCCCCTGCGATCAGCCGCCACGCCGAGGCCGCCCGAGCGCGAAACGGGGCGTACGCCGCGAACACCACGACCGCCGCGGCCGGCGCACACGACGTCCCGGAACGCACCAGCAGGACGACGGGCCCGGGGGCGCGGCCGATCGTGTACATCCGCAGAGCGAGTCGCCCCCGGCACCACCAAGGACCACAAGCGGCACCCGAACACGCCCCGGGCACCCGCCGGACGCGAGCCGGACAGCCACCGGACACGAACCGAACTCCCACCGGACACGAACCGAGCAACCGCCAGACATGAACCGAGCGACCGCCGGGCAAGCGCCCAAGTGGCAGTCGGCCTGGTCAGGTTGACCGCGCCCGGGGCAACTCCTTGCCCACACCCCCCTGTCACTTCACAATGTGCATGACAGACGTGTGGGCGGCCGGAAATTCTCCGGCCGCCCGAGTCACAATGAGGGGACCCCCACATGAGAAAGCCTCTCGGCGCCGCGATCTTCGCCCTGGTGATAGCCGGGGCGGGCGCGGCACCCGCGGTCGCGGCGCCCGAACCCGCGGCCGTCGTGGACACGGACACCGCCACCTCGGTGGTCAGAGACGCCGTCACCTCCACGACGGCGGCCGTGTCCAGGATCACCGCGCCGACCGTCCAGGCCGTCAACTTCGCGGGCACCGTCTCGCTCAGCAACTGCTCGGGCTCCGTCGTCCGCTTCCCGGACTCGGAGGACAACGACCCGGCGATGGTCATGTCCAACGGCCACTGTCTGGAGACCGGCTTCCCCGCGGCCGGCGAGGTCATCGTCGACCGGGCCTCCAGCCGCACCTTCGGCCTGCTCAACGCCGCGGGCACCCGGGTCGCCACCCTGCGGGCCAGCAAGATCGCGTACGCGACGATGACCGACACGGACGTCTCGCTGTACCAGCTCACCACCACGTACGCGCAGATCAAGAGCTCGTACAACATCAGCCCGTTGACGATGAACGACACGCACCCCGTCGCCGGGACCGCCATCACGGTCGTCTCCGGCTACTGGAAGCGGACCTACGCCTGCAACGTCGACGGCTTCGCCTACCGCCTGAAGGAAGGCGCCTGGACCTGGAAGGACTCGGTCCGCTACACCTCGGCCTGCCAGACCATCGGCGGCACCTCGGGCTCGCCCGTCGTCGACAACGCCACCGGCAATGTCGTCGCCGTCAACAACACCGGCAACGAGGACGGCGGCCGCTGCACCGACAACAACCCCTGTGAGGTCGACGAGAGCGGCAACGTGACCGTTCGCGCAGGCATCAACTACGCCCAGGAGACCTACCAGATCCCGGCGTGCTTCGGCATCGACAACAAGCTCGACCTGAGCGCGAGCGGGTGCACCCTGCCCAAGCCGTGATCCCGTGGCGGGCGGTCACGGAGCAGTCCGGCGGACCGCCCGCCCCGCGAGCACATCCGTCCGGCGCCCGTCCTCCACGACGAACCGCCCGTCGATCAGGACATACGGGATGCCGGTCGGCAGCGTACGAGGGTTCTCGAAGGTCGACCCCGCCGCCACCGTGGCCGGATCGAACAGCACCAGATCCGCCCGGTACCCCTCACGGACCAGCCCGCGGTCGGGCAGCCGCAGCCGGGCAGCCGGCCGTGACGTCAGATGGGCGACGCACTCCTCCAGCCCGAGAACGCCCAACTCCCGCACATACCGGCCGAGATACTGCGGGAACGTGCCGTAAGCGCGCGGGTGGGGCTTGTCGCCCCGCAGGATGCCGTCCGAGCCGCCGGTGTGAACGCGGTGCCGCATGATCGCCTGCACGTTCTCCTCATGCCCCACGTGCTGGAGGATCGTCGAGCCGAGCCCGTCATCAAGGAGCAGCCGCCGCGCGGTGACCCAGGGAGCCTCGCCACGAGCGTCGGCCGACTCCTGCACGGTCCGGCCCACATACTCGGCGAGCGCCGGATCGGCCACCCCCGAGATCTCGATGGTGTCCCACTCGATGGGAACGCCGTGGCACCCGTCCGCACCCACCACCTCCATGTGATGCCGGATCCGCTCGGCGGTCCCGTCATCCTTCACCCGGCCGAGAATCGCCTCGGGACCCCCCTCACTGGCCCAACTGGGCAGCATGGCCACGAGAGTCGTACAGCCGGGCGTGTACGGATACGTATCAAGACTGATGTCGGCCCCACCGGCGAGCGCGCGATCGACGAGCGCCAGCAACTCAGGCCCTCGGCCCTTGTTCACACCGAAGTTCATGGTGGCGTGGGCCAGATGAAGGGAGCAGCCCGCCTCGCGCGTCAGCTCCACCATCTCTCTGTACGCGTCCAGGGCGCCGGCTCCGTACGACCGATGATGCGGACAGTAGTAACCGCCGAACTCCGCAACCACCCGGCACAACTCGGTGAGTTCGGAATCCTTGGCGTACATGCCGGGTGTGTACGTGAGCCCGGACGACATCCCGACCGCACCCTCCCGCATACCGTCGGCGACCAACTGCCGCATCCGGTCCAGTTCTTGTGGCGTCGCCGCGCGATCGTCCCAGCCGACGGCAAGCATCCGCACCGAGCCCTGAGGAATCAGATAGGCGGCATTGACGGCGATGCCCTCACCGTCAAAACCATGGTCCAGCCGGTCCAGATACTCGCCCACGGACCGCCAGCTGAAGTCGATGTCGTCCCCGTTGCCGTTCCACCCGGTGATCGCCCTGCGCACCTCGGCGAGGGTCCGGTCGTCGACGGGCGCGTACGACAGCCCGTCCTGCCCGATGACCTCCAGCGTCACGCCCTGCGCGACCTTCGCGCTGTGGTCGGGGTCGCGGAGCAGGGCCAGATCGCTGTGGGCGTGCATGTCGATGAAGCCGGGGGAGAGAACGAGCCCCTCGGCATCCAGCACCCGCCGGGCGACGGGCCGCAGACAGCCCGCCGCCGCAGCCTCCTGGACGACGGCGGTGATCCTGCCGCCCTCGATCCCCACGTCGGCCCGATAGGAGGGACCTCCGCTCCCGTCGACAACCTCCACGTCACGCACTACGAGGTCCATCATGGCGGGCTCCTAGAAGTAGGTGCGGATGTAGTCGACGACCGTGCCGTCCTGCTCCACCACGGGAATCAGCTCCCACTTGTCGAAGGAGGTGCAGGGATGAGAGAGCCCCATCCCCACCCAGTCACCGACCTGGAGCTCGACCCCTTCGTCCGTACGAATCCAGGCATGCTGATCGGACAGACCAGTGATCGCGACACCATCGGCCGCCCGCTCACCCGCATCCGAGCGCACGACCTGCACCTCGGGCAGATCGAGGTCGTACGCGGCATCCCGCTTGCCGGCGTTGACGAAGGCCTGCTCGGCAGAGGGCCGTGAAACGACCTGGGCCCACAGCCGGAACGCGGGCTGCAGGGCACCCTCTTCGGGAACCCGGTTGAACGGAGTGATCTTCCGGTAGTGCCCGTCATCGTGCGAGACATAAGCACCGGACCGCAGCAACTTCAGCACAGGCAGCGACAGTTCAGGAATCCCGGCAAAAACATCGGCCACGGCATCGAACCAGGCGCTACCGCCCGCACTCACCACGACCTCGTCCAGCCCCCCGAAGCGACCGTCCTTGTCAAACTCGACGGCCAGGGCGACAAGCCGCCGCAGCCAGCCCCGCACCCGCTCCGAATCGGCGTCGGGCACCTCCCCCTCGTACCCCGCAATACCCACGAGCCGCAGGGTGTCCACTCCGCCAACGGCATCGGCGACGGCGGCACACTCCGCCTCCGTCCGCACACCGGTCCGAGCGCCCTCACCGGCAGCCAGCTCGACGACGACGTCCACGGGCCGAACGGCACCCCGCAACGCGGAGTCCATCAACTCCACCCCGCGCACGGAGTCGACGTAACAGACAAAACGAAACTCGGGATCGGCGTCGAGCTGCGAGGAGACCCACTTCAGTGCGGCGGCATCCACCACTTCATTCGCCAGAAAGACCCGTTGGACCCCGAACGCCCGTGCCACCCGCACCTGATGAGGCACGGCCAGCGTGATCCCCCAGGCCCCATGCTCGATCTGCCGCTGAAAAAGTTGGGGGGCCATGGAGGTCTTGCCGTGCGGGGCGAAGGCGAGCCCGTGCCGGACCGAGTACGTCTCCATGAGCCGCAGATTGTGATCGAGCCGCTCGGCGGACAGGGCCAGTACGGGAGTGGTGAACCCGCCACTGAACAGATTGCGGCGCTGAGCGGCCAGCTCGCCGACCGTGAGCCCGTCGGCATTGGGCGGGAGCCCCTTGAACCGGTGGTCGACACGTTCGTCCGCGAGCGCGGCAAGACGCTCCGCACCGGTACCGGAGACGGAATCGGCGGCCATGAAGCCTCCCAAATATTCGCCGTTGCACTCCTTGCAACAGTCATTGCGTGTCGCGCTTACTGCTGTCTAACATCTCGGCCAACGCCGGGTCAACGAAGCCGCAGAGACCCACAAAGGCCAAGGAGCCCCAGCCATCGTGACCCCCACCGGACCCGCCCCCACGGTCGCCGCGCACCCCGCGCCCGCCGTGGACGTCGTCACCCTCGGCGAGTCCATGGTCACGTTCCTCCCCTCCCGCCCGGGCCGCCTCGCCGATGTGCCGTCCTTCGACCGGGCGATCGGCGGCGCGGAGTCCAACGTGGCCTGCGTACTGGCCGCAGCCGGCCACACCGCGAAGTGGGTCAGCCGAGTGGGCGCCGACGGCTTCGGCGACCACCTCACCGAGGCGATCGCCGCATACGGTGTCGACACCTCCGCCGTACAACGCGACCCCACCCGCCCCACAGGCATCTACTTCCGCACGGCGAGCGACCGCTCCACCGACACCCACGAGGTGGCGTACTACCGCACGGGCTCTGCGGCCTCGGCGATGTCCAGGGCCACCCTCGACATGGCGGCCGTCAACTCGGGCCGAATCCTCCACCTCTCCGGCATCACCGCGGCACTCTCCTCCGACTGCCGCTCCCTCCTGACCACCCTCACGGCATCCGCCCCCACCCGCCCCCTGATCTCCTTCGACGTCAACTACCGCGCAGGCCTCTGGCCGACCCCGTCCGAGGCAGGAGCCACCCTCCTCACCCTCACCCGCGGCGCCGACCTCGTCTTCGTCGGCGAGGACGAGGCGGAGGCGGCCTGGGGCATCACGGGCGGCCCGGAAGCAGTCAGGGAGGCCGTGCCGGAGCCACGGATGCTGGTGGTGAAACAGGGCGTACGAGGAGCCACGCTGTTCGAGCGCACACCCGCCCCGAACCCGCACCCGCCCACGGACGGAAGGGGGCGTGTCGGGGGGTGTCCGCCCGCAGCGGATGGCGTGTCAACTCGTAGCCCTTCTCAGGCGACCGATTCCACGCCAGACCGAGGACGGATACCCCCCGGCGCGCACCCGACCCACCCCCTGCGCGGGGGCGAACCCACCGCGGAGCCGAACGCCGAACACGACACCACCACGTTCGTCCCCGCCCTCCACGTGGACGTGGTCGCCCCGGTGGGCGCGGGCGACGCCTTCGCGGCCGGCTTCCTGTCGGCGACCCTCCGCGGGCTCCCCCCGAGGGCCCGCCTCCGCCACGGCCACCTCATGGCCGCCGCCGCGCTCACCGACCCCGGAGACCTCGGCGCACCCCCCTCCCGCGACCACGCCGACCGCCTCGCCGCCCTGGACGATGGCGCGTGGGGGAGACTTCGACTCGGCCCCGGCTGGACGCACACCGCAGACCGGGCCCAGGAGGAGGTACCCACCCCATGAGCCAGACCGTCGACAGAGCGCTGTCCATCCTGCCGCTACTGGCCGAGGGCCCCGCGGACCTGGGCCAGGTCGCCGACCGCCTGGGCGTCCACAAGTCCACCGCCCTGCGCCTCCTGCGCACGCTCCACGAACACGGCCTCGTCTACCGCCAGTCCGACCAGCGCTACCGCCTCGGCGCCCGCCTCTTCGCCCTGGCCCAGGAGGCCGTCGAGAACCTCGACGTCCGGGAGATCGCCCACCCCCACCTCGTACGCCTCAACGAGCAGTGCGGCCACACCGTCCACCTCGCCGTTCACGAGGAGGGCGAGGTCCTCTACATCGACAAGGTCGAGAGCCGCTACCCGGTCCGCATGTACTCCCGCATCGGCAAACCGGTAGCCATCACGGTCGCCGCAGTGGCGAAACTGCTCCTCGCCGACCTCCCGGAACCCGAGCGCCACACCCTGGCGGACAAACTCGACTACCCGATGTACACATCCCGCTCGACCCCCAACGCCCCGGCGTTCCTCAGGGAGCTGGAGAAGGTACGGGACCAGGGCTGGGCCACAGACCTCGGCGGCCACGAGGAGTCCATCAACTGCGTGGCCGCCCCCATCCGAGGCACCGACGGCCGCGTGGTCGCAGCCATGTCCGTCTCCGCCCCGAACGTGGTCGTCACCGCCGACGAACTCCTCACACTGCTCCCACTGGTGCGCCGTACCGCGGCGGCGATCAGCGGTGAGTACTCAGGCAAGACCCCGACGAAGGAATCCAGCTCATGACCGACAAGATCGCCCTCACCCCCAAGACCCACACCACCCCGCCGGCCAAGTTCTCGCACGGAGTCAGGAAGGGGAACATCCTCCAGGTAGCGGGCCAGGTCGGCTTCCTGCCCGCGGTCGACGGCGAGCCCCCCACACCCGCAGGCCCGACCCTGCGCGAGCAGACCCTCCAGACCCTCGCGAACGTCAAGGCCATCCTCGAAGAGGGCGGCTCCTCGTGGGACGACGCGATGATGATCCGCGTCTACCTCACGGACGTGGACCACTTCGCGGAAATGAACGCGATCTACAACGCGTACTTCGAGGAGCAGGGCCTGTCGGCACCCCCCGCGGCCCGCACAACGGTGTACGTGGGCCTCCCCGCAGGCTTGCTGATCGAAATCGACACACTCGCAGTACTCGGTTAAAGCCCCGCGCACCCAACGCGCGCCCCCACCACCACGCGCACCCCCCACCACCCGCACCCCGTAAGTCATCAAGGTCCGGCGCCCACCCCAGGGCGCCGCACCGCGATCCGCCCTGCCCGAAAGCTCCATGCCCTTAAGAAGAGGCCCCCCATGTCGTCCCCGCTCGCAGCCACCCCCACCCCAGAGGCCCCACCCCACACAGGCGGCCTGCTCCTCCTCATGGACGGCACCGCAGGCCTCCTGACGGTCGCGGCCCTCGGCATAGTCCTGCTCCTCGTCCTGATCATCAAAGTCAGACTGCAGCCGTTCGTAGCGCTGCTCGCGGTATCCATAGCCGTCGGCCTCTCGGCCGGCCTCTCCGTCACCGAACTCTTCGGCACGGTCCAGCGGTCGACCTCCGTCTCGATGATCGAGTCGGGCATGGGCGGCATCCTCGGCCACGTCGCGATCATCATCGGCCTCGGCACGATGCTCGGCGCGATCCTGGAGGTGTCCGGCGGAGCCGAGGCGCTCTCGGCCCGCCTGCTCAACCTGTTCGGCGAGAAGCGCGCCCCGCTCGCCATGGGCCTGACCGGCCTGATCTTCGGCATCCCGGTCTTCTTCGACGTGGGCATCTTCGTCCTGGCACCGATCGTGTACGCGGCGGCCAAGCGCTCAGGCAAGTCGATCCTGCTCTACTGCATGCCGCTCCTCGCGGGCCTGTCGATGACCCACGCGTTCCTGCCGCCGCACCCCGGCCCGGTCGCCGCCGCCGGTCTGTTCAAGGTGGACCTCGGCTGGGTGATCCTGATGGGCGTCATCGTCGGCATCCCGGCCGTACTCGCCGCGTGGGCGTACGCCGCCTGGATCGGCAAGCGCCTCTTCGTCCCCGTACCGCAGGACATGGTCGAGGCCGCGGAAGAGGCGAAGGCGGCGGTGGCCGCGGAGCGCGCGGCGCGCCGCGCGGCAGTAGGCGGAGCCACGGACGGCACAGACACAACCACGATCAAAACCACAGGCACGGCCAAGAGCACAGGCACAGGAGCAGGCACAGGAACAGGCTCCGGTTCGGTAGCCGTCGCCGTCGGCGAAGGCCCGTCCGAGGCCCCCGCGGAGCAACCCCCCTCCCTCTCCACGGTCTTCCTCATCATCGGTACGCCGCTGCTGCTGATCCTCGCCGCGACGTTCTCCTCCATCGCCCTGGACCCGTCGACGTTCCGCTCGGTCGTCGAGTTCTTCGGGCACCCCTTCGTGGCGCTGACGATCGCGCTGCTCATGGCGTACTACCTGCTGGGCATCCGGCGGGGCTGGTCCCGCAAGTCGCTGGAGACGGTGTCGACGGCGTCCCTGAAGCCGGTCGGCAACATCCTGCTGGTCGTCGGCGCGGGCGGCGTCTTCGGCGCCGTACTGAAGGGCTCGGGCATCGCGGACGCGCTGGCCGACACGTTCAACGACGTGGGCCTGCCGATCATCGTGCTGGCCTGGCTGATCTCCGTGGTGCTGCGGGTCGCCCAGGGTTCGGCGACGGTCGCGATCGTCACCACGGCCGGCATCGTCGTCCCACTGGTCGAGGGACAGGACCTCTCCCAGGCGCATCTGGCGCTGATCATCATGGCGATCTCGGCCGGTTCGATCTTTGCCTCGCACGTCAACGACGGAGGCTTCTGGATCGTCGCCAAGTACTTCGGCATCTCCGAACGGGACACCCTCAAGTCCTGGACGGTCCTGGAAACGGTGCTGTCGGTGGCGGGCTTCGCGATGGCGGCGATGCTGAGCGTCTTCATATAGCGGGACGAAGCGGAGCCCGGCTGTTCCTGGCACAGGATCGTCGACCATACTGCCCGCTGTGGAGCAGCGCATAGGACCCAACATCCAGCCCCTGCAAGGCGCCGCGGTCGATCCGGCGTTCGTGCCCGGCATCACGGGCCCGCGCCCCGCCGAGCCGAAGGACGCCGAGCCGACGGAGGCCGCGGAGGGGGCTTCGCCTGCCGACGAGGCCGCCTCGGAAGAGACGGCCTCGAAGGAGGAGACGGCCCCCGAGAAGCGGACGCCTGCCAAGCAGACGGACCTCAAGAAGGAAGCCGCGAAGGAGGAACCCTCCGACGACGAACCCTCCGGCGAGGACCCTTCCAACGAGAAGCCGGAGAAGCCGGAGAAGCCGGAGAAGCCGGAGGAACCGGAGGAGGCTCCAGAGGAGGAGGCTCCCGAGGGCGGAGGCCCCGTCTTCGAGGCCTCCGACCGCCGCGCGAAGATCGTCGCCGACCACAGTGGCGTACGGCTGAGCCTGGACGACCAGGAGGCCGAGTTCCGCTGGGAGGAGATCGGCGCGGTCGAGACCGAGTCACCGCGTTTCGGGAAGCGGTTCACCATCACGGTGCACACGCCGGACCGCCGCTGGTACCCGATCGAGATCGAGGCGACGGCCAGGTCCCGCTTCAAGGAGTGGGAGACCCAGCTGGACGAGGTCCTGGACACGTACTTCGAGGACGCCGAAGAGGCAGCCGAATCGGAAGAGACCGAGGAGAGCGCCCCGTAAGGGGCGCGGGGAACTGCGCGACCAGCCAAAACGGCCCCGCAGTTCCCCACGTACCTCATACGAGGCGACTCAACTGCAGTACTGCGCTTCCTTCCCGATGGACCGGTACATGCAGTCGGAGTTCTCCAACAACTGCAGCACGGCGTCGCGGTTGCGCGCGGTCTCCCGCTCGATCACCTCGTCGGGCGGGTAGAAACCGCCCCCGCCGCTGGACCCCGGATACATCTCGAACGTATAGGCGAAGATCTTCTGACTGCCCCACAGGTAGTCGTCGATCGACCCGTCGGTGATGTAGAGGTCGCTGGACTGCTCGGGCGTGTAGCCGTTGCTGGCGGCCATCTTCTGACCGACCGTGGCGAAGGCGTTGCGGTCGTCGACCGTCATCCCGGTCGTGGTGTCCGCGGTGGTGTAGCCGAAGGGCCACAGCACCAGCTCGCTGTACGTGTGGAAGTCCACGCCCGTCCTGATCTGCTGCTTGCCGCCCACGACCCGGCTGCGTACGAAGTCGGCGACGACCTTGACCTCGGGCGCGGACTCGGGCGCCGTACCCCGGTAGGTCTCGGAGGACGTCGAGCCCGACGAGCCGCCGCAGCAGCCCCAGCGGTAGTTCCAGTTGCGGTTCATGTCGGTGCCGACGTACGAACTGCCCGTGTTGGGCTGGCGGTTCTTGCGCCACGAGCGGTAGGCGCCGGACGCGATGTCGTACTCGCCGCCGTCCGGGTTGAGGTCCGGGACGATCCAGATCTCGCGGTTGTTCACCATGTTCGTGACGCGGGAGTCGGAGCCGTACCCGGCGCCCAGCTCGCGCAGCAGATAGAGCGCCATCTCCACGGTGAGGTGCTCGCGCGCGTGCTGGTGGTGGGTGAACAGGACCTCGGGCTCGGACTCGTCGGTCGCCACGTTGTCGCTGATCTTGATGGCGACGATGTCCCGGCCCTGGTACGACTTCCCGATCACACGCTTGCTCATGATGCTCGGGTAGGCGGCCAGGCGCTGATTGATCTCCGTGTTCATCTCGGCGTAGTTGTGATACCGGGAGTCGGCGGAGGGGAAGTCGAGGATGCCCACGTCCGCGGCGCTCGACCGGTCGGGGGCGGAGCCGAGGGGCGTGACCTCGTAGCCGAGCTGCTTCAGCTTCTTCGCCTGGGCCGCGCGTCCCGAGACGACGACGGTCTCCTCGTCGGCCTCGTCGATCGAAACACCCGCCTGGGCGATCGCCGTACGGGTGGCCGAGGTGCTGCCGTGGACATGGACCTCGTACTGACGGATCTCCTCCGTGTCGGAGGCGGGAGCCGCCCCGGAGGCGCCGGTCGCGCTGGTCGTGGCGGCGATGGGGGCCGCGAGAGCCAGGGCGAGCAGCGTGGCGAGGGCGGCCGTGCGTCGGCCGCGTCTGCCGGGTGAGGGGGGTGCGGCGGGTGTGCCGCCGCCTTTGATGCGAAGTCGCATTGATTCTCCTAGTTTCTCCAGAAATTCCGGGATCACCGGAAGTGTGGGGAGTGGAGCGGGGGGTGGATCGGTGCGACGTGCCGGGGCTGTCCGCCGAATGAGCCGACAGGACCCCGTGTGCGGGTGTGGCGCTCATCGTGGGGCTATGGCATGTCCGGGTCAAGACCAGACCGAAACCAGCCGCAGTGAACCGGCCGAAACAAGACGGGCGGTCGGCGCCCGCCCCCGCCCCATCAGGGGCGCGGGGAACTGCGCGACAAGCCCCCACCGACCCGCAGGTTCTGAACGGCGCTCAAGCGGAGCGCGGGCGCACGAGCCGGGCGCAATGCATATATGCGGCCCGGCAGTGTACGCGCCCACACCCCACACGTCGCGGACCCACCCAAAGTGCACCCACGGGTGTGACACCCACGTGCGAAACCCGGGCCGCAGCCGGAAAACTGGGGACAGGCACAAGAGGAGCCACCCACTCCGGCTCCGGTCTCACACCCAGAGGACTGGCTGATCATGGGCGGATCAGCGCCGCGAAGGGTCCATCAGCCACCGGTCGAGACGACCAGCTTCGTCGACCGGCGGGACGAACTGGCCGAGGGGCGGCGGCTGCTGGCCACCGCACGGCTGGTCACGCTGACCGGACCCGGCGGCGTCGGCAAGACGCGGCTGGCCGGGCGGATCGCCGCCCGGGTCGAGCGGGCGTTCCCGGACGGCGTGCGCTTCGCGCACCTCGCCGGCCTGCACGACCCGGCGCTCGTCCCGCTCGCCGCGGCCGACGCGCTCGGCCTGCACGACCACTCCGAACAGCCGCCCCTGGACACGCTGGTCGAGCAGCTGAGGGACCGCCGGCTGCTCCTGGTCCTCGACAACTGCGAGCATCTGCTGTCCGCCTGCGCGGAGTTGGCGGCCGCGCTGCTGCACGGCACGACCGGCGTCCGCGTCCTCGCGACGAGCCGCCACCGCCTGGCCCTCACGGAGGAACACCTCCTGGACGTACGGCCCCTGCCGGTGCCCGACCCGGACTCGGACCTCTCGGCCGCCGCGACCTACCCGGCCCTGGCGCTCTTCGCCGACCGGGCCGCGGCCGTCGCCCCCGGCTTCGAACTCACCCCCGACAACCGGGCCGCCGTGGCCCGCCTCTGCCGCCGCCTGGACGGCCTGCCGCTCGCCATCGAGCTCGCGGCCGTCCGGATGCGCGTACTCGGCGTCGACCAGCTCGTCGCCCGGCTCGACGACCGCTACCGCCTCCTCACCACCGGCAGCCCGGCCGTCCTGCCCCGCCACCAGACGCTGCGTGCGGCGGTCGACTGGAGCCACGAACTCTGCACGGAGGCCGAACAGCTGGTGTGGGCGCGGGCCTCGGTCTTCGCGGGGAGCTTCGACCTGGAGGCGGCGGAGGCGGTGTGCGCGGACGCGGCCCCGGACACGGACGAACGCGCAGACGAACGCCACGGAAAGGGCGAAGGCGACCCAAAGCCCGAAGGCGCCCCCAAGTCCGAAGGCGACCCAAAGTCCGAAGGCGACCCAAAGACGAAAGTCGACCTCAAGACCGAAAGCCACCCCAAGCCCGAAGCCGTACACCCCCAAGACGTCCTGGAAGCCGTAGCCGGACTCGTCGACAAGTCCGTGCTGTGCAGGGAAGGCGGCCCCGGCACCGCCAGGTACCGCCTGCTCGACACGCTGCGGCACTACGGGCTCGACAAGCTGCGGCAGCGACCCGGGGAGGAGTCGGCCGTCCGGCGGCGGCAGCGGGACTGGGCCCAGGAGGTGGCCGCGGAGTGCGAGCGGAGGTGGTTCGGGCCGGGGCAGCGGGAGATCGTGGCCCGGCTGCGGGCCGACCAGGACAACCTGCGGGCCGCCCTGGAGTTCAGCCTCACCGTGCCGGGCGAGGCCCGGGCCGGACTCGGGCTGGCCGGGACCCTGTGGTTCTACTGGCACGCCTGTGGAGCACCCCGCGAGGGCCGGTACTGGCTGGACCGCGCGCTCGACGCGCACCCCGAGCCCACCCGCGAGCGTGCCAGGGCACTCTGGGTCGCGGGCCTGCTCGCCGGCTGCCCCGAGGACCTCACCCGGGGCCGCCACCGCGCCGAGGACGCCCGTGCGCTCGCCCGCCGTCTCGGCGACCCGGCCGAGGTCGCGCACTCGGAGCACCTGCTCGGTCTGATGGCCCTGTTCGGCGACGACCTCCCGGCCGCCCTCGAACACTACGAGGCCGCCGTCGCCCGCAACCCCGTCGACGGCCAGCTCCCCAGCCTCGCCGTCCTCGACCAGGTCGAACTCGCCGCCAGCCTCGCCTTCCTGGGCCAGACCGACCGGGCCGTCCAGGTCTGCGAGGACGCCCACCGCCTCTGCGAGGAGCACGGCGAGGAATGGGTCCGCTCGTACGTCCTGCGCGTCCTGGCCCTCGCGTACGCGGAGCGCAAGGAGTGGGACCGCGCGGAGCCGCACGCCCGTGACGCCCTGCGCCGCAAGCTCGCCGTGCACGACGTCATCGGCATCGGCCTCACCCTCGACCTCCTGGTGGTCATCACCGCCGCCCGAGGGGCCCACGAACGCGCCGCCGTCCTGCTCGGCGGCGCCGACCGCGTCTGGGCCGGCATCGACGGCAACCGCTTCGGCTCCACGACGTACAACTCCGCGCGCAAGGAGAGCGAGACGCGGGTACGGGCGGCCGTCGGACCGGGGGTCTTCGACCGGGCGTACCGGCGCGGCGGCGGGCTCGGGCTCACCGCGATCGTCACGTACGCCCTCCAGGAGGCCGGGAGACCGGTCGTCCCCGGCCCCCGCCGGGCCGACGGCGGCCCTGTGCCGGACTCCGTCCGTGGGGACCCCCGTCTCGCCTCGCTCACCCGGCGCGAGAGGGAGGTCGCCGAGCTCGTCGCCGAGGGGCTCGGCAACCAGCAGATCGCCGACCGTCTGGTGATCGCCCGCCGCACCGCGGAAGGCCATGTCGAACGCATCCTCGGCAAGCTCGGCTTCAGCAACCGCAGCCAGATCGCGGCCTGGGTCTCGGCACGCCGCTGAACCCGGTCCCGGGGCCCGATGTGCCACAACGCCCAACCCACAATCACAACGCCCACCCACAACCGGGCAGTTCGCCGACAGCCGGACAGCCCACCCACAACCAGTTGACCCACCCACCCAACCAGGTGGCCCGCCCGCAACCAGGCGGATACGACAGAAGGGAATCCTCGTGACTGCCGAATCAGCCCAGCCGTCCCGACCGGCTCAACCAGCCCCGCCCCAGGGGGCGTTCGACCACCGCATGGCGGTCTTCGGCTCCGACGACGCCTTCGTCGCGGCCGCGCTCCCCTTCCTCGCCGAGGGCCTCGCCGCACCGGACGAACCGCCGCCCGTGGCCATCGCCGACCCCGGCAGACTCGCCCTCCTGCGGGACGCGCTCGGCACGGACGCCAAGAGCATCACCTTCGTGCCCCACACCGAGTGGTACACGGGCTCGGCGGCCAACGCCGTTGCGCAGAGCGCCGGTTACCTCGCCGCGAACGCGGGACCGGGCGGCAGCATCCACCTCCTCATGGAGCCGCACTGGGCAGGCCGCGCCGGGCGTTCGGCGCGCGAGACCACCGAGTGGATCCGCTACGAGTCGCTCGCCAACCTCCTCTTCGCGCCGTTCGCGACGACCGCCCTGTGCGCGTACGACACCCGCACCGCGGGCCCCGCCATCGTCGACGCCGCCCGCCGCGCGCACCCCGACACCCCGGTGTACGAGCAACCGGCCGGCCTGGTCCACGAGTTGGACTCGGTCCCCCTGCCCCCGCCGCCGGCGCACGCCGAACGCCTCACCGCACCGGACCGCGACACCCTCCGCGAGCGGGCCGGGGCGCGCGGACTCGCCCCCGCGGACGCGGACCTGTTCGCGGCGGCGGTCACCGAGGCGGCGGCCTCGTACGCACCATCGCTCTCCACACCGTCCCTCCCCGAGGTCCTGCTGTGGGGCGAGGCGTCCGCCTGTGTCTGCGAGCTGCGCGTCCCCGACCGGATCGCCGACCCGCTCGCCGGCTTCGTCCCGCCGCCCGCCGAAGGCCCGGCGCCCGGCCAGGGCCTGTGGTTCACCCGCCAGGTCTGCGCGTACGTGGACATCCGGGACGCGGAGTCCGGCGACGGCTCGCTGATCCGTGTCCAGTACGCGTAGGTGCACAGGTGCTCACCCGTAACCGGTGCGAACGCACGTTTTCAGGTAGGTATTCGGGTAGTACTCCCCGTGTCCGCGAGCCGCGGGGAGCCGAAGCTTTGGACATGCTGGAACTCTCCGGAGGACATCTTCCGGATCCCGACGCCGCGTACGGCTGGTACCCCCAACCACCCTTGGGAGCAGGCCATTCGAGTGTCGTGTACGACCCCCGTCCCGTCGCGGCGGCCGAGGCCCGCGCGGAGGTCAGGCGGCAGCTGGAGGGCTGGGGGCTCGCGGAACAGAGCGACACGGCGGAACTGCTCGTCAGCGAACTCGTCACCAACTCCCTGATACACGCGGCGAGTCGCCTCCGCCTCACCCTCTCGGCCGCGCACGGAGTCCTGCGCTGCGAGGTCTCCGAGGCGGGCCGCCGCCCTCCGGAGGTGTCCCGGGCGGGCATCGCGGTGGGCGGCTGCGGGATGTTCCTGGTGGATGCGCTCGCGAGGCGCTGGGGCTGCCGCCAGGACGGGCCGGGCCGGACCCTCTGGTTCGAGCTCGGCACGTGCGGGTCCGACGGCTGTGGTCGGCGACAGCCGTAGTGCCCCGCGAGTTCCGGACGAACCGTTGTCCACCTCCGGAACCACAGCCCGGGCCCCGGTGGCGAGTCCAGCCGCCGGGGCCCGCCCGAACGTCTTCGTCTCGGCGTGCACGCTCCTCACCTGTGCACATCGGGTGCTGATCGCCGCACGCCCTCTTGTGCCCCCGTTCTCTTTACGCTTTCTTGATCCGCATGGCTGACACCTCTGGGAACGCGGACACCACTGGAAGCACGGCCACGGGAGAGACGGGGAAGGCCGCCTCCGTTCCCCGCAAATCCAGTTGGAAGTACATCGGCCCCGGCATCGTGGTGGCCGCGACGGGCGTCGGCGCCGGTGACCTCGTCGCCACGCTCATCGCGGGCTCGAACTTCGGCTACACGCTCCTGTGGGCCGCCGTCATCGGCTGTCTCGTCAAGATCTCGCTGGCCGAGGCGGCCGGCCGCTGGCATCTGTCCACCGGCCGCACGCTCTTCGACGGCTGGGCGAGCCTGGGCCGTTGGACGTCGTGGTTCTTCGTCGCGTACGTCGTGATCTGGGGCTTCGTCTACGGGGCCGCGGCCATGTCCTCCTCGGGCCTGCCGCTCCAGGCGCTCTTCCCGGACGTCATGGACCTCGAATGGTGGGCCGTCCTGACCGGTCTGGTCGGCCTGGTCTTCGTCTGGTTCAACAAGTACGTGGTCTTCGAGAAGGTCATGACCGTCCTGGTGGGCGTGATGTTCGTCGTCACGGTCTACCTGGCGATCCGCGTCACCCCGAACCTCGGCGACGCCTTCGCGGGCCTGCTCCCGGTCCTCCCCGACGAGAAGGACTCGATCCTCAACACGCTCGGCCTGATCGGCGGTGTGGGCGGCACGATCACGCTCGCCGCGTACGGCTACTGGGTCAACGCGAAGGGCTGGACGAACACCGGCTGGATGAAGGTGATGCGCCTGGACAACCGCGTCGCGTACATCACCACCGGCATCTTCGTCATCTCGATGCTCTTCGTCGGCGCGGAACTCCTGCACTCCTCCAACGTGGCCATCGCGAGCGGCGACAAGGGCCTGATCCAACTCGGCGACATCCTGGAGGACGAGTACGGCACGGCGACCGCCAAGTTCTTCCTCATCGGCTTCTTCGCCACGTCCTTCACATCCCTGATCGGCGTGTGGCACGGCGTGAGCCTGATGTTCGCGGACTTCGTGGAGCGCTACCGCAAGGACCGGGCCGGCCGAGCGACCGGCGAAGGGGAGACCCCGGCCGAGAAGACCCCGGCCGGGAAGGTGACTTCCGGCGAGGCGACGCCGGGCGGGGGAACGACGTCCGGCGAGGAGGTGGCCTCCGGCGCCCGCGAGCGCTCCTGGCCCTTCCGCGCCTACCTCCTGTGGCTGACCT
This sequence comes from Streptomyces sp. NPDC058697, assembly GCF_042715345.1. Lineage (NCBI taxonomy): Bacteria > Bacillati > Actinomycetota > Actinomycetes > Kitasatosporales > Streptomycetaceae > Streptomyces > Streptomyces sp. NPDC058697. The sequence goes on from NZ_JBHXSU010000028.1 coordinate 98,531, forward strand.
TCCCGCCCATCGTCCTGCTCTTCCAGGGCGAGCCCTTCCGCCTGATCATCCTGTACGGAGTCCTGGGCGCCGCCTTCCTGCCCTTCCTCGCCCTCACCCTGGTCTGGCTCCTCAACTCCTCCCGCACACCCGCGGAATGGCGCAACGGAATCCTGAGCAACTCCATGCTGACGATCGCGGGCCTGATCTTCGTCGTCCTGTGCGTGAAGCAGATCTGGGACCAGCCCTGGTCGGAGTTCTTCTGATCCGAGGATCCGAGGGCCCGAGGATCCGACCAGGGCCGGCCCGCCGCACGGGCTACGGCAGCCCGTGCACGTGCGGTCCCACCGCGTTCGACCACGCGTTGCCCGCCGTGGCGTCCCAGTTCGTCGACCAGGTCATCGCGCCGCGCAGGTCCGGGTAGGTCCTGGACGGCTTGAAGGAGCCGCAGTTGGTGCCCTTGGCGAGGCAGTCCAGGGCGTTGTTCACGATGCTCGGGGAGACGTAGCCGCTGCCCGCGCCCCTCGTCGAGGCGGGCAGGCCGAGGCCCACCTGGGACGGGGCGAGGCCGCCCTCCAGCTGGATGCAGGCGAGGGCGGTGAGGAAGTCCACCGAGCCCTGGGAGTACACCTTGCCGTCGCAGCCGAGCATCGAACCGCTGTTGTAGTACTGCATGTTGACGACCGTGAGGATGTCCTTGATGTTCAGGGCCGTCTGGAAGTAGGAGTTCGACGTGGATTGCATGTCGATCGTCTGCGGGGCCATCGTGATGATCAGCGAGGAGCCCGCCTTTGCGGACAGGGACCGCAGCGCCTGCGTCATGTACGTGGCGTTGAGGCCGTTCTCCAGGTCGATGTCGACGCCGTCGAAGCCGTACGTCTGCATCAGGGAGTGGACGGAGTTGGCGAAGTTCGTCGCCGAGGCGGAGTCGTTCACCGAGATCGTGCCGCGCTCGCCGCCGATCGAGATGATCACCTTCTTGCCCGCGGCCTGCTTGGCCCGGACGTCCGCCTTGAACTGGTCGACGGTGTAGCCGCCGAGCCCGGCCGAGTCGAGGTTGAAGGTCACGGCGCCCGGTGTCGTCGTGGCGTCGGCGAAGGACACCGCGATGATGTCGTACTGGGACTGGACGTCGGAGATCTTCTGGACGGCCGCGCCGTTGTTGAAGTTCTGCCAGTAACCCGTCACCGCGTGCTTGGGCAGCCCGGTCCCGCCGCCCGAGTTCGCCTTGGTCGTCCCGGTGACCGCCGTCGACTTCGCCGACTCACCGGCCGCGTTCGTCGCGGTGACCTGGAAGGAGTACGAGGTGGAGGCGGTAAGGCCGGTGACCGTCGCCGAGGTGCCGGTGACCGCGAGGACCTTCGTACCGGCGCGGTAGACGTTGTAGCCGGTCGCGCCCGACACCGTGTTCCAGGCCAGGGAGACGGAGGAGGAGGTCGTGGACGCCACGTTCAGACCGGCCGGTGTCGAGGGGGCGACCGGATCGGGGTCGCCGCCTCCGCCCCCGTCGGGCCCGAACACGGACACGTCGTCGGCGAAGTAGGCCGCCTGTCCGTACCAGCCGTGCGTGTAGACGGTCACGGAGGTCGTGGACGAGCCCGTCGTGAAGGACGTGGTGAGTTGCTTCCAGGAGGAGGAGTCCGGGGTCCAGGTCGACACGTCCGTCGTACCCGTGCCGCTCGCCCCGAGGTAGGCGTACCCGCCCTGCACCCACGCGCTCAGCGTGTACGTCGAGTTGGGCTTCACCGCCACGGTCTGGCTGCACCTGGCGTTGTCCTGCCCGGCGGGCGTGGCCTTGAGGGCGGAGGCGCCGCCGTGCACGGGGGAGGAGACGGTGGCGCCGCTGCCCGCCGAGCAGGTCCAGCTGGAGAGCCCCGACTCGTAGCCGGCGTTCTTGGTGTTGTTGACGTCGGCGGCCGAGGCCTGGCCGGCTCCGGCGAGGGAGAGGACGGACGCGGCGAGTGCGGTGGCGAGGGCTGCCGCCCAGGTCCGTCTGCGTCTGGGCATGCCTGGTACGCGGTCCACTGGGGCCTCCGGTGGGGGAGTGGGAGTCAAAAGTGGGGGACGACTACGGTGGCCACCGCTGGAGGTCCAAGGTGGTCCAGACCAATCCGGTTGTCAAGACCTCTGACGGAGGTCAACGCCCTTGCCGTACCGTCGAGTTGAGGCATATGCGCCTCACTCTGTGTGGATCACCTACGCACCTTGTGTGAGGTGATCTCGCGGATCCGGTGTTGAGCGGCCCACGCCGTGGATAAGGTGCAGTTGCGGAAGGGCGCACAGTGACAGATTCGCGTTCTTCCGTGAAGGTTCGATGGCTGAGTCAGGGGCAATCTGAGGCGGTGGTTGACCACCCCGCCGCAGTGAACGGGGTGGTGTGCAGCGTGCCGACCGCGATAGCCGTCACCAGTTCCGATCTGGTGCTCCCACCGCACGACCGGCAGACCCCGCCCGCCGCCGTCCAGCCCCTCGACAGCCTCGAAAGCTCCCTCACCGGGATGCACGCGCTCATCGAGCAGCACGGATACGTGATCGCGCTGTACCCGGCCTCCACACCGGGTGACATCACCCGGCGGCTGCACGCCGTGCGCTCCGTCCTGGAGAGCGACCGCATCGCGCTGCTCGGCCTGGACCTGCCGCCGCTCGGACTCGCCCTGCTCGCCCAGCAGTTGCGCCAGCTCTCCGTCTGCGACTTCAGCCCCGGCGTGCTCGCCTCCTCCGCGCGGCTGCTCGCCCACTACATCTACGCCGGCGCCCTGCTCGGCTCGGTCGCCAAGCTGGACCGCATCCCCGTGTCCCTGAAGTCGCACGCCAAGTCATGGGTGCCGGGCGCCCAGTTCGCCGTACTGGCCAATCCGCGGCCGCAACTGGTCCGCGTCGGCCAGGAGGAGCTCACCGGGCCCGAGTTCGGGACACGGATGCTCGTCGCGGCCGGACAGCTGCCCGCCGAGTGGCTCACCGGGACGCTCGCGCCCGCCTGGCGCGTCCAGGGCATCACGACCGTGCCCCTGCCCGCCGAGTCCACACGCTGGTGGGGCACGGGCAAGGTCGCCGAGTTCGCCGCCGGGCTCTACGACGTGTCCGTGCTGTACCAGCTCGTCTCGTCCGTGCGGCGCGAGGAGTGTCACTGGTGCGGTCTTGAACTCATCGGCGACCGCTGCGGATTCTGTGCGGCACCTTTGCCACCGCCCCAGGAGCTTCCGAGGGCCACGGTGCGGGCAGCTTCTTCGGTACGTGCCCTGCCCCGAGGGGCTTCGTAAACCACGTAAGTCATGTACGTACACCTGAATAACGGTGCACAACAGGCACGTAGAACGAGATACGAAGCACGCAGCACCAGGCACGCAGCACGAAACAGCCAGGCACAACCGCTCGACCCCGCTGTCCCCGCCCCCCCGATCGAGGTTGTCCGCGTCATGAATTCACGCCAGCGCCGCGGCGTCATCCTGCTGGTCCTCTCGGCCCTGTGCGCCCTGGGCGCCTTCGCCGGAGTGCTCTCGGTGATCCGCGACGTGAACTCGAAGGTCGGCCCCGAGGTCGCGGCGTACCGCCTGAAGGACGACGTCGCGCCCTACCGGCAGCTGACGTCCGACCAGTTCGAGAAGGTCTCCATGCCCGAGCGGTGGCTGTCGTCCACCGCCGTCACCGACCTCTCCCAGATCCGCGGCAAGATCGCGGTCACCCGGCTGGAGAAGGGCTCGCTGCTCCAGAGGGACATGATCGTGGACCGGCCCGAACTGGAGGCCGGCCAGCAGGAGATCGCGATCATGATCGACGCGGCGACCGGTGTGGCCGGCAAGATCAACCCGGGCGCACGGGTCAACATCTACGCCACGTTCAAGGACGACACCGACAACGGCAAGGACCAGTCGAAGGTCATCGTCGAGAACGCCCGCGTGATCGACGTCGGCAAGCTGACCGCCCTCGACCCGGGCCAGTCCAGCAACGACCGCCGCCGCACCGCGAACGAGGCGGTCCCGATCACCTTCGCCCTCGACACCGCCGACGCCCAACGCGTGGCATACGCCGAGTCGTTCGCGGAACACGTCCGCCTGGCACTGGTCGCGGGCGGCACCGACGCCACCGTCGCCCCCGGCGACCGCACGTACACCCTCGACGAGGACAAGTAGGAGGCCGTGATGCGCTCAGCCCCCACGTGGCCAGGCCGAGGGACGGACCGGCCGGAGCGAGAGCCGGGCAGGCCGGGCGGTCCGGGCGGTCCGGGCCGGGAGTCCGGCAGGCCGCGCCGAGAGCCCGCCGGGCCAGGCCGGGGGACCGGCCGATGACCATCCGCATCCTCCCCGCCGTCGGCGACATCGACTCGGCCCGCGCGCTCAGCACACTGCTGAGCCAGCTCGCCGACGCCGAACCCGCGCCGCCCGTCGCGGACACCACGGCCCTGCTGGACACCCTGGCCCGCCTCGCCGCCGAGTCCCTGGACGAGCTGCCCGAGGTCGTCCTCGTCCACGAGCGCATCGGCCCGGTCCCGGCGCTCGACGTCATCCGCGACCTGGTGATGAGCTTCCCGGCCGTCGGCGTCGTCCTCATCACCGCCGACACCAGCACCAACGTCCTCACCGCCGCCATGGACTCCGGCGCCCGCGGCATCATCGGCCTGCCCCTCGGCTACGACGCCCTCGCCGAACGCGTCCACGCTGCCGCCGCCTGGTCCATGGGCATGCGGCGCCATCTCGGCAGCGGCACACCCGAGTTGTACGCGGGACCGGGCGGCCGGGTCGTCACCGTCACCGGCGCGAAGGGCGGCGTCGGCGCGACCGTCGCCGCGGTCCAGCTCGCCCTGGCCGCCCAGGCGTCGGGCCGCTCCGTGGCCCTGCTCGACCTGGACCTCCAGTCGGGGGACGTGGCCTCGTACCTGGACGTGCAGTTCCGCCGCTCCATCGCCGACCTCGCCGGGATCAGCGACATCAACCCGCGCGTGCTCCAGGACGCCGTCTACACCCACGACACCGGACTCGGCCTCCTCCTCGCCCCCGCCGAGGGGGAACGCGGCGAGGAGATCACCGACCGGGTGGCCCGCCAGGTCCTCGCCGCCCTGCGCTCCCGCTACGAGGTCGTGGTCGTCGACTGCGGCGCCCAGCTGAACGCCGCGAACGCGGCGGCCGTCGAACTGGCCGACCAGGCCGTGCTGTTGGTGACCCCCGACGTGGTCGCCGTCCGCGCCGCCAAACGCATGGTCCGCATGTGGGACCGCCTCCAGATCCGCAAGGCCGAGGAGACGCTGACCGTCGTCAACCGCTTCTCCCGCGGTACGGAGATACAGCCGTCCCTCGTCGAACGGGTCACCGGTACGAAGGTCGCCCGTTCCACGGTGCCCGCCGCCTTCAAGGAGCTCCAGTCGGTGGTGGACGCGGGGCGGATGCAGGACCTGGACGCCCGCTCCACGGTCAAGCAGGCGCTGTGGGCCCTGGCGGGCGAGCTGGATCTGGTGGTCCAGCAGGAGGGCGGGGGCGGCGGCCGGCGTCGCAAGGCGTCCTCGGACCGGGGGGCCCTGGCCCTGCGCCGCAAGGGCGGCGACCGAGGAGCGGTCACCCTCGAATTCGCCGGGATGTTCCCCATCCTGCTGGTCGTGATGACGATCCTGTGGCAGTGCGTGCTGTACGGCTACACGTACTCCCTGGCGGGGAACGCGGCGGACGAGGCGGCGCGGGCGGCGACGGCGGCGTACGCGGTGGACGGCGATGTCGCGGGTGCCTGCGCCGCAGCGGGCGGCAAGAACCTGCCGGGTGCCTGGGACGGCACCGGGATCGTCTGTGGCACCGACGGGCCGGTCATGAAGGCCACCGTCACCGCCCAAGTACCCCTGTTCTTCCCGGGCTTCGACGTCGACTGGACGGTCGACGCAGAGGCGGGGGCCGCGCTGGAAGGGGACGACGAATGAAGCGCCTCCCGGGACGCCGCCCGCCCCGCCTCCCGAAGAGGTTCGTGAAACGCCTCCGGGGCGACGACCGGGGCGTATCCATGCTGGAGTTCGCCGGTTTCCTCCCCATCCTCCTCCTCGTCGGCATGGCGGCCATCCAGCTCGGCCTCATCGGCTACGGCATCAACCAGGCCGGCACGGGCGCGCGAGCCGCGGCGCGGGCGGCCTCGCAGGGCGAGGACGGAGCGGCGGCGGGCCAGGCCGCGGTGAGCGGCTGGTTCGACAACCTGACGGTGTCGCCTGCCGAGGGCCCCGACCTCACCACCGCGACGGTCACCCTCAAGGTCCCCGCCGTCATCCCCCTGCTGCCCGCCGTGACCGTGCAACGCGACGCCACCATGCCCACCGACGACTGACCGACCGACCGAGAGACCTGAGAGACCGAGAGGAGGCGACCCCATGAGCCTGCGAGCCCGTATCGCCGCCCCCGAAGAGGGCGGATCAGGCCGCGAGGACGGCCATCTCGTCGCCGTCTACCGTGCCAAGCTGCTCGAAGAGATCGACCTCGCCGAGATGTCGAGCCTCGCGGCGGCCGAGCGGCGGATGCGGCTGGAGCGCGTGCTCGGGCACATCATCAGCCGCGAGGGCCCGGTCCTGTCGTCCGCCGAGCGCTCCCAGCTGATCAGAAGGGTCGTCGACGAGGCACTGGGCCTCGGCGTCCTCGAACCGCTCCTCGCCGACGCGTCGATCACCGAGATCATGGTCAACGGACCGGACTCGATCTTCGTGGAACGGGCCGGCCGCGTGGAGCAGCTCCCGATCCGGTTCGCCTCCAACGAGCAGCTGATGCAGACCATCGAGCGCATAGTCTCCACGGTCAACCGCCGCGTGGACGAGTCGAATCCGATGGTCGACGCCCGCCTCCCCACCGGCGAGCGCGTCAACGTCATCATCCCGCCGCTCGCCCTCACCGGCCCGACCCTCACGATCCGCCGCTTCCCCCGCGCGTACACCCTCCCGGAGCTGATCGGCCTCGGCTCGCTCGACGAGCAGATGCTCATGCTGCTCGCCGCGTTCGTCCGCGCCCGCTTCAACGTCATCGTCAGCGGCGGTACGGGCTCCGGCAAGACCACGCTCCTGAACGCGCTCTCCGGACTCGTCCCGTCGCACGAGCGCATCATCACCATCGAGGACTCCGCCGAACTCCAGCTCCAGCAGGAGCATGTGATCCGTCTCGAATCCCGCCCCCCGAACGTGGAGGGCAAGGGCCAGATCACCATCCGCGACCTGGTCCGCAACTCCCTGCGCATGCGCCCCGACCGCATCATCGTCGGTGAGGTCCGCGGCGGCGAGACCCTGGACATGCTCCAGGCTATGTCGACGGGCCACGACGGCTCCCTCGCGACTGTCCACTCGAACTCCGCCGAGGACGCCCTGATGAGGCTCCAGACCCTCGGCTCGATGTCCGAGGTCCAGATCCCCTTCGAGGCGCTCAAGGACCAGATCAACTCCGCGGTCGACGTCGTCGTCCAGCTCACCCGCCACGCCGACGGCTCCCGCAAGGTCACCGAGATCGCCCTGCTGGTCTCGCACGGCCGTGAACAGTTCCGCGTCGTCCCGGTCACCCGCTTCGTGCCCCGCCCGACGGGCCCCGACCGTGTCGTCCACGGCCACTTCGAGCATCTGCCGCTGCCCCGCGCGGTCGCCGAGAAGCTGTACGTCGCCAACGAGCCCCTGCCGCCCGCCTTCGGGGTCGCGGAGGCCTTCGACGTCCTCAACACGAGGCAGGCCATCGGATGACCGCCCGGATGCTCCGCCGGACGACCCCCACCACCGAGACCGACAAGACCGAGACCGACAAGACCGATGAGAGGAGCGAGCCGTGAACAACCAGGCCCTGCTCGCCCTCGGCGGCACCGTCCTGTGCGGCACCCTCGCCGTCGCGGGCGTGCACACGTACGCGTCGGGCCGCGCCCAGCGCCAGGCCCTCGTCGACCGCCTCTCCGGCGGCGGCCCGCTGCGCACCGCGGCCGGCCGCGCCCGCCGCTTCGCCGCCGTCGACCGCCGGCTGCGCCGCACCCGCCTCGGCCGCACGATCCAGCTGCGCCTCTCGGCGACGGGACTCGACCTGACCGCAGGCGAGTTCTTCACGTACGTCGCCGCCGTGGTCGTCGGCCTCTGGCTGATCGCCGCCGCCTCCCTGGCCCCGTTCTTCGGCCCCATCGCGGGCCTGGCGGGCATCTGGAGCGCGGCGATCTTCCTCAACTGGCAGCGCCAGAAGCGCATCGAGGCCTTCATCAACCAACTCCCCGACGTGGCCCGCCTGCTGGCCAACGCGGCCGCGGCCGGGCTCGCCCTGCGCACGGCCCTCGCGATGGCCGCGGAGGAGCTGGAGGCCCCGGCGGGCGAGGAACTGGCCCGGGTGGCCGACCAGCTGACCATGGGCCGCTCGGTGGACGACGCCCTCGGCGAACTGGCCGAACGCCTCCCGTCCCGCGAACTGGTCGTCCTCGTCACGACCCTCGTCCTGTCCAACAAGGCGGGCGGCTCGGTCGTCAACTCCCTGCGGAACCTCACCCAGACCCTGGAGGACCGCAAGGAGACCCGCCGCGAGGTCCGCACCATGCTCTCCGAGGTCAACGCGACCGCCTTCACGGTCCCCCTCCTCGGCGTCGGCTCGCTCCTCCTCATCAACTCCTCGAACGAGGGCGCCCTGGCCAAGGTGACCGGCTCCCCGCTCGGCCAGACCCTGGTGCTCATCGCCATGGGCCTCTACACCATCGGCTTCTTCGTCATCCGCCGCCTCGGCAAGATCGAAGTATGAGGAGGAGGGGATTACGTTGCTGGCCTTGCTCCTTGCCGCACTGACCGGCCTCGCCGTCGGGGGCATGCTCCTGGGCATCCGCATGTACCGCGCGGAGGCCAAGCTCCCCGGCGACATGGCGCTCGCCCTGGAGGTCGGCGCCACCCGCGTCTCGAAGTCCGACTCGGCCGTCGACCGCCTCGGCATGCGGTTCGCCCCGCTCGTCCTGCGGCTGATGGGCCCCCGCCGGGTAGACGCCAAACGCCGCCGCATCGACATGGCGGGCAACCCCGGCGGCCTGACCCTGAACCGCTACGCGGCCCGCCGGGCGGTGTACGGGGTCTTCGGCGTCCTGCTCTTCCTGATCTTCCTCACCAACGGCCAGCCGCTCTTCTCGCTGATGGCCCTCGCCTTCGGCCTGCTCGCCGCCGACGCCCTCATCTGGCAGGCCATCCGCGAACGCAAGGAGGTCATCGACCGCACCCTCCCCGACTTCCTGGACGTCCTGGCGGTCGTGGTCTCCGCGGGCCTCGGCTTCCGCCAGGCCCTGGACCGGGTCGCGGACCACTACGAGGGCCCGTGGGCCGACGAACTGCGCATCACGCTGCGCCAGATGGACATGGGCGTCAGCCGCCGCCAGGCCTTCGACGAACTGCGCAGGCGCAACTCCTCCGAGCAGGTCGCCCAGTTCGTCTCGGCGCTCCAGCAGGGCGAGGAGCTGGGCTCCCCGATCGCGGACACCCTCATCCAGCTCGCCACGGACATGCGCCGCACCGACGCCCAGAACTCCCGCCGCCGGGCCGCCAAGACGATCCCCAAGGCGACCATGGTCACCCTGGTCTTCATGCTCCCGGCCACGATGATCCTCATCGCCACAGGCATGTTCCTGGGCTCCGGCTCGGACTTCGGCTCGATCCTGGGGCGCTGAGATGAGGGTGACGTGGAGGCACCGGCGTGGATGGCGCCCCTTTGGGGGGCGCCTCCAGGGGCGCCCTCAGGGGCGCGGGGAACTGCGCGCCCAGCCACAACCGACCCGCAGCCAACGACCAACCGTTCCAACAGGCGGCGGCTCTGCCAAGTGGGCCACAGGCTACTTCGCAGACGACGCGGCAGCCCCCGGCAGCCTCCGCCTCCAGCTCAACGCCCTCCAGGCCCTGTGCCGCCAGGCGTTCGCGGTCCGGCTCACCCTGATCGCGGTCGGCGCCCCCTTCGCGACGGCCAACGCGGCGGACGGCCCGCCCCGCTACGGCGTCCTCGCCGCGGCGGTCCTCGGCGTCATGGGCTCGTACGCCATGCTCAGGGACTGGGACCGCTTCGCCCCCCGCCTCCTCGCCCACCCCACCCTCATGGCGGTGGACCTGGTCTTCGGCGCGGTACTCCTGCTGACCGCGTCCCCCGCCTCCCCCCTCGCGTACGCGGCCGTCTGCACCCCGCTCCTGGCGGGCCTGCTGTACGGCTGGCGCGGCTCCGGAGTCTTCACGGGTCTCCAACTGGCCGTGCTGATCACGGTGTTCAGAGCCTGGGAACACCGACCGGGCGCCGGCGCCAGTACCCTCCTGGTCGCCGGTTTCTGCATCGCGGCGGGCATTGTCGGGGTCACCCTCCGCAATCTGATGTTCCGCTTCGGCACGGCCAGCCAGGCCCTCGCCGAGGCCAACTCCCGCCTGGCCGTCGCGGAGGCCGTCGAGTCCGAACGGGCCCGCCTCGCCCGTGAGATGCACGACTCTGTGGCGAAGACCCTGCACGGCCTGGCCCTGGCCGCCGAGGCTCTCGCGGTCGCCGCCGACCACGACACGGACCCCCGCGCCCTCAAGTCCCAGGCCACAGCGGTGGCGGGCGCGGCCCGTCGAGCGGCGGCGGAGTCCCGCGACCTTCTGACGGACCTCCGCCACCACACGGCACTGGCGACCCCGCCCACGGACCTCAGGACGGAACTGAAGTCGAGGGCGGCGGACTTCACATCCCGTACGGGCATCACGGCGAGTGTCGACTGCACGGTGCCCCTCACCCCCGAACTCCCGCCCGAGGCGTCCCGCCACCTGCTGGCGATCGTCTCGGAGGCACTGGAGAACACGCACCGCCACGCGACGGGGGCGACCCGGGTGGACGTGACCGTCCAGGCCTCGCCCTCCTCCCTCCACCTGACCGTGCGGGACGACGGAACCGGCACGTCCGTATCCCTCGACGACGTACGACACCTGGCGAAATCCGGCCACTTCGGTCTGCTGGGCATGCTGGAGCGCGCGGCCTCGATGGGCGCGGGTCTCCAACTGCACCGAGCCGAGCAGGGCGGCACGGAGGTCAAGGTCGACCTTCCGCTGGTCACCGCCCTGCCGGTATCCCCCTCACACACTCCTCAAGAGGAGGCCGCACATGCCTGACCAGGCACTTCCCGGCCCGCCCCTACGAGTGCTCGTGGCCGACGACAACCCCGTCGTCCGGGCGGGCCTGGCGGCCCTGCTCGACGCCCACCCCGACATCCGGGTCACGGCCCGGGCGTCGAACGGTGCGGAGGCGCTCACGGCCGCGACCCGCCACCGCCCCGACGTGATCCTCCTCGACGTCCGCATGCCCGGCACGGACGGCCTCACGGCACTGCCTTCGCTGGCCGGGCTGGCTCCCGTGATGATGCTGACGTACAGCCGTGAACCCGAGGTGGTGGCACGGGCGTTGCGCCTGGGAGCCGTCGGTTACCTCGTGCACGGTGAGTTCACGGCGGACGAACTCATCACCGCCGTCCGCAACCTGAGTGACGGAAGGGCCACTTTCACGGCCTCCGCCGCCGAGGCCGCCGCCGGGTCGGATTCACTCGGTGTTTCGTACGAACCGAACGAAAACTCTTCGCATCTGCAATCGGTTGTGGCACAGTCGTCAAAGGCTCGACCCGCCTCCGCGGCGGGACTCCACCGCCGCGGCCGCAACCCACTGGAATTCGGGCTGAGTTCACGGGAGGTGGAGGTCATGGATCTCATCGCGGCCGGCATGAACAACCGGCAGATCGCCGCCACGTGCTTCATCAGCGAGAAGACCGTAAAGAACCACATCAATCGCATCTTCGCAAAGCTGCACAGTTCCACGCGCAGCGAAGCGATCGCCCACTGGCTGGGCACGGCCCACGGGGGGTGGAACCGATGACTCCGAACTCGCCAAGTTGGGCCCCTGGACCCACCCGGAGTAGGCGTGTTCTCACGTACGGTGCGCGGGAAGGTAGTGGTTTTGGGTGGGAGGGAAGGGATCACTGTGACCAAGAGCCTGCAGCCGGAGACGTCCACGAGGACGAAGCGAGCGGTTCGAGGGTGGGTCCGCACCGTGTCCTCCCGAACGCGAGGACGGGACCGGGACGCGGGAGCGGGTTTCGTGGAGTACGCGGGCCTGATGATCCTGATCGCGGGAATCTTCACGTTGATCGACGGGCTCGGGCTCGACGGCCTGATCTCGGGAGCGATCCTCGCAGCGGTCACCAGCGTCGTCGGAGGCTGATTTCCACACGCCTGCGCGGTGACCGAGGGTCGACTCTCCCCATCTACATCTGGCTGACGGGGATTCTGCTCTTCGCCGCGTTCGCGTTCTTCGCATTCGCTCAAGCGGCGTCCGCCCGGAACGGAGCTCAGTCCGCGGCGGACGCCGCTGCGTTGGCCGCCGCACAGAGCGCACGGGACGACCTGATCGAGGACCTGGGAGACGCCGTCGGCGTGGACGCCGACTGGCTGGACTGGCTCGATCCCGAAGAGCTCGAAGGCGGCGAAGCCGCCGCCGCGGCCGCCGCGTTGGCCGCCGAGAACGACGCTGCCGTCACGGGGTTCGGGGGCGCGACCGTGGCCGGATTCCTCGGCTACGAGGTGGAGATCCAGACGAACTACACGGTTGGCGACTCGATCATCCCGGGCACGGAGAACCAGCATGCCAATGCGGATGCCACGGCCGTCATCGAACCGCGGTGCGATGTCCCCGTGGACGCCGATCCCACGAAGCTCGTCACACTCGACTGCGACGGCGATCTCGTGAACATCGACCCCGAAGATTTCGATTTGGACGACCTTCCCGACGCGTCCGTGCTGTTCTCTGTGCAACTGGCCGAGTGAAAGGAAGCCGTACCGATGAACATTCGGCGCACCACGAAGGGCCGCACGGTAATGACCGCGGTGGCGATCACGACTGGGCTGGTCCTCACGGTGGCCGGCTGCGGCGGCGGGGGAGACGACGGCGGTTCGGACAAGAAGACGTCGTCCTCGTCGCCTGCGAAGAACGACGACGGGGGCGACGACAAGCAGGACTCCCAGGCCCCTCCCGCCAAGGAGGCGCTGGCGGAGGTCAAGGCCGGAGGTCTGACCCTGGCCGTCACGTCGGCCGTCCGCGACGACGGCGGCTTCGTCACCGTCGAGGGAACGGTGACGAACGGCAGCGGCAAGCCCTGGGTCGCCGCGGACTGGCGGGGCGACGAGAGCGAACTTGCCAAGAACGGCGGGTCGATCGCCGGCGCGAGCCTGGTCGACCAGACGGGCAAGAAGAAGTACCTCGTCCTGCGCGACACGGAAGGGCGCTGCCTGTGCACCCGGTTCACCGGGGGTGTGCTGTCGGGTGACACCGCGGAGTGGTTCGCCCAGTTCCCCGCGCCGCCCGAGGACACCACCAAGGTCTCCTTCCAGGTCGGCTCGATGCCCCCCGCCGCCGTCGAGCTCTCCGAGGGCGAGTGACCATGTCCCTCACCCTCCGCACCACCGCGATCACCTTCACCGCCCTCACCACCCTCGTCTTCCTGACGCCCCTCACCCCGGCCCAGGCGGACGACGAGGACCCGAGTGCTCCGCCGGGCAGTGTCAGCAGCTCCCCACCCCCCGAAGTGGACGCGAACAGCCCGGGGCTGAAGCTCGCCGACGGCGCCACGCTCGCGCCCGCGCGGGTGCTGGACATCAAGTCGGTCGTCGAGGACCTCGGTGGCGAGGAACGCCGCGTGGACACCAACGAGGACGTGACGTTCGCGCTCCAGGCGGAGGTCCTCTTCCCGAAGGACAGCTCGAAGCTCAACCCCGAGGCACGCTCCCGCATCAAGGCGATCGCGGACGAGATCAAGGCCCAGAACGCCACGAACGTCCGCGTCTTCGGCTTCACCGACAACCTCGGCTCGTACGCCCACGGCCTGACCCTCTCCAAGAACCGCGCCGAAGTCGTCCACGAGGAACTCGCCGCAGCCCTCGGCGACACGAACGTCACCTTCGCGGTACGCGGCTACAGCGAGGACTACCCGATCGCCGACAACACCTCGGAACAGGGCCGCCGAAAAAACCGCCGCGTGGAGGTCACCTTCCCGAAGGGTGAGAATTAGCCTCCGAGCCCGGGTAGGAAGCCCGCATGACTGCACTAGGTGCCGTGTTCCGGCCTCAGCTGCCCCCAGAACGACTGCGTGTGATGGTCCGTACGGCGGAGGAGGCGGGGCTGGAGGAACTGTGGCTGTGGGAGGACTGTTTTCTGGAAGGGGGGATCTCCGCGGCGGCGGCAGCGCTAGCCTGGACGGAACGGCTGCGGGTGGGAGTGGGGCTGCTGCCCGTGCCGTTGCGGAACGTCGCCGTGACGGCGATGGAGACCGCCACCCTGCACCGGCTCTTCCCTGGCCGGGCGATCGTGGGCGTCGGCCACGGCGTACAGGACTGGATGGGGCAGGTCGGGGCGCGGGCCGAGTCGCCCGTGACGCTGCTGCGTGAGTACCTCGTGGCGTTGCGCGCGCTGCTGCGGGGCGAGCGGGTGACCACGGACGGCCGGTACGTGAAGCTCGACGACGTCGCCCTCGACTGGCCCCCGCAGTCACCGGTGGAGATCCTCGCGGGAGCCACCGGCCCGCGTACGCTCCGGCTCTCCGGCGAGTTCGCGGACGGCACCATCCTCACCTCCGGTACGTCCCCGGAGGGCGTACGCAAGGCGCGCCAACTCATCGACGAGGGAAGGGAGTTGGGCTCCCGCAGTGGCTCGCACGAGGTCGTCGTCTACCTCCTCACCGCCACCGGCCCCGGCGCCGCCGCCCGCCTCCGCGCCGAGCTGGAGGCGGACGGCCTGGCGTCGGTCCCGGACCTCGGGGTCGCCGGGGACGCGAAAGCGGTCGCCGAGGCCGTCGGCCGTCTCACGGACGCCGGCGCCGACACCGTGATCCTCCAGCCGACCGCCGACGAACCGGACCCCGAGGGCTTCCTGCGCTTCACCGCCGAGGACGTACGCCCCCTCGTTCCGTAGACAGCGGACCGAGCCGTCGTCGCTCATGCCGGGCCGACCACCGGGGCCGAGTGTCGGGGTCCGGTGCCCGGTGCCCGGTGCTCGGCTCCCTCGGCATGAGCGACGCGCGCACCCGCAGCCGCACGTACGGCTGAGAGCTGAGAGACGTCTGAGAGACGTCGCCGAAGCCGACCCGGAGATGTTCTGCCAGCAGGAGCACGACCCGGAGGCGCCCCGGCGGCCACGCCCCTCCCCGGAATTCGGTCGCGGCACGCCACCCCCGCCTGCCACCATCGCCCGATGAGCCCGACCACGCCCTCCACCCCCTCCACGCCCCCCGCGCCCTCCACCTCCTCCTTCGAAGACCTCGTCGCCGAGGCCGCGGCCGTTCCCACCGAGGGCTGGGACTTCTCTTGGTTCGAGGGGCGGGCCACCGAGGAGCGGCCCTCCTGGGGGTACGCGCGGGCGATGGGCGAGCGACTGGCCACGGCGGAGGCCGCTCTCGACATCCAGACCGGCGGCGGCGAAGTCCTGGCGTCGGCACGGGAGTTGCCGCAGCTGGCCGTCGCCACCGAGGGCTGGCCGCCGAACGTCGCCAAGGCCACCGTCCTTCTCCACCCGCGCGGCGCGGTGGTCGTCGCCTCGCCCGAGGACGCCCCGCTGCCGTTCGGCGACGCGGCGTTCGACCTCGTCGTGAGCAGGCACCCGGTGACCGTGCACTGGACGGAGATCGCCCGCGTCCTCGCCCCCGGCGGAACCTACTTCGCCCAGCATGTGGGCCCGAGGAGCGGCTCCGAACTCGTCGAGTACTTCCTCGGCCCGCTGCCGGAGGCCAACCGCGGCGCCCGCCACCCGGACCGCGAGCGCGCCGGAGCCGAGGCGGCCGGTCTTGAGGTCGTCGATCTGCGCGCGGAGCGGCTGCGGATGGAGTTCCACGACATCGGAGCCGTCGTGCACTTCCTGCGGAAGGTGGTGTGGATGGTGCCCGGCTTCACCGTGGACCAGTACCGCACCCGGCTCCTGGACCTGCACGAGCGGATCGTGGCCGAGGGGCCGTTCGTGGCCCACAGCTCCCGCCACCTCATCGAGGCCCGCAAGCCGTAGAGCGCGTGGCGTGAACAAGTCCCTGAGGGGTGCGTGGAGTTGACGTGCGAGGGTTACGCATGCGGGCCCGACGTCACCTTTCCCACCACCAACTCCGGTTCTGCCTCCAGGACTTCACCGACCCGCTCCACCTGCTTCCCCAGCTCCCGCTCCTGCGCCCGGGTCAGCCGGCCCAGCGGCTCCACCGTCACCGTCGTCCGCTTCCCCTGCCGCCGCTGGTGCCAGACCCCGGCGACCACGCCGTCGACGAGCAGCACGGGATAGTTCCCCGCCTGCCCGCCCGCCAGGGCCCGCTCGTAGGCCGCGCCGGGGAACATCCGCTCGCGGGGCTGGGCGGCGATGGCGTACGCGTCGAAGTAGGGGAGCAGCCGCACCCCGCGTACGGCCTCCGTCGGGAAGTCCGTGTCGCCCGCCACCACCCAGGCCGGCGTCCCCTCGAAGTCGGCCTCCTCGATCCCGCCCGAGGAGGCCAGCGAGGCGAAGAGGCCGGCGGCCCAACCCCGGGGCGCGGCGGCCCACTTGGCGAAGTGCTGCGGCGTCGCGGGACCGTACGCGTGCAAATAGTGGCGTACGAGCGTGGCGAGCGCCTCGTCCGCGGGGAGCGGGTCGAAGTGCGGCGGGCGGGTGTAGGCGGCCTTGCGGCCGCGGTTGGGGGCGAAGCACAGCGCGCCCGACTGGCCCGCGCGATGCATGACCTGGCGCCAGCGCGGCCACTTGCCCTGGAACGCCTCCATCACGAGGTCACCGGCCCAGGGGCCGGTGCGGGCCACGACCTCCTCGGACAGCTCGTCGATGGTCAGCTGCCGCCCGTCGAGGGCGTCACCGATCGCCGCGACGACCTGCTCCTCCTGGCCGGGCGTCATCCGCACGCCCGGCGGGGCGCTCGTACCGCTCGGCACGGCGGTCAGCGCGGCGCTCCAGAAGGGGAGCTCGGCGGCGGCCAGGAGATGGATCGTGCCGCGCGGCCCGTACGTCTTCACCAGACTCCGGTCGTCACTCCGGTCGTCCCACAGCGCCGCGCGCACGTCCTGGCGGGTCGCGCCGCCGAGCCGCAGGCCCACGGAGAGCTCGGCCGCCGACAGGACCTGGGCGTGCGTGGCGAGCAGCGTGGAGACCACCTCGGCGACGGGGGTGCCGGCCGGGGCGGGCGCCCCCAGCAGTTGCCGCTCGTAGCGCCGCGCGCTCGCCTCGTCCCATGTGATCCTCGAAGTCATGGCGGCGACGGTAGACCCGAATTAGGTCAGATCCTGTCCGCTGCCCCGGTCTTGGGAGGAGTCGACCATGTCGAAGGGCAAGGGGCCCTACAGCTGTGGCCTGGACGCGGCCGTGGACGTCGTGGGCGGCAAGTGGAAGCCGATGATCCTTTGGGCGCTGCACGTGGGCGGGACCCTGCGCTTCGGGGAGCTGCGCCGGAGCATCGGGGGAGAGCATTCACCGGGAATCAGCGAGAAGGTGCTGAGCCAGCAGCTGCGCGAGCTGGAGGCCGACGGCGTGGTGCACCGGGAGGTGTACGGCGAGGTACCGCCCCGCGTGGAGTACTCGCTCACCGATCTGGGCAAGGCGCTGAACACCGCACTCCTGCCGTTGGGCGAATGGGGTGATCTGCACATGAAGGAAATTGTCGCCCGTAAACACCCAGGGCAGAGCAAAGAGCCGTCGGTCACCGCACAGTCCGGGTGAGGGCCCTCACGAAAATCCCGGAAACGCTCACAGAGTTTCCACATCGTTACCCCGGATGGTCCGTTGCACCTCTCCGGCTCACGTAAATTCGAAGCAAGGTAATTCGCGTGAGCAAAGCTGCGCGGGACGGTACCGCGCGGAGGAGGGGGCCGCGCGGTGCCCTGCCTGCAGAGCGCCGGGGGGCGCGTTCGGGAGTCCCGTGCCGGGGCTCCGGTCCGGCCGGAGCCGCGAAGCGGCCGCGGCCGCGAAACCATTCTTGGCGTCAACTGGACGTTCCCGGGTGCGTCACTCTTGGGGCGTACGTCCGAGGCGGATGGCCGAGTGCCCCAGAACCGCTCGCAAACCCCCTGGTTCCCTCCGGATTCGGCTCCGCCGCCTTGGAATCCGCTGTGATTCGGCCACGTTCTGCCCTTGAATGAACGCTTCCGCACCCACCCGGGCGTTGTCGGGCGACTGCGGAGAGTAGTTGTGGCACGCCGATGCACGCAGCATCACTTACGAAGGGTTATGGTGGAAACCCCCCCTCGGGCCGGTCCGTCTCCCCCCCACGGACCGGCCCGTTTTTTGTGCGCTCACACGCGCCCGGCGTACGCCCCTGAGATCCCGTCGCCGGTGCCGTCGCCCGTGCCGTCGCCCGGCGAGCAGAAGGCCTTGCACCCCAAGGGGGAGCGGGGCTTCAGCAGCGGTAGGGTGTCGCCCTCGGGGGACCGTTATCTGCACGGAGGGGCTGACGAAAACGTGAACCTGCGCGACAACCTGCGCCGCTTGCTGGTCAGGTTCTATGCACGCAGGGTGGAAGGCCACCTTGACCACGACCAGGTGCCCAAGCACATCGGGGTCATCATGGACGGCAACCGGCGCTGGGCGAAGGCGGCGGGCAGCACCGCCGCCCAGGGACACCGGGCCGGGGCCGACAAGATCGAGGAATTCCTCGGCTGGTGCTCCGAGACCGACGTAGAGGTCGTCACCCTCTGGCTGTTGTCCACGGACAACTTCGACCGCCCGGAGGAAGAGCTCGTACCGCTGCTCGGCATCATCGAGAACGTCGTGAGCTCGCTCGCCGCCGACGGCCGCTGGCGTGTGCACCACGTCGGCACGCCGGACATCCTGCCCTCCCGGATGCAGACCGTCCTGAAGGAGGCCGAGGAGTCCACCGCGCACGTCGACGGAATACTCGTGAACTGCGCCATCGGCTACGGCGGCCGCCAGGAGATCGCCGACGCCGTGCGCTCGATGATCCTCGACCACGCCGAGAAGGGCACCTCCATGGAGGAGCTCGCCGACAGCGTCGACACCGACATGATCGGCAAGCACCTCTACACCAGCGCCCAGCCCGACCCCGACCTCGTGATCCGTACGAGCGGTGAGCAGCGGCTGTCCGGGTTCATGCTCTGGCAGACGGCCCACTCCGAGTACTACTTCTGTGAGGTCTTCTGGCCGGCCTTCCGCAAGGTCGACTTCCTGCGCGCCATGCGCGACTACGCCGCGCGACACAGGCGCTACGGGGGCTGAGCCTCCGGGTGGTCCCTGCCCGCAGGGGGCGCCATCAGGGACGTACGTCATCTGGTGTTAACGAACGCGCCGTCATCGCCCTTGGCATGGCATCGCGCGTTCGAGGGCATAAGCCTTGCAGGTCGACGCCCGAACCACGGGTGTCGTATCTCAGCGGACGGCACGGGGCCGTCCGCCCGGGAGGCCCTTTGCACCAGCCCGACCGTGCGGTCAGTACGGACGAAGCGGAGAGGGCCGGTAGTCGGCCCGTGCATCGCGGCCGGACACCGGTCCAGCTCTCCTCCGTCGCTCCCCGACCTCATCCGAGGGGGTACGTCCTTCCGTGGTGACCAGCACAAAGCGCCGTATGCCAGACCGGCGCACCTATGTTCTCGACACCAGCGTCCTGCTGGCCGACCCGCACGCCATGAACCGCTTCGACGAGCACGAAGTAGTGCTTCCGATCGTGGTGGTCACGGAATTGGAGGCCAAGCGGCACCATCCCGAACTCGGCTACTTCGCCCGGCAGGCCCTGCGCCTGCTCGACGACTACCGGGTGAAGTACGGCCGTCTCGATGCCCCCATCCCCACCGGGGAACTGGGCGGGACCGTACGTGTCGAGCTCAATCACTCGGACCCCAGTGTGCTGCCCAGCGGCTATCGCCTGGGGGACAACGACTCCCGCATCCTCGCGGTCGCCCGCAATCTGCAGGCCGAGGGGTTCGACGTCACAGTCGTGTCGAAGGACCTGCCGCTCAGGATCAAGGCCTCCTCGGTCGGGCTCCTCGCCGAGGAGTACCGCGCCGAGCTCGCCATCACGGGCTCCTCCGGCTGGACCGGAATGTCCGAACTGACGCTCTCCGGCGAGCAGGTGGACCTCCTCTTCGACCAGGAGACCCTGTACGTCCCCGAGGCGTCCGACTTCCCGGTCCACACGGGCCTGATGATCCAGTCCGAGCGCGGCAAGGCCCTGGGACGCGTGACGTCCGAGGGCAACGTCCGGCTCGTACGGGGTGATCGGGAGGCCTTCGGTATCAAGGGCCGCAGCGCCGAGCAGCGCATCGCGCTGGATCTGCTGCTCGACCCGGACGTCGGGATCGTCTCGATGGGCGGCCGGGCCGGCACCGGAAAGTCGGCGCTCGCCCTGTGCGCGGGCCTGGAGGCCGTGCTGGAGCGGCGTCAGCACCAGAAGGTGATGGTCTTCCGTCCGCTGTACGCGGTCGGCGGGCAGGAACTCGGCTATCTGCCCGGCAACGAGTCCGAGAAGATGGGCCCCTGGGCGCAGGCGGTCTTCGACACGCTCTCCGCGGTCACCAGCCGCGAGGTCATCGAAGAGGTCACCGCGCGCGGCATGCTGGAGGTCCTGCCTCTGACACACATCCGCGGCCGCTCCCTCCACGACGCGTTCGTGATCGTGGACGAGGCCCAATCCCTGGAACGGAACGTCCTGTTGACCGTTCTGTCCCGAATCGGCGCGAATTCACGGGTGATCCTGACCCATGACGTGGCCCAGCGGGACAACCTCAGGGTCGGCCGGTACGACGGAGTCGTGGCCGTCGTGGAGAAGCTGAAGGGCCATCCGCTCTTCGCGCACGTCACACTCACCAGGTCCGAGCGCTCCCAGATTGCGGCGCTTGTGACCGAAATGCTGGAGGACGGACACATCTGATCCAGCGCGCCCCACCCCGCGGCATCTGTCCAACGGGTGGTGGCTACACGGTAATTGACGCCGTCCGGCAAAGGCTGAAGAGCCTAGCCGGGCGGCGTCTTGGCGTGTGCTCGTTTCCGAAAAACTCCCGGGGCAAACGAGGTGTGAGCTTTCACACCCGGCACAGAATTGCCCTCCGGTGTCGGGGTGCGGCAGAGTCTCACTCCTGTCAGGCCCCGCATACGACACATCTGTGCCCCCAGCGGTACGGCACCACAGAAGTAACAGAACTCCATAAGGCCGTCGTATGCCGCCCGAGCACCACGCGGCGCTCCCGTCATGGGAGTTGCCCATCGGGCCCGTGCCTCCCGTGACCCCGCAGTTGGGAGGCCAGCGCCAAGGGCACGATTGCGTCCGCGAGGGTCACCTGTAGCGGGCGATGCTGGAAGGAAACCGTGTGAGCCGGATTTCGGTCCGGGGATTCGCAGTGGCCTCGGCCACCGCGGTCACCGCTGTCGGCGCTGTCACCGGTGTTGCCTCGGGCAACACCGCGTCCTCGAGCGACGACGCGGAGGCAACGGCAGCAGGCGCCACGCTTCTCGCGGACATACCCGCGGGTGCGCAGGCGCAGGTGCAGACCGCATCCCTGACTCAGCAGGCCGACTCGCAGGCCATCGCGGCCGACGCGACCGCCAAGAAGGACGCCGAGGAGTCTGCGCGCAAGCAGGCCGCCAAGGACGCCGTGGCCAAGCAGAAGGCCGCGGAGAAGGCCGAGCAGGACGCGAAGGACCGGAAGGAAGCCCTGAAGGCTGCCAGCCGTTCCGCCACGCGTGATGCTTCCAGCTTCCCGACGCAGTCCTCGTACAGCGTCGCGGAGATCCAGGCGATGGCGCGCCAGATCGTCCCGGCGGACCAGTTCCAGTGCTTCAGCACCATCGTGGACCACGAGTCCAGCTGGAACTACCGGGCGGACAACCCCACCTCGGACGCCTACGGTCTGATGCAGGCGCTGCCCGGCTCCAAGATGTCCTCCGCCGGCGCGGACTGGGCGACCAACCCGGCCACCCAGATCAAGTGGGGCCTCGGTTACATGAACGACCGGTACGGCAGCCCGTGCGGAGCCTGGGACTTCTGGCAGGCCAACAACTACTACTAGGCCGACAGCCACTCGGTCCTCTCAACCTTTTCAGAGCCCCTCACCGTCCTACGGTGGGGGGCTTCTGCCGTGTACGGTCGATGCCGACGACTCCAGGGGGGAGTGGTGGGGCACAACGGGGAAAAGGGACGGATCATGTCGAGAGTGCCAGGGTGGCTCGGCCGGCTCGGCGCCGGACTCACCGCGATGGGCGACCGGTTGGACGCGCGCCGCGCGCAGGCCGACAAGGACGACGACTTCGCCGGGGGCGACGACTTCGGCCGGAGCAACGGCACCGATGGGGGCGGCAAGGACAGCGCCGACACCCCTGCCGCGTCCACCGCCACCGGGAACGGCACACCGCCCCAGCCTCCCGCCCCTCCGTCGGACGTTCCCGTGCCCGCCTCGGCCCCCGCCCCTCGCCCCGATCCCGCCGCGGCCGTTCCCTGGGGCATGCGGGTCGCCGCCGAGGCCGGCTGGCGCCTGCTCGTACTCGCGGGCACCGTCTGGGTGTTGATGCGCGTCATCAGCGCCGTGCAGCTCGTCGTCCTCGCCTTCGTCGCCGCACTGCTCATCACCGCGCTGCTCCAGCCCACCGTGGCACGGCTGCGGCGGTACGGGGTGCCGCGGGGGCTCGCCACCGCGCTGACCGCGACCCTCGGCTTCGTGGTCATGGGGCTCGTCGGATGGTTCGTCGTCTGGCAGGTCATGGAGAACATCGACAACCTCTCCGACCAGGTCCAGGACGGCATCGACGAGTTGCAGCGCTGGCTGCTCAACAGCCCGTTCCATGTCACCGAGGACCAGATCAAGGACATCGCCAAGAGCCTGCGCGAGGCGGTCGGCGCCAATACGGACGAGATCACGTCGGCGGGTCTGGAGGGCGTCACCGTCATCGTCGAGGCCCTCACCGGCATCCTCCTCACGATGTTCTCCACGCTCTTCCTGCTCTACGACGGCAAGCGCATCTGGCAGTGGACGCTCAAGCTGGTGCCGGCGGCGGCGCGGCCCGGGGTGGCCGGGGCGGGCCCGCGTGCCTGGCGCACGCTCACGGCCTATGTCCGCGGGACGGTGATAGTGGCGTTGATCGACGCCATCTTCATCGGCCTGGGCATCTTCTTCCTGGACGTCCCGATGGCTGTCCCGTTGGCCGTCTTCATCTTCCTGTTCGCGTTCATCCCGCTGGTCGGCGCTGTCGTCTCGGGCGCGCTGGCGGTCGTGGTGGCTCTCGTGACGCAGGGCGTCTTCACCGCGGTCATGGCGCTGATCGTCGTGCTCGCCGTCCAGCAGATCGAGGGCCACATCCTCCAGCCGTTCATCCTCGGCCGGGCGGTTCGGGTCCACCCGCTCGCCGTCGTTCTCTCGGTGGCGGCGGGTGGGATGGTCGCGGGCATCGGTGGCGCGGTCGTCGCCGTCCCGCTCGTCGCCGTCACCAACACGGTGGTCGGCTACCTGCGCTCGTACTCCCAGGAGCGGGCGTTGCGGACGTCGCCCGTGCCGCGGGGGGCTACGGCGACGGGGGTGGCACCGGTGGAACACCGGCCGCCGTCTTAGGGCGCCCCCGCCCCCTGGGGCTCCGCCCCAGACCCCGTGGGGTTCGTTGTCGGGTGCGGGTCCGGCTGTGGCTGGTCGCGCAGTTCCCCGCGCCCCTAAAAGACTGCGCAGTTCCCCGCGCCCCTAAAGACCCAAAGACCTAGGGGCGCGGGGAACTGCGCAACGGGGGTTCGGGGGCGGA
>NZ_JBHXSU010000029.1:0-121763 GCF_042715345.1 Streptomyces sp. NPDC058697
CTCAGGGGCTCCGCCCCCGAACCCCCAAAAGACTGCGCAGTTCCCCGCGCCCCTAGAGGTCTTCAGGGGCGCGGGGAACTGCGCGACAAGCCCCCACCGGTCCGCACCCGACAAACCCTCGTCCCCCGTTCAGCCCAGTCCCCGGAGCCCTCCGCCTCCGCGCGGGCCATGGTCGTAGGAGCAGGTCCGTACGCCATGAGGGGTGGACTCAGACGTGAGCGACACCGGAGGGACGCGGGGCGCGGCGCCGGGGCCGGTCGGGCCCGGGGTCGGGGCGTCTCCCACCGGGGCCGGGGTCAGGCGGCGCCGACGGCGGTGGCTGCGGTACACGGCGATCGGCGTCGTCGTGGTCGTGGTGGGCGCCGCGGGAACCGGCTGGGCGCTGTACGAGAAGCTGAACGGCAACATCACGTCGGACGACGACACCGCCGCCGAACTCGCCCGGTACGACAAGGAGCGGCCGACCTCGCTGGTGCGCGACGCGCAGAACATCCTGCTGATCGGGTCGGACTCACGGTCGGGGAGCGGAAACGGGAAGTACGGGCGGGACTCCGGCACCGAGCGGTCCGACACCACGATCCTGCTCCACCTCCCGGCGGACCGGCACAGCGCGACCGCGGTCTCCCTCCCCCGGGATCTGATGGTGGACGTGCCGAGCTGCCGCCGGCCCGACGGCAGCCGCACCTCGCCGACGTTCGCGATGTTCAACCACGCCTTCCAGAGCGGCGGTTCGGCGTGCACGATCCGGACGGTCGAGAAGCTGACCGACATTCGGATCGACCACCACATGGTCGTGGACTTCCACGGCTTCAAGGACATGGTCGACGCCGTCGACGGGGTCGTGGTGTGCCTGAAGGAGCCGATCGACGATCCCGCCGCCAAGCTCCGGCTGCCCGCGGGCAAGGTGAAGCTCAACGGCGAGCAGGCCCTCGGGTACGTACGCGCCCGCAAGACCATCGGCGACGGCAGCGACACCGACCGGATGGACCGCCAGCAGCGCTTCCTGGGCGCCCTCGTCAACAAGGTGCGCAGCAATGACGTACTGCTGAATCCGGTGAAGCTCTATCCGGTGCTGGACGCGGCGACCTCGTCGCTCACCACCGACCCGGGCCTCGCGAGCCTGCGGGGCCTGTACGACCTGGTCCGCGGCATGCGCAACATCCCCACCGAACGTGTGCAATTCCTTACGGTGCCGCGGGAGTCGTACGCCTACAACGCCAATCGCGACCAGCTCGTGGAACCCGAGGCGGAGAAACTCTTCGAACGGCTGCGCATGGACGCCCCGTTGGAGGTCTCGAAGGAACTTCCGGAGGATTCCGCCACAAGGAGGAGCGGCTCGGAGCCGGTCGGCGACGGGGACACATACGGCGATTCGTACAACTACGAGCCCGATGACGGGAGTTACGGAGAGAGGGAAGGGGACTACGGTCAGGGATTCGGCCGGGAAGATGGCAAATCGGGCGCAAAGCGGCCCGAAGACCCCTCGCCGGCTCCGAGTCCCGCGCCGACTTTCCGCGGGAACACGGCCGCCGAGGACGCCTGCGGTTAACGCCCGAACAGGCCTCTGGGTAAAGAGCACACCAAGACGGGGAACGTACGTTCAAAGAATTGGGTGGATTGCCCGGTTGTAGGGAAGTGGAATTTCTCACCGTCGTCGCTCGGCGCCGAACTGGGCGGATAGTGTGAGCGATCCGGTGCACCCGGTCCTGAGGTCTGTCCTGAGGTCGCGCACTGGTTGGACCGACTGACCGAGCGTCTTTTGAGGGGGAAAGACGCCGCGTGGCCCCGACGGAGGACTCAAGCAACCGTGGACGCGCAAGGCCGTGGGCGGGCGGACGATATCGATCCCGCAGACCAGTGGGTACTCAACCCGAATACCGGTGACTACGAACTGCGACTGCAGAGTTCCGCACCGCAGTCGACGGTTCCCGGTCCCCGGAGAACCGCCACCCGTGCCGGAGGGGCGGCAACACGCCCGCGTACCGCGCCGGGCCGTGACCGTGAGGTTCCGGACACCGATGTGCCGGGACCGCGCAGGCGCCGTGGCGCGCCGGACGAGCCGCCTCCGGGCCGCCGCCGGACGAAACCCAAGAAATCGCGGGCGAAGAAGATACTGCTGTGGACCGGCGGCGGCATGGCCTTTGTGCTCGTCGGTGTCTCGGCGGCGGCGTACGCCTACATCAAGCACCTCGAGGGCAACGTCGCCACGACGGACGTCGGCAGCGCGGGTTCCAGCGGCTTCAGCAAGGACGAGGCCTTCAACATCCTGATCATCGGTACGGACAAGCGCACCGGTGCGGGCAACGAGGGCTACGGGGACGCGGGCAGCGTCGGGCACGCCGACACGAACATCCTGCTGCACGTCTCCAAGGACCGTACGAACGCGACCGCGATGAGCATTCCGCGTGACCTGATGGTCGACATCCCGGACTGTCCGACCAAGCAGGAGGACGGCACGGAGAAGATCGTTTCGGGGACGCTCAACCAGCGCTTCAACACGAGCCTGGGTCAGGGCGGCCGGGACCCGGGCTGCACCATGCGCACGGTCAAGGCGGTCACCGGCATCTCGGTGGACCACTTCATGATGGCCGACTTCAACGCCGTCAAGACCCTGACCACTGCGGTGGACGGGGTCGAGGTCTGTGTGGAGAAGGCCGTCAACGACAAGGAGTCGAAGCTCAAGCTGCCGGCCGGTACGTCCAAGGTCGAGGGCGAGCAGGCGCTGGCCTTCGTGCGGACCCGGCACAGCTTCGGCAACCAGGGCGACCTCGACCGCATCAAGGTGCAGCAGCAGTTCCTCGGATCGCTGATGCGCAAGATGGCGTCCAGCGACACCCTCACCAACCCCAGCAAGCTGCTGAAGCTCGCCGAGGCCGCCACCAAGGCACTGACGGTGGACACCGGCATCGGAAAGGTCAGCACGCTCAAGGACGTGGCGCTGGAGCTGAAAAAGGTGCCGCCGAAGAACATCACCTTCACCACGGTGCCGGTGCGCGACAACCCGGCCGAGACGGTCAAGGCGACAGTCGTCGTCGACGACTCGCGCGCGCCCCAGGTCTTCCAGATGATCAAGAGCGACACCTCCTTCACCGCGGTGAAGCAGAAGGAGGCGAAGGAGAAGGCGGCGGTCGCCGCCCGTCTCAAGGGCGAGAAGTCCGACGCCTCCGAGGTGCGCGTGCAGATCCTCAACGGCGGTGCCCCGGACGGCAGCGCCCAGGCTCAGCTCAACTGGCTGCAGCTCGAAGCGGGCGTGTCCAAGTCCGAGAACGCGGGCAACTCGGGCAAGACACTGGCCAAGACGACGCTCGAGTACGCGCCCGATCAGGCGGACCAGGCCCGCAGGCTGGCCGACATCATGGGTCTGAGCGGCTCGGCGATGACGCCGGGCAAGAGCGTCACCAACTCCCAGGGACTGCCGACGATGACACTCACGCTGGGAGAGGACTTCAAGGGCGCCGGGGTGAAGCTGAACTCCGCTTCGGCCGCCACTCCGGATGTGGAGAAGTCCACGGCGGACAAGGTCCAGTGCGCCAGCTGATGCGCTGACCCGGGCGCCCTGACGGGCCTGTCGCACGTCTTACGGGGCGAGCGGCGGGCCCTTGCCGGATATGGAGTTGAGGTCCGGGGGCCGATCTGCTTGGTACCGGGGCGGGCTTGCTCGATGCCGGGGGCGGATTTGCTCGGCACCGGGGCGGACTTGCTCGGTGCCAGGGGCGGGTCTGCCTGGTGCCGGGGGCAGATTTGCTTGGTTCCGGGGCCGGGTTCGGCCGATGCTGGGGGCGGATTTGCTTGGTTCCGGGGCCGGGTCTGCCTGGTGCCAGGGCGGGCTTGCTCAGTGCCGGGGCGGATCTGCTCGGTGCCGGAGGCGGGTCTGCCTGGCGCCGGGGACGGGCTTGCTCGATACCGGGGCGGATCTGCCTGGTGCCGGGGCGGGTTCGGCCGGTGCCAAGTGCGGGGTCGGCCCTCGTAAGGTGCTGGTCGGCCGGTGCCAAGTGTGGGGTTGGCCCGCGTCAGGCGCAGGCCGGCCCGCGTCAGGTGCAGGCCGGTCGGTGCCAGGTGCGGAGTTGGCCGTGCCAGGTGCAGGTCGGCCGGTGCCAGGTGCAGGTCGGTCGGTATCCGGCTCGGAGTTGTCCGGCTTGGAACACAACCGTGTGGGGTCCACGTTGGTCTGACGTGGGGCACCGCTGTGTCGAATGCACGTCTGTCCGACGTCGGCCGCACGTCGGGCCGACAGCACGCGGCCGTGCCAGTCGCTGATTTTGCCGATGCGTAGCCAACCGCGTTCGGGCCCACAGGGGTCTGACAGGTGGCGGACCAGTGTCGGACAGGGTGGCCTGACAGGGTTCGCTCCGCACCGGCCAGGGAGGGCCGGACGCGGGCGCGGCGTTGTCGGGCAACAGGGGTGGGGAAGGGGCAGGGAGTTGAGTCGGAGCAGTGTGCAGGGGGAGGTGCCCGCGGTCGAGGACACGATGTCCCTCGCACCGCAGGGCAAGGACACGGCGGCCGGACCGGGCAGGCACGGCGGGAACAAGCGGCGGCCAGGAGGTCAGGGAACCGACCGGTCCCGTCGCAGACGGCGGGTGCTCCGCTGGTCGGCGACGGTCCTGTCGGTGGTGATACTCGGGACCGCCGGTACGGGATACCTGTACTACCGGCACCTGAACGGCAACATCGAGAAGGGCGAGCGCAGCAGCGGCGACTCGAAGGCGCCGAAGACGGCGCCCAACGCCGCCGGGCAGACTCCGCTGAACATCCTGCTGGTCGGCTCCGACAGTCGTGCCTCCGACGCGAACGTGGCCCTGGGCGGCAGCAGGGACAACCGCGGCAACCCGCCGCTGGGCGACGTGCAGATGCTCATCCACCTGTCCGCAGACCGCAAGAGTGCCGCGGTGGTGACCATCCCGCGTGACACCCGGGTCGACATCCCCAAGTGCACGGACCCGGAGGACGGCAAGACCTATCAGGCGACCAACGACATCATCAACACGTCGCTGTCCCGCGGCGGAGCCGGCTGCACGCTGGCCACCTGGCAGAACCTCACCGGCGTCTACATCGACCACTGGATGACGATCGACTTCGCGGGCGTCGTGAGCATGGCGGACGCGATCGGCGGGGTCGAGGTCTGTGTGAGACAGAACGTGAAGGACGGCCCGCTGCCCGGTGTGCCCGGCGGCTCCGGCCTGAAGATGAAGGCCGGTACGAAGAAGGTCCAGGGCAAGCAGGCGCTCCAGTGGCTGCGCACGCGCCACGCCTGGGGCAGTGACCTCATGCGGGCCAGGGCCCAGCACATGTACATGAACTCGATGATCCGCGGGATGAAGGACCAGAACGTCTTCACCGACACGGGCCGGCTGATGGGCCTGGCCGAATCGGCCACGAAGTCGCTGAAGGTCTCCGAGGAGATCGGCACGGTCAAGAAGCTGTACGACCTGGGCATGCAGCTCAAGACGGTGCCGACGAACCGGATCACCATGACGACGATGCCGAACGTCCCGGACCCGCTGGACGCCAACCACGTGGTGCCGGCCGGTGCCGACGCCGAGAAGCTGTGGTCGATGCTCCGCGACGACGTGCCCTTCGACAAGAACGGCTCGGACACGGACGCGAAGAAGAAGGCCGCCGAGAAGGCCGAGAAGACCTCCAAGGACCCGGCCGCGGCCGACGGCCAGATCGCCGTACAGGTACAGAACGGCACGCGGACGAGCACGGAGGCGGCGGCGCCCCTGCGGGCGAGCGCGATCGCGGACCAGCTCGTCGGCAAGGGTTTCACCCAGGCGGTGGCGGACCGCTCGTCGGCGCTCAGCGAGGAAAAGACGGTCGTCCGCTACCCGAGTGCGGACCTGGAGGGCGACGCCCAGCAAGTCGCCAAGTCACTGGGGATTCCGACGAGTTCGGTGAAGCGGAGCACCGACGTCTCCGGGGTCACCCTCATCGTGGGCGCCGACTGGCGTACGGGCACGGCCTACCCGAAGAAGTCGGCCCCGAAGGCCGGGGACATCCCCGGCAACGCCGACGCCATCAACGGGTCGGACAAGAGTCAGTGCATGACCGTGTACGAGCCCTACCGCTGGTAGCCGTCCGGTGGGGCAGTCTCTGGCGGCTGCCCCGCCGTAGGTACAGCGGAATCGGGCGGGCTCCGGACGCGCGGGGTCGAGCGGACTCCAAGCGCACGGAATCAGTCATTCCATGGCAATAAATGGACATGTACACATCACGCCAGCTGTCGAAGAGCAGTTCGATGATGAGATCACCCTCGATGATCTTCCTTCCCCGTCGAACCTCTCAGGAGAGCAACGTGAAGTCCAGGAGCAAAGTCGCCCGCTACGCCACCTCCATGGCCCTCATGCTGTCGGGCATCGCCGGCTACTCGCTCGTCACCGCGCCCGCCGCCAGCGCCGCCACGTACGGCTGCAACGGTTCCCAGATCGACAGCTGGAACAACACGTACAACGGCACCACGTACGCCACGACCTACCTGTTCTGGGACGGCACCTACAACTGCGTCGCGGCCGTGAAGCGCGGTTCGTACTACGGCGTCAAGTCCCGTATCGCGGTGGACGCCTGGACGAACAAGGACGGCTACGTCTCGCCGGGGGACGACGGCCAGTACCTCTACTACGCGAGCTTCAAGTTCTACGGGAAGGACCGCTGTATCGCGGTCGAGACCGACATGTGGAACCTCAGCGGCAACAACATCATCCAGGACCACGTCCCGCCGAGCGGCTACTTCCACTGCGGCTGACCTCCGCCGCCCGCGAAACACGCGCGTTCCGTTGTGAACCGACCTGATGGGAACTCAAGCATGTTCAACACCAAGCGACTTGGTTCGGTGGCAGCCGTCCTCGGCCTGACCGTCGCCGGCACGGTCGCCGCCACCGGCACCGCCTCGGCCGCCTCCTACAACGGCGGCTGCGGGTCCGGCTACAGCGTGATCGGCTCCAAGGACGTCGGCGACGGCAACGCCTTTATCACGTACAACAGCTCCAACGGCTACAACTGCGTCGTCACCGTCAGCGACACCCCGGGCTCGTCGATGTACCTGGACGCCCGGCTGCGCATCCACCGGACCGACACCGTGTGGAAGGCCAGCGAGGTGGACTCGGGCAACTTCAGCTACTACGCGGGGCCCGTCTACGTGAAGGCCGTGGACACCTGCATCGACTACGGCGGCACCGCGGGCAACGCGAGCTACATCCAGGTCAACTACAAGGTCCACTGCGGCTGATCCCGCGAACGGCGAAGGCCCCTTTCCCTGTCCGGAAGGGGCCTTCGTCATGTCTGCCGCAGCAGCCGTGTCTGCCGCGGAGGCAGTCAGTTCTCGCTCGGCACCGCGGGCCGGCGCGACGCGATGACCCTCTTCGCCAGCGACTTCGGGCTGGTCAGAAAGCCGATGCCCCACGACATGTGCATGGTGGCGAGGGCGACGGGAATCCACAGCCGTGCCTTCGGCGGCAGCCCCCTGCCCGCGGGGAGGGAGCCGAGGGCGATCGCCGCGAGGTAGGCGCCCGGGACCACGAAGCCCCAGGGGGTCACCGCCGCACCCACCACGAGCCCGAGGACGATCGCGCAGACCGCGGCCGGCGGGGCCAGGTAGCGCAGGTTGATCGAACCCGAGTGGTAGCGGGCGACGACATGACGCCAACGCCCGTAGTCCTTGTACTGCCTGGCCAGGGCCAGCCCCGAGGGACGCGGGCGGTACGAGACCCGCAGCTCGGGCGAGAACCAGATCAGGCCGCCCGCCTCACGGATCCGGAAGTTCAGTTCCCAGTCCTGGGCGCGGATGAACTCCTCGTTGTATCCGCCCTGTTGCTCCAGTGCCTCACGGCGGAAGACACCGAGGTACACGGTCTCGGCCGGCGCGGCCTCGCCGCCCGTGTGGAAGGCCGCGTTGCCCACGCCGATCTTCGACGTCATCGCCGCGGCGACCGCGTGCTCCCAGTCGTTCTCGCCCTCGGCGTGCATGATGCCGCCGACGTTCTGCGCGCCGGTCTCCTCCAGGAGGCGCACGGCGGTCGCGATGTAGTTCGGCGAGAGCATGCCGTGCCCGTCGACGCGTACCACGATCGGGTGGCGCGAGGCCTTGATCGCGGCGTTCAGCGCGGCGGGGGTACGGCCGGTCGGGTTCGGCACCGTGTGCACACGGGAGTCTTCTCGTACGAGCTCGGCGGCGATCTCGTCCGTACGGTCCGTCGAGGGACCGATGGCGATCACGACCTCCATCTCGCCCCCGTACTCCTGGGCGAGGATCGCTTGGACGGCTCCGCGCAGGTGCCGTTCCTCGTTGAGGACGGGCATGATCACGGAGACGGCGGGGAGCTGCACGTCGGGCTTGGCGTTCATCGCGGATTACGTTACCGCGAATGGGGGACACGGACGCGCGCCGCCCGGTCCCTGCGCGGGCCGCAGATCGTATGGGCCTACGGTGCTCACGGACCCCCACACCCGGCCGACGCGGAGGTGTCCGCCTTGCCCACGCCGCCCCGCTCCCCCGCCCGCCCGCAGCGGCAGCGCCCCGCGCGGCCGCCCGTACGGCGCAGGCGGCCGCGCTGGGCCATGAGGGTGACGACCTCGGTGTCCGTGACGGTCCTCGCGGCGGCCGGCATCGGGCACGCGCTGCTCACCGGTCTCGGCTCCGACATCGACCGGATCGACCCCTTCAAGGACATGAAGAACCGGCCCGCGCACGGCCACGGCATGAACGTCCTGCTCGTCGGCACCGACGGCCGCGACCGGATCACCCCGGAGGAGAAGGAGAAGTACCGGCTCGGCGGCGCCCCCTGCCACTGCACCGACACGATCATGATCGTGCACCTCTCCGAGGACCGGAGGCGGGCCAGCATCGTGAGCCTGCCGCGCGACTCGTACGCCGAGACGCCCGCCCACATCGACCGCACCACCGGCCGACGGCACCAGCCGCACCCGGTCAAGCTGAACGCCGCGTACGCGGAGGGCGGGCCGCAGCTGACCGTGCGGACCGTCGAGAACATGACCCGCGTCAAGATCGACCACTATCTGGAGGTCGACTTCACCAGCTTCATCAAGACCGTGGACGTTCTCGGCGGGGTCCGGATCTGCACGGTGAAGCCGCTCAAGGACACCTACACCGGGCTCGATCTGCCGACCGGAGTGCACGATCTGAACGGCGGGCAGGCGCTGCAGTACGTGCGCTCGCGGCACATCGACGGGGCCTCGGACCTCGGCCGGATGCAGCGCCAGCAGCGCTTCCTGGCCGCGCTGATCGAGCGGGCCACCTCGTCGGGGGTGCTGCTCAACCCGATCAGGTTCCGGGACGTGACCGGGGCCGTGCTCGGCTCGGTGCGCGCCGACAAGGGCCTGGGATCCGACGAACTCGTCGACCTGGGGCGGGCGATGCGGACCTTCTCGCCGTCCTCCTCGGAGTTCACGACGGTCCCGATCGGCAAGATGGGGTACGCCGTGAAGGGCATCGGCTCGACCCTGAAGTGGGACGAGCAGAAGGCGGACCGGCTCTTCCGCACCCTGCGCGACGACAAGCCGCTCACCCCGCACCGGGTCCGCTCCAAGGCCCTGCGCGTCGATGTCGCCCCGCAGCAGATCCGGGTCCAGGTCGAGAACGGCACCATGACCGCCGGCCTCGGCCGCCGCGTCGACAGCGGCCTGGCGGCCACCGGTTTCCGCACGACCCGGGCCCCCGTGAACGCCCCCGACCGCTCGGTCCCGCGCACGATCGTCCAGTACGACCCCCGCTGGGACCGCTCCGCGAAGTCCCTCGCCACAGCCCTGCCCGGCAGCGAACTACGCCCCGTGAACGGCCAGGGCCCCCTCATGAAGGTCATCGCCGGCCCGGACTTCAAGCAGGTCCACACGGTCCGCGCGGAGGACCCCACCCAGGGCGAATTCAAAACGGTAACGGGCGACCAGGTGGTCTGCCCGTAACCACCCAATCCAAAGAGGGGCTCGCGCCGAATACTTGGTGTCGGGCCGCGCCCCGTCAGGGGCGCGGGGAACTGCGCGACCAGCCACAACGAACCCGCAGACAACAAACCGCCCTAGTCGTCAAGCCCCTCAGACGCCCGCTTCTCCCGCAACTCCATGATCGCCCGCCGCCGCGCAAGCCGATGCGTACGACGAATCTGCGCCTCCTGATGCCGGCGCCGGTCCCGCTCACTCTCCGGCACCACCGGAGGTACCCGCCGAGGCTTCCCATCGGCATCCACCGCGGCGAAGACCAGGTAGGCCGAGCCGACCTGCTGAGGCGGCGTCGACTCGTTCCAACGCTCGGCGAGAACGCGGACGCCGACCTCCATCGACGTACGACCCGTCCAGTTGACCTGTGCCTTCACATGCACGAGGTCGCCTACGCGTACGGGTTCCAGGAACGCCATCTCGTCCATGGAGGCGGTCACGGCGGGCCCGCCGGAGTGCCGCCCGGCCACCGCGCCGGCCGCGTCGTCGACCAGTTTCATGATCACACCACCGTGCACCGTGCCCAGGAGGTTGGTGTCGTTGTGGCTCATGATGTGACTGAGGGTGGTTCGGGACGCCGAAGTCGGCTTGCCCGGAATATCGGATTCCGGGGTACGGGCCTGGTCTGTCATGCCGCCCACCTTATGCCGGGCACTCGCAAGGGTTGCTTTGCATCAGCTCTGCAACAGCCCTGGTGCGATTTTCCGAAGACTCTTGTATGGCACACAGTGGGAACCTGCACACTGGGCCCATGAGCGATTGGCCCCAGGGATACAACGGCGGCGACCGGCACGGCCGCGGCAGCACAGGCGCCGAGCCCGAGGGCGCCCGTGTGATGCGGCAGGTGCAGCGCGGCTCGGGGGCCGGTCCACGCCCCTCGGCGCCGTCGCGCGGAATCCCGCCCCAGCCGACGTACACGGACGGCTACGGCGAGGACGCCTACGACGGCTACAACACCGGACAGGTGTACGGCTCGCCGGGCGGAGGCGGCCCGCATGAGCCGCCCGGAGGCCGTGGACGGGGTCCGCGGCCCGCGCCGAACTGGCGCAAGCGGATCAAGTGGACCGCGATCACGGTGGTCACCGTGCTGGTCGTGGTCTCCGTGGGTACGTACTTCTGGGCCGACTCGAAGCTCAAGCGCGAGGTCGACCTGTCGAAGGTGATCGACCGGCCCGACGCGGGCGAGGGCACGAACTACCTGATCGTCGGCTCCGACAGCCGCGAGGGCCTGTCCGCCGAGGAGAAGAAGAAGCTCCGCACGGGCTCCGCCGAGGGCAAGCGCACGGACTCGATGATGATCCTGCACGTCGGCGACAACGGGAACACGATGATCTCGCTGCCGCGCGACTCGAACGTGACGATCCCCACGTTCGTGGGCTCCGAGTCCGGCAAGACCTTCCCGGGCACCGGCCGTCAGGTGAAGCTCAACGCGGCGTACGCGGAGGACGGGCCCGAGCTGCTCGTGCGGACCGTCGAGGCCAACACCGGACTGCGGATCGACCACTACGCGGAGATCGGCTTCGCCGGCTTCGCCAAGATCGTCGACGCGGTGGGCGGTGTGGAGCTGGACATCCCCAAGGCGTTCAAGGACAAGAAGTCCGGCGCCGACTTCCAGGCGGGCAAGCAGACCCTGAACGGCGAGGAGGCGCTCGCCTTCGTCCGTACGCGGTACGCGTTCGCCAACAGCGACCTGGACCGCACGAAGAACCAGCAGAAGTTCCTCGCGGCCCTGGCCAGCCAGACGGCGACACCGTCCACGGTCCTCAACCCCTTCAAGCTCTACCCGACCATGGGCGCCGGCCTCGACACCCTCACCGTCGACAAGGACATGTCCCTCTGGGACCTCGCCTCGATGTTCTGGGCCATGAAGGGCATCACCGGCGGCGACGGCAAGTCGATGAACATGCCCATCTCCGGCAACTCGGCCAACGGCAACCTCCAGTGGGACACCGCCAAGGTCAAGACCCTGGTGAACGAGCTGAAGAACGACGAGAAGGTGACGGTGTCGGGGAACTGACCCCGCGCGACCGGGCACCGATCCAGAACTGAGGGCACCCCCGAGGGGGTGCCCTCAGTCATGCCCCGGGTCCACGGGCCAGAGCTGCGGCGGCCGGACTCGGTCAAGATCGGCCAGAAATGCGTCAGCACACTTCTAATCCGTTGACGTCGATCATCACAATCGATAGTTTACGATCTTGTGAGCGCATTTGCGCGTACATGACAACGGAGGTCTGCAGTGAAGGCAAAGAGAGCATTCGTCGGAAGCGCTGCACTTCTGGCGACTCTCCTGGGGGTGGCGCAGGGTACTGCGTTCGCCGACACGCACAACTCGTCCGACACGAAGGGGAGCACCGGCCGGTGCGCCTCGAGTCACGTATGCCTCTACTTCAACTCCGGCCAGACCGGGGCGAAGTTCAGCGTCGCCTATGACAAGAACAACGCCAACGTGACGGCCGCGATACCGAATCTCGCCAACTACTACTTCGACTCTTCTGGTTCCGGTGCGGGACAGTCGGTGAAGAACAACGCGGCGTCGGCGGAGATCAACGGCCTCAACTGTTCCATGTGGGTCTACTACAGCAGCAACTACGGCGGAAATGTCGACTGGCTGGCCGGAAACTCCTACGGGCAGCTCTGGTACACGTACAACGAGAACGCTTCTCTGAAGGCCGGTTGCCCGTAATCCGGTAAGCCATGATCCGGCCCTGACCGATTCCGCGGTCAGGGCCGGGATGCCTTGTAGAGCAGCCCGCGGTTCGCTACGGACTGTCGAGCGATCGAAGAATCGATAGATCATGAGACACGTCAGGAACATCGTCACCGCGGCCTGCGCCGCAGCCACCCTGCTGGGGCTCTCCTCCTGTTCCGCTGCCGGGGACCGCCCCGACCGGGCCTCCCGGGCGTCGGCGCCCACCGGGACCACGCAGCGCGCGGAGCCGTCCCCCGACGTCGACGCCAATCCGCTCCCACTGCCCGTGCAGAAGTATCTTCTGGTGCCGGCCGAGATATCGGCGATCAAGCCCGCCACCATCATTCTGCTCAATACGTGCCTGCAGAAGCGGAACGTACCGCCGATAAAGGAGACGACGGGCAAGGCAGGTCGTCGAAGCGATCCCGACCCCTATCAGGTCGCGCGACGCTATGGGCCGATCGTAAAGGCCGACGTCCTGACCTACGGCTATCACCTCGCTCCCACCTGGCTAGGTGACACCACCGCGCCTCCGAAGACTTCGGCCCGGCAGGAGGCCGCCATGAGTGGTCCGTCGGGCTGCCTGGCCGAATCCCAGAAAGAACTCACCGGCGACCACTCCATGGATTCCCCCGCCGCCCGGCAGATCAGCGGCAAAAGCTTCGCGGAGTCCCTGAAGGATCCCAAGGTGAAGGCGGTCACCGCGGACTGGTCGGAGTGCATGGCCAAGAAGGGCTATTCGTTCACGGACCCTCTGCAGGCGCTCTCGAAGGCCGATCTGAGTTCTGCGAAGCCCAGCGCGAAGGAACTGCGCACCGCGGCCGCCGACTACGCCTGCAAGGAATCCACCCGTCTGATCCGTACTTGGCAGGAAGCCGAGACCAGGATCCAGGACAAGGAAATAGCCAAGCAGCTGTCGGCCCTGGAGAAGGCGAACGCGCAGAAGGCCCGGATCCTGGCGAAGGCAGACAAGATCGTCGCCCGGGGCGGATGAGCGGCCGATGAGCGACCGGCGGGCCGCGCGCCGGCGCCTACCGCTTCCGAGGGCACCGCTTCCGAGGGGCCGGACACGGCCGTAGCCCTCCGCCGAGGGGCGCAGGGCTACGGAATGCGGGCCGCCGGCGGGCCCTACGGCAGGTTTCGTGCCATCACGATGCGCTGGACCTGGTTCGTGCCCTCGTAGATCTGGGTGATCTTGGCGTCGCGCATCATGCGCTCGACCGGGTAGTCGCGGGTGTAGCCGTAGCCGCCGAGGAGCTGGACCGCGTCCGTGGTGACCTCCATGGCGACGTCGGAGGCGAAGCACTTGGCGGCGGCGCCCTGGAAGGTGAGGTCCCCTTCGCCGCCTCCGGCGGAGACGCGCTCCGACTTCGCCGCGGCCTGGTAAGTGAGGGCGCGGGCGGCCTCGATCTTCATGGCCATGTCGGCGAGCATGAACTGGATGCCCTGGAAGTCGGCGATCGCCTTGCCGAACTGCTTGCGCTCCTGGACGTAGCCCTTGGCGTAGTCGAGGGCGCCCTGGGCGATGCCGAGGGCCTGGGCGGCGATCGTGATGCGGGTGTGGTCCAGGGTCTTCATCGCGGTGGCGAAGCCCGTGCCCTCCTCGCCGATCATGCGGTCGGCCGGGATGCGAACGTTGTCGAGGTAGACCTCGCGGGTCGGGCTGCCCTTGATGCCGAGCTTCTTCTCCGGGGCGCCGAAGGAGACCCCCTCGTCCGACTTCTCGACGACGAAGGCCGAGATGCCCTTGGAGCGCTTCGTGGGGTCGGTCACGGCCATCACCGTGTAGTACTCCGACTCGCCCGCGTTGGTGATCCAGCGCTTCACGCCGTTCAGGACGTAGAAGTCGCCGTCGCGGACCGCCTTCGTCTTCATGCCCGCCGCGTCCGAGCCCGCGTCCGGCTCGGAGAGGGCGTACGAGAACATCGCGTCGCCCTTGGCCAGCGGGCCCAGGTACTTCTTCTTCAGGTCCTCGGAGCCGGCGAGGATCACCGGGAGCGAGCCCAGCTTGTTCACCGCGGGGATCAGGGAGGAGCTGGCACAGACCCGCGCCACCTCCTCGATCACGATGACCGTGGCCAGCGCGTCCGCGCCCGCACCGCCGTACGACTCCGGCACGTGCACGGCGTGCAGGTCGGAGGAGACCAGGGCATCCAGGGCCTCCTGGGGGAAACGGGCTTCCTCGTCCACCACCGCGGCGTACGGCGCGATCTTCGCCTCGGCCAGTGAGCGGATCGCGTCGCGGAGCATGTCGTGCTCCTCGGACGGGCGGTACAGGTCGAAATCAGCCGATCCGGCCAAGGTCTCTCACGCTCCAAAGACGCTGTGATGCTGACGCTAATTACCGTTAAGTAACTCAAATTTTAGGGGCCCGCCCACGGGAGTGATACGTGAGCTTGGCGACAAGGGGGAAACTGCCCGGTGAAGCACTCGAACAAGCCCCGACTATGCTCGGTCAGCGCACTCGAAGGCGCACTGCAGGCGCACCCCTGACGGATACCTGACGGACACCTACCTGGAGCATCCATGGCCCTCAAGATCACCGTGATCGGCACCGGCTACCTCGGCGCCACGCACGCCGCGGCCATGGCCGAGCTCGGGTTCGAGGTGCTGGGACTCGACGTCGTACCCGAGAAGATCGAGATGCTCCAGCGGGGCGAGGTCCCGATGTACGAGCCGGGTCTCGAAGAGCTGCTGGCCAAGCACGTCGCCGGTATCGAGGGGTCCAGCGGGCGGCTGCGGTTCACCATGGACTGGGCCGAGGTCGCGGAGTTCGGCGACATCCACTTCGTGTGCGTGAACACCCCGCAGAAGCACGGTGAGTACGCGTGCGACATGTCGTACGTCGACGCCGCCTTCGCCTCGCTCGCGCCCCATCTGACGGGCCCCGCCCTCGTCGTCGGCAAGTCCACCGTGCCCGTGGGGTCGGCCGAGCGGCTGGGCCGCACGCTCGTCGAGCTCGCCCCCGCCGGCGAGGAGGTGGAGCTGGCCTGGAACCCCGAGTTCCTGCGCGAGGGCCTCGCCGTCCAGGACACGCTGCACCCCGACCGCATCGTGGCCGGGGTCCGCAGTGAGCGCGCCGAGAAGCTGCTGCGCGAGGTGTACGCGACGCCGCTGGCCGAGGGCACGCCCTTCGTGGTGACCGACTTCCCGACCGCCGAGCTGGTGAAGACCGCCGCGAACTCCTTCCTCGCCACCAAGATCTCGTTCATCAACGCGATGGCCGAGGTCTGCGAGGCCGGCGGCGGCGACGTCGTGAAGCTCGCCGAGGCGATCGGCCACGACGACCGGATCGGCAAGAAGTTCCTGCGCGCGGGCATCGGCTTCGGCGGCGGATGCCTCCCCAAGGACATTCGCGCGTTCATGGCACGCGCCGGTGAACTGGGCGCCGACCAGGCGCTCACCTTCCTGCGCGAGATCGACTCCATCAATATGCGGCGCCGCGGTCAGATGGTGGAAATGACCCGTGAGGCCCTGGGCGGCGGATCGTTCCTCGGGAAGCGGATCGCGGTGCTCGGCGCGACCTTCAAGCCGGATTCGGACGACGTCCGGGATTCGCCCGCGCTGAATGTCGCCGGGCAGATCCATCTGCAGGGCGGCCAGGTCACGGTCTACGACCCCAAGGGCATGAACAACGCCCGGCGCCTCTTTCCGACGCTGGCGTACGCGGAGACGGCCGCGGAGGCCGTACGCGGCGCCCATGCCGTCCTGCACCTCACCGAGTGGCGCGAGTTCCGTGAGCTGGACCCGGCCGCGCTCGGCGAGACCGTGACGGACCGCGTCGTGCTCGACGGCCGCAACGCGCTCGACCCCGCCGTGTGGCGGGCCGCGGGCTGGACGTACCGGGCGATGGGCCGACCGTCCGCCTGAGCCGCCACAACGGCCTGACGGCTTGACGGCTTGCTGTTCGCCGGGCACAGCCCTGCACTCCTGTGCCTGCTGCTGGTGGGTTCGCGCTCGGCGGCGAGGAAGGGCCGGGCCACTCCGTAGCCGGAGGCTACTTCGCTCGGTAGCGGCGCATCTTCGCCCGTGCCCCGCAGACGGACATCGAGCACCAGCGGCCCCGCCCCGCCGGACTGCGGTCGTAGTACGCCCAGTGGCAGTCCGGCGCCTCGCAGGCCTTGAGGCGGAGCCAGGTGCCGGCGGTGAGGGACTCGGCGACGGCCGCGGCGACCCGGGAGGTGAGGGCGGCCGGGTCCGCCGGGCGGAGGGCCGCCGAGCCGTCCGCGGCGGAGACCGTGACGACGAGCGAGGCGGAAGCGAGCAGCTCGTCGAGGGGGCGTACCTCCCGGTGCGCCGGATGGCCGGCGTGCGCGAGACAGACGGCCCGCAGCGACTCACGCAGTTCCCGCGCGGCTTCCACGTCGGCCTCCGCCAGGCCCAGCCCCGCGCGCCCCTCCACCGTGTCCAGGGAGTCGGCAC
The DNA here is from genome assembly GCF_042715345.1 of Streptomyces sp. NPDC058697. NCBI lineage: Bacteria > Bacillati > Actinomycetota > Actinomycetes > Kitasatosporales > Streptomycetaceae > Streptomyces > Streptomyces sp. NPDC058697. The sequence goes on from NZ_JBHXSU010000029.1 coordinate 17,057, forward strand.
CCGACTCGATGTCCAGGGTGTTCACCAGGGACTGGAGCAGGGCCAGCCCATCGGGTGCGGGCGCGCGGTCATTCATACCGCGACGTTACCTCCGGCGGCGGCCATGCGGTAACCGCCGCCGCCCCGGACCGCCCCACGTACAGCCGCCGGCAGCGTCTGCCGTCACCCGGACTTCTCGACGACCTCCGCCGCGTTGCGCAGTCGCGTCGCGTTGTCGGCGCGCTGGGCCGCCGTCGCCGACGCCTTCTTCTTGATCATCGTGCGCTGGATGGAGGTCTCCGCGCGACTCCAGACGGCGACGAGGTCCACCGACTCCTTGCACTTCACGTCCGCGGTCGCGAGCTCGGTCTCGGCCCTGGGCGCGGCGGGTACGTTCAGATCGGCGGACCCGATGCTCTTGAGCGGGTCGGTGAAGTCGTACCCCGCCTTCTTCATGCACGAGGACCACTTGGCGAAGACCGCCTTCACGGCCGGGGTCCTCATGGACGAGCTGAACGACTCGGTGTTGATCCGGCTCACGACCCCGGCCTCGGACCGCAGGTCGTCCCGGCCCAGCAGTTTCCGCTCGGCCTCCTGCGCGCAGCCGCCCGGCGGCACCGCCTTGCCGCGGACCCGCTTCACCGGGGCGTCGTACCCGGCGGCGAGGCGGGACGCACCGGTGTCGCCGTCGAGCAGCTGTCCCGCGGTGAGGGCCGCCATCTCCTCCTTGGAGGGGGTGGGGGCTCCGGGCGCCGCCGCCGAGCTGTCCGTGGGGAGCAGGTGATAGCCGTACCGCTGCGCGGCGCGGAGATCGATGACCCCGTACCTGCGGTCCTGGCGGGGAATCGTGGGGGCCGGGGTGCTCCAGGAGAATCCGTACCGCTTCATGCACGCGGTGACGAGGACCTGCTTCGCCTCGGCGACCTTCGCGTACTGCGACGGGCTCAACTGGTAGTCGTACACGGGGAGATCGAGGCGTCGCGGGGTGAAGCCGAGCGACTCGGCCGAGGCCGGGGCCTGGGCCCGCGCCTCGGCGGAGCCGGAGGGCTCCGAGTCGCCCGGCGTCCCACTGTTCGAGCTGTTCGAGCAGCCGCTGAGCAGTCCCGCGGCGAGGGCGGAGATCAGCACCACGGAGTACGTGGCCCGCGGGAGTGGTCGTCTCATCGGGTCGTCAGCACGCCTTCACGGAGGCGTTCTCGTTGTACGTGGAGGTGAGCTGCCGGTATCCGCTGTCGCCGATGTAGTCGCTGGCACCGGCGTAGTTGCTGTTGAAGTACACGCGCCAGCAGTTGCTGCCCGGGTTGGCGGCGCTGGCCGCGTTGTTCTTGACGCCCTGGCCCTGGCCGGCGCTGTTGGGCGTACCGATGTGGCCGAAGATCCACGGCTCCAGGTCGGCGACGTTGCGCGTGAACGCGGCGAACGAGCCCTCCTGGTTGGAGTTGTAGTACAGGCACAGCGAGTTGTAGACGGAACCCGTGGCCTGGGCGCAGAGGTTGTACCCCGCGATGCCCGCCTGGGCCGTACCGGTGGAGAGCCCCATCATGGCGACGGTGGCAGCACCCGTCATCGCCAGCGCGCCGAGCCGCGACTTCATCATGAACAGTCCCCCTGAGACGAGATACGAAGGAAAACGAAGGATCAGTGAAAGCTGAGGGGGCATCAGTGATCAAACCCCCGCCGGAAAGTTACCCGAGGGGTACATGTCACGTCCATCGAGATTGTCACGTTCGAAACACTCACCGCGCTTCCGCCCCACTCCCACCCCCTTGCGCCGTTACCTTCATTGGGGCAGCATGCGGTAACGGTTACTGGTTGACCGGATCCAGAGGTAACAACAGGTCGCACAGGTAGCAACAGGCAACAAGAGGCAACGACCGAGGAGGAAGTCATGGCTGTCGCCGAACTGGGCACCGTCGTTCTGGACTGTCCCGACCCCCGCGCGCTCGCTTCGTTCTACGCCGAGGTGCTGGGTGGCACCGTCGAGACCGAGGGGGAGGCCGACTGGGTCGACGTGCGGCTGCCCGGCGGACAGACCCTGGCGTTCCAGGCCGCCCCCGGCCACGTACCGCCGAGGTGGCCCGCGCCCGACGGCTCCCAGCAGTTCCATCTGGACCTGACGGTCGAGGACCTGGACGCGGCGGAGAAGGAGGTCCTGGCGCTGGGCGCGAAGGTCCTTGAGGCGGAGGACCGGGAGCGGGGCTGGCGGGTGTACGCGGACCCGGCCGGCCACCCGTTCTGCCTCTGCGCCTGCTGAGGCAGAACGGGGGCTGAGGCCGGTGCTTTTAAGGGGCGCGGGGAACTGCGCACCCAGCCCCCACCCACCCGCAGCCGAAGAACAACCCCCGGGGGGCTGGGCCGGGCTACCCGTCCAACTCGGCGATCTTCGCCGTCGACGGCTCCCGCCGGCTGCGCGCGGCGCGAGCCGTGAAGTCCGCGCTGCGCAGGACGCGTTGGACGTTGCCCCAGGTGAGCAGCGCCAGGTCGGACTCGGACCAGCCGCGGCCGAGGAGTTCGGCGACGAGGCGCGGATACCCCGAGGCGTCGGACAGGTCCTGGGGATGCGCGGCCCCGGAGTCGTACGTCCCCGACAGGCCCACGCACTCCGGTCCCGCGAGCGCGCGTACGTGGTCGAGGTGGTCCGCGACGTCCCGTACCGACGGGCCCGTCTGCTCGGCGGTCAGCGGCACCAGGCACAGGCCCTTGGTGATGCCGAGCTCGACGAGCACGTCGTCGGGGAGGTTCGCCGGGTGGGGGCGCAGGGCGCGGGCGGCGGAACGGGTGAAGACGACCGGGGACTTGGAGATGGTGAGGGCGCGGTGGACGGTCGCTTCGGAGGCGCCGGACAGGTCGACGAGCACGCCGATGCGGTTCGTCTCGCGTACGACCTCCTCGCCGAACCTGGTCAGCCCGTTCTTGCCGGCCCAGGACGCGCCGGAGAGGGTGAGGACGCGCAGGCCGAGGGCGTGCAGCGCGCGCAGGATGCCCAGCGAGTCGTCCAGCGCGGCGGCGGCCGCGGGACCGAGCAGCACGGCGACCCGCCCGCAGTTCCTGGCGTCCGTGACCTGCGCCGCGCTGTGGGCCATCCGCAGGCCCTCGGGATGGGCCTCCACCACGGTCCTCACCAGGTCGAGCTGCTCCAGCGTGGCCCCGACCGCCCGCTCGCCGACGAGGCCCTCGGACAGATGCAGCGACCAGAACAACGCCGCCACGTGCCCTTCCCTCAGCCTGGGCACGTCCGTGTCTATCGTGCTCTCGCCGAGCTCCAGGTCGTACCAGGGCAGGTGCCGCAGCGCCCACGGCAGACCGCTGTAGCCGTCGGCGACGGGGTGGGCGGCGAGCAGGGCGTGCGCGCGCACGAGGGGATCGTCGGCCGCGACCTCCTCGGGTCCCTCGGGTCCCTCGGGTCCGGCATCGCCTGCGAGCCCCCGCTCGTCCTGGAGCTCAAGAACATCCGGCTCGAACTCCCCCTCGACATCGGGGCGATCCAGCTCGCCGACCTCGGTGGTTGCGTGCAGTTCGTCCTGCAGATCTGCCATGACGACGCTCCCGGGTCCGGTGGTGGCGACTGGTATCCCCACCGTGCCACGACAGCCGGAGAGCCTCGCGGTGGATGAGCCGTTCGAGCGACACCCCGGGGCGCCCCGAAAGGGGCGCGGCACCGTGAGTCCCCTGACTGGCTCCGGCAACCATCGCCCCGCAAGGGGCGCGGGGAACTGCGCGCCCAGCCCCCACCCACCCGCAGACTCCAAACCACCCGCCCTCAAAGCGAACCGGCGGAGCCATCCGGCGGAGCTACCCACACTCCTCCGCCCGCCCCAACAAAAGCCCCCGCTCCCGCTCGTTCCGCGTCAAGGAAGCCGCCCTCTCGAACTCCCCCCGCGCCTCCCGCACCCTCCCGAGCCGCACCAGCAGATCCCCCCGCACACTGGGCAGCAAGTAATAGCCCCGCAACGCCGGTTCGTCGACGAGCGCGTCCACGATGACGAGCCCGGCCTCTGCCCCCTCGGCCATGGACACGGCAACGGCCCGGTTCAGCTCGACCACCGGAGAAGGAGCCCGGGCCGCGAGCAGCCCGTACAGCGTGGCGATCCGCCCCCAGTCGGTCTCCTCGTACGAATAGGCGTGGGCGTGGCACGCGGCGATGGCGGCCTGCAGCACATACGGCCCGGGCCCACCCCCCGTGGACACGGCCTCCGCACGGGCGAGGGCGGCGAACCCACGGCGGATGAGGAGCCGGTTCCACCGGGAGCGCTGCTGGTCCTTGAGGAGTACGGGCTCGCCCGACGGCCCGGTGCGCGCGGCCGACCGGGATGTCTGGATCTCCAACAGGGCGGCCAGCCCGTGTACTTCGGGTTCCTTGGGCATCAACTCGGCCAGCACACGCGCGAGTCGGAGGGCGTCCTCGCAGAGCGCGGGGCGCAGCAGGTCGTCGCCCGCGGTGGCCGCGTACCCCTCGTTGAAGATCAGGTAGATGACTTCGAGCACGGACCCGAGCCGGGCCTCGCGCTCGGGCCCGTACGGCACCTCGAAGGCGACGGCCTTCGCGGCGAGCGTCCGCTTGGCGCGCACGATGCGCTGGGCGACGGTCGCCTCCGGGACGAGGTAGGCGCGGGCGATCTCGACGGTGGTCAGCCCGCCGAGCAGCCGCAGGGTGAGGGCGATACGGGCCTCGGCGGACAGCACGGGATGGCACGCGGTGAAGACGAGCCGCAGCAGGTCGTCGTCGATGTCGTCGGGATCGGCCGGTTCGTCGACGTGCCCGTGCGGCGCGGACGCCTCCAGGTCGCGCCCCATCTCCACGAGCTTGCGCGCGTACCGCTCGCGCCGCCGTACGAGATCGATGGCCCGGTGCTTGGCCGTGGCCATGAGCCAGGCCCCGGGATTGCCGGGCACCCCTTCCCGGGGCCACTGCTCCAACGCGGCGACCAGCGCGTCCTGCGCCAGCTCCTCCGCGATCCCGACGTCCCGCACGATGCGCGCGACCCCGGCGATGATGCGGGGCGACTCGATACGGAAGACGGTCTCGATGGCGTGGGCGGGGGTGCCTGCCGAGGCGGGACTGCCTGCCGCCCCGGTCTCAAGCTCTGCCTCTGGCTCTGACTCTGGTGTCACGCTCCACCATCAGACACCCCCGGCCCCGTACGGCCAAGGATCAGCCTTCGACGATTTCCCGTACCTCGCAGGTCACCGTCCAGTGGGCCTCGTGGATCTGGAGGAACCGCTTGGTCCACTCGACGGCCTCGGCCTTGTCCTTGGCCTGCAGCATCGCGTAGCCGCCGACGACCTCCTTGGCCTCGGTGAACGGCCCGTCGGTGACGGACATCTCGCCGCCCTCCCACCGCACCCGCGTCCCCTCCGCGGTCGGCTTCAGCCCGGAGGTGTCCAGCAGCACCCCGGCCTTCGTCATCTCCTCGATCAGCTCCCCCATCCGCGCCATGAGCTCGTCGCTCGGCCCCTCGGCGGGCGCGTTCTGCTCATCGATCCGGATCATCGACAGGTAGCGGGGCATGGTGACTCCCTGAATCTCTCGGTACGGGGGCGGGGCTTGTCCCACCTTCCCTCTCACCCGTGCGTCGATCGGGGCAGGCCCGGATCGACACGCTCAGCCGGATTTCTTCGAGATTCCTTCGAGATTCCTTCGGCAGACGCCGATCCTCACCGCAGCGACTCCCACAGCTCGCTCGCCTCCGGCTCGTTCGCGACCACCCGGTTGCGGTCGGACGGGGCCGGGACCACCGGCATCATCACCGTCTCCGTCGTGGCGGAGGAGAGGGAGTTCAGGCTCTGGCCGAGACTCATCAGCTCGGTGAGGGAGTTGAGGCCGGTGTCCGTGGTGAGGCTGTCGGTGAGGGCGTCGGCGACGCGGTAGAGGCGGGTGGGGCTGGTGAGGAGGTTCGTGGAGTCGACCTGGTCGAGGAGGGCCTTCACCAGTTGCTGCTGAAGGCCGATGCGGCCGAGGTCGCTCTGGTCGCCTATGCCGTGCCGGGTGCGCGCGAGGGCCAGGGCCTTCGTACCGTCGAGATGGTGGGTGCCCGCCTCCAGTTCGAGGTGGCTGTCCTCGTCGGAGATGTCCTCGTCCGTCGTCACCGTGACCCCGCCCAGCGCGTCCACCAGATCGGCGAAACCCGCGAAGTCGATCTCGATGTAGTGGTCCATGCGGACGTTGGTCATGGACTCCACGGTCTTGACCGCGCAGACGGGCCCGCCGACCGAGTACGCGGTGTTGAACATCGCGCCGTACGACACCGATGTCGAACCGCCGGACTCCCGCGGGCAGGAGGGGCGCGTGACGAGGGTGTCGCGCGGGATGCTCACGACGGTCGCCTTCGTCCGGCCCTCGTCGAGGTGGATGACCATCGCGGTGTCGGAACGGGCCCCGCCGCTGCTGCCGCCGCCAAGTTCCTTGTTCCGCTCGCCGTCCCGCGAATCGGAGCCGAGGACCAGGATGTTGAGCGCGCCGCTCGGGAGCGGTGAGGGGGAGGCCGCGCCGTAGGGACTCGGCGTCGACATCGCCCTCGCCGGGCGGTCGTCGCCCAGCGCGCTGTCGATGTCGACGCTCTTGATGTTCTGGTTCAGATGCCAGTACGCCCATGCCGCGCCGGCCAGCGAGACGACCAGGGCGCAGCCGAGCGCGATTCCCGCGGCCCTCAACAGCCGTGCCCGTCTGGATCGTTGCCGCCCCGCGCCGGGTGTCTCGGCGCCCCCGCCCCCGTGTTCGTCTTCTCCGCTCACAGACAGGAACGTAAGTCCGAATTATTACAAGGAGGAACCACTTCCCGGTTTTCCTAGTCAAACTCTCATATTTCGTTGAGTCTTCTCAGCCGGGAACCAGGGATGGCCGGCACCCGACGAAAGCATTCGAAAGTTTCGACGTCCCGCTTCGATCACTACGCCCCGAAGTACGCCGCCCGCCCCTCCCCCGCCGGCGCCGCAGTGCTGCTGCGCACCACCAGGCTCGTGGCGAGCTCCACCCGGGTCGCCGCCGAGGGGCGCTCGCCGCGGCCCAGGTCGAGGACGAGCCGGGCCGCGGCCTCGGCCATCTCGGTGAGCGGCTGACGGACCGTGGTCAGCGGCGGGCCGACCCAGCGGGCCACCGGCAGATCGTCGAAGCCGACGATGCTGAGGTCCTCCGGTACGCGCAGACCCAGTTCGCGGGCGGCCTCGTACAGGCCGAGCGCCTGGAGGTCGTTGCCGGCGAAGACGGCGGTCGGGCGGTCGGGGAGCTTCAGCAGCGCAAGGCCCTCCCGGTAGCCGCTCTCGTGGTGGAAGTCGCCGGTGCGCACGAGCGCCGGGTCGGCCGGCAGCCCGGCCGTGTCGAGCGCCGCGCGGTAGCCGTCGAGCCGGGCCCGGCTGCACATCATCCGCGAGGGTCCGCTGATCACGCCGATGCGGCGGTGGCCGAGGTCGGCGAGATGACGGGTGGCCGCGAGGCCGCCCTGCCAGTTGGTGGCGCCCACGGACGGCACGTCGTCGCCCGGGTCGCCCGCCGGGTCGACCACCACGAACGGGATCGAGCGGCTGGTGAGCAGCGCCCGCTGGGACTCGTCGAGCCCGTTCAGGACGAGGACGACGCCGTGCGGGCGGCGGGCGGCGACCTGGTCGGCCCAGGTGCGCCCGGGCGTGAGGCGGCCCGCGCTCTCGGAGAGGACCACGCTCAGCCCCTCGTCCCGCGCCACGTTCTCCACGCCCCGGATGACCTCCATCGCCCACGCGCTCTCCAGTTCGTGGAAGACGAGGTCGATCAGCGGCGACCGGGACGCCTCGGCCCGGCGGCGCCGATAGCCGTGGTTGCGCAGCAGTTCCTCGACCCTGGTGCGGGTCGAGGGGGCCACATCGGCACGGCCGTTGAGCACCTTCGAAACAGTCGGAGCGGAGACTCCCGCCTCGCGGGCGATCTCGGCGAGTGTCGCCGACTGGGCTACAGCGGGATTCGGGCGAGTCATGGACCGGATCGTATCCCTGCGCAACCTCTTGACGAAGCCCTTCGGCAGCCATACGTTCCCGGAACATTCGAAGTGCATACCGAAACATTCGTGTCGCGAGTCCAAAAAGAGGTGCTGTCATGGAGTCGATCAGCGGGCGGTCCAACGGCGGACGGCCCACGGGCGGGCAGCCCACGGGCGCGAGCCCGGACAGCCCCGGCAACCCCGGGAGCCTGGGCAGCGGGACGTTCGGCAGCAGGACGTTCAGCAGGCGCTGGGTCCTCGGCGCCGGTGCCACCACCCTGCTCACCACTGGTCTGACCGCCTGCGGCTCCGGCGACGGTTCCGGCGGGGGCGGCAACACGATCACCGCCATGGTGTACGGGGACGACGCGGTGAAGGTCCAGACGGCGGCCGTCGACCGTTTCAACAGGTCCGCCGCCAGCAAGTCGGCCAAGGGCAAGGTGAAACTGGAGAAGGTCCCGGGCTCGGACTACTCGGCCAAGCTGCGCACGGCGATGGGCTCCCCGAGCGCCCCGGACGTCTTCTTCAACTGGGGCGGCGGCTCCATCAAGGCGTACCAGGAGGCGAATCAGCTCGTCGACCTGACCGACACCATCGAGGGCGACCCGGTCCTGAAGTCGGGCTTCCTGCCCTCCGTGCTCGCGGCCGGCGGACTCGGCGGCCGCAACTACGGCATACCGATGCGCGGCATGCAGCCGGTCATCCTCTTCTACAACAAGACCGTCTTCGCCGAGCACAAGCTCCAACCACCCACCACCTGGGCCGAGTTGCAGGACATCAACGCCAAGCTGAAGGCCGCGAAGATCACCCCGTTCGCGCTCGGCGGCGCCGACACCTGGACCGAACTGATGTGGCTGGAGTACCTCGTCGACCGCATCGGCGGCCCCGAGGTCTTCGCAAAGATCCAGGGCGGCGACGCGTCCGCCTGGGGCGACCCGGCCGTCCTCAAGGCCGCCGAGACCGTCAAGGAACTCATCGACGACGGCGCGTTCGGCTCGAAGTTCAGCTCGGTGTCGTACGTCAACGGCGGCGCCCCGGCCGTCTTCGCCAAGGGCAAGGCGGCGATGCACCTGATGGGTTCGTGGGAGTACTCGACGCAGCTCGGCAAGTTCCCGTCCTTCGCGAAGAACAACCTGGGCTGGTGCGCGTTCCCCACGGTCGAGGGCGGCACGGGCGACATCCGCAACGTCGTCGGCAACCCCACCAACTACTGGTCCGTCAACACCCGTACGCAGAACAAGGACGCCGCGATCGCCTTCCTGAAGGACTGCGCCTCGGAGGCGTACGCGAAGGCGCTGGTGGCCAACGGCGACATCCCTACGACGGCCAACGCGGCCAAGCTGCTGGAGGCCTCGCCCAATCCGGAGTTCGCCACCTTCCAGTACGAGATGGTCGAGAAGGCGCCCGCCTTCACGCTCTCCTGGGACCAGGCGCTGGGCGCGGACATCGCGACCCCGATGCTCACCGAGATCAACAAGCTGTTCGTCGGGAAGTCCTCGCCGAGCCAGTTCGTGTCGGCGCTCAAGGAGCTGAAGTGAGCGCACCGAGCCCGCCGAAGGCCCGCCCCACGGAACCGACAGCCACCACGTCCACCCCGCCCACGAAGTCGTCCAAGTCCTCCGCCGTCGGCCGCCCGCATGCCGCGTGGGCCCTGCCAGGCGTCCTGTTCTTCGCGTTCTTCGCCGTGGTCCCGATGGTCCTGGCCTTCTATCTCTCCTTCACCAGCTGGGACGGCCTGGGCGACCCGCAGCCGGTCGGCCTGGACAACTGGCGGAAGCTGATCGACGACGACCGGATGGTCCAGTCCCTGTGGCTCACGGTCCTGCTGACGGCGGCGAGCTGGGTCTTCCAGACGGTGGTCGCGCTGCTGCTCGGCGTCTGGGCGGCGGGCCGCCAGCGCAACCGGGCGCTCCTCTCCGCGATCTTCTTCGTCCCGTTCCTGCTCTCCTCGACGGCGATCGCGCTGCTCTTCTACGCCCTGCTCGACCCGAACTTCGGCATCATCCAGGAGAACATCCTGGGCTCCTCCAGCGGCGCGTTCCTGGCGATCGTCTTCGTCGGCGGCTGGCAGTTCATCCCCTTCCACACCCTGATCTACCAGGGCGGGGCCCGTCAGATACCCGAGGTGCTCTACCAGGCGGCGGCGATCGACGGGGCGGGCCGCTACCGCCAGTTCTTCTCGATCACGCTTCCTCAGCTGCGCCACACCGTCACGACGTCCACCGTGCTGCTGGTCGTCGGCTCGCTCACGTACTTCGAGACCGTGCTGATCCTCACCAAGGGCGGCCCGGGCACCGACACGGCGATCCTGCCGTACCTGATGTACGAGGCGGGCTTCAAGAGCTACGACTTCGGCTACGCGAGCGCCATCGCGTCCTTCCTGGTGGTGGCCGCCACGGGGCTGTCCCTGATCCTCGTGCGGCTGACCGGCTTCGGCAGCATGCGCAGCACCCGCGAAGGGATGTGACGGAGTGTCACACGATACGTTGCCGCGCCCGCGTCCCGCGAAGACCGAGGAGCGTCCCACGCCACCGCCCCCGCAACGCCGCCGCAAGCACTGGACGAAGCGCGGCAACCCCGTCTCGGGCCTCGGCTCGGTCATCTGGCTCGCGATCGTCGTCGTCCCGATCTACGCGATGCTGTCGGCCTCGCTCACCAGCCAGGACAAGGCACTCACCGGCAACCCGCTGAACCCGCCCACGAGTCCGACGCTCGACAACTACAACACCGTGCTGAACAGCGGCTTCGGTCATCTGCTCAGCAACACCGCGATCGTGGCCGTCGCGGTCGTGGCCATCGTCCTCGGCCTGTCCGTCCCGATCGCGTACGTCGCCGTCCGCACCCGCGACCGCTGGTCGGGCCTCGCCTTCCGGCTGTTCCTCCTCGGCGTGGCGATCCCGGCCCAGGCGGTAGTGGTCCCCCTCTACCTCCTCATAGCCCAACTCAATCTGTACGACAGCCTGTTGGCGGTCATCCTGCCGACGGCGGCCTTCGCGATGCCGGTCTCGGTACTGGTCCTCGTCGGCACCCTGCGTGACGTCTCGGAGGACCTGTACGAGGCGATGGCCCTGGACGGAGCATCCCCTCAACGCATGCTGTTCCAACTGGCCATCCCGCTGGCCAAGGGCGGCATCAGCACGGTCGTCATCTTCGCGGCGCTCCAGGCCTGGAACGGCTTCCTCTTCCCGCTGATCTTCACCCAGTCCGACGGCCCGCGCGTCCTGACCCTCGGACTCTTCAACTACGTCAGCCAGTTCGGCGTGAACATCCCCGCCCTGCTCGCCTCGGTAGTCCTCTCCGGCATCCCCATCTTCGCCGTGTACCTGGTGGCCCGCCGAGCCCTGGTGGGCGGCCTGATGGGAGTCGGCGGCAAATGAACCCCCGAGGGCCTGTCCGGCGGATCATGCCGGAGACGCGGGGTCTGGCACGCACATCTGCAGCGTTGTCGTCAGTCGACGACTCCCCCACGCTCGGCTTCGCTCGCGCGGGGGGACCCCCATCGCGTCGCCTCCCTCCTCCGCCTTGCAGCTGCACGCACCAGACCCCGCTCACCCGTGCTTATCAGGCACCGCAGCCTCCCTCCGGCATGATCCGCCGGACAGGCCCTCGACCCCGACAGGAGTTTCATGACCACCGCCCCCTGGCGTGATCCCGCCCTGCCCGCCGAGGCCCGGGTCGACGACCTGCTCGCCCGGATGACTCTGGAGGAGAAGACCGCCCAGCTGTACGGCGTGTGGGTGGGAGCCGTCACGGACGGCGACGGAGTCGCCCCGAACCAGCTGGAGATGACCTCGGACTACGACTGGGACGAGCTGATCACCCACGGCCTCGGCCAGCTGACCCGCTCCTTCGGCTCGGCCCCGGTGGACCCGGCACTCGGCGCACAGGCACTGGCCCGCGCCCAGCGCCGCATCGCCGAGGCCGGCCGCTTCGGCATCCCGGCCGTAGCCCACGAGGAGTGCCTGGCGGGCTTCACGGCCTGGGGCGCCACCGCCTACCCGGTCCCCCTGGCCTGGGGCGCCACGTTCGACCCGGACCTCGTCGAGGAGATGGCCCACCGGATCGGCCAGGACCTCGCCTCGGTCGGCGTCCACCAGGGCCTGGCCCCCGTCCTGGACGTCGTACGGGACCCGCGCTGGGGCCGCGTCGAGGAGACCATCGGCGAGGACCCCTACCTGGTCGGCACGATCGGCGCGGCCTACGTCCGCGGCCTGGAGTCCGCCGGAGTCGTCGCCACACTCAAGCACTTCGCGGGGTACGCGTCCTCCGCGGGCGCCCGCAACCTCGCGCCCGTACGCGCGGGTGTGCGCGAGTTCGCCGACATCACCCTGCCGCCGTTCGAGTTCGCGCTGCGCGAGGGCGGGGCCCGCTCGGTGATGGCCGCGTACACGGACACGGACGGCGTCCCGGCGTCCTCGGACCCGTACCTTCTGTCCGAACTCCTCCGAGATCAATGGCAGTTCACGGGCACGGTCGTGTCCGACTACTTCGGCGTCGGCTTCCTGGAGACCCTGCACCGGGTCGCGGGCACGAAGGCGGAGGCCGCCCACGCGGCCCTGGCGGCCGGTATCGACGTCGAACTCCCCACGCTCCGCTGCTACGGCGACCCGCTGACCGAGGCGGTGAGGACGGGCGCGATCCGGGAGTCCCTGGTGGACCGGGCGGCGGCCCGGGTCCTGCGCCAGAAGTGCGAACTGGGCCTGCTGGACGAGGACTGGACCCCCGAGCCGACGGGCCCGATCGACCTGGACTCGACCGCGAACCGGGTGCTGGCCCGCCGCCTCGCCGAGGAGTCCGTCGTCCTGCTCTCCAACCCGGACGGCCTGCTCCCGCTCGCCCCCGACACCCGGATCGCGGTGGTCGGCCCGCGGGCGGCCGACGCCCTGGCCATGCTGGGCTGCTACTCGTTCCCCTCGCACGTGGGCGTCAACCACCCCGACCGGCCGATGGGCATCGAGATCCCCACGCTCCTGGAGTCCCTGCGCACGGAACTCCCCGACGCCAAGGTCACGTTCACCGAGGGCTGCGACACCACGGACCCGGACACCTCGGGCTTCGCGGAGGCGGTGGCACGCTCCGCCGAGGCGGACGTCTGCGTGGCGGTACTGGGCGACCGGGCGGGCCTGTTCGGCAGGGGCACATCGGGCGAGGGCTGCGACGTGGGGGACCTGCAACTCCCGGGCGTACAGGCCAAGTTGCTGGACACCCTGACGGCCACCGGCACCCCGGTCGTCCTGGTCCTGCTCACCGGCCGCCCGTACGCGCTCGGCCGCTGGCACGGCCAACTGGCCGCCTCCGTCCAGGCGTTCTTCCCGGGGGAGGAGGGCGGCCCGGCAGTTGCAGGAGTGCTGTCGGGCCGCGTGAACCCCTCGGGCAGGCTCCCCGTGAGCGTCCCGCAGGAACCTGGCGGCCAGCCGTGGACCTACCTCCAGCCCCCACTGGGCCTGGCCGGCACGGTGAGCAACCTGGACCCGACCCCCCTACACCCCTTCGGCCACGGCCTCGGCTACACGGATTTCACCTGGGAGGACATGGAGGACCGGGAGGGGACGGAGATCGGCACGGACGACTCGTACGAGGTCTCGGTCACGATCCGCAACACGGGCCCCCGAGAGGGCACGGAGGTCGTCCAGCTCTACCTCCACGACCCGGTGGCCCGCGTAACCCGCCCCGACATCCGCCTGATCGCCTACCACCGCCTCACCCTGCCCCCAGGCAAGGCCCGCCGCGTCACTTTCACCTTCCACCCGGACCTGTCGTCCTTCACGGACGGAAGAGGCCAACGCATCGTGGAACCAGGCGCTTTGGAACTCCGCCTGTCCAAATCCAGCACAGACACACGCCACACGACCCACATCACCTTGACGGGCCCGGAACGCCATTTGGGCCCGGACCGCCAACTGCGGTGCGAATCAAGGCAGACGGAGGCAATTTAGGGGCGCGGGGAACTGCGCAATCTTTTGTCTTTCAGGGGCGCGGGGAACTGCGCGACCAGCCACAGCCGACCCGCACCGGACAAACAACCCCCACCCCCTACCCCTCCACAACCTCGAACCGCCACCGATGAACCGCCCGCGCAACCAACTCCCCAGCCGGCTCCGGAAATTCAGGCAGCTCAGACTCATACGCGGCATCCCACCACGTAATGACGAGCACCCGATCCCCCGGAGCCCGCAGGACCTCCCGACGCAGGGGCCGCGCCGGGAGGTCCTGCCCCCTCACCCAGGCGAGCAGTTCCTCCCCCCGCCCCTCAACGGCCCGCGCCTCCCACATCAACGCAACAGTCATGAGTACAGATTGCCCTTATTGACCTCATGCACATGATCATGACCATGGGAATGCGAATGTGAATGCGACTGCCCCGGCACATGCGTGTCAGTAACCGGCAAAGAAGAATCCGCGGACAGATCCCAATCGGACGCGGCCCGCCCCCGCGCAACCATCTCCGCCCCCAACGCGGCAACCATCGCCCCATTGTCCGTACACAACTTCGGCCGCGGCACCCGCAACCGAATCCCCGCGGCCTCACACCGCTCCCGCGCAAGCACCCGCAGCCGCGAATTCGCGGCGACTCCCCCACCGATCATCAGGTGGTCGACACCCTCGTCACGACAGGCCCGTACGGCCTTGCGCGTCAGCACGTCGACGACGGCCTCCTGGAAGGACGCGGCCACATCCCGCACCGGCACATCCTCCCCGGCCGCCCGCTTGGCCTCGATCCACCGCGCCACGGCGGTCTTCAGCCCGGAGAACGAGAAGTCGTACGCAGCATCCCGCGGCCCGGTGAGCCCGCGCGGGAACGCGATCGCACCCGGGTCCCCCTCCTTCGCGTACCGGTCGATGACCGGCCCGCCGGGGAAGCCGAGGTTCAGCACCCGCGCGATCTTGTCGAAGGCCTCACCGGCCGCGTCGTCGATGGTCGCGCCCATCGGCCGCACATCACTGGTGATGTCGGAGGACAGCAGCAGTGACGAGTGCCCCCCGGAGACGAGCAGAGCCATCGTCGGCTCGGGCAGAGCCCCATGTTCGAGCTGATCCACGCAAATATGCGAGGCGAGATGGTTGACCCCGTACAACGGCTTGCCCAGCGCGTACGCGTACGCCTTCGCCGCCGACACCCCGACGAGCAGCGCGCCCGCGAGCCCCGGACCCGCGGTGACGGCGATCCCGTCCAGGTCCCTCGCGCTGACGCCCGCCTCCTTCAGCGCCCGCTCGATGGTGGGCACCATCGCCTCCAGGTGCGCACGGGAGGCGACTTCGGGCACCACGCCCCCGAAGCGCGCGTGCTCGTCGACGCTGGACGCGATCGCGTCCGCGAGCAGGGTCGTGCCGCAGACGATGCCGACGCCGGTCTCGTCGCAGGAGGTCTCGATGCCGAGGACGAGCGGTTCGTCAGCCATTGATCTCGGTTCCTTGTACGGATACGGATGTCGAAGGGTCGTTGAGTCGCATGACGAGCGCGTCCACGTTCCCCGGCTGGTAGTAGCCACGCCGGAAACCGATCGCCTCGAAGCCGAAGCGCTCGTACAGCTTCTGGGCGCGGATGTTGTCGACGCGGCATTCGAGCATCACCTCGCCGCACTCGAACGCGGTCGCGGCCCGCAGCAGCTCGGTCAGTATCTGCGCGCCGAGGCCGGTACCCCAGTGCTCGCGGGCGACGGCGATGGTCTGCACATCCCCGACGTCCCCGGCGGCGGCGAGCCCGCCGTATCCGACGATCCGCGCACGGCCTCCGGACTCAGACCCGGCCCCGGACGGGATCTCGGACGGGATCTCGGCCACGACGTACCGACGAGTCGCCCCGGGCCCCCGCGCATGGGCCAGGTCCGACCAGAACATGCCCCGCGACCAGGCGTCCTCGGGGAAGAGGTCCTTCTCCAGCTCCAGCACGGGCTCGATGTCCCACCAGCGCATCTCGCGCAGCACCGCGGTCGTCACTTGGGGGTGACCACCTTGTAGTTCTTGGGCACCTGGGCGTCCGGCCGGCGCAGATAGAGGGGCCTGGGCGCCTCCAGTTCCTCGCCCGCGGCCAGCCGTTCCGCCGCGAGGGACGCGAGCGCGGCAGCCGATACGTGCTCGGGTTCGCGCGCGTCCGGGAACGTGTCGGGGTAGAGCAGCGCACCCGCGCCGACGGCGGGCAGACCGCCGATGTCCAGGTCACCCGGCCGGTCGACGGCGGGCTCGGTGACCCGGGTGCGCGAATCGTCGTACCGAGCCCAGTAGACCTCTTTGCGCCGGGCGTCGGTGGCCACGACGAAGGGTCCGTCGGCGATGGAGCCGTCGGCCGCGTACGCGAGACCGTCGAGCGTGCACAGTCCGTGTACGGGGATGCCGAGCGCGAGCCCGAAGGTGTCGGCGGTCATCAGGCCGACGCGCAGCCCGGTGTACGGGCCGGGGCCCACGCCGACAACGATGCCGGTGACCGCGTCGAGCCGCAGCCCGGCCTCGGCGAGCACCCGGTCGACGGCCGGCAGGAGCAACTCCCCGTGCCGGCGCGCGTCCACCTGACTGGAGGCGGCGATGACGGACGTCCCGTCGTGCAGCGCGACGGTGACGGCGGGGGTGGCGGTATCCAGAGCGAGCAAGAGCACGCGAACAGCCTACGGCGCCCGGGCTCGGAGCATGGCCGCCCCAATCCCTCCCAGACCTGCTGCTAACGTCACAGAAATCACAAATGCCGTACGAGAGGTGGGCACCCAAGGTGGTTCGGAGCAGCTCGGGAATCGTGGCCGGGCTCACCGCGGCGGCGCTCGCCGCGATCGGCTTCCTCGCCTACCAGGCGTCGGCGGACGTGCCGGGCGGCCTGGGCTCCTCCCGGCCCGGCGACTCCGCGAAGACGGCGGCCGCCAAGGCCCCCCGGGACAAGCAGCACCCGACGGCACTGCCCTCCGCGTCGGGCACGGGACGACGGGTCGTCTACTCGGTGGACGACGACCGCGTATGGCTCGTCAGGGCGGGTGACCGGGTCAAGCGCACGTTCAAGGTGACCCCCGGAACGGTGGATCCCACGCCCGCCGCCTACGCCGTCACCTCCCGCTCCGGCAAGATCACCGGCTCGGACGGCATCGCCGTGGAACACGTGGTCCGCTTCACGAACGTCTCCGGCGTACCAATCGGCTTCAGCGCCGCCCTCAACGGCACAACCACCGCCCCCGCCTCCTCAAAGAAGCTGGGCGGCATCCGAGAATCCCGCGAAGACGGCACAGCCATGTGGGAATTCGCCACAATCGGCACAAGGGTCACAGTGATCAAGTAGACGAACACCAGCACCCCAAAAGGGGCGCGGGGAACGGCGCAATCTTTTGCCTTCAGGGGCACGAGGAACGGCGCGCTTCTTAGGGGCGCGGGGAACAGCGCAGTCTTTCGTCTTCAGGGGCGCGGGGAACGGCGCAGTCTTTTACTTTCAGGGGCGCGGGGAACTGCGCAATCTTTTAGGGGCGCGGGGAACTGCGCGACCAGCCACAACGCACCCGCAGACCCAAACGGCGCACCCAGCGGAACGCTCAGGCGGCCCGAGGCCGCGACTCACGAACCGGCGCAGCCGGTGGAGCCGGCGGCGTGGAAACGACCCGCGCCAACACCCCCGCCAAAAGCAACTCCCGCATGGACACCCCAGCCACCCCCGACGAAGTCGACTCCACCGGCACCGACGGACGCGTCACATCACGTTCAGACGTCGCCATCGCGGCCTCCTAGGCTCTCCGGGAGCAGACGTGGTTAGGTAGACCTAACCAACTCCTCTGTCCATGTGAACACGCCGAAGCCGCCCGACGCAACATCTTCCCGACGCCTTGTCGGAATGTTGAGGCGAACCTACGAGGACCAGGGCGGACCGGTCCGGATCAGGCGGAGAGCACGCCGAGCCCGACCGTCGCCCACCGCTCCCCGACCCCGGTCAGCGTGACGTGCCGCACCTCGTCGGTGGTGTCTCCGACGGCCCGGTGGATGAGGACGTGCAGCCGGTCGTCGGCCAGCTCCTCGACCTTGCCCTCGCCCCACTCCACGACGATCACGGAGTCGGACAGCGAGACGTCGAGGTCGAGGTCCTCCATCTCGTCGAGCCCGCCGCCCAGGCGGTACGCGTCCACGTGGACCAGCGGCGGACCGTCCCCGAGGGGCGGGTGCACGCGTGCGATCACGAAGGTCGGCGAGGTGACCGCACCCCGAACTCCAAGGCCCTCACCGAGCCCGCGGGTCATCGTCGTCTTGCCCGCGCCGAGTTCACCCGTGAGCATCACTAGGTCCCCGGCGCGCAACAGCTTGGCGAGCCGACGGCCCAACTCCCGCATCTGTTCGGGTGAGTTGACGGTGATCTCAGTGGTGACGCCGGCCACGGAAGGCTCCGAGGGTCCCGAGGACTCAGCCGGGTTGCGCGGTGCTGCTGGTGCTTCCATAACCACCCACGGTAGCCCCTGCCGGGACGGCTCCCGCGCGGGTGAGGAGGTCGGCGAGCCGGTCTATGACGACCTCGGGGTGCTCCAGGATCACCAGGTGCCCGGCGTCCGGCACGAGCACCAGCTCGGCGTCCGGCAGCAGGTCGGCGATGGCCTCGCTGTGCTCGCTCGGCGTGACCAGATCCTTGACCCCGGCCAGCACGAGCACGGGCATCTCGGCGAAATGCACGAGCGCCTCCGTCTTGTCGTGGTCGGTGAAGGCCGGATAGAACTCCGCGACCACGTCGATGGGCGTGCCCTCGATCAGCCGCTCCGCGAACCGCGCGACCGCCGGGTCGACGTCCCTGGACGCGAACGAGTACCGCTTGATGATCCCGGCGAACAGGTCGGCCGTGGCCCGCCGCCCGCGCTCCACCAGCGCGGCCTGCTGCCCCAGGGCCTTCAGCACTCCGGGCAGCACCCGCCGCACCGCGTTGACGCCCGCGACGGGCAGCCCGAAGTTGACCTCGCCGAGCTTCCCCGACGACGTACCGACGAAGGCGACACCGACGACCCGCTCGCGGATCAGGGAGGGGTACTGGTCGGCCAGGGCCATCACCGTCATGCCGCCCATCGAGTGGCCGACGAGGACGATCGGTCCCTCGGGCGCGGCCGCGTCGATGACGGCCTTCAGGTCGCGGCCGAGCTGGTCGATGGTGACCGGCATGTCGTCCTGGACCTGGGCCACGCCCCGCGCGGAGCGGCCGTGGCTGCGCTGGTCCCAGTGGACGGTGCGCACGACACCGCGCAGCGCGGCCCGCTGGAAGTGCCAGGAGTCCTGGCTGAGGCAGTAGCCGTGGCTGAAGACGACGGTGACGGGGGCGGGGGCCTTGCGGCCGAAGAGCCGGCGGCGGCGCGGGGCGAGGGTGGAGTCGGGCTCCACCTCGTCGACCTCGTAGTACAGCTCCGTGCCGTCGTCCGCGACGGCCTTGCCCGGCATGCCGCGCAACGACCCGTACGGACCGGCCGAGTCGAGGGCGAGCCGGGCCTTCCTGCGCATGCCCCGGCCGACCGTGAGCCGCTCTATGGCGACTCCGGCGGCGGCGCCCGCGGCGACCACGCCTATCGCGGCGCCGGCGATCCCGGCCCGGCGCCAGGTCGCGCCCCCCGCTGCGGAGACGGCCGAGGCTGCGGCCGTGGCCGCTTCCACGGCGGCCTCCGCACTGCTCTCGCTCACTACCGCTCCTCTTCGCCGGGCTGCTGCCCATGTCCGCTGTCGCTGTCGCTGTTGCCGTTACTACCGGTCGTGCCGTTGCTGCCGGTCGTGCTGTTACTGCTGTTCGTACTGGTCGTGCTGATACTGCTGGTCATGCTGTTGCCGCCGGTTCCCGCTGTGCCGTGCCCGGCATCTATGCGGTTACCCCGCTTGTTCGGTATTCACGTAAACGCGCGGCACCCGGGTTCCGATCCGGGTGACGATTTCGTACGCGATCGTGCCGGCCGCCTGGGCCCAGTCCTCGGCGGTGGGCTCACCGTGGTCGCCGGGGCCGAAGAGGACGACTCTCTCGCCGACCGGTGGCTCGTCCCCGCCGAGGTCGACCGCGAACTGGTCCATCGCGACCCGTCCCGCGACCGTCCGCCACTTGCCGGCGACCAGGACGGGCCCGGTGCCGGAGGCGTGGCGCGGGATGCCGTCCGCGTACCCGACGGGCACCAGGCCGAGGGTCGTGTCGCCCGCCGTCACGTAGTGGTGTCCGTAACTGACGCCGTGCCCCGCCGGTACGTGCTTCACCAGCGCGAGCGACGCCGACAGGGTCATCACCGGGCGCAGCCCGAGGTCGGCCGGGGTGCCCAGCTCGGGGCCGGGCGAGACGCCGTACACCGCGATCCCCGTCCGTACGAGGTCGAAGTGGCTCTCGGGGAGCGTGAGCGTGGCGGGCGAGTTGGCGATGTGCCGGACCTCGGGGCGGACGCCCTGCCCCTCCGCGTACGCCAGCATCTCGCGGAAGCAGCCGAGCTGGGCCTGGATGGAGGGATGGCCGGGCTCGTCGGCGCAGGCGAAGTGGGACCACAGACCGGTGACCCGGACGAGCCCCTCGGCCTCGGCGCGCAGGGCCTCGCCGACGAGCTCGGGCCAGTCGGCGGGCTGGCAGCCGTTCCGCCCGAGCCCGGTGTCGGCCTTGAGCTGGACGCGGGCGGTTAGCCCGGACGCCCGCGCAGCCTCCGCGGCCTCCCGCAGCGACCACACCCCGCTGATCCCCAGGTCCAGATCGGCCTCGACGGCCGCCCGCCAGGGCCCGCCCGGGGTCCACAGCCAGCACATGATCCGGCCAGGCAGTCCGGCCGCGCGCAGGGCCAGGGCCTCCTCGGGCGTGGCGGTGCCCAGCCAGGTCGCGCCCGCGTCCAGGGCCGCGCGGGCGCACGGGAGCGCCCCGTGTCCGTACGCGTCGGACTTGACCACCGCCATGAGGGCGGCGGTCGGCGCCTGGGCACGCAGAGCCCGCACATTGGCCTGCAGTGCGGCCAGGTCGATCTCGGCGCGGGCCCGCGCGGGTGCAGTTTCAGTCATCGCGCCCAGTGTCTCAGAGGGGTCGGACACAGCCCTCAGGTACCGGGCCTGCGGCCCCACACGTACACGCTGTCGCCCTTGTGGAGCACGCCCCACAGCGTGCGGGCGTCGGCGATCCGCATGTTCACGCAGCCCATCGAGCCGGGCGGGTTGTAGACGCTGCCGTAGATGCCGTGGAAGGCCTGCCCGCCGCTGAAGAACTGGCTGTACGGCATGGGGGTGTTGTAGAGCGTCGACCAGTGGTTCTTGTGCTTCCAGTAGACGCGGTGCCAGCCGGACCTGGTCCGGTAACCGGCCTTCCCGCTGCGGATCGGCACCGGCCCGAACAGCACCTTCGTGCCCTTCTGCACCCAGGTCAACTGCCGGGTGAGGTCGACACAGGCGACCCGGTAGGTCCGTACGGGACATTTCCCGGCCGCGTTCGGGTTCTTCGCGGCCGACAGGAACTGCATCTTCGCCCAGGTCACGGGCCCGGCGAAGCCGCTGTCGGGCCGAATCCCGTATCTGATCTGAAAGGCCCGGATGGCCCGGCAGTCGTTCGCCGACTGCTTCCCGTCCACCCTGAGCCGCAGCCACCGCTCGACCTGCCGCTGGTACGGCCCGGTCTGCTTGCTGCATGCCACGACCCCCGACTGCCGCTCCACGGCGTCACTCAGCGGTACGTACTCGATCAGCTCGTCGCTCTCCGCGTCGGCGTCGGCCGGCTCGGAGGCGTCCTCCTCGGCGCTCGGCGTGTAGACCTTCGGGGTCAGCGTCTGGTCGGGAGTGTCCAAGTGCCAGGGCTGGGACGGCCCCGGAGGCACCCCGGGCACCAGCTCGCTCAGCGGCGCGGGAACCCCGGGGGCGCCGAGGACGCCGGGGGCGGGCGGAGGCTCCGCGACGGCCCCCGGCACGGACAGCGCCGTGATGACGGCGACCAACACGGCAACGGTTCTCTGACGGACCATGCCCCCAGCGAAACCCCCGGGACGGCGTACGGGGTTCAGCCGCGCGGAAGGGTCGCCCGTTGTGCGCACGCGGACGGGGTACGACGGGTGCCGGGCGGCGGGGCAGGGGGTGGCGTGCGGCAGGAGAGCGGTCCTGTGGGACAGATGAGGGCGGGAGCGGCTCAGCCCTCCATGACGTCCCGCCAGGCCTCCCGTACCGCGTCGGCCACCTCGTACGCCCCCACGGGCGCCCCGTCCGCCGCGAACCGCCCCGCCAGCCCGTGGAGATACGCCCCCACGCTGCCGGCGTCCCGCGCCCCGAGCCCGGCGGCGAGCAGCGACCCGGTCAGCCCCGACAGCACGTCCCCGCTCCCGGCGGTGGCGAGCCAGGCGGTACCGGTGGAATTCACCCGCACAGCCCCACCACCGGGCTCCGCAACCAAGGTGGTGGACCCCTTGAGCAGCACGGTCGCCCCGTACGCGGCCGCCAGTTCCCGTACGGAGGCCAGCCGGGCCCCCTCGACCTCGTCCCGCGAGACACCGAGCAGCGCGGCGGCCTCACCGGCGTGCGGCGTCAGCAAGGTGGGAGCGGTCCGGGCCCGTACGACGCCGCGTTCCGCGAGCCGAAGCCCGTCCGCATCCACAAGAACCGGCACACCGCTCTTGAGCACGGCCGCCACGGCGTCGCCGTCCTCGCCGACCCCGGGCCCGACGACCCAGGCCTGCACCCGCCCGGCCCGTTCGGGCGAACCGTCCGACACCAACGTCTCCGGGAACCGTGCGATCACCGCGTCCCCCGCGGGCCCGACGTACCGTACGGCTCCGGCCCCGCCCCGCAGGGCCCCGGCGACGGCCAGTACGGCGGCGCCGGGATACCGGGCGGATCCGGCCACGATGCCCACGACCCCGCGCCGGTACTTGTCGCTCTCGGCCCCGGGCACGGGCAGCAGCGCGGCCACGTCGGCGTGCTGCAGGGCCTCCAGCTCGGCCTCACCGGGCAACGAGAGCCCGATGTCGACGAGCCGCACGGACCCGGCGTACTCCTTCGCGGGGTCGACGAGGAGCCCGGGCTTGTGCGTCCCGAAGGTCACGGTCAGATCGGCCCGCACGGCGGCGCCCCGCACTTCCCCGCTGTCGGCCTCGACGCCGCTGGGCAGGTCCACGGCCACGACGGCGGCGCGGGATGCGCGGGCCAGGTCCGCGAGGGGTGCGGCGTCGGGCCGCAGGCCGCCCTTCCCTCCGATGCCCACGATCCCGTCGACGACGAGGTCGGCACGACGGATCGGCTCCGCCGCGGCGTCCGCGTCCGCCCCTCGCACGATCGTGCCGCCCGCCCGTCGGAGGGCGTCGAGTCCGCCGGTGTGGGTACGGTCGGGTGCGAGCAGCACGGCCGTGACACCCGCGCCACGCCGGCTCAGCCGGGCCCCGGCGTACAGGGCGTCGCCGCCGTTGTCGCCGCTGCCGACCAGCAGGACGACGCGGCTGCCGTACACCCGCCCCAGCAACTCGGCGCAGGCCGCGGCCAGTCCGGCCGCCGCCCGCTGCATCAGGGCCCCGTCCGGCAGCCGCGCCATCAACTCCCGCTCGGCGGCCCTGACCGTCTCCACGCTGTACGCAGTACGCATGCCCCGAGTTTCCCGCATTCGGCGGCGGCGCGCCGAGCCGGTATGTCGAGTGCGGGTGCGGGTGGGCGGCGGTCGGGGTGATTCGTCGGCCGCGGACCGTCGTGGTTGCTCGCGCAGTTCCCCGCGCCCCTGGGTGGGTGGGGGTTTCGGCTCGTCTCCTGGGTGCGGGGCCGCGTCGGAATGTCCGCCCGCAGCGGCCGCCGTGAACCACAGTTGCGACACGGTGACCGCAACCTGCTGTCCTCGTAAGCTGCGGCCACACATCCCGCCACGTCCCCTCCGGCCCGTGCCCCGCAAGGGGCGCGGGGAACGGCGCGATCAACGCAGACGGTCCGGCACGTACTGAACAGACCTCGGCCACCGGTTTCTTTAGGGGCGCGGGGAACTGCGCAATCTTTTAGGGGCGCGGGGAACTGCGCGACCAGCCACAACGAGCCCGCAGACAAACACTCACCCCAGCCACCCCTACCCCTCCGCAATCACCACCGCAGAAGCCACCCCCGCGTCATGGCTCAACGACACATGCCACGACCGAACCCCCAGCTCAGCCGCCCGCGCGGCAACGGTCCCCGTAACCCGCAGCCGCGGCTGCCCGCTGTCCTCGACGTAAACCTCGGCATCGGTCCAGCGCAGCCCCCCAGGCGCACCCAACGCCTTGGCCAGCGCCTCCTTCGCCGCGAAGCGGGCGGCAAGGGAGGCAACACCCCGCCGCTCCCCGCTGCGAAGCAGCAACTCGCTCTCCACAAACAGCCGTTCGGCCATCCCAGGCGTCCGCTTCAGCGACGCCGCGAACCGGTCGATCTCAGCTACGTCGATTCCGACCCCGATGATGCTCATCAGGGCACCCTATTCCGGGTCAAGCTCCGCACCCGCCCGGAACAGGTCCTCCGCTCGCTCGACCGTTCCGGGGGGCTGGAGCCCAAAGGCCATTCTGTCTTGCAGGTCTGTCAACGCTCAGGTCCGCCCAGGACTGGCCCCCGGAACCTCCGGGTCCTCGGCGAACAGGTCCTCGGCCGCGGTGGCTGTCCAGGAGCGGTCGGCCCAGAGGGCGAGGGTGTCGAGATCAGTGCACGACGTAATGCGCTCCCGTGCGTCCTCGGGAACGAGGATGCCTCGCTTCTCCAGGACGCTCAGGACCATCGAGCCACGCTCTTCGGCTTTGCCTTCCAGGTAGGCCGTCTCACGGACCGTCCCCCGACCGGGGAAGTAGCTGACGAACGACATGATTCCCTTCCATTTCTCTCCGGCTGGGGTGTTCCCCAGATTGATTTCCAGGAAATCGAAGAAGTACCCGGCGGTCTCCGGGTCCGTTTCCTGGAGTTCTTGGAGGGCGCTGCCGATTGCCTCCAGTATGGCGCCGCACTGTGCGCTGCGGGCGTGCGCCAGGGCCGACAGCGCGGCCAGTGCGAGGTTCTTCGCCACGGTCCTGACGTCGGTGATCACTGGCAGGTTGTCAGGCCCGGCGACCAGCGGATAGGTCCGCTGAGCAGTCCAGCCACGCGCACCGCAGTCGAAGGGACCGGCGGCCCACTTGGCCGTGGCCCTGTCCTGACACACCACCAGAAGCAGCACAGGCAGGCCGTACTTCGCCTGGAGGTACGCGATGTAGTACCCCCAACTGGCCTCCTTGCCCGGGACCTTCTTCGACTGCGCCTCGATGGCGAGCAGGAAGTCCTCGCCGTCGGACGGACCAACGCGCAGCACCGTGTCCACGCGTCGCTCCAGCGGCCGGGTCTCCGTCACGTCAGTCGTGACAGCGTCCACCGTCACCTTGGCGGGTAACGGAACGTCCAGCACCCCGAACACGGGAGTCAGGATCTCGGGCCGCTCCTGGAAGATCCGGTGCATGCCCTCGTGAGCAGATGTGACCATGTGCGCAACCTAAGAAGATCAAGGGATGGGTGTCCGGGCGATCGGGATGCGTTCACCCATTCGAGCGGCGGGGAAACGTTCACGCCGTCGAACTCAGCTCGCACCACACGTACTTGCCGCGGTTGCCGAATCTGGACAGCGGCTGCCAGCCCCACAAGTCCGAGCACGCCCGGACCAACGCGAGCCCTCGCCCATCCTCCGCGTCACCGAGCCGCTCCAGCTTCCCCGGCGGTTCGGGCGGCTCCGGATCGGCGTCCCACGCCCCGATCCGCGTGAACTCCGTTCGAGTGGTGGGGGGCTACGGAGAAACGGGCAGTGGCATGCCGCAGCCGTCATGGCAGGACGGGGCGGTGCGCTTCCGGGGTCCCGGTGTTCCGCAGAGTGCGCGTCGCGTCACTGAAGGTAGGCGTAACATGTAACGCCGAGCAAGCCGATCGCCTGATTCGACCCCGAACGAGGAGCCGTTGATGCCCCAGAGGCGCGAACCAACCGCACGTCAGATGCGCCTGGCGATCGAACTGCGCAGGCTCCGCCAGACGGCAGGACTCACCACCACCGAAGCAGCAGCACTACTCGGGGTGAATCGCGTCCAGATGAGCCAGATCGAATCCGGACTCGTGGGCGTGAGCAAGGAGCGAGTACTCCGCTTCGCATCCCACTACGCCTGCACGGACAAGGAGTTCGTCGACGCCTTGGCCGCGATGGCCACCGACCGAACCCGTGGCTGGTGGGAGGAGTACCAGGACCTGTTGCCCAAGCCTTTCCTGGACCTGTCCGAGCTGGAGCACCACGCCCGTTTTCTACGCAGCGTGGACATGCTGTTCGTACCGGGCCTGCTTCAGACGGAGGACTACGCACGTGCCCTCTTCTCGGCCAGGCTGCCCGAACTCACCCGCCAAGAGCTTGAGTTGCGCATCCGGCACCGAAAGGCACGCCAGGAGAACACGATCCCCTACGAAGCGGTCATCCATGAGGCGGCGCTTCGGATCAGGGTCAGCGACCGTGCCACCTCGAAGTCCCAACTCGCCCGGCTCCTCGAACTCTCCGAAGCGGACCACATCACCGTGCGGGTCATTCCATTCGACCTGGACGACTTCGCCAGGGCGTCGAGCACGATGACGTACGCGGGCGGCCCCTTGCCCAAGCTGGACACAGTGGTGCGGGACGCACCCCATGGCTCAATCCTTCTCGATGCCGAAGCCCAGCTCAACATCTATCGAACGCGCTTCCGTATGGTGGAAGCCGTATCAATCGACCCCGTACGATCGCGCGACTTTATCCACGAGCTGGCGAGAGAGCTGTGAGGCACCTGTGGACAACTGGCGGAAGTCGTCCCACTCGGGCGAAGGCGACGGGAACGCCTGCGTAGAAATAGCAAACTCCCCCACCCAGGTCGCCGTCCGCGACTCAAAGACCCCGGCCAGGGCAACCCTCACCTTCCCGGCCGGAGCCTTCACCCCCTTCGTAGAGGCGCTGAAGTCGCCCTACTCCACCGTCACCGACTTCGCCAGATTCCGCGGCTGATCCACCTCGTTGCCCCGGGCAGTGGCCAGCTCGCAAGCGAACACCTGCAACGGCACAGTCGCCACCAGCGGCTGAAGCAACGTCGGTGTCGCAGGGATGCGGATCAGGTGATCCGCGTACGGGACGACCGCCTCGTCCCCCTCCTCCGCGATCACGATCGTCCGTGCTCCCCGGGCCCGGATCTCCTGGATGTTCGACACGATCTTGTCGTGCAACACGGACCGCCCCCGAGGCGACGGTACGACAACAACCACCGGCAGATCCTCCTCGATCAGAGCGATCGGCCCGTGCTTCAGCTCCCCCGCCGCAAAGCCCTCGGCGTGCATGTAGGCGAGTTCCTTGAGCTTGAGCGCGCCCTCCAGAGCGACCGGATAGCCCACGTGCCGGCCCAGGAACAGCACGGTGTTCTTCCCGGCGAGGGACCGCGCAAGCTCCCGCACCGGCTCCATCGTCTCCAGCACCCGCTCGACCTCGCACGAGATCCGGGACAGGTCACGCACCACGGCCTGGATCTCGTCGCCCCACTTGGTCCCGCGCACCTGGCCCAGGTACAGGGCCACCAGATAGCAGGCCACGAGCTGGGTCAGGAACGCCTTGGTCGAGGCGACCGCGACCTCAGGGCCCGCGTGTGTGTAGAGCACCGCGTCCGACTCCCGCGGAATCGTCGACCCGTTCGTGTTGCAGACGGCCAGCACCCTGGCCCCCTGCTCCCGGGCGTGCCGCAGCGCCATCAGCGTGTCCATGGTCTCGCCGGACTGCGAGATGGCGATCACCAGCGTCCGCGCGTCCAGGATCGGATCCCGGTAGCGGAACTCGCTCGCGAGTTCGACCTCGCACGGGATCCGCGTCCAGTGCTCGATGGCGTACTTGGCGATCAGCCCGGCGTGGAAGGCGGTTCCGCACGCCACCACCACGACCTTGTCGACCTCCCGCAGCTCGCTCGGGGAGATCCGGACCTCGTCGAGCGAGAGCGACCCGCTCGCGTCGATGCGCCCGAGCAGCGTGTCGGCGACGGCCTTCGGCTGCTCGGCGATCTCCTTGAGCATGAAGTAGTCGTAGCCGCCCTTCTCGGCGGCGGACACGTCCCAGTCGACGTGGTACGGGCGCACCTCGGCGGGCCGTCCGTCGAATCCGGTGACACTCACCGCGTCCCGCCGCAGCTCGACCACCTGGTCCTGTCCGAGTTCGATGGCGGACCGAGTGTGCGCGATGAACGCCGCGACATCGGAGGCGAGGAAGGCCTCGCCCTCCCCGACCCCGACCACGAGCGGCGAGTTGCGCCGCGCCCCCACGACCACGTCCGGCTCGTCGGCGTGCGCGGCGACCAGCGTGAAGGCGCCCTCCAGCCGCCGGCACACCAGCCGCATGGCCTCGGCGAGGTCGGCGCACGCGGAGAACTCCTCGGCGAGCAGATGCGCGACGACCTCGGTGTCGGTCTCGGAGGTCAGCTCGTGCCCCCGCTCCGCCAACTCGGCGCGCAGGGCGGCGAAGTTCTCGATGATGCCGTTGTGGACGACGGCGACCCGTCCCGCGTTGTCGAGATGCGGGTGCGCGTTCGCGTCGGTCGGCCCTCCATGAGTGGCCCACCTCGTGTGTCCGATGCCCGTCGACCCGGTCGGCAGCGGCCGCTCGACCAGCTCCTTCTCCAGGTTGGCGAGCTTCCCGGCCTTCTTCGCGGCGGCCATCCCGCCGTCCGCGAGCACCGCGATGCCCGCCGAGTCGTAACCCCGGTACTCCAGCCGCTTCAGCCCGGCCACCACCACATCAAGTGCCGACTGCGACCCCACGTATCCCACGATTCCGCACATGGCGGCAGCCTAGATGCCGACGCCCGCCCCGCCCCGGCACCGCGTGCCCGATATCGGAAATTGCAGCCCCCGGAGCCCCCAGAGCCCCCAGAGCCTCCGGGACCCCGGAACCCCCGGAACCCCCTGCGCCCCCGCTTCCCTACTCGCCCCGCTCGATCCGGTCGATCGCCTCCTGGACCATCCCCAGGTACTCGACCTCCTCGCAGCGCGGCTTGCTGCCCATCTCGTACAGGTCGATGCAGTCGTAGAGGTACTCCCCAAGGTCCTCGTCCGGCAGGTCGACGGCCAGTTCGCTGCGGACCCGGCCCTCCAGCTCCACCGGCGGAACCCCGGTGACCGGCCCCGGTCTGCGTCTGCCGAATCCACGCACACGGAAACGCACGGCCATGACGACCACCCCAACCCCCCAGAACACCGGAAGGCGGCTCGCTCCCGGATGGGCGGACGCTATCCCCGTACGACCCGGCGGTCCATACCTCCGGACGCTCCTGGACGCGTGTAGAACGCACCGACGTGACGGACTCCACCCGCCACCCTGTTCAAACTCCCGTAACAATGAACTGTGATCTCACCGGTCTCCTCGTTGCCGCGGAGCGCCCACCGGCCCAGGCCGGAGGCGACTCCCTATCTCGACCTCACCCGCTCGGAGTGGAGCGCGCTGCGTGAGAAGACGCCGCTGCCGCTGACCGCCGAGGAGGTGGAGAAGCTGCGCGGCCTGGGCGATGTCATCGACCTCGACGAGGTGCGGGACATCTATCTGCCGCTCTCCCGGCTCCTCAACCTCTACGTGGGCGCCACCGACGGCCTGCGCGGCGCCCTGAACACGTTCCTCGGCGAGAAGGGCTCCCAGTCCGGTACGCCGTTCGTGATAGGCGTCGCGGGCTCGGTCGCCGTCGGAAAGTCCACCGTCGCGCGCCTGCTCCAGGCCCTGCTGTCCCGCTGGCCGGAGCACCCGCGCGTGGAGCTGGTCACCACGGACGGCTTCCTGCTGCCCACCAAGGAGCTCCAGGCCCGCGGCCTGATGTCGAGGAAGGGCTTCCCGGAGTCGTACGACCGCCGGGCGCTCACCCGTTTCGTCGCGGACATCAAGGCGGGCAAGGACGAGGTGACGGCCCCCGTCTACTCGCACCTCATCTACGACATCGTCCCCGGCAGGCGGCTCACCGTCCGCCGCCCCGACATCCTGATCGTCGAGGGCCTGAACGTCCTGCAGCCCGCCCTGCCCGGCAAGGACGGCCGCACCCGCGTCGGCCTCGCCGACTACTTCGACTTCAGCGTGTACGTGGACGCCCGCGCCGAGGACATCGAGGCCTGGTACCTCAACCGCTTCCGCAAGCTGCGCGCCACCGCCTTCCAGAACCCGTCCTCGTACTTCCGCAAGTACACGCAGGTCTCCGAGGACGAGGCCCTCGACTACGCCCGGACGACCTGGCGGACCATCAACAAGGTCAACCTCCTGGAGAACGTGGCCCCCACCCGCGGCCGCGCCACCCTGATCATCCGCAAGGGCCCCGACCACAAGGTGCAGAAGCTGAGCCTGCGCAAGCTGTAGACGAGCTCTGGACCAGCCGCGGACGAGCTGCGAGGGCGATGCCCCGGGCCGTCACCCCCCGCGGCTACTCTGCGGGGCATGCTGCATCTCCGCCTGATCACCCCGGCCGACAGAACCGACGCCGTGGTCGACCTGATCGAGAACACGGTCGGCACCACCCACCTGGCGGTCGTGCCGGGTGCCGCCCGCAACCCCGCCGGCGACATCGTGATGGTCGACGTGGCGCGCGAGGCCGGCGACGAACTCATCGGCGGGCTGCGCGAGTTGGAGATCGACACGCACGGCTCGATCGCCGTCGAGAACATCGACCTGTCGCTGTCGGAGCGCGCCGACAAGGCGGCGGACGACGCGCCCGGCGAGGGCGCGGACGCGGTCCTGTGGGAGCACCTGGCGGACGCGACGCACGAGGAGTCGACGCTCTCGGTCACGTACATCGCCTTCATCACGCTCGCCACGATGATCGCGGCCTGCGGTGTCGTCCTCGACAACGCGATCCTGATCGTGGGCGCGATGGCGGTGGGCCCGGAGTTCGGCCCGCTGGCCGGCTTCAGCACGGCGGTGGTCCGGCGTCAGCCGCGCCTGGCCCTGCGCTCCCTGGTCGCGCTGCTGGTGGGCTTCGCGGTGGCCATGGCGGTGACGGTCGGCTTCAGCCTCTTCATGGACGCCCTCGGCCTGTTCAGCAAGGCCCAGTTGGCGGCCGACCGCCCGAACACGGCCTTCGTCTACGCCCCCGACGCCTTCTCGTTCGTCGTGGCGGTCCTCGCGGGCATCGCCGGCACCCTCTCCCTGACCTCCGCCAAGTCGGGCCTCCTGGTCGGCGTCGCCATCTCCGTCACCACGGTCCCGGCCGCCGCCAACGCAGCCGTCGCCCTCAGCTACGGCGACACGAACCAGACCATCGGCTCCACCAACCAACTCCTACTGAACCTCCTGGGCATCGTCCTGGCGGGAACACTGACCCTCCTGGTCCAGAAATGGCTCTGGTCAAGGCACCGCTAAGGGGCGCGGGGAACGGCGCAATCTTTTGGCTTTCAGGGGCGCGGGGAACGGCGCAGTCTTTGGCCTTTAGGGGCGCGGGGAACTGCGCAATCTTTTAGGGGCGCGGGGAACTGCGCGACCAGCCACAACGAACCCGCACCCCGCAACGAACCCGCACCCCCCACCCCCAACCCGGCCCAAGAATCAGCCAAGCGCAGACTTCACCGCATCAGCCAACCGCCCCGCCACAGACCGAGCCTGATCAATATCCGCCGCCTCGACCATCACCCGAACCAACGGCTCGGTCCCGGAAGGCCGCAACAACACCCGCCCGGTGGCCCCGAGTTCCCGCTCGGCCTCACCCACCGCCGCAGCCAGCTCCGCGGACGTCCCCACCCGCGACCGGTCGACATCAGGCACATTGATGAGAACCTGCGGCAACCGCTCCATCACGGACGCGAGTTCCCGAAGCGTACGACCGGTCTGAGCGACCCGCGCCGCGAGCAGCAGCCCGGTCAGCGTCCCGTCGCCCGTCGTCGCGTGGTCAAGAATGATCACGTGCCCGGACTGCTCGCCGCCGAGCGCGAACCCGTGCTCCTTCATCTCCTCCAGCACATACCGGTCCCCGACCGCGGTCTGCACGAGGGACAGCCCCTCCCGCTCCATGGCCAGCTTGAACCCGAGGTTCGACATGACCGTCGCGACCACGGTGTCGGACCGCAGCTCGGAACGTTCCCGCATCGCGAGCGCGAGCACGGCGAGGATCTGGTCGCCGTCGACCTCGGCACCCGTGTGGTCCACGGCCAGGCACCGGTCGGCGTCACCGTCGTGCGCGATGCCGAGAGCGGCACCGTGCTCGATGACGGCGGCCTTCAGCAGACCGAGGTGGGTCGAGCCGCACCCGTCGTTGATGTTGAGCCCGTCCGGCTCGGCGCCGATCGTGACGATCTCGGCGCCCGCGCGGGTGAAGGCCTCGGGCGAGACACGGGCGGCCGCGCCGTGCGCCTCGTCGAGGACGACCTTCAGACCGTCCAGACGGTTCGGAACGGCCGTGAGGAGATGGGCGACGTACTGGTCGAAGCCCTCCTCGTACGAGCGGACGCGGCCGACGCCCGAGCCGGTGGGCCGGTCCCAGGGAGCGCCGGTGCGGTGCTCCTCGTAGACGGCCTCGATCCGGTCCTCCAGCTCGTCGGCGAGCTTGTGTCCGCCGCGGGCGAAGAACTTGATGCCGTTGTCCGGCATGGCGTTGTGGCTGGCGGAGAGCATCACACCGAGGTCCGCGCCGAGCGCACCGGTGAGATACGCCACCGCGGGGGTCGGCAGGACGCCGACGCGCAGGACGTCCACGCCCGCGCTGGCGAGGCCGGCGACCACGGCGGCCTCCAGGAACTCCCCGGACGCGCGCGGGTCCCGTCCGACCACCGCCGTCGGCCGGTGGCCTTCGAAGGTTCCCGCTTCGGCCAGTACGTGCGCCGCCGCCACGGAGAGGCCGAGCGTGAGCTCGGCCGTCAGATCCGCGTTGGCGACACCGCGTACGCCGTCCGTCCCGAAGAGTCGTCCCACTGGTGTCCTCCGAACTTGCTCAGGCTTACTCAGAAACGTGCGGCTCAGGCCAGGGGTCCGGCTGCGGCCCTTGTCAGGGTCCGGCTACGACCCCTGTCAGGTATATCCCCCGGACCTGTATATCTCCCAGGTGCGTCGCAAGGCTGCCGCCTTGCAGGCCTGTCTCAAGGCAGACTTCCGGACCTGGTCCAAGGTTGTGGTAAACGAACGCCCCGGCGGCACAGAACGTGCCGCCGGGGCGTTTCGTGCAAACAGCTGAGCGAGATTTAGCGCTTGCTGTACTGCGGGGCCTTACGGGCCTTCTTGAGACCGGCCTTCTTGCGCTCGACCGCACGGTCGTCACGCTTGAGGAATCCGGCCTTCTTCAGGGCGCCGCGGTTGTTGTCCACGTCCGCCTCGTTCAGCGCGCGGGCCACGCCGAGGCGCAGGGCACCGGCCTGACCGGACACGCCGCCACCCGAGATGCGGGCGACAACGTCGTAGCGGTCGTCGAGCTCGAGCACCTTGAAGGGCTCGTTGACTTCCTGCTGGTGCACCTTGTTGGGGAAGTAGTCCTCAAGGGTGCGACCGTTGATCTTCCACTTGCCGGAGCCCGGGACGATCCGGACGCGGGCGATGGCGTTCTTGCGACGGCCCAGGCCGGCGGCCGGCTGCGGGTCGCCGAAGCGGCCGGCGAGGGACTCCGAGGTGTACTCGCCCTCGACGGGCACCTCGGACTCGGTGGTGTACTGCTCGACGTCGACGAGCTCGGTCTCAGTCTCTTCGACCGGCTGCTCAACGGTGGTCTCGGCCACGATTCTCCTCAGATTTCTTTTCGTCTTAGGGGGTGGCCGGAACTACTGCGCGACCTGGGTGATCTCGAACGGCACCGGCTGCTGTGCAGCGTGCGGGTGCTGGTCGCCCGAGTAGACCTTCAGCTTCGAGAGCACCTGACGGCCCAGGGTGTTCTTGGGGATCATGCCCTTGATGGCCTTCTCGACGGCCTTCTCGGGGTTCTTCGCCAGCAGCTCGTCGTAACGGACGGAGCGCAGACCACCCGGGTAACCGGAGTGGCGGTACGCCAGCTTCTGGGTCTTCTTGTTGCCGGAGAGGTGCACCTTGTCGGCGTTGATGATGATGACGAAGTCACCGGCGTCGACGTGGGGGGCGTAAATCGGCTTGTGCTTGCCCCGGAGGATGTTCGCGGCGGTGGTGGCCAGACGACCCAGGACGACATCCTGGGCGTCGATGACATACCACTGGCGAGTGATGTCGCCGGGCTTGGGGCTGAACGTACGCACTTCGCAGCCTTCTTCTTCAGTGGATGGGTGCTGACACATGGCATCACTGAAGCGATCGTGCAGCTGGGGACGACAGTGCCGGGACCGATGCCCGTATGCCGCCCACTGGTAACTGCTCCAGGGAACCTACGTAAGGGCCTCTCGCGTGAGAACGACCAAGCCGATACGCATAACAAACCGCAAGAGTACTCGCGCCGCCCCGGAAGGGTCAAAACGAGTGACTCCGCCCGTCCTCCACACGCCCGGCCCGGCGCCCACGCCCCGCCCCTTTGGCTGTGGGCAGGCGTCCCGCAGGGCGGGACGGGTGGGCACAGCCCCAGGCCCCGGGCGCCCGTGAAAGCAACCGAAGGGCAACCGCACCCGCGAGCAGACACAGAGTGAGCGAGTCCCGAAAAGCCCGCCGGGTCACAGGCTCCAGGTACGGCAGGGCAAGCCCCGGAACCTGCGGCACCAGTGCCACCCAGAACCACGCCCCCCGAGCCACACTCCCCACCTCCAGCACCCCGGCCAGCAGCAACGGCAGCACCACCAGCAGATAGTGGTCGTACGAGGGCCGGGACACCAGAAACGCCGACAGCATCAGCATCACCCCCGTGTCCACGACCGCCCCCTCCCGCCGCCAACACCGATACGCACACCACACCCCGACCCCGGCGCCCCCGAAGGCCAACAGCACCGCACCCCCCTCCGGCACCCCCACCCGCGGCAGCACAGCCGCGGGCGACGCCTCATAGAGCCGTACGAACGTGTCGTCCCCCCGCAGCAGAAACGGCAGGGTCCGCGTGAGGAACCCCGCGGGATCCGGCATCAAGAGCGCCGCACCCCCGGACACCACCGCGGGCACGAGAACCACCGCCCCCAGCCCCCGCCACCGCCGCGCGAAGACGAAGAGCAGCACCAGAGGCACCAGCAGCGGCTTCACGGCGATCGCGGCACCGATCACGACCCCCGCCGCACCCCATCTCCCACGGCTCGCGAGGAGCAGGGCGAACGGCAGGGCCACGACCGCGACGACGGTCCAGTTCCCGAGCCGTACGAGATGCCCGAAGGGCGCGAATCCGAGGGCGAGCCCGGTCAGGCCGAGCACGGCGAACCGGCTGCGCCACGGGATCCCGTACAGCCGCAGCGCGCACGCCCAGCCGGCGACGAGCCCGCCGGTGACGGCGAGCGGGACGAGGAGCCGCAGTACACCCCAGGGCAAAAGGGCCTGCGGGACGGCGGCGAGCACGGCTCCCGGCAAATAAAGAAAGTGCGGATCGTCATACGGGGATCCACCGTCGAGCCAGGCCTTCGCGGCCCGTACGACGATGGCGTTGTCCATACCCCCGTCCCGTGTACGCAGGGACGTCTCGGCCGCGCCCGCACAGAGCGCGACCCCCAGAACGGCCCACGCGTGCCAGGACGCGGCTCGTACCAACCACCCTGAGATGCCCCCTTTGGCCTCATTCACGCTTGACACGCTAGGGGTTCCGGTGGTGCCGGAGACGGACCAGCACACCCCATGTCCCGTCTAAGATGCGCCCCATGAGCTTTGGGCAGGGGGGACCCTCGTGGGGTTCCGGGGGATCAGGTTCTCAACCGCCGCAGTGGGGCGGTCAGTCACCCGACTGGGCGGCGCTGGCCGAGGCGTCCGAAACGCGCAACCGGCGCCGCAGATGGCTGCTGATCGGCGGAGGCGCGCTCGCCACGGTCGCGGTCGGCACGGCCGTCGCCATGGCCGTGGTCTCGGCGGACGGCAACGAACAGGCCTCCAACAGGCCTGCCTCCGAGCTGCCCACGTCCGCGGCCATCCCGTCGGACACCACGGGCACCGGCCCGTCCTTCGCGGAGACCTCGGCGCCGCCGCCGCTGGATCCGAAGGACTTCATAGGCAACGTGAAGAAGGACACCGCGCCGCTCGCCCCGGACCTTCTCTTCCCGGGTACGCAGCTGACGATGGGCGAGACCGTCTACAAGAAGGGCGCAATGGCGTCCACGAAGAACTGCGCGTCGGCCGCCCAGGGCACGCTCGGCCCGGTTCTCACCAAGAGCGACTGCACCCGGTTCATGCGCGTCACGTACACGAAGGACGGGATCGCCGTGACGGTGGGCGTGGCCGTCTTCGACGCCGAGGGCCAGGCCCTCAAGGCGAAGAACGACGCCGACGCCAAGAGCGTCGTCCAGTCCCTGTCCGGCGAGGGCGTCCCCACCTTCTGCCGCTCGGCGATCTGCCGCTCGACCACCAACTCGTACGGCCGCTACACGTACTTCACGGTCGCCGGTTTCACCAACGGCAAGGACGTGACCCAGAAGGACTCCAAGGTCTTCACCACCGGCGACGACCTGGCCGAGTTCACCTTCCGGCAGATCCACCGCCGCGGCGAGGCCCAGGCGTCGGCGGCCGCGAACCAGTAGACCTCGCCGGCAGACCGCGCCGGCAGACCTCGTTCGACCGACGGAACGGCCGCCGGAGAACAGAACGGCGGCCCGCCCCCCGGCAGGCCGCCGTCCCGTATCTACTCGCCCACTACTGCTCGCACTTGCGCATGCCTGGTCGCGTCGCGCATGCCTACTTGTGCTTGAGCCGCAGCTTCACCGGCACCACGGCCGACTCCAGCTGCGTCCGCAGGGTCATCTTCGAGACGCCCTCGGTCCGCTCCTCGAAGCGGATCGGGATCTCCACGGCCGCGTGACCGGCCCGTACGGCCTTGAACTTGAGCTCGACCTGGAAGCTGTAGCCGGCGCTGTCCAGGGAGTGCAGGTCGACGTCGCGCAGGGTCTGGGCCGACCACAGGTTGAAGCCCGCGGTGATGTCGCGGATCTTCGTGCCGAGCACCGTACGCGCGTAGCGGTTGGCGAAGCGGGACAGCAGCACCCGGTGCGCGCCCCAGTCGTCGTCGAGCTGGCCCCCCTCGACGTACCGGCTGCCGATGACCAGGCCGACGCCCGAGGCCACGGCGGTGCCGAGCATGCGTGGGACCGCTTCCACGGGGTGGCTGCCGTCGGCGTCCATCTGGACGACGTACTGCGCGCCCTCGTCGACGGCGGCGCTCATGCCGGCGACGTACGCCCGCCCCAGGCCGTCCTTCTCGGTGCGGTGCAGCACGCTCATCCGGCGCTGCCCGTCCCAGTTGTACTTCTCCGCCAGCTCCTCGGCGATGCGTCCTGTACCATCCGGACTAGAGTCGTCCACTATCTTCAAGTGGAGCCCGTTCAGCGGCAGTTGAAGCACAGCCTCGGCCATTCTCGGCAGATTGGCGGCTTCGTTGTACGTAGGCATCACCACGGTGACAGCCACGTCCGCCCCCACGTCGTACGACATCTCTTTCCCTCCCCATTTCTCTGTTCGCCCCCCACCGGACGCGGGACTGGGCCCGCGTCCGGCAACCCAACTCAGGTATGCACCTTGCGCTTGGCGGCGTCGTCCTTTTCCTCGGACGAGTCGTCCGTCGCCGCGCGTGTCCTTTCGAGGAGCACGAGCTGGAGGTATTTGAGCTTCTTGGTCTTCACGACCTTGAAGCTCCGCTGGATCACGGTCGCCGACGTCTTCGGCATGCCGCTGAACGGCTTCCCGTCGAGCGTGGTCGACACGAGCCAGAGCCGGTCGGCCTTGGCCAGGCACTTGGCGGGATGCGGGCACTCGGCCGCGTCGAACGAGCCCCGCTCCTGCGGTGTGCGGTACATCAGCCAGTCCTTGGGACGGCCCGCGTCGTCGCGCAGCTCGTAGGCCATGGCCCGGCGCTCGGTCTGCACACCGCTGAAGACGATGCCGTCGCCCTTCTTCTGCCCGGCCTCGATGAGCTGGGCTGCGCCCCGGTAGTCCGGCTCGCCCAGCGCGTTCTGCCGGGTCTCGCGGATGCCGGGCAGCGACTGGAAGGCGATCCCGGCGACCGTGGCCGCCACGAGCACCCAGCCGAGGCCGCGCCGGGCCGCCGCCCCCGTACCGGCCTTCGCACCGGCCACCGGCCCGGCGATCCGGACCACGGCGACGGCCGCGAGGAGCACCCACGCGGGCGCCGTGAACAGCAGATAGCGCGGCAGGAAGAGGTGCAGCTGCGCGGCGGTGACATAGGTCGCCAGCGGCGGCAGCACGATCCAGGCGGCCAGCGGAAGGGCCATCCGGCCCGCGAAGAACAGCCCGACCGTGCCGAGCACCATCACCGGTACGGCCACCGCCCAGGAACCGAAGAGGTTCATGGGGAAGTCCATCAGGTCGTCGACACCGGGGTTGTTCCAGGCGATCTGACCGCTCTGGCCAGAACCCGAGACGGCCATCGGAACGACGAAGCACATGCCCAGCGTGAAGGCCGCCGTGTACGCCCAGCCCACGATCTTGTCGCCCGAGCGGCGCGCGATCACGATCATCACGAGGTGTGCGCCGAGCACCGCCATCGAGGCCAGATGGCTCCAGCCGATCAGCGGCACCGACAGCGTGTAGGCGACCCACACCTTGAACGACGGCTTGTCCAGCGCCCGCGCGAGCAGCAGCGTCGACAGCAGCACCGCCGCCACGGCGAAGGCGTACGGCCTGATCTCCTGCCCGAACCGGGTCGTGACCGGCACCACGGCGAAGGCCAGCCCCGCGAGGATGCCCGCCTGCGTGGTGAACAGCCGCCGCCCGAGCAGGGCGAGCAGACCGGCCGAGGCCGCCATGGCCACCGCGCCCGGGATGCGCATCGCGACCGGGGAGTCCCCGGCCACCGCGAGCCACATGTGCATGAGCACGTAGTACGGCGTGAACACCACGTCGATCGAGCGGATCAGCAGGCTCAGGTCGTGGAACGACAGCGAGGCCGCCCACCAGGTGGCGTGCTCGTCCCGCCACAGCTGCCGGTCGCCGATGCCGCGCCAGATCATGGCGAGGGCGAGCGCCGTGGGCAGCAGAAACGTCACGGCAGTGACGAGCCGGCCGCCCTTCGACTCCTCGGGCTCCTCCTCCCCGGGCTCGTCCGCGGGCGGCTCCGGGTCGACCGGCGCCGGCGCGACGGGCTCGGCGGCCTGCGCCTGCTGCTGCCCGGGCGCGCTGTAGGCGCCCTGGTCGGTGTACTGACCGGGGTCGGCGTACTGGCCGGGGGCCGCGTACGCGTCCTGTGCCGGGTCGGCATAGGTGCCCTGACCAGGACCGGCGTAGCCGCCGCCCTGACCGTCGGCGTACGCGCCCTGCCCGGCGTAGGCGCCCTGACCCGCGTACGGATCGTGGCCTCCCTGGGCATCGGGATATCCGCCGCCGTACGGCGGAGAGGCATTGACACTCATCGCTTCACCCAAATCCGGAACGCGCCGTCGCCCTTGCTGGTGGTGAAGCGCGACACGGCTGCCAGGCGGTAGTGGGAATTGCCGCGCAGCGCGTCGGTCACGGCCGTATCGACCTCCGGCGTGACCGTCCCGCGCAACACGATGACGTCGAACTTGGCGTCCTTGACCGCGGCACGGTAGGCATCGGGGCCGGAGTACTGCTTGCCCTTCCTGTCCTTGTAGTCCATGCCGAACGTGCTCTGCCACTGGTCGTAGTCGGTCTTGTCCCGCAGGTAGTACGCGGGGACCTCGTGCTCCTCGGCGAGGTAGCTGCCCTTGCGGTCGACCATGTTGCGCAGGATCGCCGTCATCTCCTTGGAGTCCGGGAAGCTGTACGCCTGCTGGGACTGCACCATGCCGAACACCAGCGTCAGGACGTAGAGCATGATCCCGAGCTGCGGGTGCCGGAAGTGCGGGCCGACGAGCCGGGACATGCCGAGGCCCGCCATCGGTCCGGCGAAGAGCAGACCGAAGCCCACGTGCTTGAAGAGCGAGATCTCGGTCTGCAGGTGGATCTGGTAGGCCGGGGCGAGCAGCGCGGTGCCGGTCAGCACCACACCGAGCGAGATCCGCCGGAACCTGCCCGGACCCTTCTTGTCGACGACCCACGGCATCTCGCCCATGCTCGGGCGGATCACATAGGCGATGGAGCCCCCGAGCGCGGCGAGGAACATCAGCCCGCCCCACTCGGCGCTGTGCTGCAGGATCGTCGCCGCCGTGTCGGCACCCTTGGCACGGTCGGTGGTGGTCTGGCTGATACCGCCGAGCGACCCGGTGTAGAGGTAGGCGGCGACCAGCATGGCGAGCATCGCCCCGCCGAACACCACACCGCGCGCGAACGCGAGCAGCCCGCGGTGCCGGTAGGCGGTCAGCACCGCCAGGACCACCAGGGTCGGCAGGTACAGACCCGCCGCGTACTTGGTGCCGAAGGCCAGGAAGGCCGGAGGTGCCGCGAGCACGACCATCAGGATGTGCGACCGGCCGGTCCGTACGACGATCCAGAACGAAAGCGCGAGCAGGAAGATCGCCGCCGCGTCGAAGGTGGCGAAGTTGCCGAGGAACACCGTCGACTGGATGACCGAGAAGAGGGCCGCCGCGCCGAGCGCCGCCCGGACGTTGAACATCCGGCGGGTCGTCGCGTACAGCAGCGCGGTCGCGCCGAGCATGAAGAAGAGGCTGACGATGCGCACTCCGGCGAGCCCGGCCACGCTGTCGGCCATGGCCGCGAGCACCGGGTACAGCTTCGGGTAGCCCGAGAAGTAGCCCTCGAAGTCACCCGGCACGGGCGTGCCGTGCAGGATGTTCCCGACCTCGTAGTGGCCGGCCGCGATGTAGAGCGCCTCGTCCTGGAACGCGGTGCCGCGCAGCCGCAGCGAGAGACCGGTCTGGATCAGCAGGACGCAGAGCATCACCCAGCGGCCCAGCAGCTTGCTGCGCCCGCCGTCCACCGCCCACGCCGACTCCTGGACGGGCGGCAGCGTGTATCCGGGCTTCTCCGACTCCGCCTCGGGCTCCACGGACGCGGGAGCCGCCTCCGGCTCGACCGCGGTGTACGAGGCGTACGGGTCGTAGGGCGCGTAGGTGTCGTAGGTCTGCTGGTCCGGGTACGAGGACGTCCGGTCGTGGACGTCGAAGCGCCAGCTGCCGGTCTCCGTGACATAGCCGCCCTGGTAGGCCTGCTCCTGGTACGGAGGGTAGGTCGGCTGCACCCGGGGCCGGGTCTGGGCCTGCTGCGCGTACTGCCGCAGGCTCTCCTGCTGCGCGTACCGCCGCTGGTCCTCGTCGGTGGGGTTCGGGGCGTACTGCTGCTGGTTTCCGTGGCCGTACTGCTGTTGCTGCTGGTACTGGTGATTCTGCTCGTTCTGCTGCGGGTACCCGTTGTCGGCGTACTGCTGCTGACCCTGCTGCTGACCCTGGGCATGGCCCTGGCCCTGGCCCTGCTGCTGCCCGTACCCGTACTCGTCGTGCAACTCGGAGTCGTCCGCCCAGGTGGGCGTGCGTCGGTCGCTCATGGCTTCGTCACATCGAATCCGAAGCTCGAGTTCGCCGCCTGCTGCTTGAAGGTCTTCTCCGACAGCGGACCGCTGTTGATGCGCCAGTCCGTCTCCTTGTCGAAGTTGAACCAGACGAACCCGATGACGTCGTCGCGCTGCACGGTCCCCTGGAAGAGGGACTTGATGTCGGCGGGCTTGCGCTCACCGGCCTGCGCGGCGGTCTCCGCGATGATGAACGGCTTGTTCGTGAAGCCGCGGATCTGCGTCATCGTCGGCCCGTACAGCGTCTGGTACGTGTTGGGGCCGGTGGCCGCGTAGTAGCCGATGACACCGACCCAGTCGACGTAGTCGTCGCCCGGCCAGTACGGCTTCAGCTTCACCTTCGGCATCGGGTGGGTGACGTTCGGGCTCCACACCCAGATGACCTGGGTGGCGCCCTCGTCGTCGAAGATGTCGTGGATGTGCTTGTACGCGGCGGTGAAGTCGGCGGCGCTGGTCTTCTTGGTGCCCCACGGGTACCAGAAGCCGTTCATCTCGTGCGCGAAGCTGATCGCGACGGGCAGGTTCAGCTCCTTGACGGACTTCGCGTACTCACGGATGTACGCGTCCTCCTTGCCGGAGGCGATGTCCTTCATGCTGGTCTCGAAGGGCTCCCAGGCGATGAACGCGACAGAGCCGTAGTCCCAGGAGTTCGTCACGAGCTCCTGCTCGTACTGGTCGCCCCAGGCGGAGTAGAACTCGATCAGGTTGGGCTTCTTGCCGGCGCGCTTCGCGAAGTCCTTGACGGCGTTCATCTTGGCGGGAGCGCCGTCGGCGGCCACGCCCAGGTACTTCTTCTTCGGGTCCAGCAGCGGCCGCACGTCGTACGGCGGCTCCGGCTTCGCGGACTCACTGGCCTCACCGGTGCCGTCGGCACCCGGCTGCTCGCCCTGTCCGCGCTCGTACTGGTCGCGGCCCTCCTCGGAGAACGTGCTGCACCCGGCCAGCAGCGCACCGGCGATGAGCGTGGCGGCGAGCGCCCGCACGGGACGTGATGCCCGCACTCGGCGTACGGAAAAACTCATGCGGTCGCTTCCTGCACTTCCTGGGCACGCGGCTGTACGAGGACACGGCCGACGACCATCGCGTAGAAGAGGCCGGCGGACAGCATCAGCGCGAAGTCCGGCGGATAGAGGGTGAGCATGCGCCAGGCGGCGACGATGATCCACAGGACGGCGGTACCGCCGGTCCAGAAGATCATGCAGTTCCAGTAGCGGCGCATGCCGTTCTTCTTGGCGCCCGCCGAGCCCGTGGGCTTCCAGCCCATCGGACGGCCCCGCATCACGTCCCAGACCGCGAAGACATGCGACCACCCGTACATGATCCGGACGGCCCAGGCCTCCAGCCGGTACGGCGCCCGGTGCCACAGCGGCAGGACCAGCGTCACGTACGCGACGCTCGGCAGCACCCACAGGGCGGCCTCGGCACGCAGCAGGTCGGGCCGCAGGATCATCAGGGCGAGCGGGATGACCGGCGCGATGAACGTGGCGAGCGCGGTCTGAAGGTAGTAGAGGAACCCCGACACATAGCAGAGCCGGGTCTTGAACTTGAGGTCCATCTCCCAGAACCGCTTGCTGGTCAGGAGCTCCAGGGAACCCATGCACCAGCGGTACTGCTGGTTGTGGAAGGCGCCGGCCGTGTCCGGGCACACACCGGCGGACAGCGCGACGGGCACATAGCGCAGCTTCCAGCCGAGCGCCCTGAGGTCGAAGCCGGTGTACATGTCCTCGGAGTGCTCGATCAGCGTGATGCCGTTGGTCTGCTCAAGGGCCGAGCGCCGGTAGATCGCGCACGAGCCGACACAGATGGAGCCGTCCAGGTCCTCACGTGAGGTCTGTACGGACCGGTAGAACTGCTCCTGCACGGCGCCCGCGCCGCGCTCGATCCAGTTCTGCGCGTCGACGATGCGGAAGAACTGCGGCGACTGCACGATGGCGCACTTCTCGTCGTCGTCCATGTGCGGCAGCAGTTCGTCGAGCAGGTCGGCGCGCGGCGCGAAGTCGGCGTCCAGGATCAGGATGTGGTCGCCGTTGGTCTTCTCGAAGGCGTGGTTGAGGTTGCCGGCCTTCTTGAACCAGCCGCGGTTCTCGCGCACCACGTAGTTGAACCCGAAGTCGCGGGCCATCGCCCCGAC
Organism: Streptomyces sp. NPDC058697; assembly: GCF_042715345.1. Lineage (NCBI taxonomy): Bacteria > Bacillati > Actinomycetota > Actinomycetes > Kitasatosporales > Streptomycetaceae > Streptomyces > Streptomyces sp. NPDC058697. The sequence goes on from NZ_JBHXSU010000029.1 coordinate 60,493, forward strand.
CTCTTCCTCGGCCGCGTCGTCCAGGACGTACGTCTTCACGACACCCTGGTAGCTGTCGGCCAGCCGGTTCACATGGACCCAGGTGTTGTGGAGCACCTCCAGGGGCTCACCGCACACCGGCAGGAAGATGTCCACGCTCGGGTACACGGCCGGCCGCCACTGGCGTACGAGGCGCTTGTGGCCCTTGATGTCGAAGTCCTTGCTGAGCCCGTCGAGGTACAACGAGATCAGGTAGTCCGCGATGATGAACGCCAGCAGCGGCAGCGTCAGCCAGAACCACGGACTCGACGCCGTGAACAGGAACTGGCTCATCGCCAGACACGCGAAGCTGATCAGCGAACCGACCGTCAGCACCCACAGGTACCGACGGGAGTACGAGTACTTCTCGACGTCGTCAGGCGGCGTCGGCAGGAGCCCATGACTCTGCGGCGTCCTTTTTCGTTTCCTGTTCTGCGGAACACGAGCAGTCCCCACTGCACTCATGCAAAACCCCCGGGGCCGTTGCGGCCCGTTACCCCCACCCGAACTCGGCCAACCCCTAATCGAACCTTCAGCCGAGCAGCGGAATCATAACCGAGTTTCAGAGGTTACGTCCGAACGTACGTGTTACGCAGGGGTTTCATCACACGCCACAGCGGGCATACGTAGCCACTTGCCCCTTTGTTCCGGGGGGCACGGCTCCCGTCAGCAGCACCCCGCTCCCGGCAGGGTCCGCCGGTTTCGCGCCTCTTTGTTCCGCGCCGCCAACAGCTCGTCGGCGGGATACCCGACCTCTTCGAGCGTCAGCCCGTGCGGCCGCACCACATGCACGGCGGAGTCCCGCACCCCCGCGGCGAGCACCTTCCCGGGCCAGTCGGCTCCCCGGTGGCCGTCCCCCACGAACAGCAGCGCCCCGATGAGCGAGCGCACCATGTTGTGACAGAAGGCATCGGCCCGCACGGTGGCGGTGATGATCCCGTCACTCCCCCGCTCCAGGCTCAGCTGCTGAAGCGTACGGATGGTCGTGGCGCCCTCCCGCTTCTTGCAGTAGGCGGCGAAGTCGTGCTCGCCGAGCAACCGCTCCGCGGCCTCGTTCATGACATCGACGTCGAGCGGCCAGTCGTGCCAGAGGACATGGCTGCGCAGCAGCGGATCGACGCCGCCGGGGTTGTCGGTGACGCGATAGGCATACCGCCGCCAGACGGCCGAGAACCGGGCGTTGAAGCCGTCAGGGGCCTCCGCCAAGGACCACACCCGCACATCCTTGGACAGCCGCCCGGCCAGCCGCTTGAGCAGCTTCTCCCGATGCTCGTCCCACAGCTCCACCGGCAGATCGACATGAGCCACCTGCCCGCGCGCGTGCACACCGGCGTCCGTCCGCCCGGCCACGGTCAGCTCGTACGTCGTGTCCTGCGACCGCGTGACGGTCCGCAGCGCGTCCTCGATCTCCCCCTGAACGGTCCGACGCCCCCCGGCCTGCTTGGCCCACCCGGAGAACTCGCTCCCGTCGTAGGAAAGGTCGAGACGGACGCGGACGTACCCGGGCTCTACTTCATCGCTCACCTGGAGATCCTCTCAAGAACACAGAAGCGGGCCCGCCCCTCGAAAGGAACGGACCCGCTCAAGCACGCCCCAAAGGGGCGCGGGGAACTGCGCGACAAGCCACGAAGGTGCCGCAGCCGCCAACGCACAGCCCCCGGCAGAACGCTTACGCGTCCTTGGACTCCTCGTCAGCCTTGGTCACATCAACCTTGGCGTCCTCGACCTGAGTCTCCTCGGCCTTGGCCTCAACAGCGGCGGCCTCAGTGTCCTTGGCAGAGCGCTTCGTCGCCGCCTCGGCCTCACCCGTGGCCTGCTGGGCCACGGTCAGGGCTTCCACCAGCTCGATGACAGCCATGGGCGCGTTGTCGCCACGGCGGTTACCGATCTTGGTGATACGGGTGTAGCCACCCGGACGGTTCTCGTAGCGCGGGCCGATCTCGGTGAAGAGCGTGTGCACGACGCTCTTGTCCGTGATGACCGAGAGCACCTGACGGCGGTTGTGAAGGTCGCCCTTCTTCGCCTTGGTGACCAGACGCTCGGCGTACGGCCGCAGCCGACGGGCCTTCGCCTCGGTGGTCGTGATCTTGCCGTGCTCGAAGAGCGACTTCGCGAGGTTCGCGAGGAGCAGCTTCTCGTGCGCGGCACTGCCGCCCAGACGGGCACCCTTGGTGGGCTTCGGCATGGTGTTTCTCCTAGGTGTCTGCCCCGGCCGTATCAGGTACCGAGGTCAGTGTCCGAGCGGGCGGTCACCCGTCGAAGATCCGGACACGGCCCCGAAGGGGCGAGTCCGGAAGGGGCGCGGGGAACTGCGCGACAAGCCACAGCGCACCCGCACCCGAGTATGGACCATCGAGCCCGAGCTCTCAGTACTGCTCGGTCTCCACGAACCCGGCATCCACGTCGTCGTCCGCGCCAAAGGCGTCGGCCGCGGCCGTGGGGTCGAATCCGGGCGGGCTGTCCTTCAGGGCCAGGCCCATGCCGGCCAGCTTCGCCTTGACCTCGTCGATGGACTTCGCACCGAAGTTGCGGATGTCCAGGAGGTCGGCCTCGGAGCGCGCGACCAGCTCACCCACGGAGTGGATGCCCTCACGCTTGAGGCAGTTGTACGACCGAACGGTGAGCTCCAGCTCCTCGATCGGCAGGGCGAGATCGGCGGCGAGCGCGGCATCCGTCGGGGACGGCCCCATGTCGATGCCCTCGGCGTCGATGTTGAGCTCACGGGCAAGCCCGAACAGCTCGACAAGCGTCTTACCGGCAGAAGCCATCGCATCCCGGGGACGCATGGCCTGCTTGGTCTCGACGTCGACGATCAGCTTGTCGAAGTCGGTGCGCTGCTCGACACGCGTCGCCTCGACCTTGTACGTGACCTTCAGAACGGGCGAGTAGATGGAGTCGACCGGAATACGACCGATCTCCTGCCCGACCTGCTTGTTCTGAACAGCCGAAACGTAACCACGGCCACGCTCGACCGTGAGCTCCATCTCCAGCTTGCCCTTGCCGTTGAGCGTGGCGAGGACGAGGTCGGGGTTGTGGACCTCGACACCGGCCGGGGGCGCGATGTCGGCGGCGGTGACCAGACCCGGGCCCTGCTTGCGCAGGTACATCACGACCGGCTCGTCGTGCTCACTGCTCACGACGAGCTGCTTGATGTTGAGGATCAGGTCGGTGACGTCTTCCTTGACGCCCGGCACGGTGGTGAACTCGTGCAGGACACCGTCGATGCGGATGCTGGTGACAGCCGCACCGGGGATCGAGGAGAGAAGAGTCCGGCGGAGCGAGTTGCCGAGGGTGTAACCGAAGCCCGGCTCCAGCGGCTCGATCACGAACCGGGAGCGGAACTCGTCGACGACCTCTTCGGTCAACGAGGGACGCTGAGCGATCAGCATGTGGTGAATCCTTCAGTCATGGGCACCCACTATTTGATGCCCTTGAGTACTACAAGGGTACGGGCGGCACGGCCCCGAAAGGCCATACCGCCCGAAACCTCAAAACAACCGTGCGTCAGACGCGACGGCGCTTGGGCGGACGGCAGCCGTTGTGCGGCGTGGGCGTCACGTCCTGGATCGAGCCGACCTCAAGACCGGTCGCCTGCAGCGAACGGATGGCCGTCTCGCGACCCGAACCCGGGCCCTTGACGAAGACGTCGACCTTGCGCATGCCGTGCTCCTGCGCGCGGCGGGCGGCCGACTCGGCGGCCATCTGCGCGGCGAAGGGGGTGGACTTGCGCGAGCCCTTGAAGCCGACGTGGCCGGCGGAGGCCCAGGAGATCACGTTGCCCGAGGGGTCCGTGATCGAGACGATCGTGTTGTTGAACGTGCTCTTGATGTGCGCGTGACCGTGAGCGACGTTCTTCTTTTCCTTGCGGCGCACCTTCTTGGCAGCGCCCTGACGACCCTTGGGGGGCATCTATAACTCCTACGGGGAGGTGGTCGGTCCTACAGCGAAGACCGCTGATGAAGCGTTGTCCGCTGGGACTACTTCTTGCCCGGCTTCTTCTTGCCGGCGATGGCGCGACGCGGGCCCTTGCGGGTACGAGCGTTCGTGCTGGTGCGCTGACCGTGGACGGGCAGGCCACGACGGTGGCGCAGACCCTGGTAGCAGCCGATCTCGACCTTGCGGCGGATATCGGCCTGAACCTCACGGCGGAGGTCACCCTCGGTCTTGAAGTTGTTGTCCACGTACTCGCGGATCCTGACCAGCTCCTCCTCGGAGAGGTCACGAACGCGGGTGTTGGGGTTGACGCCGGTGTCGGCCAGCGTCTTCTGCGAGAGGGTCCGGCCGATGCCGAACACGTAGGTGAGGGCAACCTCCACGCGCTTTTCGCGCGGGATGTCAACACCGGAAACGCGTGCCATTCAATGGCTCCAGTTGTCGTTCGGAGGTCTTCCGCAGAACCGGTTCCCAGTCGCCGTATGAGGTACGAACTGGGTCCCCGGCCTCCGACCGGGGGTATCGGATGCGCCATGAACAGCGGATCCGGGCTCTGCGTATGAACATGTACTACTTGCGTCGCGCGAAGCTCTGCGGGTGCAGAAGGTTCGGTCGTGCGTCAGCCCTGGCGCTGCTTGTGCCGCGGGTTTTCGCAGATGACCATGACCCGGCCGTGACGGCGGATCACCCTGCACTTGTCGCAGATCTTCTTGACGCTCGGCTTGACCTTCATGTGATGAGGTTCTCCGGGTCAGTGCCACCACCCCGCGGAATGCGGGACAAAGGCAAGATCTACTTGTACCGGTAGACGATCCGGCCACGCGTCAGGTCGTACGGAGACAGCTCCACCACGACCCGGTCGTCAGGGAGGATACGGATGTAGTGCATACGCATCTTGCCGCTGATGTGTGCCAGGACCTGGTGGCCGTTCTGGAGCTCCACCTTGAACATGGCGTTCGGGAGAGACTCGACGACAGTGCCTTCGATCTCGATGGCACCTTGCTTCTTGGCCACGCTTAGCCCTTCGAATCGACTACCTTGATCGACCCCGCACTTACTGCACGCAGACATGCAGATGCACGAGAGCCGACGAGTCAGTCTACGCCAGGGCCCTCGGAAAGACGAATCGAGATAGCCTGCCCCGCTTGGAAGATCCCTAAGCAGCAGGCGCGCCCCGCAGGGGCGCTCAGGGGCGTGGGGAACTGCGCGACCAGCCCCCACAGGGCCGCAGCCGCGACACACACCAGCCCACCCCTACAGAGCGAACTCAGCCCAGAGGATCAGGAGCCGCAGTGATCCCATACTCGGCCAGCTTCGCCTTACCCCCGTCGGGAGCCGTCAGCACAAGCGGACCACCCTCCGTCAGAGCGACAGAGTGCTCCCAGTGCGACGACCACGTACCGTCCGTGGTGATGACCGTCCAGTCGTCGGACAGCACCTCGGTCTTCGGCGTACCCAGCGAAACCATGGGCTCGATGGCGAGGCAGAACCCGGGAACGAGCTTCGGCCCCTTCCCCCGCCGCCGCTCCACGTAGTTCAGCAGATGCGGATCCATGTGCATCTCGGTGCCGATGCCATGGCCGCCGTAGTCCTCGACGATCCCGTACTTGCCACCGCCGGGCTTCGGCTGCCGCCGGATGTACGTCTCGATGGCGCGGGAGACGTCGACGAGCCGGTTCCCCAGCTTCATGGCCGCGATCCCGGCCCACATCGACTCCTCGGTCACCCGGGACAGCTCGATGAGCTCCGGAGCGTGACCGGATCCGACGAAGGCGGTGAAGGCGGCGTCCCCGTGCCAGCCGTCGACGATGGCGCCGGCGTCGATCGAGATGATGTCGCCGTCCTTCAGCACGACGTCGTCGCTCGGGATGCCGTGCACGACGACCTCGTTCGCCGAGGTGCAGATCGTCGCGGGGAACCCGCCGTACCCCAGGAAGTTCGACTTGGCGCCGTGCTCGGCCAGCACCTTGCGGGCGACCTCGTCGAGGTCCTTCGTCGTGGCCCCGGGTACCGCCGCTTCCCGTGTCGCCCTGTGGACGGCGGCGACGACCAGGCCCGCCTCACGCATCTTGGCGATCTGCTCGGGGGTCTTGATCTGCACCATGAGGGCCCGCGCTCTCCGTCTTCTCTGCCTACTCGGTTACGTACACAACAGTACGGCCGCGGCACCCGACAGGGGCACCGCGGCCGAACCAGCCAGGACGACTACTTGCCGTCGCCGTCCTCGCTGTCGCTCTTGTCCTCGGACTGACGCTTGAGGGCGTCCATCGCGCGCTTGGTGACGTCGTCCACCTTGCCGAGCGCCGAGATCGTCACGACCAGGCCCTGGGCCCGGTAGTAGTCGATGATCGGCTCGGTCTGCGTGTGGTAGACCTCCAGGCGCTTGCGGACGGTCTCCTCGGTGTCGTCGTCGCGCTGGTACAGCTCGCCGCCACAGGCGTCACAGACGCCTTCCTTCTTCGGCGCGCTGTACGTCACGTGGAAGACGTGACTCGAGTCCTTGCGGCAGATGCGGCGGCCGGCGATGCGCTTGACCACCTCGTCCTCGGGGACCTCCAGGTCGAGCACCGCGTCCAGCTCCACACCGTCGCCCTTGAGCGCCTGATCGAGCGCCTCGGCCTGCGAGACGTTCCGCGGGAAGCCGTCGAGCAGGAAGCCGTTGGCGGCGTCCGGCTGCTCCATGCGGTCCCTGGCCATGGCGATCGTGACCTCGTCGGGCACGAGGTTGCCCTCGTCCATGTACGACTTCGCCAGCTTGCCGAGTTCCGTCTGCTGGCTGATGTTCGCACGGAAGAGGTCGCCCGTGGAGATGTGCGGGATCGACAGGTTCTGGGCAAGGAACGCGGCCTGCGTTCCCTTGCCCGCACCGGGCGGCCCGACGAGGACGATACGCATCAGCGGAGGAACCCTTCGTAATTGCGCTGCTGGAGCTGGCTCTCGATCTGCTTCACCGTCTCCAGACCCACACCCACGATGATCAGGATGCTGGTACCACCGAACGGGAAGTTCTGGTTTGCCCCGAAACCAACCAACGCCATCGTCGGTACGAGAGCGATCAGCCCCAAGTACAGCGAACCTGGCCAGGTGATCCGGTTGAGTACGTATCCCAGGTACTCAGCGGTCGGCCGGCCAGCCCGGATGCCCGGGATGAAGCCACCATACTTCTTCATGTTGTCCGCGACTTCCTCGGGGTTGAACGAGATTGCCACGTAGAAGAAGGCGAAGAAAACGATCAGCAAGAAGTACGTGCTGATGTAAATCGGGTGGTCACCCTTGGTGAGGTTCTGTTCGATCCAGGTCTTCCAGCCGGACGTCCCACCTGCGAACTGAGCGATCAGCGCCGGGATGTAGAGCAGCGACGAGGCAAAGATCACAGGGATGATGCCGGCCTGGTTGACCTTCAGCGGGATGTACGTGGACGTGCCGCCGTAGGACCGGCGGCCGATCATGCGCTTCGCGTACTGGACGGGAATGCGGCGCTGAGCCTGCTCCACGAAGACGACCAGACCGACCATGACGAGACCGACCGCGATCACGGTGCCGAACTCGATCCAGCCGCCTGCCAGGTTGCCCTGCACCTTGATGGCCCACAGCGCCGACGGGAACGTGGCAGCGATCGAGATGAACATCAGGATCGACATGCCGTTGCCGATGCCGCGGTCGGTGATGAGCTCACCGAGCCACATGACGACGGCCGTACCGGCGGTCATCGTGATGACCATCGTGATCGTGACGAAGATCGACTGGTCGGGCACGATCTGGTTCGCGACCGGGCAGCTGGTGAACAGTGCACCACTGCGGGCGGTGGCCACGAGGCCGGTGCCCTGCAGGATGGCAAGCGCCACCGTCAGGTAACGGGTGTACTGCGTGATCTTCGCCGTACCGGCCTGACCCTCCTTCTTGAGGGCCTCCAGACGCGGGATCACCACGGTCAACAGCTGCAGAATGATGCTCGCCGTGATGTACGGCATGATGCCCAGCGCGAAGATCGTGATCTGCAGCAGGGCGCCACCGCTGAACATGTTGACCAGACCGAACAGGCCCGTGTTCTGGCTCGCGTCGTCGATACAGATCTGGACGTTCTTGTAGTCGACACCGGGGATCGGGATGTGCGTACCAACCCGATAAACCACGATGATGCCGAGCGTGAAGAGCAGCTTCTTGCGCAGGTCGGGCGTCTTGAACGCCCGGGCGAACGCGGTGAGCACGGTGCCTCCTGCGACCCCCGCGCAAGTGCGTAGAGGTGACGGTCTTGAGGTTCGACGAATAAGTAACGGACAGCTGACTAACAGTTAAGAACCGCCCTGAGTTCCCAAAGGTCACACCGGGCGAAAATTAGCAGTGCAGGCCACCTTACCGGCGACACGGCTCCCCTAGGAACGACCAACCGGGGATGCCCCTTTTGTGGGGCACCCCCGGTCGGGATCGCTCAAGTCATCGAGACGCCTGGTGATTTCAGACGAGCTCGGTGACGGTACCGCCGGCGGCGGTGATCTTCTCCTTGGCGGAGCCGGAGACGGCATCGACCGTCACCTGCAGCGCCACGGTGATCTCGCCCTGGCCGAGGACCTTGACGAGGCTGTTCTTGCGAACCGCACCGTTGGCGACGAGCCCCTCGACGGTGACCTCGCCACCCTCCGGGTACAGCGACGCCAGCTTGTCGAGGTTCACGACCTGGTACTCGGTCTTGAACGGGTTCCGGAAGCCCTTGAGCTTCGGGAGACGCATGTGGAGGGGCATCTGGCCACCCTCGAAGCGCTCCGGAACCTGGTAGCGGGCCTTCGTGCCCTTGGTACCACGTCCAGCCGTCTTACCCTTCGACGCCTCACCACGACCCACACGGGTCTTGGCGGTCTTGGCGCCCGGGGCGGGACGGAGGTTGTGGATCTTGAGCGGGTTGTTCTCCGCCATGATCAGTCGACCTCCTCAACCGTCACGAGGTGGCGGACGGTGTGAACCATTCCGCGGAACTCGGGGCGGTCCTCCTTGACGACCACGGTGTTGATCCCCTTGAGACCAAGGGACCGCAGAGTGTCACGGTGGTTCTGCTTGCTGCCGATGTACGACTTCGTCTGCGTGACCTTGAGGCGAGCCATTACGCACCCGCTCCCGCACGCGCACGAAGCAGAGCCGCGGGGGCGACGTCCTCGAGGGGCAGACCGCGGCGGGCCGCGATCTCCTCGGGACGCTGCAGGCCCTTGAGGGCCGCCACGGTCGCGTGCACGATGTTGATCGCGTTGGACGAGCCGAGCGACTTCGACAGGATGTCGTGGACGCCGGCGCACTCGAGGACAGCACGCACCGGGCCACCGGCGATGACGCCGGTACCGGGGGACGCAGGCTTGAGCAGGACGACGCCCGCGGCCTTCTCGCCCGTGATCGGGTGCGGGATCGTGCCCTGGATACGGGGGACCTTGAAGAAGTGCTTCTTGGCCTCCTCAACACCCTTGGCGATGGCGGCCGGCACCTCCTTGGCCTTGCCGTAGCCGACACCGACGGTGCCATCGCCATCGCCCACTACGACGAGCGCAGTGAAGCTGAAGCGACGACCACCCTTCACAACCTTGGCGACGCGGTTGATCGCGACAACGCGCTCAACGTACGCGGTCTTCTCGGCAGCAGCGCCGCCGTCACGGCCCTTCCGGTCCCGCCGCTCGCCGCCACCGGCACCGCTTCCGCGGCGCTGGGGTCCAGCCATTGGAATTACCTCTCTCTGTTTCCGCTAGCTACGGAACCAGGACTCAGAACTTGAGTCCGGCCTCGCGGGCGGCGTCCGCCAGGGCGGCGATGCGCCCGGCGTACTGGTTGCCACCACGGTCGAATACGACAGCCTCGACACCGGCGGCCTTGGCGCGCTCGGCGACAAGTGCGCCGACCTTGCCGGCCTGCGCCGACTTCTCGCCCTCGCCACGGATCGACGCGTCCAGGGTCGACGCCGACGCCAGGGTGTGACCCTTGATGTCGTCGATGACCTGGGCCACGATGTGGCGGTTCGAGCGCGTCACGACCAGGCGAGGACGCTCAGCCGTTCCGTTGACCTTCTTACGGATCCGGATGTGGCGCCGCTTGATGGCAGCACGCTTGTAAGCGTCGCCCTTAGCGATCTTCGTACCGTATGCCATGGCTTACTTACCCGCCTTTCCGACCTTGCGGCGGATGACTTCGCCCTCGTACTTGACACCCTTGGCCTTGTACGGGTCGGGCTTGCGCAGCTTGCGGATGTTGGCCGCAACCTCGCCGACCTTCTGCTTGTCGATTCCCTCGACCGAGAAGTGCGTCGGGTTCTCGACCTTGAACGAGATGCCCTCGGGCGCCTCGACCGTGATCGAGTGGCTGTAGCCGAGCGAGAATTCCAGGTTGGAACCCTTCGCCAGGACGCGGTAACCCACACCGCTGATTTCGAGCTTCTTCACGTAACCCGTGGTCACGCCGGTGATCATGTTCGCCACCAGCGTGCGGGACAGGCCGTGCAGGGCCTTGTTCTGACGCTCGTCGTTCGGGCGGGTGACATTGAGAATGCCGTCCTCGCCCTTAGCGATCTCGATCGGCGCCGCGACGGTGTGGGAGAGGGAGCCCTTGGGGCCCTTCACCGAAACCGTACGGCCGTCGATGGTGACGTCCACGCCGGCGGGAACCGTGATGGGGAGCTTGCCAATACGCGACATAGCTTCTTCCGATTCCTTTCCGCTACCAGACGTAGGCGAGAACTTCTCCGCCTACGCCCTTCTTGCCGGCCTGCTTGTCGGTGAGGAGACCGTGCGACGTGGAGATGATCGCCACGCCGAGGCCACCGAGCACCTTGGGCAGGGAGGTGGACTTCGCGTACACACGCAGACCCGGCTTCGAGATCCGCTTGATGCCCGCGATGGAGCGCTCACGGTTCGGGCCGAACTTCAGCTCGAGGACGAGCTTCTTGCCGACCTCGGCGTCCTCGACCTTCCAGCCGGTGATGAAGCCCTCCTGCTGGAGGATCTCCGCGATGTGAGACTTGATCTTGCTGTGCGGCATCGCGACATCGTCGTGGTACGCCGAGTTCGCGTTACGCAGACGAGTAAGCATGTCTGCGATGGGATCAGTCATGGTCATGAATTGGCCTTCGGCCTCTCTCGCCGGGGTTTCCAGTGCGCCATCCCTCTCCCCACTCAGTGGCGGGACGGGTGCGGTGCGGGGACCTACGGCGTAGTAAGTCGTACGGGCGTCCAGGCGCCCAACCCTCCTAGCCTAAGCCATGGAGGGATGGGCGCCCGACATCGCCCTTTACTTACCGAGAGCTTCCGGAATCCCGAAGTACGGGATTACCAGGAGCTCTTGGTCACGCCCGGCAGCTCGCCACGGTGAGCCATCTCACGAAGGCACACACGGCAGAGGCCGAACTTGCGGTACACGGAGTGCGGACGGCCGCAGCGCTGGCAGCGCGTGTAGCCACGTACGCCGAACTTGGGCTTACGAGCAGCCTTGGCAATCAGAGCCTTCTTCGCCATCTCGCTTACGCCTCCTTGAAGGGGAAGCCGAGGTGACGGAGAAGGGCACGGCCTTCGGCGTCGTTGGTCGCCGTGGTGACCACGGTGATGTCCATACCCCGGACGCGGTCGATCTTGTCCTGGTCGATCTCGTGGAACATGACCTGCTCCGTGAGACCGAAGGTGTAGTTGCCACGGCCGTCGAACTGCTTGGGGGACAGACCACGGAAGTCGCGGATGCGCGGCAGCGCGAGCGACAGGGTGCGGTCCAGGAACTCCCACATGCGGTCGCCACGGAGCGTGACGTGGGCACCGATCGGCTGGCCCTCACGCAGCTTGAACTGCGCGATGGACTTACGGGCCTTGGTGACGGCCGGCTTCTGACCGGTGATCGTGGTGAGGTCGCGAATCGCGCCGTCGATCAGCTTGGAGTCGCGGGCGGCGTCGCCCACACCCATGTTGACCACGATCTTGACGAGACCCGGGGTCTGCATGACGTTCTCGTAGGAGAACTCTTCCTGCAGCTTGCCCGCGATCTCCTCGCGGTACTTCGTCTTGAGACGCGGAGTCGTGGTGGTAGCCATCAGATGTCCTCACCCGTCCGCTTGGCAACGCGAACCTTGTTGCCCTCGTCGTCGAAGCGGTAACCGACACGCGTGACGACCTTGTTGCCGTCCTTCTCAACGACCAGCTGGACGTTGGAGACGTGGACGGGCGCCTCGGTCGTGACGATGCCACCGGCCTGCGAACCGCGAGCGGTCGGGCCGGCCTTGGTGTGCTTCTTGACCCGGTTGACACCCTCGACCAGGACGCGGTCCTCGCGGGGGTAGGCCGCGATGACCTTGCCCTGCTTGCCCTTGTCCTTACCGGTGATGACCTGTACCAGGTCGCCCTTCTTGATCTTCATGCTTACAGCACCTCCGGCGCGAGCGAGATGATCTTCATGAACTTCTTCTCGCGCAGCTCCCGGCCCACCGGGCCGAAGATGCGGGTGCCGCGAGGGTCGCCGTCGTTCTTCAGAATGACGGCGGCGTTCTCGTCGAAGCGGATGTACGAGCCGTCGGGACGGCGGCGCTCCTTGACGGTGCGAACGATGACCGCCTTGATGACGTCACCCTTCTTCACGTTGCCGCCGGGGATCGCGTCCTTGACGGTGGCGACGATCACGTCACCGATGCCCGCGTAGCGGCGACCGGAGCCACCGAGCACACGGATGCAAAGGATCTCCTTCGCACCAGTGTTGTCGGCGACACGCAGTCGCGACTCCTGCTGGATCACGTCTATCTCCTGTTTGTCTGCCGGTTCCCGGCAGGGGCCTTGTCCTGTACGGGATTCGGACCCCTGCCGAGCCTGGCGGAACTGTCCTGCGGGGGGTGCCCCGCAGGAGAATTACTTGGCCTTCTCGAGGATCTCGACGATGCGCCAGCGCTTCGTCGCGGACAGCGGCCGGGTCTCCATGATGACAACCCGGTCGCCGACGCCCGCGGCGTTCTGCTCGTCGTGCGCCTTGAGCTTGTTCGTACGGCGGATGACCTTGCCGTACAGCGCGTGCTTGACGCGGTCCTCGACGGCGACGACGACGGTCTTGTCCATCTTGTCGCTGACGACGAGACCCTCACGGGTCTTGCGGAAACCGCGGCTCGTCTTGGTCTCTTCAGTCACATTGCTCTCGCTCATCAGGCGCTCTCCACCGTCTCGATGCCCAGCTCGCGCTCACGCATCAGGGTGTAGATCCGCGCGATGTCCTTGCGGACGGCCTTCAGCCGACCGTGGTTCTCGAGCTGACCCGTGGCCGCCTGGAAGCGGAGGTTGAACAGCTCTTCCTTGGCTTCGCGGAGCTTCGCGAGAAGCTCCTCGTCACCCAGTTCGCGCAGCTCGGACGCCTTGGTACCGGCCGACATCACGCTTCACCTGCCTCGCGCTTGACGATCCGGCACTTCATCGGCAGCTTGTGGGCTGCGCGAGTCAGGGCCTCACGGGCGATCTTCTCGTTGGGGTAGGACAGCTCGAACATGACCCGGCCCGGGTGCACGTTCGCGACCCACCACTCGGGGGAACCCTTACCGGAACCCATGCGGGTCTCGGCGGGCTTCTTGGTCAGCGGGCGGTCCGGGTAGATGTTGATCCAGACCTTGCCGCCACGCTTGATGTGACGGGTCATCGCGATACGAGCCGCCTCGATCTGGCGGTTCGTCACGTACGCCGGCGTGAGGGCCTGAATGCCGTACTCGCCGAACGAGACCTCCGTACCACCCTTGGCCTGACCGCGGCGCTTGGGGTGGTGCTGCTTGCGGTGCTTGACCCTACGGGGGATCAGCATTTCGGTCAGGCCTCCGTTCCGCCAGTAGAAGAGGGCGCGGCCTCAGCCGGAGCGGCAGCCGCCGGAGCCTCGGCCTTGGGGGCCTCGGCAGCCGGGGCGGACTGCTGCGGCTTGCGGCCGCGGCCGCCACGCTCGCCACCGCGGCCACCGCCGCGGGCCGGGCGGTCGCCGCCCGGGCCGCCACCACGGGCCGGGCGGTTGCCCGCGCGGGCCGCGGCGTTCTCGGCGCGGACCTCGGCGATGTTCTTGACGTCGCCCTTGTAGATCCAGACCTTCACACCGATACGGCCGAAGGTCGTCTTGGCCTCGAAGAAGCCGTAGTCGACGTTCGCGCGGAGCGTGTGCAGGGGCACACGGCCCTCGCGGTAGAACTCCGAGCGGGACATCTCGGCGCCGCCGAGACGGCCACCACACTGGATCTTGATGCCCTTGGCGCCGGCCTTCATCGTGCCCTGCATGCTCTTGCGCATGGCACGACGGAAGGAGACGCGGGAGGACAGCTGCTCGGCGACGGCCTGGGCCACCAGCTGAGCGTCCGTCTCCGGGCTCTTGACCTCAAGGATGTTCAGCTGGACCTGCTTGCCGGTCAGCTTCTCGAGGTCGCCGCGGATGCGGTCGGCCTCGGCGCCACGACGGCCGATGACGATGCCCGGGCGCGCGGTGTGGATGTCCACACGGACGCGGTCACGGGTGCGCTCGATCTCAACCTTCGAGATGCCGGCGCGCTCCATGCCGGACGTCATCATCCGACGGATGGCGACGTCTTCCTTGACGTAGTCCTTGTACAGCTTGTCGGCGTACCACCGGGACTTGAAGTCGGTGGTGATGCCGAGTCGGAACCCGTGCGGGTTTACCTTCTGGCCCATTACCGGGAACCTTCCTTGCTGCTGACGACCACGGTGATGTGGCTGGTCCGCTTGCGGATCCGGTAGGCACGGCCCTGGGCACGCGGACGGAACCGCTTCAGGGTCGGGCCCTCGTCGACGTAGGCCTCGGAGATGACAAGGCTGCCGGCGTCGGTGTGGTCGTAGTTGTGTGCGGCGTTGGCAATGGCGCTGTCAAGCACCTTGCCGACCGGCACGCTCGCGGCCTGCGGGGCGAAACGCAGGACCGCCTGAGCCTCCGTGGCATCCATGCCACGGATAAGGTCCACCACGCGGCGGGCCTTCATGGGCGTAACGCGGATGTACCGCGCCTGGGCCCTGGCTTCCATGGTTGTCCTTCCAGTGTCTGTCATGGTCGATTCCACCCCGCGTTAGCGGCGCTTCGACTTCCGGTCGTCCTTGACGTGACCCCGGAAGGTGCGCGTCGGCGAGAACTCGCCGAGCTTGTGGCCGACCATCGACTCGGTGACAAACACCGGAATGTGGGTCTTGCCGTTGTGCACCGCGATCGTGTGGCCGAGCATGGCCGGGATGATCATCGAGCGACGGGACCAGGTCTTGATGACGTTCTTGGAACCGGCTTCGTTCTGGGCGTCCACCTTCTTGATCAGGTGGTCGTCGACGAAGGGCCCCTTCTTGAGACTGCGCGGCATCTAAACCCGCTCCTAGCGCTTCTTGTTCGTCTTGCGGCGGCGGACGATGTACTTGTTCGAAGCCTTCTTCGGCGAACGAGTACGACCCTCCTTCTGACCCCACGGCGAGACCGGGTGGCGACCACCGGAGGTCTTGCCCTCACCACCACCGTGCGGGTGGTCAACCGGGTTCATCGCCACACCGCGAACGGTCGGGCGGACGCCCAGCCAGCGCTTGCGGCCGGCCTTGCCCCAGTTGATGTTCGACTGCTCGGCGTTGCCGACCTCGCCGACGGTGGCGCGGCAGCGCACGTCGACCAGGCGGATCTCTCCGGACGGCATGCGCAGGTGGGCCATCTGGCCCTCCTTCGCGAGCAGCTGCACGGAGGCACCGGCGGAGCGGGCGAACTTGGCACCGCCACCGGGACGGAGCTCGATCGCGTGGATCGTGGTACCGACCGGGATGTTGCGGAGGGCCAGGTTGTTGCCCGGCTTGATGTCGGCCCCGGGACCGTTCTCGACGCGGTCGCCCTGCGACAGGTTGCGGGGGGCGAGGATGTAGCGCTTCTCGCCGTCCGCGTAGTGAAGCAGCGCGATGCGCGCGGTGCGGTTGGGGTCGTACTCGATGTGCGCGACCTTCGCCGGCACGCCGTCCTTGTCATGGCGACGGAAGTCGATGACACGGTAGGCGCGCTTGTGTCCACCACCCTGGTGGCGAACGGTCACACGACCGGAATTGTTACGGCCGCCCTTGCTGTGCAGCGGGCGAACCAGCGACTTCTCCGGCGTGGACCGCGTGACCTCGACGAAGTCGGCGACGCTGGAGCCACGACGGCCCGGCGTAGTCGGCTTGTACTTGCGGATTCCCATTTCTCAGTCCTCGTCCGATATTCGGACCAGGGCACTCCGTTAGGAGGCCTGGCCGAAGATGTCGATACGGTCGCCCTCAGCGAGGGTCACGATCGCGCGCTTGCTGTCCGCACGCTTGCCGAAGCCGGTGCGGGTGCGCTTGCGCTTGCCCTGACGGTTGATCGTGTTGACCCCGGTGACCTTGACCGAGAAGACCGCCTGGACGGCCTGCTTGATCTGGGTCTTGTTGGCCCGCGGGTCCACGACGAAGGTGTACTTGCCCTCGTCGAGAAGCGCGTAGCTCTTCTCCGAGACGACCGGCTTGAGGAGCACGTCACGGGGATCCGTGAAGGACTTGCTCAGCGGGGTCTCGACGGTGTTCTTGCCCTCGGTGGCGTGGCGCTTCGCCTTGGCGACGCGCGCGGCCTTGGCGGCCTTGGCCGCCTTGGGCGCAATGCTCGGGTGACGCGTAGCCATCAGGCTTCGCTCCCTTCGGTGTCAGCGTTCCGCTCTGCGGAGGGCGCGCCGGACACGAAGGACTCGAAGGCGGCCTGGGTGAAGACCACGTCGTCCGAGACGAGAACGTCGTACGTGTTCAGCTGGCCCGGCTCCAGGATGTGCACCTGGGGCAGGTTGCGGGCGGAGAGCAGGCCCTGCTCGTCCTCGCGGGAGATGACCAGGAGCACGTTCTTGCGCTCGCTGATCTTGCCCAGCAGGGACTTCGCGGCCTTCGTGGAGATCTCGCCGTCGACCACGCCGGTGACGACGTGGATACGAGCGTTGCGGGCCCGGTCGGTGAGGGCGTGGCGCAGGGCCGCGGCCTTCATCTTCTTCGGGGTCCGCTGCGAGTAGTCACGCGGCTGCGGGCCGTGGACCACGCCACCGCCGGCGAACTGCGGCGCACGGGTCGAGCCCTGACGGGCGCGGCCGGTGCCCTTCTGGCGGTACGGCTTCTTGCCGCCACCGCGAACCTCGCCACGGGTCTTGGTCTTGTGCGTGCCCTGGCGGGCAGCGGCCAGCTGGGCGACGACGACCTGGTGGATCAGCGGAATGCTGATCTTCTCGACGTCGAAGATCTCCGCGGGGAGCTCGACCGTCCCGGTCTTGTCGCCTGCCGGCGAAAGGATGTCAACAGTGCTCATCGTTACCTCAGGCCCCCTTGGCCGCAGTGCGGACCAGGACGAGGCCGCCGTTCGGACCGGGAACCGCGCCCTTGATGAGCAGCAGACCCTTCTCCGCGTCAACGGCGTGGACGGTCAGGTTCTGGGTGGTGACCCGCTCGTTGCCCATGCGACCCGCCATGCGGAGGCCCTTGAACACACGGCCCGGGGTGGCGCAGCCACCGATGGAGCCGGGAGAGCGGTGCTTGCGCTGGGTGCCGTGACCGGCGCCGAGGCCCTTGAAGTTGTGACGCTTCATGACACCGGCGAAGCCCTTGCCCTTGCTCTTGCCGGTCACGTCCACCTTCACGCCGGCCTCGAAGACCTCCGCGGAGATCTCCTGACCCAGCGTGTACTCGGAGGCGTCCGCGGTGCGGATCTCGACGAGGTGGCGGCGGGGGGTGACGTCGGCCTTGGCGAAGTGACCCTTGAGGGGCTTGTTCACCTTGCGCGGGTCGATCTCGCCGAAGGCGATCTGGACCGCTTCGTAGCCGTCGGAGTCATTCGTACGGACCTGGGTGACGACGTTGGGGGAGGCCTTGACGACCGTCACGGGAACAACACGGTTGTTCTCGTCCCACACCTGCGTCATGCCGAGCTTCTCGCCCAGGATGCCCTTGATCTGCTTAGCCATTCTCAGATCACCGGCCCCTAGAGCTTGATCTCGATGTCGACACCGGCCGGGAGGTCGAGTCGCATCAGGGAGTCAACGGTCTTGGGCGTCGGGTCGAGAATGTCGATCAGGCGCTTGTGCGTGCGCATCTCGAAGTGCTCGCGCGAGTCCTTGTACTTGTGCGGCGACTTGATGACGCAGTACACGTTCTTCTCAGTGGGCAGCGGCACCGGGCCCGCGACAGACGCACCAGTTCGCGTCACCGTCTCGACGATCTTCTTCGCCGAGCTGTCGATGACCTCGTGGTCGTAGGCCTTGAGCCGGATGCGGATCTTCTGTCCCGCCATGGCTACTCAGTAGTCCTTAGTCTCGTTTAACGCTCTGGAACCCGGGGGTTCGCGTCCCTTACCTCCGACCCACGCGGTCGGGCGTGTCGCGCTCCTGCTGACAGAGATATCCACGAGTGGATTTTCCCTGCCGAGGGACGCGGCCGAGCCCAAAGGACAACCGCAGGACCGGGGGCTGAACACCCACCGGGTGCCTGGTCTGCACCCCGCTGACACTTCCCGGAAGATTCCCGTACGTCCGCTCCAGCGCTGCCTTACGGCAGTTGGAGCGACGAGTACTGTGGGACTCGCTTCCGGTCCTCCCGGCGGGAGGCGCGCAGCATCGGCACTCAACCGAGCAACCCCGACAGTCTGCCATACGGGGCATACGGCTGGCCAATCGAGCCGGAGAGAATACCCCCAGGGTGACGCAGGTCAAACACGGCGTCGTCCCGACCCGGCGATTCGCTGCCGGTTTCATACCTCACACGCCCCGCGACAGACTGGTCTGCGTTCTTGATCAAGGCACACCCGCCGAGGAGCTGCTCTGGAACGCTCTCGACGCCGATGCCGAGCGTCTCATCGTCACGCTGGAGCGCAACGACCTGGGCGGTGTGGACCCGGTGTACATGGAGGACGACGGCGTCGGCACGTCTCCCGAGCAGATCCCCGCCGACGGGACGATTCCCGGCCTGGACGTCACACGAGCGGGGCGCCACGGGTCACGAACACGAGCATCAGTAGCGGCGGGACGGCTTGCGCCCCCTTGTGTCAGTGGGCCGGACTACTGTTCTGGGACGCCTTCCAGGCGCCTTTCGAGTCGTATCGCGCTGAGCAGAGAGCGAGCCTCCGTGACCACCACCGTGCACGACGTCCTTCGTGTCATTCGCGAGAAGTCGACGACGAATCGCGAGCTCGGGACCGCCTTCGAGCGGCTCATGGTGCGCTTTCTCAGTACGGACCCGCTGTGGAGCGAGCAGTTCAGCCGCGTGTGGATGTACGGCGAGTGGCCGGGGGCTGCCGCTGCCAAGCAGGATCTCGGTATCGATCTGGTGGCGCAGGAGCGGGAGACCGGCGCTCTCTGGGCGATCCAGTGCAAGTTCTACGAACCGGATCACACGGTCCAGAAGCCCGACCTCGACTCCTTCTTCACCGCCTCCGGAAAGGGCGGTTTCACCCACCGCCTGATCATCTCGACTACGGACAGGTGGGGGCCGAACGCAGAGGCGGCTCTGGAGGACCAGCAGATCCCCGTCCAGCGCCTCGGCCTGTCGGACATCGCGGCGAGTCCGGTGGAGTGGCGGCTGCCGGCGAGCGGCGACGCGAGTCGGGTCGAGCTGTCCCTGCAGGGCAAGAAGTCTCCCCGCTCCCACCAGCGCGAGGCCATCGATGCGGTGTTCCATGGCTTCGAGGAGCACGACCGCGGCAAGCTGATCATGGCCTGCGGCACCGGCAAGACGTTCACGGGCCTGAAGATCGTGGAACGGCTGGCGGCCGAGCGGGCCGCGAGCGGGCAGGGCGAGCACACCCGGGTCCTCTTCCTCGTCCCGTCCATCGCGCTTCTGTCGCAGACCCTGCGGGAGTGGAGGTACGAGACCGAGACCCCCTTGCGCGCATTCGCGGTCTGCTCCGACGCCAGGGTCTCCCGCGGACGGGTCGACGCCGACGACCTCGACATGGCCACACATGACCTGGCACTGCCCGCCACCACGGATCCCGCCCGTCTGGTCTCCCAGATCAAGGGCGACGGGACCGAGTCGCCCGCCGGTCTGACGGTGGTCTTCTCCACGTACCAGTCGATCGGCACGATCGCCAAGGCGCAGGAGATGGGGCTCGACGCCTTCGACCTGATCCTGTGCGACGAGGCCCACCGCACCACGGGCGTCACGCTCGCGGGTCACGACGAGTCGAACTTCGTCCGGGTCCACGACAACGACGTCGTCCGCGCCACCCGCCGCCTCTACATGACGGCGACCCCGAGGCTCTACAACGAGGACACCAAGGCGGACGCGAAGAACGCCTCAGCCGTGCTGGCCTCCATGGACGACGAGAGCCTGTACGGTCCCGAGTTCCACCGGCTCGGTTTCGGCAAGGCGGTGGAACAGGGGCTGCTCACCGACTACCGGGTCCTCATCCTCACCGTGGACCAGGACGTGGTCGCCAAGTCCTACCAGCAGGGCCTGGCAGCCGGCGGCCCCGAGCTGAACCTCGACGACGCCGCCAAGATCATCGGCTGCTGGAACGGCCTGGCGAAGCGCACGGGGACCTTCGGGGACGGCACCGGTTTCCTGCCCGGTGAGGAGCCGATGCGCCGAGCAGTAGCCTTCTCCCGCTCCATCAAGGACTCCCAGGCCATCGCGCAGCACTTCAACGACATCGTCACCTCGTACGAGGACGCCGACGACGACGTGCTGAACTGCGACGTCCAGCACGTCGACGGCACGTTCAACACGCTGCGCCGCAACGACCTGCTGGACTGGCTCAAGCAGGACCCGGGCCCGAACAACGCCCGCATCCTGTCCAACGCCCGCTGTCTGTCCGAGGGCGTCGACGTCCCGAACCTCGACGCGGTCCTCTTCCTCCAGCCGCGCAACTCCGTCGTAGACGTCGTGCAGTCCGTCGGCCGCGTGATGCGCCTGGCCCCCGGCAAGCGCTACGGGTACATCATCCTGCCCGTCGCCGTACCCGCCGGCATGTCCGCCGAAGAGGCCCTGGCCGACAACCGCCGCTTCAAGACCGTCTGGCAGGTCCTTCAGGCGCTGCGCGCCCACGACGACCGTTTCAACGCGTCCGTCAACCAGATCGATGTCAACAAGAAGGCCCCGAACACCATCGGGATCGGAACGATCGGCGCCGGGGACGAGTCGGTCGGTGACCAGGACGGCAGCAGCACCGAGCAGAGTGCACAGGCGAAGGCGGACAAAGAGGAGCAGACCGCTCGCTACGTCCAGGACCGCCTGGAGTTCGACGAGGCATGGCGCACGGCCATCTACGCCCGCATCGTCGACAAGGTCGGCGAGCGCACGTACTGGGAGCAGTGGGCCAAGGACATCGCGCTGATCGCGGAGCGGCACGTCGCCCGCATCAGGGCAGGCCTGACCAACCCTCAGAAGGCGGAAGCGTTCGAGGAGTTCACCGCTGAACTGCGGGCGAACATAAATCCCGGCGTCACCGAGTCCGACGCCATCGACATGCTCGCCCAGCACCTGATCACCAAGCCGGTGTTCGACGCACTCTTCCAGGACTACGCGTTCGCCGACCACAACCCCGTCTCCAAGGCCATGCAGCGCATGCTCACCGTCCTGGACGACGACACCATCTCGGCCGAGGCGAAGACCCTTCAGGGCTTCTACGAGTCGGTGCGGGTGCGCGCGGAGGGCATCACCGACCACGAGGGCCGCCAGCGCGTCGTCACCGAGCTGTACGAGAAGTTCTTCAAGACGGCGCTGCCTAAGACAGCGGACGCGTTGGGCATCGTCTACACGCCGACTGAGGTCGTCGACTTCATTCTGCGCTCCACGGACCAGGCGCTGGGGCGTCACTTCGGCCGTTCGCTGTCGGACGAGGACGTGCACGTGCTGGACCCCTTCACGGGGACGGGCACGTTCGTGGTGCGGCTGCTGCAGTCCGGCCTGATCAAGCCGGAGGACCTGCTGCGCAAGTACACGCGGGAACTGCACGCCAACGAGATCGTGCTGCTGGCGTACTACATCGCGGCGGTCAACATCGAGGCGGCGTTCCATGATCTGTACGCGGAGACCGGGGGCGGGGACGGTGACACGTATGTGCCGTTCGAGGGCATCGTGCTGACCGACACGTTCCAGCTCGCGGAGTCCGACGAGGGGCGGCTGTTCGGGGACGTGCTGTCGGGGAACAGTGAGCGGGCGCGAAAGCAGCAGCAGCAAGACATCCGCGTCGTTGTCGGCAATCCCCCCTACTCCGTCGGCCAGGAAAGCGGGAACGACAACAACCAGAACCTGAAGTACGAGACATTGGACAAGCGCCTCGCGGAGACGTATGTCGCCCGGTCCACAGCCACGCTCAAGACATCCCTCTATGACTCCTACATTCGCGCCTTCCGCTGGGCGTCGGACCGGATCAAGGACGAGGGTGTCGTGGCGTTCGTCTCCAACGGTGGGTACGTCGACGGCAACACCGCGGACGGCCTGCGCAAGTGCCTGACGGACGAATTCGACGCGGTGTACTGCTACAACCTGCGGGGCAACCAGCGTACGGCCGGCGAGCTGTCTCGGAAGGAAGGCGGCAAGATCTTCGGCTCAGGCAGCCGGAACACGGTGGCCGTCATCGTCTTGGTCAAGGGTGGCAACACGGACGCCCCGCGTGGGCTGTTCTACCGGGACATCGGGGACTACCTCAGCCGCGAGGAGAAGCTCAACATCGTCAGCGGGCAGGGCCTGGAGACGGTGGAGTGGGAGCGGATCGCGCCGAACGAGGACGGAGACTGGATCAACCAGCGGGACGAGCGATTCGCGATCTTCCAGCCGATCGCCGAGAAGGACAAGGCTACGCGGGCCGACGGCGTGTTCGCGCTGTACTCCAGCGGCCTGAAGACCGGACGCGACCCGTGGGCCTACAACTTCTCCGAGCAGCTGGTCATCGAGAACATGGAGTCGACGATCGACTTCTACAACAGTCAGGTCAAAGGGTTCAACGACCACTGCAAGGCGGCGGGGATCATCTCCCCCACCACATCCGACGTGGACGCGTTCATCGATCTCGACCCCAGGAAGATCAGCTGGGATCGGGCGGACAAATCCCGCATCGCCCGGGGCGAGAAGTACGCGTTCCAGGCCGACAGGGTCTTCACTTCCACGTATCGGCCCTTCATGCGCCAGCTTGTCTACTTCGACCGGAAATTGAACAACACCGTCTACCAGGTCCCTCGGCTGTTCCCCACCCCAGAGCATGAGAACCTCGGCTTCTACAGCGTCGGCAACGGATCGGCCGTCCCCTTCTCAGTCCTCATGCTGGGCTGCCTCCCCGATCTGCACGTCACAGGCGCGGGCAGCGGCGGCCAGTTCTTCCCCCGCTACACCTACCGCGAACTCGCGGTGGAAGGCGGCTTCGACTTCGGCGAAGAAGACGGTTCCGCCGCCTACGAACGCGTCGACAACATCACCGACGCCACTCTCGCCGCATACCGCAAGACCTACGCGGACACGGCCCCCGACCTGACGAAGGACGACATCTTCTTCTACGCCTACGGGCTGCTCCACTCCCCCGCCTACCGCGAGGCCTACGCCGCCGACCTCAAGAAGTCCCTGCCCCGCATCCCGAGGGTGCGGGACTTCAAGGGCTTCTCGGCGGCCGGACGGGAACTGTCCAAGCTGCACATCGGGTACGAGACGGCCAAGCCCTTCGGCGGCGTCGTCCTGTCGCTGACCGGCACCCGCCCGGACATGCCCGACTCGGAGCTGTATCGGGTGACGAAGATGAAGATCCCGAAGACGAAGGGCGTTCAGGACCGGACGCAGATCGTCTACAACCACCACATCACGCTGGAGAACATTCCGGAGGAAGCCTACGAGTACCAGCTCGGGGCGCGTTCGGCGATCGAATGGATCATCGACCGGTACCAGGTGAAGACCGATCCGAAGTCCGGCATCGTCAATGACCCCAACGACTGGTCCGACGACCCGCGTTACGTCGTCGACCTGCTCAGGCGCATCGTGACGGTGAGCCTGGCGACCATCGAGATCGTCAAGCACCTCCCGCCACTCGACATCATCGAAGACGCCGCCTGAGCCAACGTCGCAGCGGAACATCCCACGTGAGGCTCCAGCCTCGCGTGGGGTGTGGGTGGTTGAGAAATCAGCCCTCGGAGGCGTACGTAACGAAGTCTGTCCACGCGTCCGGCGTGAGCACGAGTTGAGGGCCGCCGCGGCTCTTGGAGTCGCGGACGTGGACGGTGTGGGGCGCTATCGCGATCTCGACGCAGGAGTCGCCCTCGGGACCATCGCTGTAACTGCTCTTGAACCACGCCAGTTCGGAGGCGTCACCGGCAGCGGTCTCGCAGTTCATGTTTCTCCCAGCAGTTGCTCGATGAAGGCCAGCGACTCCCGCGGCGAGAGAGCCTGAGCACGGATGGTGCTGTACCGCAGCTCAAGGATGCGCAGCTGCTTCGGTTCGGAGGTCGGACGGCCGTTGAACGCTCCATCGGAGCGCCCTACCGCTGTGCCGTCCGCGAACTTCAGCACATCGATCTTGCCGCTAAGCCCGGGGTGCGCCCCGGAGTCCGTGGGCATCACCTGAAGCGTGACGTTTCGCAGCCGCGCCACTTCCAGCAGGTGTTCGAGCTGCTGGCACCACACCATTGTGCCTCCAACCTGCCGACGCAGCGCCACCTCTTCCTGGACGAAGCTAAGCACCGGAGCAGGGTCCCTTTTGAAGATCGACTTACGGCCCATACGAGCAGCCACCAGGCGCTCCACCTCAGCCTCCGAGTAGCCGGACTGGGACACCTCGAACAAGGCCCGCGCATGCTCCGGTGTCTGCAACAGGCCATGGATGCTGAGTCCGACGTACACCCCCATCTCAACGGCCTTGCCCTCCAGCTCCGCCAGTTCCCGCACCTTCTTCGGATACCGGACCTTCTCCACGTCCTCCTTCATGGCCGAGAGCAGCCCAGCCGCCCTCAACACCTTGTCGGCGTCGTCCAGATACTCGGGCCGGGGAATCCGCTTGCCGCCCTCGATCTTGTAGACCAGGTCCTCGCCGTACCCGACGGCCGTTCCGAAGTCGGCGGCCCGCATCCCCACCGCCTCTCGCCGCAGCTTCAACTGCCGCCCCACGGTGGCGATGACCGCGAGCCCCCACTCGTCGTCCGGATCCACCTCCCAACCCGGCTCGTCCGCCTCGCCCTTGAGCCGTACCGCCTCGCCGTCGACCGCCATCGCGCGCCTCTCCGTCGTAGCCGTGTTTTCCCGCCGCCCTACCCGCGAAGTCCGTCCCGACAAGCCCGGACACGACCGGACAAGCTCTGGACAGTCACCCTACGTATCGAATTCGTCGCTCATCACGGTAGGCAGAAGCCGCCACGCTGAGTGACATGAATCAAGAAACCGCCGAGCCCGAAGCCCAACTCGACAGCCCCATCCGCAACTTCAGTCAGCTACTGTCCCCAACGCCCCGGGGCGCCCGCCTCGCCCGCCTTCTCGCCACCGAGCAACTCCGGACCTGGGGCCTACCGTTGCACCCGGCGGACCACCTCGTCGCCGAGCTGGCAGCCAACGCCGTCACCCATGGCCGCATCCCAGGCCGGGACTTCCGGCTCACCCTCTACGTCGTCGTCGACACGCTCCGCATCGAGGTCACCGACACACGCGGTGACCGACTCCCGTACGTCCAAGAAACCGTCCCGGACGGCGAGTCCGGCCGAGGCCTACTCCTCGTGGACACGCTCGCCGACCGCTGGGGAGTGGTCCACGGCCCCGCCCCGCGCAAGACCGTCTGGGCCGAAGTCGCGATCCGCCCGACCGGAACGCGGCCCGTCACGTTCCGGAGCCCCACCGCCCGGCCCAACGCGTGATCAAAGCTTTTCCATGACGCCGGGGCGAATACCCAACCCCACCCCACCGAACCTCTACAGGAACCTTGGTCACCCGGAAGAGTGGCATTCTCCAACTCGGCTGGATTCCAGGCCCGTTCACTGGCATATGCTCGCCGCGATCACACAACCGCAGACATGCGACGGCCCTCGCCGGGACTGGCATCCCAATGCGAGGGCCTGACCACCGAGGAAGAGAAGAGCTTCCCGATGGATACCCAGCACCCTAGCGCGCGCTCCTGCGCGCAGCCGCTGAATCCCCGCGGCATCACCCATATCAACATCCCCCACACCACCCGCTTCACGATCGTCGGCAACCATCTCGCCCAGCACCGGCAGCTATCCCTCACCGCGATGGGCCTTGCCCTCCACATCCAGTCGCTGCCCGAGCAGGCCCGCGTCGACATCAAGACGCTCGCCGACCGGTTCCCCGAGGGCGAGACGCGTATCGCCGCCGCCCTGCGGGAGCTGAAGGCCCACGGCTATCTGGCCCAGGTCCGCAAGCGCCTCCCCAACGGCCGCGTCGTCACGCACACGGTGTCGTACAACCAGCCCCAGGCCCTCGCCCTGGCCCAGGGCCCCGAGAGCAGCCCCACACTGCCCACCTCCACGGCACCGCCTCGGCCGGCCTCCGTTGACGTACCGCCGCCGCCCTCCGAACCGGAACCGGAATCGAAGCCCGAGCCCGAGCCCGGCCCCGAGCCCACGACGCCTCCCCCCGCCGTCCCCCAACCCCACATCCAAGCCCCCGCTCCCCGCACCCCAAACCTCCGACCTGGACCGCCACCGCACCGCCACGGCCCTCCTCAGCACGCTCCACCACCACGACCCCCGCCTCCTCCTCTCCGAGCGCGCCGTCCACGGACTCGCCCCCGCCGTCGCCGCCTGGCTCGAACGCGACGTCCGCCCCGACGCCGTACGCCACGCCCTGACTACGGACCTCCCTCGCGAGCCCGTCCGCAACCCGGCGGCGCTCCTCGCCCACCGCCTCACCGCGCTGATGCCCCCTACTCCGCCAGTCGCGCCGCCGCCCGGTGACGGCCCCTCCGCCCCTCCGCCGCTCCACAGCTGCGAAGGCTGCGAACGCGCGATCCGCACTCCTCGTCCAGGGGATTACTGCCGCGACTGCCGCGATGCGGGCCTCGGTACCTCAGCAGCAGCCTGAACTGCCGGACGGTAAAAGCGACTTCGAATGTTATAGCCTTGTTTTAGAGTGATCATCGTGACAACAGACCTTTTTCCCCTAATCGCTTTCCTGGACGGCGCCCATCCCGAGCTCGCCGCGATCGGCGAGCGTTACTGGGCCCTTGCGGGTTTCCATGCCGAGACCGGTCTGCCCGTCTGGTGCGAGAAGGCTTCGGACATCGAGACGTTGGGCTGGGGAAACCGGCACTACGTGATCGCCGCGGCCGGAACCCGCGCGGTCCTGGACGGCCGTACCTGCCCCGAGTGCGAAGGCCCGCTGAGTCTGGTGTCGCGGACGAGCCTTCAACAGGTCTGTCTGGGGGACGACACGGTGGTGTGCGCGGACTGCACGCCGTCACTCGCCGAGTTCGTGCGGCAGTTGACCGATCCTTCCCGGCAGCAGAAGCGCACGGCCGCGAAGGAGAAGGCGCGGCACCAGTCCGCGGCCCAGGAGGCACGCTCCCGCTGGGAACAGCTCTGCCAGGAGGCCCTGGAGGAGGAGTATCCCTTCCGTCTCTTTCCGGAAGCGGACATCCCGGCCCGCGTCGGCGTCCGCGAGATGCTCGCCACGCTCGCCCTGCTGCGCTACGCGCCGACCGCCGCCCCGTTCACCGCGTCCGCCGGCTGGAACACCCCACTGCATCCTGACTCCGCCACCACGAGAGCCCTCCTCAACGGAACTCTCGCGGCCGGACTGCTCCGCATCCACCCCAGCAGCCCGCCCAGCGCCTTCGTCTGGCAGCCCGACTCCTTCGAGAGTGCGCTGCGTGAGGCCGGAGGCGACCTCGACAACCTCGGCGATCCCGCGCACGAGGGCAGCTACTACCCGCTCCGCGCCCGCTTCTACACACCGTACGGCGCCAGCATGGGCACCGCCGCCGAGAACCTGGACGTCCATCTCACGGCCGCCCTCGCCCCCGCCGCCCTGACGGCAGCACGTCAGGACGATCTCCTCGATGTCACGGTCGAACTCGTCGCGGAGGAGGCCCTGCGCTATTTCACGCACCGTCTCGACGAGCTCTACCTGCCGGAGGTTCCGGAGAACCAGTCCACCCGGATCAAGGAGGCCGCCCACCGCGTCGCCGAAGTCCGCCCGCTCGGCGAGATCTACAACCTCGTATGGCGGTCGACACGGGCGGCGGCGGAAGGAGCGCAGAAGCATCCCCGCGCGCCGCGCACCAACATGACGACGTACGCGCTGAACCAGTTCGAGACCCATGCCCAGCGCGCCTGCGACGATCCAGGCTGGTCGATCAAGCCGTTCAGCGAGATCGCGGCCCTCGGGCTGACGGCCATGACGCGCGTCCTGTTCTACGGGGTGCTCGACCAGCCGCCCTTCGAGACGTCGCTCCCCGACATCGCCGCGGGACTCCCACCCGCCCTCCCGGCCCCTCCGGACCCTGCTACCGCGGGCCCCGGTGAACGGCCCGAAGCGCTGGACGACATCCTCGGTACGCTGACCGACTACCCCGAGGCGTGGAAGCCCGAGAGAGTCCGCGAGCTACTTGGCGACCTGAGGGAACGCTGTGCGGACGAGCCGGACTGGCACGTCGACAGTCACCTGATCGGACGCGGTGCGGCCCGCCTGCGGCGGCTGTACGACCGGCTCGCTCCGGCTCTCGGGACACGGCCGGCGGCGCTCGCCGCCCTCGCTGCCACCCCGCTGCTCGACCGACCGATCGTCACCAACGGCGAGAGCACACCGTGCGGCCCCTGGATCGCGGACCACCTGATCGATGGTCTGCTTGGGCTCGGTGAGGCAGACTCGGACACTCAGGCCGGGGACAACCCCTCGACGGAGGAAGAGGCGGGCGTCCCGTAGCCCCCCCCGGAAGGCCGGCCGGCGGGCCAGGATCACGACAGCTCGGCCCACGTCCCCATCGTCGCCTCCAGCGTCCAGATGCGGACCTCTGCCTGAGCACGGGCGGCGTACAGATCCCGTTCAGCGACAATGCTCAGGTCACCCGTGCCGAGTTGCTGACACACCGCATGCTCGGCCAGGTCCATGCCGGTGGTGCCGCCGTCGCACAGCGCGCTCAGGAAGGCACCGTCCCAGGTGCGCTCGTGCATGACCCATGGGGCCGCACCCAGGGCGGTCTTGCGCAGCATGCTCATGAAGGCCGCGGCACATGTACGGCGGGCAGTGCCGTCCTTGATCTGGAAGACGTGATTGCCGGTCTCGACCACCGTCGCTGTCGGCAGCACGAAGCGCACCCTGGCTTCCAGCCGGGCTTGCATCTCCGCGAGGACATGCACGCGGTGATCGTTCATGTAGGGAACATCCAGGATCTCGACGAAGACCGAGGTGTCGAGGAAATCGACGATGGGGAGCTGAAGCCCGGACTCGCGGTGCTTGCTCACGGGCTCACAGACTCCTCAGGAAATCCTCGACGCTGGTCACATCGGTGTCCCGGGGACGCACGGCATCGGGCAGACGCCCCTTGGTCACCGCGTCCCCGAGATCGCCGGCCGCTAGCAGGTCCACGTATCCGGGCAGCTCGGTGAGCCGGGTCAGAAGGCTCTCGCCCGACTCCGGGTCCCGGCTGCAGACAACGACACCCGAATGGTCCTGTGCGGTGAGGGAGTTGAGCAGGGCCGGGCTGTGCGTGGTGAACAGCACGTCGATACGGCGTCGCTGCGACTCCTCCTTCATCAGGCGCAGCACGCGCGCGGCCTGGGTGGGATACAAGCCGTTCTCGATCTCCTCGATCACCAGATGGCGCTGGGCCCTGGGAAGCTCGTCATCACCGTCGGAGACAGGAGCACTGAGCAACGCCGTGCCGAAGGCCAGGAAGCGGAGCATGCCATCACTCAGGAGCCGCGCCGGGACGTCGTGCTCGGCGCCGTGATATCCCGCCTCACGCAGGACCAGCTGCACATCGCCCAGCTTCGTGCCGACGCTGCTGACTCCCCGCACCGGATACTCCGGCATTCCCGCCACCAGTTCCGTGAGTCGCTCGAAGGCGACGGGATCAGCCTGCTTCAGGCCCGCGACCGCAGCGCTCAGGTTGTCGGCGCTGCGCCTGAGCTCCGTATCGCGCGCATTGACGTACTGCCGCATGAGGTGCGGAACCGGGTCGAGCAGGAAGACGTCCCTCAAGACCGCGAGCACGTCCTGTGCGGCCCGGTGCACGAGTTTTGTCGCTTCTGTGGTGGCGGGCAGCCGCACCGGAACCTGGCTTGTCAGCAGACGGTCGGCGGAGAACGGAACGCCCGGGTCCAGACCACGCCGTCCGTTGAAATAGCGCACGTTGAGATCACTGCGGCGCGGATCCACGGGATCGCTGGCGAGGAGCGAGCGGCCTGCCGCGAGCCGACGGCCGCCGTAAGGCACGCCTTCGACAGCTGTCAGCTCCTCCCGCAGGATCCGTACCTCCGAGGAGACCGCGATCTCGACGTCGAGGTCGAAAACCGCACCGCCAGAGCGCACCCGGCACCCGAGTGCGAAATGACTCTCCCCGAGGGGGGCGCACCCCTCTGCCCCACCGCGGATCGGTTCCTCTCCCCCGCTACGCGGTCCGTCCAACGCATCCCGCACCGGCTCACCGAGCGCCAACCGGGACAGCACCATCAACGCATCCAAGCTGTTGGACTTGCCACTGCCGTTGCGCCCGATCAGCACCGTGAGGTCCTGTAGGGGCAGGCGCTGGTCGGTGAAGCTCTTGAAAGAGGTCAGGCGCACCTCCTCCAGACGGGGAGTCTCCACTGGCCACCTCTCTCGGTCACGTCGACCTCGCATGTCCGTCCCCAGCTAAGCAGCACCCTTCAAGAGTCGTCCAACGGCATCCCGCCGCGCCGCGCAATCGTCACGTACGTACCCACTGCGCCGGGGTACCCGCCGCGGTGAACGCGAACCCCGCCGATGGGTGTCCGGCAACCACATCGGCCTGGCGATGCGCGGCGACGCCTCCTTCGCTGCTCCATCCTCCTCGGACGCCATGGCCGACTTCAGAATTCGCCCGAAAACGGGTCGGAATTCCCTCCCCAGTGGAACCGTAGGCCTGCCCCCCGGCCCGCGTCGTCCGGCTTCTCAGCTCCGGGGCTCGTCGCGTTCGAGTGCGTCGAAGTCGATCGGCTGATAGCCCGGGGCGTAGCCACGCAGGAACGCGGTCGCCTCCGTCGGCAGGGGCGGGGTCGCGATCACCGCGTACTCCAGTACGCGCTTCGGGGCGAAGTACTTCCAGAACTCGTACTCCGGCTCCCCCGCCGCGAGGCCCGGATACCGGTCCGTGACGCCGAGGCTGTCCAGGAGTTCGGGAAGCGTGGCGTCGGCGAGATCCGCCATCGGCTCACGCGGGAGCACGATCCGCTCCACACCGGGGTCGAGACGAGGCTGCTTCCCCTGCGCGATGTCCTCCAACTGGGGCCGGTCCAGCACGTACCAGGGCCCGGCGAACTCCTGCACGAGCCAGCTGTCCCGGGTGTCACTGCGATGGATGGCGCATTCGTCGCCCCGGAAGATCTGCTCGACGTAGCCGAGACCGGGCTGGATCAGGGTCTGGGTCTCGCCGGCCGCCTGATACGTGATCTCCCTTCCGTGTCCTGTCGCGATCTGCGCGAACTCGGCGGCGAACTCCGACCGGACTGGCGAGGCACGCAGGCAGGAGAAGTGGAGCGACCCGACCACGAACGCGTGGTCCTCCTGCCAGGTCGCCCGCATGAGGCGGTACGAAGGAACACTGGTGGCCCACCCGGGGATGTGCAGGACGAATTCCCCGCAGAAGACACACGAAGCGTGTTCATTGCTCATTACAACTTTCCCTTTCCGCGGCGCGGTTCATGCCAGATGTGCACATCGGTCATCCCATTCGCACGGGAACGATGAACCCCAATGGATTCACCGGACCACCCTCAGGATATGTCCCCTGCGGCAGCTCACGGATTCCCGCACCGTCGAAAAATCTCAGATTTCCGTCCCTGCTGACGACGACTTCCATATGATCCGACGCCTTGTATTCCAGGTCCCGCGACATGCTGTTGGGAATTCCCCGCGCCTCTTCTATTCGGTTGGGCGGTCCGGGAATTCGGTCTTCCGGGTGCGTATGGGCGATGAAATCGTAGTCCTGTCCCCTGAGGTCCCGTGGAATGGAACTCGTCCGCTCCGTCCCCCGGAAGAGACGCAGGTCTCCCGCCGGATTCTGGATGATGGCGTGCTCGACCCCGTGGAAGCTCTGGAGTTCGGAGAGATGGGAAACATTCACCTCTCCGGGCCGGATGGGTATGTGCCCGTTCTCCAGCGCCCGGGTGAGCTGCCTGGCCTTCGGGGACAGCGCCCGGTAAGGGATCTGGCCACCCGGCATGCGGGCTGCGCCCTTGAAGACGCCGCTCATGCCGCGAACGCCCTCGGCCATGCCCTTGAGCCCGACCTTGAGCCCGTTCATGGTCCGGAGGCCCTTGAGCCCCTTGGCGAGTCCGCCGACGGTGGTGAGGCCCTTCATGCCGGGTATACAGTCCAGCGCCGCGAAGGCCACATCCCACAGGGATGCCTGCCCCTTCATATATTTGTTGAGGGTGTCGGCCAGGACGACGAGGGCGGCGATGAGCACGATGGCGCCGAGGATGGGCCCACCGATAATGAGGGCGATGATCCCGAGGACGGCGACGACGACCTTGCACACGGCGACGATGGTGTCCCAGTTGTCGACGAACCAGTCCCCGACCTCCTCGTACCACTTACGGTTGGGGATCCCCGCGTCGGAGGCTTCGTCCAGCTTCCGCTTGGCTTCCCCGGCGGCGTCCTCGCGCATCTTCCGCGCATCCGCGGCCATCTTCTTGGCCGCGTCCAGCGCGTTGGAGGCCGAGGTCACATCCGACTGGGCGGACGTCTGCGCGGACTCGGCGCTCTGCGCGTCCCTCGTCGCGGCACGGACCTTCGACTCGTCCGGCTTCGGGACGTCCTTGCCGGCGTCGTTGTCCTCTTTGTACTTGTCCGCTTCCTTGTTGGCCCGGGTCACCCACGAATCAGCCGAGGACAGGCGGGACTTGGCGGAGGAGAGATCGGCCTGCGCCTCCCGCCCTTGAGCAAGGGCCTTGTCGGCGAGAGCCTGCGCACGCTCCAACTGCGGCCAGTACGCGGCCAGCGCGTCCCCGGCCAGGTCGTACGACTTCTTCAGCTTCTTCAAGTTCTTCGGAACACCCGAGAACTCGTCCCGGAACACATCGGCGGTCTTCCCCACCATCGACAGGACGGCGTCTTCCTCCGCCATCCCCTTGACGAGACGCAGCGCGTCCTGCACATCGTCCGCGAAGTCGTGCAGGCTCTTGGCCAGCGACTTCACCCGGACCGGATCCCCCGGCGTCGGATCCTTCTCCAGATCGAGGACATGCCAGTCCGTCGGCCGATAACCCGCCACGCCTCAACCCCCGTCACAACTGCCCCGTACGAAACCGTACGCAGCAGCGAATTTACTAGGCGTCGGCGTCCCTCGCATGCAAGATCAGTTCGGATCCCGAGGTCAGGCCTGCCGGTCGAGCTGCTGTTGGGGGCTCCGACGGAGCGTCCGCAACTCTGGGCCTCAACTCTGGGCCTCGCGACGGCCTTCGGCCTGCCCCCGGGGCGAGGCAGGCGGCCAACTTGGCTGCCGGCCGCGGGGCTTCGGACTCCGCAGTGAACGCGAACTCCCCGCCGGCCGGGGGTACTCGGCCCGAGCAACCCACCACACGCGCCCCACAGTCTCCGTGAGGAATTTCCCCACCGCACCCCTTCTGTTAGCCAGGTCTGGCTATCTTCGCCTCGCCCGGTCCGGTACAGGAGAGGCCCATCCATGAGCACCCCGATCCACCGCACCTCGACACGGCAGTCTGCAGCCGTCCTGACGTCGGCCCAGCAGCGTCGGGACGGGAGCCGGACCGGGAGTACGTCCGCACGCTCGACGGAGCACGCCCTCCTCGCGATGCAGTCCCGCGCCGGCAACCGGGCCACGACCGCGGCGGTGCAGCGCGCCCGGGACACCGCCCGAGACCCCGCCCGGGACACCGAGAGAGACGGGGCGGCGGAGAACGGCGGCGCGTCCGCCGGAGCGAAGAAGAAGAACTATCGCGACCGGATCGCCGCGCTCCTCGACAGGTTCAAGAAGAATCTCGAACCCATCGACACCTTCATCAAGGGCTTCCAGACCCCCACCAACGCGGCCTTCACCCAGCAGGCCGCTGTCTCGGCCAATGAGGGCCTCAAGCACTCCACCGCCGCCTCGGGGACCTCCGCGGCGTCGGGGAACCTCCTCACGGAGGCCGCCGGCACCGTGGTCAGTGGCATGGACGCGTACAAGAACATGAAGGACGCCAAGAAGCACGAGACCGGGGCCAACCACCACACGGCGAAGAAGAGGGCCAAGACCAAGGGGGCCGACGCGGTTGTCGGCGCCGCCAATTCGGGAAGCTACAGCGCCGCCATCGCCAAAGAGGTGACCAAGGTCCAGAAGGCGGCGGACGCCGCGGTGGCGTCCGAGGCGAGCGGTATCGCCAGCGCCTCCATCGGCGCGATCAAGGGCATGCGGTCCGCCTTCCGCGTCGGGGGAGCGGCCAGCAAATACCGGCAGATCAAGAAGCTGGGAGACCCCCACGTCGTCCAGGCCGGGTCGCTGGCCCGGCTGAACGAGTCGCGGGAGCAGGCCGGCTGGGCCGCCGCGGAGGCCTACGTCGCACTGGACGCCTACTGGGCCCACGACGGCCCGGAACGACTGGAGCTCGTCTCCGAGGCCATCGACGCCGCCTGGGAGGCGATGGGCGAAGCCCGTGACGCCGCCGAGACCCTCCAGCGCGCCGAAAAAGACGTGGAAAAGCTGAGCACCGTGCAGGGGTACGCGAAGAAGAAGCAGCTCACCAAGATGGGCAAGGAGACGGTCAGCGGCGGGGGCGAGTCCACCAAGGCCGCCGCCGGCATCGTGACGGCGGTCGCGGCGGGAACAGTCGGACTGGCGAGCAACCCGGTCGGATGGGGCCTCGCCGGGGCCGGGGCCGGCCTCGTCCTCGGCGTCACCATGTACAAGGCGCTCCGCGCCGCCACGAAGCGCTACGAAGAGGTCCACCACCCCGAGCGCTGGGCGCCGAAGGGTGAGACCCCCGAGGAGGCCGCGTCCCGCAAGGAGTCACTGAAGCATGCCCTGAAGTTCTGGAAGAAGGTGTCGAAGGGCGAACGCCAGGCCATGGCGCGCGAGATCTACGCCCTGGCGGCGGGTCCCGACATCTCCGGGAGCGGCAGCACGACGGCCGAGATGCGGGAGTCCGCCAGATCCCTGCTCATCGCCCTCAAATCCGGCCCCGCCAAGCACAAGCTGGAGCCGGAAGCATGGGTCGAGACCCTCAACGACCCATCGAAGACCGCCGGTTGGATCCAAGAGATAGCGGAACAGCTGGCCTCAGGCTGACCAGCCCCGCATCAGAAACCGGCCCAGCCACGGACAAGGCCCCTGGTCAACGTCAACGCCCCGCCGCCAACCCCTCCCGCACAGCCCCATAAGCCGGCTTCCGTCCGAAGTCCTCCCCCGTCAGCGTCGCCGCCCCCTGCCCCGCGAAGACCCCGGGCACCCACGAGTACTTGTCCGTGAACCCCCACACGGTGAAGGACTTGCAGCTCCGCGCCCCCAGGCAGGCGTCCAGCAGCCCCCGGAAGTACGTCGCCTGCGTGGCGAGCTTCTCCGCATCCGCGGGCAGGATCATCCGTACGTCCACCTCGGTGAAGGCGGTCTGCATCCCCAGCCGTTCGAACCGCGCGAGGTTCCCCGCCACCTCCCCCGGGAAGCCGTACTGGATCGCCAGGTGCCCCTGGATCCCGAAGCCCTGCACCGGAACACCCTCCGCCCGAAGCCGCTTCGCCAGTTCGTAGTAGGCGGTCGACTTCGCGTTGACGCCCTCCACGTTGTAGTCGTTGAGGAACAGCTTCGCCTTCGGGTCAGCCGCGTGTGCCCAGCGGAAGGCGTCGGCGATGTACGACGGCCCGAGCTTCTGCAGCCAGATCGAGTTCCGCAGCGAACCGTCCTCCTCGAAGACCTCATTCACCACGTCCCACTGCTGGATCCTGCCCTTGTACCGCTTGACCTCCGTCGTGACGTGCTCCCGGAGGATCCCCCGGAGCTCCCCCGCTCCGATCGAACCGTCCGCCACCCCCGTCGTCAGCCACCCCGGCAACTGGCTGTGCCACACCAGCGTGTGGCCGCGGACCACCTGCCCCCGCTCCCGCGCGAACCGCACCAACGCATCCGCCCCCGACCAGTCGTACGCCCCCCGCGTCGGCTCGACGGCCTCCCACTTCATGACGTTCTCGGCGGTGACGGAGTCGAACTCCCGCCCGGTCGTCCGCCGATACGTCATGTCCTCGCCCAGCGCCGCCATGTCCACGGCCGTACCGATCCGCAGGTCGGCACGTTCGGCAAGCGCCCGCAGCGAAGCCTTCCCGCCCTGCGGGGCCTCGTGCGCCGAAGCCGTCTGGATACCTGTGAAGCCCGTGACCAGCAACGTCACACCGAGCAGCCCGACAACAGACATGCGGAAGCTCTTCATGCGCGGTCCCTCCCATGAATACGGCTCAACGAGAACGGCTCAGCAAATGCAGTTCAACGAACGCGGTAGCTCTCCAGCGGCCCCAGATACGTCGGCGTCAACCCACCCGTATCGATCACCAGCCGCTGCACCACCACCGTCGGATCGACCATCCAGAACTTCAGCCGGTGCACCCCGGCGGACTCGATCATGTGGCGCGTAGACGTGCGATTGACGTTGTCCGATGTGTTGCGGGCCCACTCGATGTCCATCAGCCCGTCATCGGCACCCGTGGCCGCGTGGATGTCGACGATCTGCGGGGCGTCCCCGTCGAACGAGATCCCGTACTTCAGCCCGCCCGTCGGCAGGGTCGGGTTCCGCGGAGACAGATACGCCCACACCGTGACCTCACCCGCGGACAGCAGGCTCACCTCGTACTCCAGCCGCGGAGACGTTCCCCCCGGCGTCCGCCGAGGAGCCGTCACGGGCCACGGCGTCACCCCGGCCCCCGTACGCCCGATCCCGTCGATACGCCGCCACGTCCCCACCGCACGCGCGAAGTGCTCGGCATCGACGGCCACGTACCCACCCGCCTCGACGAACCCCCGAAGCCCTCGCGCACCCCACGACCCCCGCGACCCCCGCAACCCGCCCACCGACGGAGACTCGGCCACCACCCCCACCGTCACCACCGCGCCCGCCCCCTCCACCCTCACCGACGCCTCCGTACGCCCCCGCGGAGCCCGGGCCCAGTCCACCGTCAGCACCACCCGCACCTGCTTCTCGACCCGACCCCGCGGACGGTCGACCCTGATCCACGGCACCGACGGCGTGATCCGAAAGTCGAAGGCCGTACGCCCCCGGTTGAAGACCTCGATGTACTGGTCGGGCCGGGTCTGGTACGGGCTGAACACAGGCAGCACGGCCTCACCAAGGG
Organism: Streptomyces sp. NPDC058697; assembly: GCF_042715345.1. Classification (NCBI taxonomy): domain Bacteria; kingdom Bacillati; phylum Actinomycetota; class Actinomycetes; order Kitasatosporales; family Streptomycetaceae; genus Streptomyces; species Streptomyces sp. NPDC058697. The sequence goes on from NZ_JBHXSU010000029.1 coordinate 97,854, forward strand.
CATGGGAACCGGGCCACCACTCCCCCTCCTCCGCCCCATCCACCGCCACCCCCATCTCGGCGGCCACCGGCACCCCGACCCGCTTCACCGCCGGAAAGATCTCGTCCGGCAACGCCACGTTGTCCCGCTCGGGCTGCTGCCACGGCGCGTTCGGCCCGTACCGCTCCACATCCCCGTACCCGATGTGCGGCTGCGTCTGGAAGCCACGCCATTTCCCGCCCGCCACCCGGGAGTTGAAGCGCTCGGCGAGAGCGAAGTCCCGGGCCAGCCCGGCCTCCGCCTCAGCTGCCAGGTCATTCGTCGCGGCCCGCCCCTGCCGCGCGTACAGCAGGTTGGTGAACTCCGCCTGCCGCAACCCGTACAGGTTGGCCGTCGCCGCCACCTCGTACCCGACGAGCTCGAACCACGCGTCCTGGTCCGCGGCCGGCAGCCGTCGGCCGATCCGCTCCGCGTCCTTCCCCAGCCGCCGCCACTCCTCCGTCACCCGCTCCAGCTCACGGTGACCGAAGAAGAAGGGCGTCTGCTGGTCGTCGTACACGACCTTCCCGTCCACCAGCGTGATCCTGCGGTTCAGCAACTCCGGCTTGCGGCGCGACTGGAGCTGCGCATACCTCGCCAGCACCGACGCGATCTCAGCAGCAGCCGCCGCGCCGAAGTTCTGCCGCGCATACCCCCGCTCCCACTCCCCCAGCCTCTCCAGCGGCCAACGCGCCGGATCCCAGGCGTAGTTGAGGAAGAACTCGGTCGGCAGCTCGTTCCCCTTCAGGTCGCCGACGTTCGTGACCCACAACTCCCGGTTCCCGTACGCGACCGCCTGGTGGAGCTGGTCCCACAGGTTCGGCAGCGAAGTGGTGTCCACCCACTTGTAGTTGCGACCGACCCCGACATAGTCGAAGTGGTAGTACAGCCCGTACCCGCCACCACGAACCGCCCCCGACCTCGACCCCGCTCCCGCCCCCGCTCCCGCCTCCGCCGGATCCGGATGCTTGCGGATGTTGCCCCAGTTGTCGTCGGTCAGCACGACGGTCACGTCGTCCGGCGCCCGGAGCCCCCGGTCCCAGTACCGCTGGACCTCCTTGTAGAGCGTCCACACCTGCGGGGTCTCGGCGGCCGGGCGCCCGGTGACGTCCTCGATGATCGATCTCTGCGTCGCGATGATCTCCCGCATCAGCTCGATGCCGTCACCGTCGGGCAGACTCGTGTCGCCGTTCCCCCGCATCCCGAGCGTGACGACACCCTCGAAGTCCTGGTCGACCATGCGCCGCACGCCCTCGCGCCAATACGCCTTGACCGCCTCGGAGTTGCGCCGGAACGACCACTCCCCGGTGCCGCCGTAGGGATCCCGGCCCGGCGTCACGACGTTCCCCGCACTGTCGCGCACGGCCGGCACCGCATGCCGGTTCCACTCCTCGATACCCCGCATCATCGGCGCCTCATGAGACGTGCCCATGACAATCCCGTACGCCTTCGCCCTCGCGTGGTTCTCAGGGTCGTCCTCGGCGAAGGCCCGCCCCCACACCGCCGGCCACAGATAGTTCGCCTTCAGCCGCAGCAGCACCTCGAAAACCTTGGCGTAGAAGTCCGCGTTGAAGCCGCCGGGATGCCCGGGCGCCTTCCCGGGACCGAAGAACGCAGGCGCCCATGTCCCCAGCGCCGGGTTCTCGTCATTGATGAAGATCCCGCGGTACTTCACCGCCGGCGTTCCCTGGCTGTACCGCCCCGGCAGTACGTACGCCTCGCTCCGCCGCACCGGCCGTACGTCGTCCCACCAGTACCAGGGCGACACCCCGATCCCGTACGAGACGTCGTACGCCCCGAAGATCGTGCCGCGCGGATCACTGCCGGCGACGACGAAGGCCCGCTCCACCCCCGGCATCGGCCGCTCGACCACAGTCTGCAGCGAGGTCTCCCACCTGCCCCGGATCCCTCTGACGTCGAGCTTCCCGGCCGCGACCAGCCCGTCGATCAGCGGACTGCGCCCGACCGTCCCGACCAGGACGACCTCCCGCGCCACCGCCGAACCCGGCCGCACACCCGTGACCCGCTCGATGTCGTCCCGCAGATCCCCTGCCACCCGTACGACTCCGGGGTGGTCGTCACCACTGACCACGACCGGGGCGCCCACCAGCGGAAAGGCCCCGCCCTCCGGCGAGAAGGAGATGTACGCGCCGGGATCCGTGGACCCCGGCCCCCCATCCGCCCCCCACGCAGCACCCGACAACGCGGACAGCGCGGCCGGCCCGGCCCCCGCGCCGATCCCCGCCCCCACTCCCGCCCCCAGAACGGCTCTACGGCTGACGCCCCCAGACATACCTCACCCCTCGAACATGTCATCGCGAATTTGCTCAGCGGCATGACAAATGGTGGAGGGAGGGGCCCACGAGGGGAATGGGTCGTCGGCGCCGAATAGTTTCGTTACAGCAAAGGGGCCCGCACGACCGAAGTCGTACGGGCCCCTTCAAGGAGCTCAGCGATGCTGGAGCTACCAGGCGTTCAAGCCCAACAGGTAAGCGAGGCTTACTTGTTGATCTTGGTGACCTGGCCGGCGCCCACGGTCCGGCCACCCTCACGGATGGCGAACTTCAGGCCCTCCTCCATGGCGACGGGCTGGATGAGCTCAACGGTCATCTCGGTGTTGTCGCCCGGCATGACCATCTCGGTGCCCTCGGGGAGGGTCACCACACCAGTCACGTCCGTCGTGCGGAAGTAGAACTGGGGACGGTAGTTGTTGAAGAACGGCGTGTGACGGCCACCCTCGTCCTTGGACAGGATGTACGCCTGCGCCTCGAACTCGGTGTGCGGGGTGACAGAGCCCGGCTTGATGATGACCTGGCCGCGCTCGACGTCCTCGCGCTTGATGCCACGAAGAAGCAGACCGACGTTCTCACCGGCCTGGCCCTCGTCGAGCAGCTTGCGGAACATCTCGATGCCCGTGACCGTGGTGGTGGTCTTCTCGGTCTTGATGCCGACGATGTCGACGGTCTCGTTGACCTTGAGGACACCACGCTCGATACGACCGGTGACGACGGTGCCACGACCGGTGATCGTGAAGACGTCCTCGATCGGCATGAGGAACGGCTTGTCGACGTCACGCTCGGGCTGCGGGATCGACTCGTCGACGGCCTTCATCAGGTCGAGGACGGACTGGCCCCACTCCTTGTCGCCCTCAAGGGCCTTGAGCGCCGAGACCTTGACGACCGGAAGGTCGTCGCCCGGGAACTCGTACTCGGAGAGCAGCTCACGGACCTCGAGCTCGACGAGCTCCAGGATCTCCTCGTCGTCCACCATGTCGGCCTTGTTCAGCGCGACAACGATGTACGGAACGCCGACCTGGCGGGCCAGGAGCACGTGCTCCTTGGTCTGCGGCATCGGGCCGTCGGTGGCGGCAACCACGAGGATGGCGCCGTCCATCTGGGCAGCACCGGTGATCATGTTCTTGATGTAGTCCGCGTGACCCGGGCAGTCGACGTGCGCGTAGTGACGCGTCTCCGTCTGGTACTCGACGTGCGCGATGGAGATCGTGATACCGCGCTGGCGCTCCTCAGGAGCCTTGTCGATCTGGTCGAAGGCCGAGGCCTCGTTCAGGTCCGGGTACGCGTCATGCAGCACCTTGGTAATGGCGGCCGTGAGGGTCGTCTTACCGTGGTCGATGTGACCGATGGTGCCGATGTTGACGTGCGGCTTAGTCCGCTCGAACTTCGCCTTCGCCACTGGGTCCTCCTGTGGAGTGGTTCTGGTACGCCTTACTCATCGGCGCCAGGGTGATCTTTGCTGGGATGCCGCCCGCCGGGATTCCCGTTTCCGGATGAATCCCGTCGGTCGGTGTCAAGCCTAAAGCGTGCAAACGGTGTGCGTTACTCGCCCTTGGCCTTCGCGATGATCTCCTCGGCGACGTTCCGGGGAACCTCGGCGTAGGAGTCGAACTGCATCGAGTAGCTTGCGCGACCCGAGGTCTTGCTGCGGAGGTCGCCGACGTAGCCGAACATCTCCGAGAGGGGCACGAGGCCCTTCACGACGCGGGCGCCGCTGCGCTCCTCCATGGCCTGGATCTGGCCACGGCGGGAGTTGAGGTCGCCGATGACATCGCCCATCGACTCCTCGGGCGTGGTGACCTCGACGGCCATCATCGGCTCGAGCAGCACGGGGCTGGCCTTGCGGGCGGCCTCCTTGAAGGCCTGCGAGCCGGCGATCTTGAAGGCGAGCTCGGAGGAGTCGACCTCGTGGTAGCCACCGTCGAGAAGAATGACGCGGACGCCCGTCATCTCGTAGCCGGCCAGGATGCCGAACTGCATGGCCTCCTGCGCACCGGCGTCCACCGACGGGATGTACTCCCGCGGGATACGGCCACCGGTGACCTTGTTCACGAACTCGTACGCCGGACCATCGGTCTCGGTGATGGGCTCGATCGCGATCTGCACCTTGGCGAACTGACCGGTACCACCGGTCTGCTTCTTGTGGGTGTAGTCGTGACGCTCGACGGTCTTGCGGATCGTCTCACGGTACGCGACCTGCGGCTTACCGACGTTGGCCTCGACCTTGAACTCACGGCGCATACGGTCGACCAGCACCTCGAGGTGCAGCTCGCCCATACCGCCGATGATGGTCTGGCCGGTCTCCTCGTCCGAGTGAACCTGGAAGGAGGGGTCCTCCTCCGCGAGACGCTGGATGGCTACACCCAGCTTCTCCTGGTCACCCTTGGACTTGGGCTCGATGGCGACCTGAATGACCGGCGCCGGGAAGTCCATGGACTCCAGGATGACCGGGTTCTTGTCGTCGGAGAGCGTCTCACCGGTGGTGGTCTGCTTCAGGCCCATCACGGCGACGATGTCGCCGGCGCCCACCGCCTCGATCTCCTCACGCTTGTTCGCGTGCATGCGGTAGATCTTGCCGATGCGCTCCTTCTTGCCCTTGACGGAGTTCAGCACGGCAGTGCCGGACACCAGGCGGCCCGAGTAGACCCGGACGAAGGTGAGCTTGCCCAGGTGCGGGTCGCTCATGATCTTGAACGCGAGGGCGGACAGCGGCTCGTCCACGGACGGCTTGCGCTGGATGACGACCTCGGGGTCCTTCACGTCGTGGCCCTCGATGGCCTCGACGTCAAGCGGGGTCGGCAGGTAGCGCACGACCGCGTCGAGCAGGGGCTGGACGCCCTTGTTCTTGAACGCGGTGCCACAGAACACCGGGGTGACCGTGGTGCCCTCGGACTTGCCGGACGCGATGGTGATGCGGCGGATCGCGGCGTACAGCTGCTCCACGGAAGGCTCCTTGCCCTCCAGGTACAGCTCCATGATCTCGTCGTCGTTCTCGGCGACCGTCTCGACGAGCTTGCCGCGGTACTCCTCGGCAGCCTCGGTGTGGGTGGCCGGGATGTCGACGACGTCGTACATCTCGCCCTTCTCCGCCTCGGCGGACCACACGAGAGCCTTCATCGTGACCAGGTCGACGACGCCCTTGAAGTCGGCCTCGGCACCGATCGGGAGCTGCATGACGATCGGCTGCGCGCCGAGGCGGCCGCTGATCATGTCGACGCAGCGGTGGAACTCCGCGCCGGTCCGGTCGAGCTTGTTGACGAAGCAGATGCGCGGCACGCCGTAACGGTCGGCCTGACGCCACACCGTCTCGGACTGCGGCTCGACACCCGCGACGCCGTCGAACACGGTGACGGCACCGTCGAGGACGCGGAGCGAACGCTCCACCTCGACCGTGAAGTCGACGTGACCCGGGGTGTCGATGATGTTGATCGTGTAGTCGTTGTCCTCAAGCGGCCAATGACAGGTGGTAGCAGCAGAGGTGATCGTGATGCCACGCTCCTGCTCCTGCTCCATCCAGTCCATGGTGGCAGCGCCGTCGTGGACTTCACCGATCTTGTAGCTGACGCCGGTGTAGAAGAGGATCCGCTCGGTGGTGGTCGTCTTGCCCGCGTCGATGTGGGCCATGATCCCGATGTTGCGGACCCTGGCCAGGTCAAGTGAAGTGGTAGCCATAAGGCTTCGGTCTTCTCTCGGTCTCGATGGGGGTAGCGACTACCAGCGGTAGTGCGCGAAGGCCTTGTTGGACTCGGCCATCTTGTGGGTGTCCTCGCGCTTCTTCACAGCGGCACCGAGGCCGTTGGAGGCGTCGAGAAGCTCGTTGAGCAGACGCTCGGTCATGGTCTTCTCGCGACGGGCGCGGGAGTAACCGACCAGCCAGCGCAGCGCCAGGGTGCTCGCGCGGCCGGGCTTGACCTCGACCGGCACCTGGTAGGTGGCGCCACCGACACGGCGGGACTTGACCTCGAGGGTCGGCTTGATGTTCTCAAGAGCGCGCTTGAGCGTGATGACCGGGTCGTTGCCGGTCTTCTCGCGCAGGCCCTCCATGGCGCCGTAGACGATGCGCTCGGCGGTGGAGCGCTTGCCGTTCAGCAGCACCTTGTTGATGAGCGACGTGACAAGAGGAGAACCGTAGACCGGGTCGATGATGACCGGGCGCTTCGGGGCGGGGCCCTTACGAGGCATTTCTACTTCTCCTTCTTGGCGCCGTAGCGGCTGCGGGCCTGCTTGCGGTTCTTGACACCCTGGGTGTCCAGGGAACCTCGGATGATCTTGTAGCGAACACCCGGCAGGTCCTTCACACGGCCACCACGCACGAGCACGATGGAGTGCTCCTGCAGGTTGTGTCCCTCACCCGGAATGTAAGCGGTGACTTCGATCCCGCTGGTCAGACGCACACGCGCGACCTTACGCAGGGCCGAGTTCGGCTTCTTCGGGGTGGTCGTGAACACACGCGTGCAGACGCCGCGACGCTGGGGCGAACCCTCGAGTGCGGGCGTCTTGTTCTTCTCGACCTTGTCCTGCCGGCCCTTCCGGACCAGCTGCTGGATCGTAGGCACTACTTCTCCGGTTTCTGTGTGCCGAATGGTGAAGCTAACCTGGAACATCGCCGACCCACGCGGTCGGGTGTGTCGAATCCTGCAGACTCTCGCCGTGAAGCGAGAAGAGCGCAGATTTACGGTGGCCGCTTACGACTCCCCTTGCGGTTTGAAGGCACGCACGGGAGCCAGGGCACACCCCAGGCACAAGGTCTGAGCGTACCTACCTCATAGGCTGCGGTCAAAACAAATGGGCCGCACTAACATCTCTGAGCGGACCATGCCAACCCGCCACGCCGTCCGTGATCTTCATCCGGTCGTCAGCGCGGCGATGAGCAGCAGCGTCACCACAAGGGTCCAGCTGGCCGTGGCCAGCCATCCGATGACCAGTCCGGTGAGCGCGAGACCGTCACCGCCCTCGCCTCTGCGACGGATCTCGGAGCGCGCGGAATGGCCGAGAATCACCGCGGGAAGACCGGTGAGCCCGAAGGTCACCAGGCACAGCCCGCCGCAGATCGCCGAGCCGATCGCCTTCTCGTTCGTCTTCGGCACGGGAAGGGGCAGGAACGTCCGTGGCACGGCCGCTACGGCCGCCGGCAGCGGTACGGGCCCCTGGGGCAGGTCGGCCACCAGAAGGGCCAGCTCGCCCACCGTACGGGCCGCGTAGGCCCGCGCCACGCGCTTCTCGAACTCGGCCTGCTCCATGCGCCCCTCGCCGAAGCCGGCTCTGAGCACGTCGACGGCCCGCTCCCGGTCCGCGTGCGAGGCGAGCATGGAATGCCCACTGTCCCCGTACCCGGGCTGCGGAGGGCCGCCCTGCCCGTACCAGACGGGCTGCTGACCCCCCTGCCCGCGCCAGGACGGCACACCACCCGGCCCCGGCCGGGCCTGCGCATCCTTCGGCCCCTCCCCGGGCTGCCACGACGGGTACGACACGGGAGCACCTCCCCCCGAAAGACTGGGCTTCCATCATGCTCCAACGCGGCATTTCCGGCATAGGTTCCCGTCACGGGAAAAGCCGAAGGGCGGCCACCCCTCAGGGTGACCGCCCTTCAACTCAAGCAACCCGCTTACTGGTTGTACGGACCGTAGTCGTAGTCCTCCAGCGGAACGGCCTGGCCGGAGCCCGTGCCGAACGGCGAGTAGTCGATGTCGTCGTAGCCGACGGCCGAGTACATCGCGGCCTTGGCCTCCTCGGTCGGCTCGACCCGGATGTTGCGGTAGCGGGACAGGCCCGTACCGGCCGGGATGAGCTTACCGATGATGACGTTCTCCTTGAGGCCGATCAGGGAGTCGGACTTGGCGTTGATCGCCGCGTCCGTCAGAACCCTGGTCGTCTCCTGGAAGGACGCCGCCGACAGCCACGACTCGGTGGCCAGCGATGCCTTGGTGATACCCATCAGCTGCGGACGGCCGGAGGCCGGGTGGCCGCCTTCCTGGACCACACGACGGTTCTCGGTCTCGAACTTCGACCGCTCGACGAGCTCGCCGGGCAGCAGCTCCGCGTCGCCCGACTCGATGATCGTCACACGGCGGAGCATCTGCCGGATGATGATCTCGATGTGCTTGTCGTGGATCGACACGCCCTGCGAGTTGTAGACCCGCTGGACTTCGCCGACCAGGTGGACCTGGACGGCCCGCTGACCGAGGATGCGCAGCACGTCGTGCGGGTTGGTGGCACCCACGGTGAGCTTCTGGCCCACCTCGACGTGGTCGCCCTCGCCCACCAGCAGACGGGCACGCTTCGAGATCGGGAACGCCGTCTCGTCGCTGCCGTCGTCCGGAGTGACGACGAGCTTCTTGGTCTTCTCGGTCTCCTCGATCCGCACGCGGCCGGAGGCCTCGGAGATCGGGGCGACACCCTTCGGCGTACGAGCCTCGAAGAGCTCGACGACACGGGGCAGACCCTGGGTGATGTCGTCACCGGCCACACCACCGGTGTGGAAGGTACGCATCGTCAGCTGCGTGCCGGGCTCACCGATGGACTGGGCGGCGATGATGCCGACCGCCTCACCGATGTCGACCAGCTTGCCGGTGGCCAGCGAACGGCCGTAGCACATGGCGCAGGTACCGACGGCGGACTCGCAGGTCAGGACCGAACGGGTCTTGACCTCCTCGATGCCGTACTTGACGAGCTCGTCGATGAGGACGTCGCCCAGGTCGGTGTTGGCCGGGGCCAGCACCTTGCCGTCGACGGTGATGTCCTCGGCCAGCGCACGTGCGTACACGCTGGTCTCGACGTTCTCCGTCTTGCGCAGGACGCCGTCGGCGCCCCGCTCGGCGATCGCCAGACGCAGGCCGCGGTCGGTGCCGCAGTCCTCCTCGCGGATGATGACGTCCTGCGAGACGTCCACCAGACGACGGGTGAGGTAACCCGAGTCGGCGGTACGCAGGGCGGTGTCGGCCAGACCCTTACGGGCACCGTGCGTGGAGATGAAGTACTCCAGCACGGACAGGCCTTCACGGAAGGACGCCTTGATGGGACGCGGGATCGTCTCGTTCTTGGCGTTCGACACCAGACCACGCATACCGGCGATCTGACGCATCTGCATCATGTTTCCGCGAGCGCCCGAGTTGACCATCATCGAGACCGGGTTGGTCTTCGGGAAGTTCGCGTTCATCGCCTCGGCGACCTCGTTGGTCGCCTTGGTCCAGATCGCGATGAGCTCCTGCGTGCGCTCGTCCTTGGTGATCAGACCACGCTCGTACTGCTTCTGGACCTTCTCGTCCTGGTCCTCGTAGCCCTTGACGATCGCGCGCTTCGCGTCGGGAACGACGATGTCGGAGATGGCCACGGTGACGCCGGAACGGGTCGCCCAGTAGAAGCCGGCCGCCTTCAGGTTGTCGAGCGTCGCCGCCACGATGACCTTGGGGTAGCGCTCGGCGAGGTCGTTGACGATCTCGGAGAGCTGCTTCTTGCCGACCTCGTAGTCGACGAACGGGTAGTCCTCGGGCAGCAGCTCGTTGAAGAGCGCGCGGCCCAGCGTGGTGTTCAGGCGGAAGGTGTCACCCTGCTGCCACTCCGGGTCGCCCTCCTCCTGAGCCGGCGGGGTCCAGCCGCGCGGCGGGATGGTGCCCACCGGGAAGCGGATGTCCACGCGCGACTGCAGCGAGAGGTCGCCGGCGTCGAACGCCATGATCGCCTCGGCCGCGGAGCCGAAGGACCGGCCCTCGCCCTTGACGTCCCGCAGCTCGCCGTCGGTGGTGAGGAAGAACAGACCGAGGACCATGTCCTGGGTCGGCATCGTCACCGGACGGCCGTCGGCGGGCTTGAGGATGTTGTTCGAGGACAGCATCAGGATGCGGGCCTCGGCCTGCGCCTCCGCGGAGAGCGGCAGGTGCACGGCCATCTGGTCACCGTCGAAGTCCGCGTTGAACGCGGTGCAGACGAGCGGGTGGATCTGGATGGCCTTGCCCTCGACCAGCTGCGGCTCGAAGGCCTGGATGCCGAGGCGGTGCAGCGTCGGCGCACGGTTCAGCAGAACCGGGTGCTCGGCGATGACCTCTTCCAGGACGTCGTACACGACCGTGCGGCCGCGCTCGACCATCCGCTTGGCGCTCTTGATGTTCTGCGCGTGGTTCAGGTCGACCAGGCGCTTCATCACGAACGGCTTGAAGAGCTCCAGCGCCATGGCCTTCGGCAGACCGCACTGGTGCAGCTTCAGCTGCGGACCGACGACGATCACGGAACGCGCGGAGTAGTCCACACGCTTGCCGAGCAGGTTCTGACGGAAGCGGCCCTGCTTGCCCTTGAGCATGTCGGACAGCGACTTCAGCGGACGGTTGCCGGGGCCCGTGACCGGGCGACCACGACGGCCGTTGTCGAAGAGCGCGTCGACGGCCTCCTGGAGCATGCGCTTCTCGTTGTTCACGATGATCTCGGGCGCGCCGAGGTCGAGAAGCCGCTTCAGGCGGTTGTTGCGGTTGATCACACGGCGGTACAGGTCGTTCAGGTCGGAGGTCGCGAAGCGGCCACCGTCCAGCTGCACCATCGGGCGAAGGTCCGGCGGGATGACCGGGACGCAGTCGAGGACCATGCCCTTGGGGCTGTTGGAGGTCTGCAGGAACGCAGACACGACCTTCAGCCGCTTCAGCGCACGGGTCTTCTTCTGGCCCTTGCCGGTACGGATGATCTCGCGGAGGCGCTCGGCCTCCTCGTCCAGGTCGAAGGACTCCAGGCGCTTCTGCAGGGCAGCCGCACCCATGGAGCCGTCGAAGTAGGTCCCGAAGCGGTCACGCAGCTCGCGGTAGAGGAGCTCGTCACCCTCCAGGTCCTGGACCTTGAGGTTCTTGAATCGGGTCCACACCTCGTCGAGACGGTCGATCTCGCGCTGCGAACGGTCGCGCAGCTGCTTCATCTCACGCTCGGCACCTTCGCGCACCTTGCGGCGTACGTCGGCCTTGGCGCCCTCGGCCTCAAGCTCGGCCAGGTCGGTCTCGAGCTTCTTGGCGCGGGTCTCGAGGTCGGCGTCGCGGCGGTTCTCGATCTGCTGACGCTCGACGGAGACGTGGGCCTCCAGCGACGGCAGGTCGCGGGTACGACGCTCGTCGTCCACGTACGTGATCATGTACGCGGCGAAGTAGATGACCTTCTCGAGGTCCTTCGGGGCGAGGTCGAGCAGGTAGCCCAGCCGCGACGGAACGCCCTTGAAGTACCAGATGTGGGTAACAGGCGCGGCCAGTTCGATGTGGCCCATCCGCTCACGACGCACCTTGGCGCGAGTGACCTCGACGCCGCAGCGCTCGCAGATGATGCCCTTGAAGCGGACACGCTTGTACTTGCCGCAGTAGCACTCCCAGTCCCGGGTCGGACCGAAGATCTTCTCGCAGAAGAGTCCGTCCTTTTCGGGCTTGAGGGTGCGGTAGTTGATGGTCTCCGGCTTCTTGACCTCACCGTGTGACCACTGACGAATGTCGTCAGCGGTAGCAAGGCCGATCCGCAGCTCGTCGAAGAAGTTGACGTCGAGCACTTGTCGTCAATCCCTCTTTCGGGGTCGATTCTTCACTGGTCTGACTGGGGTCCGGGGTTAGCCGGGGCTCTTGTTCAGGGAGCCCCGGCCAGACCCGTCAGACCTCTTCGACGCTGCTCGGCTCGCGCCGGGACAGGTCGATACCGAGCTCCTCCGCGGCGCGGAAGACGTCCTCGTCCGTGTCGCGCATCTCGATGGACATGCCGTCCGAGGACAGCACCTCCACGTTGAGGCAGAGCGACTGCATTTCCTTGATGAGCACCTTGAAGGACTCGGGAATGCCGGGCTCGGGGATGTTCTCGCCCTTGACGATGGCCTCGTAGACCTTCACGCGGCCGGTCACGTCGTCGGACTTGATGGTCAGCAGTTCCTGGAGGGCGTAAGCGGCGCCATAAGCCTCCAGCGCCCACACCTCCATCTCACCGAAGCGCTGGCCACCGAACTGGGCCTTACCACCCAGCGGCTGCTGGGTGATCATCGAGTACGGACCGGTCGAGCGCGCGTGGAGCTTGTCGTCGACCAGGTGGTGGAGCTTGAGGATGTACATGTAGCCGACCGAGATCGGCTCCGGGAACGGCTCGCCGGAGCGGCCGTCGAACAGAGGCGCCTTACCGGTGGGGAGCACCATGCGCTCGCCGTCGCGGTTCGGAATCGTGTGCTGCAGCAGACCGGCCAGCTCGTCCTCACGCGCACCGTCGAAGACGGGGGTGGCGACGTTCGTGCCCGGGTCGACCTTGTCGGCCTCGATGGCCTGAAGGCGCTGCGCCCAGTCGTCCGCCAGACCGGAGACGTCCCAGCCGCGGCTGGCGAGCCAGCCGAGGTGGATCTCCAGGACCTGTCCCGGGTTCATTCGGGACGGGACACCCAGCGGGTTGAGGATGATGTCGACGGGCGTGCCGTCCTCGAGGAAGGGCATGTCCTCGATCGGAAGGATCTTGGAGATGACGCCCTTGTTTCCGTGCCGGCCGGCGAGCTTGTCACCGTCCGTGATCTTGCGCTTCTGCGCCACGTAGACACGAACCAGCTGGTTCACGCCCGGCGGCAGCTCGTCGCCCTCTTCACGGTCGAAGACGCGGACGCCGATGACCTTGCCGATCTCGCCGTGCGGCACCTTCAGCGAGGTGTCGCGCACCTCGCGCGCCTTCTCACCGAAGATCGCGCGGAGCAGGCGCTCCTCCGGGGTCAGCTCGGTCTCACCCTTGGGCGTGACCTTGCCGACCAGGATGTCGCCGGCGACGACCTCGGCACCGATGCGGATGATGCCGCGCTCGTCGAGGTCGGCCAGGACCTCCTCGGAGACGTTCGGGATGTCCCGGGTGATCTCCTCGGGGCCGAGCTTGGTGTCACGGGCGTCGACCTCGTGCTCCTCGATGTGGATCGAGGAGAGGACGTCGTCCTGGACGAGGCGCTGCGACAGGATGATCGCGTCCTCGTAGTTGTGACCCTCCCACGGCATGAAGGCGACGAGCAGGTTCTTGCCCAGCGCCATCTCGCCTTCCTGGGTGGCCGGACCGTCGGCGAGAACCTGGTTCTCGACGACCCGGTCGCCCTCGTCGACGATCACCTTCTGGTTGACCGAGGTGCCCTGGTTGGAGCGCGAGAACTTCGCGACGCGGTACGTGGTGTACGTGCCGTCGTCGTTGGCGACGGTGATGTAGTCCGCGGAGACCTCCTGGACGACACCCGCCTTCTCGGCCTTGATGACGTCACCGGCGTCGACGGCGCAGCGGTACTCCATGCCCGTACCGACGAGGGGGGCCTCGGCGGTGATCAGCGGCACGGCCTGGCGCATCATGTTCGCGCCCATGAGGGCACGGTTGGCGTCGTCGTGCTCCAGGAAGGGGATCATCGCGGTCGCGACGGACACCATCTGGCGCGGCGAGACGTCCATGTAGTCGACGTCGTCACCGGGGACGTAGTCGACCTCTCCGCCACGGCGGCGGACCAGGACACGGGCCTCGTCGAAGCGCATGTCGTCATTGAGCGAGGCGTTGGCCTGCGCGATGACGAACCGGTCCTCCTCGTCGGCGGTGAGGTAGTCGACGTCGTCGCTGACCTGACCCTCGACGACCTTGCGGTACGGCGTCTCGACGAAACCGAACGCGTTGATCCGGCCGTAGGAGGCGAGCGAGCCGATCAGGCCGATGTTCGGGCCTTCGGGGGTCTCGATCGGACACATGCGGCCGTAGTGCGAGGGGTGCACGTCACGGACTTCGAAGCCGGCCCGCTCACGGGACAGACCACCCGGGCCGAGCGCGTTGAGACGACGCTTGTGCGTCAGGCCCGACAGCGGGTTGTTCTGGTCCATGAACTGCGACAGCTGGCTGGTGCCGAAGAACTCCTTGATGGAGGCGACGACCGGCCGGATGTTGATCAGGGTCTGCGGCGTGATCGCCTCGACGTCCTGGGTCGTCATCCGCTCGCGGACGACACGCTCCATACGCGCCAGACCCGTACGGACCTGGTTCTGGATGAGCTCGCCGACGTTGCGCAGACGACGGTTGCCGAAGTGGTCGATGTCGTCGGTCTCGACGACGATCGAGGCACCGTTGGGACCAACGGTCTCGGTCTCACCGGCGTGCAGCTTCACCAGGTACTTGATCGTCTCGATGATGTCTTCGACGGTCAGGATCCCGGCGTCCAGCGGGGCCTCGCTGCCCAGCTTCTTGTTGACCTTGTAACGGCCGACGTTGGCGAGGTCGTAGCGCTTCGGGTTGAAGTAGAGGTTCTCGAGCAGCGTCTGCGCGGCCTCACGGGTCGGGGGCTCGCCCGGACGCAGCTTGCGGTAGATGTCGAGCAGTGCGTCGTCCTGGCCCTGGGTGTGGTCCTTCTCCAGGGTGGCGCGCATGGACTCGTACTCGCCGAACTCCTCGAGGATCTGCTCGGTCGTCCAGCCGAGAGCCTTCAGGAGAACGGTGACGGACTGCTTGCGCTTGCGGTCGATGCGGACACCGACCATGTCGCGCTTGTCGATCTCCATCTCCAGCCAGGCACCCCGGGAGGGGATGACCTTGACCGAGAAGATGTCCTTGTCGGACGTCTTGTCGATGGAGGAGTCGAAGTAGACACCCGGCGAACGGACCAGCTGCGTCACGACGACACGCTCGGTGCCGTTGATGACGAAGGTGCCCTTGTTGGTCATGAGCGGGAAATCACCCATGAAGACCGTCTGGGACTTGATCTCGCCGGTCTCGTTGTTGGTGAACTCGGCCGTGACGAAGAGCGGGGCGGCGTACGTGAAGTCGCGCTCCTTGCACTCGTCGATCGAGTTCTTGGGAGGCTCGAAGCGGTGGTCGCGGAATGTCAGGGACATCGACCCGGAGAAGTCCTCGATCGGGGAGATCTCCTCGAAGATCTCCTCCAGACCGGACTTGGTGGGGACGTCCTGTCCGCTGTCCAGAGCCGCCTCGACACGAGCCTTCCACGCGTCGTTTCCGAGCAGCCAGTCGAAGCTCTCGGTTTGCAGCGCAAGAAGGTTCGGAACCTCGAGGGGCTCCTTGATCTTTGCAAAAGAGATGCGCAGCGGGGCGGTGCTGGCGCCGTTGTTCGTATTCGCGGAGGCAGTGCGCGAGGCGGCCAAGAGGGGGTCCTTCCGAGGGCTCGGACTCACTACGCGCGTACCGGTCCCAAGCCGGACACCGGGACAGCCGTTTCCTGAATCAGCCAAAAGGCCAGGTCAGGATCGGTTCAATCCACAGTGCTGAAGCGAGGGCATGCCCCTGGTGACGGGCAGGAGGCAGCTAACAGGCAGCGCAAAGGGTCAGTGTAGCCACTAGGCCCACTGATGTCCAGTGCGGGTTTTTGAAGACCCTCGTTGTTCTCAACCCCTGCTGCAAGCCACGCCCTCGATGCACATCGATACTGCCCTCTTCGCCACCGATCCATGCCTCGGATCCGGATCGTTGTGACGACGCGTCCTGAGAATTGCGCGCTGCGTGCGGTTCGTCAAGGCCCCCCATGCCCGAACCGGGTGCTGCCATCGTCACTTGCAACCCGTCTTGCACCCTGTCTTGCTGCCCGTCACAGGGCGGCCGGAGGCACGAACGAAGATCACCATACTCGTAGCGACCGACAGTGCAAGGCAGTCGCAGCACGGCCCCCTCGAACGCCGAAGAGCGACCACCCAGATGGATGATCGCTCTTCGGTGCGTCAGCGTTACAGCCCCTGCGGGAGGGGCTGTGTCGGCTCGCCGAGCCGCTGCCACGGCGCCCCTGAGGGCGCCTGGCGGACGGCTCGTGGTGTTACTTGACCTCGACGGAGGCGCCGGCGCCCTTGAGGGACTCGGCGGCCTTCTCGGCGGCGTCCTTGGCGACCTTCTCGAGGACCGGCTTCGGAGCGCCGTCCACGAGGTCCTTGGCCTCCTTCAGGCCGAGCGAGGTCAGCTCACGCACGACCTTGATGACCTGGATCTTCTTCTCGCCGGCACCCGTGAGGATGACGTCGAACTCGTCCTGCTCGGCCTCGGCCTCGGCGGGGGCGGCGGCACCGGCGGGGCCGGCAACGGCGACCGCGGCGGCGGCGGTGACGTCGAACTTCTCCTCGAAGGCCTTAACGAACTCGGAGAGCTCGATGAGGGTGAGGGACTCGAACTGCGCGAGCAGCTCTTCCTGGGACAGCTTCGCCATGATGGCGTCCTTCCACTAATTCGGCAGGTGCCGGATGTACTGGTGAGGCGGGCGTACGTTCGGCCCGCTACGACCGTCGCCTCAGGCGGCGGTCAATGCGCGAGCCGAATTACTCGGCACCGCCCTGCTCTTCGAGCTTGACGCGAAGCGCCTCCGCAGTGCGGACGAACTTCGACGGAAGCGCCTGGAAGAGCTGCGCAGCCTGAGTCTGCTTGCCCTTCATGGCACCCGCCAGCTTGGCGAGCAGAACCTCGCGGGACTCGAGGTCCGCAAGCTTCTTGATCTCGTCGGCGGACAGCGCCTTGCCGTCAAGGACACCGCCCTTGATGACGAGGTTGGGGTTGTCCTTGGCGAAGTCACGAAGACCCTTCGCCGACGTCACCGGGTCACCGGAGATGAAGGCAACCGCCGTCGGACCGTTGAACAGGTCGTCGAGCGTCGAGATCCCGGCCTCGTTGGCCGCGATCTTGGTCAGCGTGTTCTTCACCACGGCGTACTGGGCGTCTTCACCGAGCGAACGACGCAGCGTCTTGAGCTGCGCCACGGTGAGACCCCGGTACTCGGTCAGCACAGCGGCGTTCGAGCTGCGGAACTGGTCCGCGAGCTCGGCTACCGCGGCAGCCTTGTCGGGCCTTGCCATAAGCGTGGCCTCCTTCCGGGTGATGAGGACCGCTCAGAAGGAGACTGGGAAAACGAAACGCCCCGGCGCAGGCGCACGGGGCGTGACTCGACCGAACGGAATCCGTACGAGGTACGGGACTGTCCGGGAGTTCATCCACAGTCACCTACGCGGGTCGTCCGCAGTTTCAGCGGATCCTTCGGTCACCGCGCCCTCTCACGAGCACACGGCAACGACCAGCGGTCTTTGGCTTCTGTGGAAGGTTACGTGAACGGGTCGCTGTCAAGCAAATCCGTACGTGGGCCGACGGTGTACGCCGGCCCACTCCGAGGTCAGCCCTCGATGTCGCCCATCATCTCGGCCAGGTCCATGACGTCCTTGGCGGGCGGCGCCTCGACCGTCACGGGCTTGTTGTAGTCGACGAAGGTGATGGTCATGTCGAGCTTGCCCTTGTCGGCGTCACCCTGCATACGGAACTGCTTGGTGCGGTCGTCGCCGTCGATCCACATGTCCATCGTGAGCGCGTCCACGCCCATCTTCTCGTACTGCTCAAGGCTCTTCTCCCGCTGCTCGCGGGTGGTCTTGGTCTCGTCCTTGAGGGACTTGCGGAACTCGTCGAGCGTGACCGTGCCCTTGTAGTGGGTGGTCTCGACGCCCTCGACCTTCTCGGTGCCGACCTTCTTCACGTCCTTGGAGCCGGTGAGGAAGGTGGACTCCTGGGCCGGGTTCTTGTCGGCCGTCCCGGCGCCCGGAGCCGCGCCGCCCAGCGCGTCGTCGCCCAGGGTGGACAGGTCGAACTTGATCCAGCTCTTGCCGTCCATCTCCTTGGCGGCCGCGGCGCCTCCGCCTATGTACATCGCCTTGTCGACGAGGCGGATCTCGGCGGTGCCGTCCGCGCCCTGGTCGAGGGCGGTCATCTTCATGCTCATGGCGACGTCGGGCTTCATGCGCATCTGGGCATCGGCCTTGACGCGCCCCTCCTCGGGGGTCCTGCCGGTCATCCGGTAGCTGATGGAGGTGATGTCCTCCGTGTTCTTCGCCGCCTTGGCCACGGCCGCGGCGGGCGTCATCTTCGGCGACTCCTCGCTCGCGCCGTCCTTCGAACAGCCGACGGCACCCCCGGCGAGGACCAGCGCGGCGAGTGCCGCACCGGTCGTCCTACGACGCACGGATCCGCGCACAGAAAGCTTCATGGTTCCCCCCAAGGAACTGATGAGCGACTCACAGACAGGGCGCGAGCGTATCCCAGCGGGACTCGGCAGTCCTCCGAGTTCCTTGAGGCCTGTGTGACACCCGGACACCTGTGTGACACCGGGATGCCTGGGGCGACACCCGGGACTCATGGGTGGCGCCCCCTGTGTCTCATAAAAGCTGTCAGGCCGCCGGCTGAGTCTGCATCAGGTCCTTGAAGTCGGCGGTGTCGCCGGCCGGGGGCTCCTCGGTGGAGACCTTCACGCCGTAGTCGCTGTAGAAAGCCGTCGAGGACATCGAGCCGGTCGCCAGCTCGCCCTTCTCGACCTTCTTGACCAGCAGGTCCTCGTCGTTGACCCATATGTCGATGGTCTCGGTGGTGACTCCGGCCTGCTCCAGCTGGCGCTTCATGTCGGCCAGTTGGTCCGCGGTGAGGTTCGAGCTCTCGCCCGCCAGGTCCGCCACGTCGACCGTGCCCGAGTAGTGCGTGGTGTTCTCGCCGCGCACCTTCTCCTCGCCGACCTTCTTGACGTCCCCGGAGGCCAGCAGAAGCTTCACCGACTGGTTCGGCGTGGTGTTCTGCATCTGGTCCTTCATGTACGCGCCCGACCCGCCGGCGAGGTCCGCCAGGTCGTCGTACGCGTACTTGATCCAGTGCTTGCCGCCGGACTGCTCGGCGAACTTGTCGCCCATCTTCGCGTAGTAGGCGTCCGGCAGATAGCGGGCCTCCATGGAGGTGGTGCCCAGCTGGCGCATCTGGTCGGCCATCGTGCCGCCGGTGTACGTGATCGTCAGGTTGCCGATGAGGCCGTCGGACCAGCCGAGGGCGCCGTCCGCCTCCATGGACATCATGGTGCCCATGGTCGTGGTGGACTCGACCTTGGCGGAGTCGGCCTTGTCAGTGGACTTCTCGACGGAGCGCAGGGCCGAGATCGGGTTCGCCTGGGTCTTGGCCTTGCCGGCCGCCTTGTCGCCCCCTCCCGAACTCCCGCCCGAGCCCCCTTCGGAGTCCGAGCCGCTACAGGCCGCGACCCCCGTCAGCGCGGCGGCCATCGCGATCGAGACAGTCGCGCGTCGCACGGCAGTGCTCTTCATTCGTCCCCCTATGCGATTCCTGTGCCTTGCACGCTAGCGCAGGGCACTGACACCCGGTCCGGATTCGGGCATCTGACAAAGAGGGACGGGCCCCGCACCTCGAAAGGTTGCGGGGCCCGTCCTGGAATCGCGTGTGCGACGCGGCTGCCGGTGAGCGTCAGGCTCAGACGGCGGCCGGGTCCTCCTCGACGAGGAGGTTGCGGGTGCGGTTCGGGTCGAGCGGAATGCCGGGGCCGATCGTCGTGCTGATCGCGGCCTTCCGGATGTAACGGCCCTTGGCGGCGGACGGCTTCAGACGGAGGATCTCCTCCAGCGCGGCGCCGTAGTTCTCCACCAGCTGGGTCTCGTCGAACGAGGTCTTGCCGATGATGAAGTGCAGGTTCGAGTGCTTGTCGACGCGGAACTCGATCTTGCCGCCCTTGATCTCGGTCACGGCCTTGGCCACGTCCGGGGTCACGGTGCCGGTCTTCGGGTTCGGCATCAGACCACGGGGGCCGAGGACACGGCCCAGGCGGCCGACCTTGCCCATGAGGTCCGGGGTGGCGACGACGGCGTCGAAGTCCAGCCGGCCCTTCGCCACCTCGTCGATGAGCTCGTCGGAGCCGACGATGTCGGCGCCCGCGGCGGTCGCTGCCTCGGCACGGTCACCGGTCGCGAAGACCAGGACCCGGGCGGTCTTACCGGTGCCGTGCGGGAGGTTCACGGTGCCACGGACCATCTGGTCGGCCTTGCGCGGGTCGACACCCAGGCGGAAGGCGACCTCGACGGTGCCGTCGAACTTGCTCGTGGAGGTCTCCTTGGCGAGACGGACGGCCTCGAGCGGGGCGTACTGCTTGTCCCGGTCGATCTTGGCGTCCGCAGCGCGGAGAGACTTGCTGCGCTTGCTCACTACTGCTCCTGTGTGTTCTGAGGAGTCGTGGTGTGGGCCGAGCAGGCCCTGCCACGGTCTTTCCTACGGGGTGGAGGTCAGCCCTCGACCGTGATGCCCATGGAACGGGCGGTGCCGGCGATGATCTTCGACGCGGCGTCCAGGTCGTTGGCGTTCAGGTCGGGCATCTTCGTGGTGGCGATCTCGCGGACCTGCGCCTGGGTGATCTTGGCGACCTTGGTCTTGTGCGGCTCGCCGGAGCCCTTCTCCACGCCCGCGGCCTTGAGGATCATCTTCGCGGCCGGCGGGGTCTTGGTGATGAAGGTGAAGGAGCGGTCTTCGTAGACCGTGATCTCCACCGGGATCACCCAGCCACGCTGCGACTCGGTCGCGGCGTTGTAGGCCTTGCAGAACTCCATGATGTTGACGCCGTGCTGGCCCAGCGCGGGGCCGACCGGCGGCGCCGGGTTGGCCGCACCGGCCTGGATCTGGAGCTTGATGAGCCCCGTGACCTTCTTCTTCTTGGGAGGCATTCCGGGTCCTCTTCCTACTTCCTGGTTTCCTGTTGCCCAAAGGCAACCGCACCACGATAAACGACATCGCGGTGAGGCATGAAACCGAGCAGGTCAGGCCAGCTCCGAGAGCCAACCTGACCTGGACGGAAAATCCGTGACGAGCTAGTTCTTCTGGATCTGGTCGAAGCTCAGCTCGACCGGGGTCTCGCGGCCGAAGATCTCGACGAGGCCCTTGACCTTCTTCGAGTCGGCGTTGATCTCGTTGATGGTCGCCTGCAGCGTCGCGAACGGGCCGTCGGTGACGGTGACCGAGTCGCCCACCTCGAAGTCCAGCACCTGGACCTCGAGCTTGCGGGACGGAGCCGGCTTGCCCTCGGCCTCGGCAGCCTCACGGGCGGCCTTCTCCTCGGCCTCCGGGGCGAGCATCTTGACGATCTCGTCCAGCGTCAGCGGGTACGGGTCGTACGCGTTGCCCACGAAGCCGGTGACACCGGGCGTGTTGCGGACGACGCCCCAGGACTCGTTCGTCAGGTCCATGCGCACCAGCACGTAGCCGGGGAGCTTGTTCTGACGGACGGTCTTGCGCTCGCCGTTCTTGATCTGCGCGACCTCTTCCTGCGGCACCTCGGCCGCGAAGATGAAGTCCTCGACGTTCAGAGAGACGGCACGCTGTTCGAGGTTCGTCTTCACGCGGTTCTCGTAACCCGCGTACGTGTGGATGACGTACCACTCGCCGGGCAGCCTGCGGAGCTCCTCGCGGAGGGCCACGACGGGGTCGACCGGCTCGGCCTCTTCTTCGGGCTCTTCGAGCTTCTCGGCTTCTTCGGCCTCGTCGGAGACGGCCAGGTCCTCGGCGTCCGCATCGGCCTCGGCGTCCGCGTCGGTCTCGACATCCTCGCCGGACTCGTCCTCGACGTGCAGGGCAGCCTCTTCGGCGGCCTCGCCGGCTTCGGCGTCGGCAGCCTCGACCTCGTCCTCGACGTCCGCGCCCTCGACGATCTCGAGCTCGTCGTCAACGGACTCGACCGACTCGCCGGCGTCGTTCAGGTTCGGGTCAGACACGGTGGCTGCTTCTTCCTGGATCATGGGGGTGGAACACGCGAAAGCGGGCGCCGGGTACGGCGCCCTTCGCGCTTGGCTCAGCCGAATACGTACTTGGCGGCCTTGTCGAGTCCGAAGTCAATCAGAGTCACCAGACCGATCATGATGACCACGAACACAATCACCACTGTGGTGTACGTCGTCAGCTGATTCCGGGTCGGCCAGACTACCTTGCGGAGTTCCGCGACGATCTGGCGGTAGAAGAGGGCAAGGCGCTTCAGCGGGCCCTTCTTGGCACGCTTACCGCCCTTGCGGCCCTTCTTCTGGGACTCCGGCGCCTCATCCTGGGCATCAGGCATGTCGATGGAGCCCACGGCGTCCGTCACTCGTCCTCACCTGATTCCGGGTCGTGGCCGTGCCGCGCCCGGGTATGAGCCGCACGGCGGTGCATTGCAGTACGTACATGCGCACACATCCTGGCGAAAGGAGTGTGTAGCAGGGCCGGAGGGACTTGAACCCCCAACCGCTGGTTTTGGAGACCAGTGCTCTACCAATTGAGCTACGACCCTTTGTTTCCCCAACAACGTACCGCATCCGCCCGGGTGCTCGGTGTGCACCGGGTGGGCGCGGCCGGTGAAGGCCAACGAGGTGAGAGTGTACGTGGTCGACGGCCGGTCGTCGAACAGAAAGTGTCCGTAAGGACTTTGTCGGCCGGCGCTCACTCTGTGAAACCGGTGTGCCGGGGAGGTTTCGTGTCTGGAACGATGGGGCCCATGAGCCCTGCAACCCCTCCCACCGAGCGCCGGGTCTCCGCCCGGGTCGGTGCGATCTCCGAGTCCGCCACCCTCGCCGTGGACGCCAAGGCCAAGGCCCTCAAGGCCGCAGGACGTCCGGTGATCGGCTTCGGCGCCGGTGAGCCCGACTTCCCGACCCCGGGCTACATCGTCGAGGCCGCCATCGAGGCCTGCAAGAACCCGAAGTACCACCGGTACACGCCGGCCGGCGGCCTTCCCGAGCTGAAGGCGGCGATCGTCGCCAAGACGCTGCGCGATTCCGGCTACGAGGTTGACGCCTCCCAGGTCCTGGTGACGAACGGCGGCAAGCAGGCCATCTACGAGGCGTTCGCCGCGATCCTCGACCCGGGCGACGAGGTCATCGTCCCGGCGCCCTACTGGACGACGTACCCGGAGTCGATCCGTCTCGCCGGCGGTGTCCCGGTCGAGGTCGTCGCGGACGAGACCACCGGCTACCGCGTCTCGGTCGAGCAGCTGGAGGCGGCCCGTACGGAGAAGACGAAGGTCGTCCTCTTCGTGTCGCCGTCCAACCCGACGGGCGCCGTCTACAGCGCCGAGGACACCGAGGCGATCGGCCGCTGGGCCGTCGAGCACGGTCTGTGGGTGCTGACGGACGAGATCTACGAACACCTGGTCTACGGGGACGCGAAGTTCACCTCCCTTCCGGCGGTGCTGCCGGAGCTGCGCGACAAGTGCATCGTGGTCAACGGCGTCGCGAAGACATATGCGATGACCGGCTGGCGTGTCGGGTGGATCGTCGGCCCGAAGGACGTGGTGAAGGCCGCGACGAACCTCCAGTCACACGCCACGTCGAACGTGTCGAACGTCGCCCAGGCCGCCGCCATCGCCGCCGTCTCCGGGGACCTGAAGGCCGTCGCCGAGATGCGCGAGGCCTTCGACCGCCGCCGGAAGACCATCGTGCGGATGCTCAACGAGATCGACGGCGTGCTCTGCCCGGAGCCCGAGGGCGCCTTCTACGCGTACCCCTCGGTGAAGGCCCTCATCGGCAAGGAGATCCGCGGCACGCGCCCGCAGAACTCCGTCGAGCTGGCCGCGCTGATCCTGGAGGAGGCCGAGGTCGCGGTCGTCCCGGGCGAGGCCTTCGGCACGCCGGGCTACCTGCGCCTCTCGTACGCGCTGGGTGACGAGGACCTCGTCGAGGGCGTCTCGCGGATCCAGAAGCTGCTGGCCGAGGCCAAGGACTGACCTTCCTCACACCGTGAGCGGGTACGAGCGGGGGGGCGCCCCCCCGCGGGGCCCGGCGCAGCCGGCTGGGGGTTGCTGAATAATTGGAGCCTCAAAACCAAAAGATTGAATCCCAAACAAAAAATGAATTCGCCGGGG
>NZ_JBHXSU010000030.1:0-4270 GCF_042715345.1 Streptomyces sp. NPDC058697
GCGCAGTTCCCCGCGCCCCTAGGTTTTTAGGGGCGCGGGGAACTGCGCAGTCTTTTGGGGGTTCGGGGGCGGAGCCCCTGAGGCTGGGACGGGAATGGGTAGGGGCGGCGGGGGCGAAGAAAGCCCCCGCCGCCCGCCTCGCTCTAGACCCCGTTACGCCAACTGTGCGGTGTTTCAGGGGTTTTGGGGGTGGGGGGTGGGTGGATGCGTCAGCATCGGGGCGTGTTGAGTAGTGGTGGGTTGCGGGCGCATTTGCTGGCGGCGAGGCTGGCGGGGACGGTGGCCACCTCGCGGGAGGCGAGCCTCAGGAGCTATCGGTTGTTCGCTGCGCGGGATCCGCGGGTGACGATCGGGCTTGACCCTGAATGGTCATGGGAACAACCGGATTTGATCGCTTTGATGGCGGACAAGTGTGGAGTGTCCCCCGATCCGCGGCACGTCTCCGGCCCTGATGTGATCGATCCTGAGCGAACCCTGGCGGCTCTTGACGCCTTCGCCGCGCGGCTTGCGGAAGCCGCACGGAACCGTTCCCCGGTGCTGCTCGGCACCGGACACCCGCACCGACTGATCGGTTTCTACGCCGACCTCGCGGACGCTCTGTCGGCGGCGGGGTGTACCGTCCTCACCCCGGCGCATGGTCACTGTGTCGACATAACGACCCGGTTCGGTCTACGCACGTACAACCTTGACTACGTACGAGGAGTCGCGCTGGTGCGCGAACCCGGGGCGTGGGACCCCGGTCGTGAGACCGGCGCGCACACGCACTCTCCCCTCCCGGTTCGTACCGCTCTGGCCGCCGCGGCGGAGGCCGGCGGACCGCTCCCGGAGCTCGTGGTGGGAGACCACGGCTGGGTCTGCGGAGCAGGTCAGCTGGGGTTCGAGGCCATCGGCCTGGGTGACACCGACGATCCCGCGCTGTTCGTCGGAGAGGCAGAGGGGCGGGTGTCCGTCGTCGTTCCACTTGATGACGCTGTGCGGTCTGATTACTACCGACCGCTTACTCGCTATGTACTCAATCGAGCGTGTCTGTCACAGTAGGCCGCCGATGGCCCCTCCTCTTCCCCACTCGCATCACACGCCCCTACTCTGGGGAGTGAGCACGCAACGACGAAGTGTCACCGGAAGGGGAAGCCGGTGACCGTCGAGTGCGGAAGGTTCAGGTGTGTCATGGCTGCTGGCGAGAGGCCTCTGAACGAGGTTCAGTTCCTTACCGTGGCGGAAGTCGCCTCGGTGATGCGAGTGTCGAAGATGACCGTGTACCGATTGGTGCACAGCGGTCATCTGCCCGCGATCCGGGTCGGGAGGTCATTCCGCGTCCCGGAGCAAGCGGTTCACGAGTACCTTCGCGAGTCCTACGTGGGGGTGGAGACAGCCTGACGGCGGTCCGGGGAGGTCCCGGGACGGCTCGATCGCGTCCCGTGGGCCTCACCCGGAACTCCTCGATTACGACCTCGGCGCTCAGGCGGGTAGGCTGGCCCCTCATAAGTCGTGTGGGCCCATGCAGCCCAGCAACGAGTAAAGAGAAGTGAGCGAGGGTAGTCGTGGGCTCTGTTATCAAGAAGCGGCGCAAGCGGATGGCGAAGAAGAAGCACCGCAAGCTGCTCAAGCGCACTCGCGTTCAGCGTCGCAACAAGAAGTAAGTCGCGACGGACAGCGGTCACCCGCCACAAGAGGGCAGACGGTGGGCGACGACGCTGTGACAGTGCGCTCTGTGGCCCCCCACCGGCTGGTGGGGGGCCACAGTCGTACCCGGTACTACCCCCGCCGCGATGTCCGGCCGGGCGAACGCTGTGCGTATGTCCGGGCCTACGACTGTGCGGCGAATGGCTGGGTCTGATCGTACGTCCGGGGGTCCCGTCACTTCGTGCATCGGGCGGTCATCACAGCGCAACACCGACCCGCTAACGTGGCCGTCACGGGGAACACGGCAGAGTACGAACGGCACAGTACGAGCAGCATGTCGACGGCTGGAAGGAAGGCGCTGATCTTGGGGAAGGTCGTGCTCGTGACCGGAGTGGCCCGCCAGTTGGGGGGCCGGTTCGTACGACGGATCCAGCGTGACCCCGAGGTGGACAGGGTGGTCGCCGTGGACGCGGTCCCGCCGGAGCACCACCTGGGCGGCGCCGACTTCGTACGGGCCGACATAAGGCAGCCCGCCATCGCCAGGGTGCTGGCGGAGCACTCCGTGGACACGGTGGTGCACCTGGACGTGACGGCCACCCCGCTCGGCGGCGGCAGCCGGACCACGGTCAAGGAGACCAACGTCATCGGCACCATGCAGCTGTTGGGTGCCTGCCAGAAGTCGCCGACGGTCAAGCGGCTCGTCGTGAAGTCCAGTACCAACGTGTACGGGTCGGCCCCGCGCGATCCGGCCGTCTTCACCGAGACCACCCCGCCCAAGTCGCTGCCCAGCGGCGGTTTCGCGAAGGACACGGTCGAGGTCGAGGGGTATGTGCGCGGGTTCGCGCGGCGGCGGCCCGACGTGGCCGTGTGTGTGCTGCGGTTCGCGAACATCCTCGGGCCGAGCGCGGACTCGCCGCTCGCCGCGTACTTCTCGCTGCCCGTGCTGCCGACCGTGCTCGGCTACGACCCGCGGCTGCAGTTCGTGCACGAGGACGACGTGATCGAGGTGCTGCGGATCGCCTCGCACGAGCCGCGGCGCGGCACGCTCAACAGCGGTACGTTCAACATCGCCGGCGACGGTGTCCTGCTGCTCTCGCAGTGCGCGCGGCGGCTCGGCCGGCCCACGGTTCCCGTGCTGATGCCGGCGGTGAGCTGGGTGGGCTCGGCGCTGCGTACGCTGGGCATGACGGACTTCTCGCCGGAGCAGCTGCGGCTGCTCACGCACGGCCGGGTCGTGGCGACCCGGCAGATGCGCGAGACGCTCGGCTACGGTCCCAGGTACACGACCGCGGAGACCTTCGCGGACTTCGCACGCAGCCGAGGGCCCGGACTCCTGCCCCCCGAGGCCCTTGCGGGGGCCGTCGACCGGATCGCGGCACTGCCTGTACTCGGCGGTGGCCACCTCCCGACGCAGAGCGCCAACTGAGGAGCGCATCAACGATGGCGGACGCCAAGGTCATTCCGTTCGACGACGACCGGTCCCGCGGGAGTGCCGTACAGCGGCCGCCGCGACGCCGGGGCGCGGGGAGCAGGCGCAAGGGCGAGCCCGTGGTGGTTCGTGAGGTCCAGCCCCTGCCCGCACGAACGATTCAGCAGGATGATGTTCCCGTGACGCGTGAGGAACCGGCTGCTGTGGAGAAGCCGCAGGAGAATGGCTGGGACCGGCGCATCGCCGGCGGTCTGTCCTTCCTGCGGCGGCGACTGACGGGTGAGTACGAGGTCGACGACTTCGGTTACGACCAGGAGCTCACCGACCAGGTCCTGATGTCGATGCTGCGGCCCCTCTACGAGAAGTACTTCCGCGTCGAGGTGAAGGGCATCGAGAACATCCCGTCGGAGGGCGGGGCGCTGATCGTCGCCAACCACTCCGGGACGCTGCCGCTGGACGGCCTGATGATGCAGGTCGCCGTCCACGACAACCACCCCGACGGCCGTCATCTGCGGCTTCTCGCGGCCGACCTGGTCTTCATGCTGCCGGTGGTCAACGAGCTGGCCCGCAAGGCCGGTCACACGCTCGCCTGCGCGGAGGACGCCGAACGGCTCCTGGAGCGCGGCGAACTGGTGGGCGTGATGCCGGAGGGCTTCAAGGGCATCGGCAAGCCGTTCAGCGAGCGCTACAAGCTCCAGCGCTTCGGCCGCGGCGGCTTCGTGTCGACGGCCCTGCGCCAGGGCACGCCGATCATCCCGTGCTCCATCGTGGGCGCGGAGGAGATCTACCCGATGATCGGCAACTCCAAGACGCTCGCCCGTCTCCTCGGCTTCCCTTACTTCCCGATCACGCCGACGTTCCCATGGCTGGGCCCGCTCGGCGGGATCCCACTCCCCACGAAGTGGACGATCCAGTTCGGCGAGCCGATCCTGACGGACGGCTACCCGCCGGAGGCGGCAGAGGATCCCATGCTGATGTTCAACCTCACGGACCAGGTGAGGGAACAGATCCAGCACACGCTGTACAAGCTGCTGGTGCAGCGGCGGTCGGTGTTCTTCTAAGGGGCCTGGATACGTCCAAGGCTTCTGGATACGTCGGTGGGGGCGCCCCTTTCAACAAGGGGGGCCCCCCCCGACGGATCCCGGGAAGCAAGGCCGCGGTGTCGGGGTGGGTTACCCGGCCAGGGGGGGGGGCCCGGGGGGGGGGTGGGAGGGGTGA
>NZ_JBHXSU010000030.1:4280-95993 GCF_042715345.1 Streptomyces sp. NPDC058697
GGGGGTTGTTTTTTTTTTTTTTCCTAGTTTTTATCGGGGGCGGTGATTCGCCATGGGTTTGGTATTCCGGGGGGGGGGGCCCCCTTCCAACCCGGGGCCCCCCCCACCGACGTATCCGGAGAAGCTAGTCCGCGTTCTCGCTGTCGATTCCCAGGCCTGGGAGGAGGCCCGGGAGGAGGGGTGGCAGGGTTACGTCCGGCTCTGCCGGTGGGGTGTTCTTGCCGGACGGGGAGGCGCTGGTCTCGTCCTCGGGCGGGTCCAGGAGGCCGCCGGTGTTGCCGCCGAGCAGGCCGTCGTCCTGGGTCTTGGACGTGGACGGCTTGGGGTTGCCGTTGCTGGAGCCGGTGCCGTCGGACGACCCGCCGCCGGTGGCGCTGGGGGCGGCCGGCCGGTCCGTACGGGACGAGCCGGTGGCGTCCGAGCTTGCGCCGCGGTGGCGGCCGGTGCCCTCCGGGGAGGGCGGCTGCGGGAGCAGCGAGCGCAGCGGTTCGACCTCTTCGTCTATGGCGTCGAAGACCGAGCTGACCTGGCGGCTGACGTCGCCCAGTTGCACGGGCAGCCGGTCGCGCAGGGCGCCCCAGGCCTCGCGGTGCGACTGGGAGAAGGCGGAGAGGGCCTGGATGGGGCCCAGGGAGTCCGGGTCCCGCTCATAGGCCTCGCGCAGCAGGCGGTGGCCCTCGGAGGCGTCGTGCTGCATGCCGGACAGCGCGCGCCGGATCTCGCCCAGGGACTCGTGGTCGAGGGGCCCCGAGCGGCCGCGCTCCATCAGGCGGCGCGCCTCGCTCAGCCGGGTGGAGGCCTGGTCGAGGTAGAGCCGGCCGCGGTCGCCCTCGCCGTCGGCCATGCCCAGCTTGAGGTCCTCCATGCCGCGCTTGAGCCCGTAGAGCGAGTCACCGGGCAGGGCGTCGGAACTGGCAGCGGCGACACCGCTGAAGGCTCCGGCGGCCACACCGACGGTGAGCCCGCCCGCGGCGAGCCCCTTCGACAACCGGGAACGCGGTCGCAACTTCCCAAGACCGGTCGCCCGGTGCGCGCCCCGGCCCCGGTGGGAACGCTGCTCGGGCACCGAAGGGTCCGCCGCCCGGCCTCCCGCGGCCGTGCCCTCCTGGAGCATGGCCTCCATCGCGGCCACCAGCTGGGCCCGCTGGACGACCTTGACCTCGGGGTCCAGCTCCGGTTTGGGCAGTTCGCCGAGGCCGGTCGCCAGGGACAGCATCCGGCCCTGCTCGGGCCGGTCCACGACGGCCGGAGCGGGTCCTTCGGACTGCTCGGCCGCCGTGCCCCGGTCGGGCTGCTCATCCAGGGCCTGGGCGAAGGCGTTCGCCCGCCGGTGCGCCGATACGTTCGCGATCACTGGCGGCACCTCCTCTCGTCATCACGGTCGACTCCCCAGGGGGTCCTGAGGGTTGCACACCCCGACCACGACCACTCGATCGAGTGATCGAAGTCGGCCAGGGTGTGACCACAGGGAGCCTGTATCCCGCACAACGAGCGGCTCGGCACTTGGGTTACGGACGACGGATGATCGGACCGCGAAGTCAACGGACTTTCACGGACGGTGAGTTGGGCATCGCTGAGCGTATGGAGCCATACGGATTCGTACGGAGAGGGGGCGGGGCAGGGCCCGCCGTGTACGGGGTCTCAGCGGGCGTCTTCCGGGAGGAGCCGGGCCAGTGTGCGCACCGCCCGGTACTGGAGGGTCTTGATCGCGCCCTCGTTCTTGCCCATCACGCGGGCGGTCTCGGCGACCGAGAGGCCCTGGAGGAAGCGCAGGGTCACGCACTCCTGCTGCTGCGGGTTGAGGCGGCGGACGGCATCCAGCAGCGCCGCGTTCGAGAGGGACTCCAGTACGGAGTCCTCGGGGGAGCGCTCGACCTCGTTGGCGTCGAGCATCTCGCCGGTGGTCACTTCGAGCCGGAAGCGGCTCGACTTGAAGTGGTCCGCGACGAGGTTACGGGCGATGGTGACTAGCCAGGCGCCGAAGTCACGGCCCTGCCAGGTGAACGTGCCGATGCGGCGCAGGGCGCGCAGGAACGTCTCGCTTGTGAGGTCTTCCGCGGTCGCCTTCCCGCCGACGCGGTAATAGATGTAGCGGTACACAGTGTCGCTGTACTGGTCGTAGAGCCGGCCGAAGGCCTCGGCCTCACCGGCCTGTGCGCGCTCCACGAGGTCCATCATCCGGGCGCTGTCACTGTCTGCGGCCGGGCGGCGTGCGGTGGTGGCCGACGCGCTCGAACGACCTCGTCTGCCCACCGCCGCGCTGCCGTCGGCCAGTGCGTAGCACGGGCCGACGGGCGCGACGGAGACAGCGAGGGCGGGGACGGCGTACGCGGTGGGGACGAAGCCGCGCAGGCGGTCGATGACCGTTGCGCGCAGCGTAGCCAGGCCCGAGGCGTCAACCCCGACGTGTGGGTACACGGGACTCCCAGAGGCAGAGCTTCCATCACGTGCAGTACCGGACCGTTCACCCGTCGTAGCGAAGAGCGGGGCCCGTCATGCGTCTGAGGAGAATAACGCTTCGTACAGGCAGTGCTACACCCAGTTGCTCAAATCATCGATTACGTCGCTTCTGTTACCGAACGACGCCTCTTCAAGTGCCGGAGAGTGACCGGTTGTTGATCGAATGAGTCCGTGTTCCGGCTGAGTCCGGGGCGTGTTGTGGCCGGGTGCCGTTAACGGGACTGGCGTGGGCTCTGTGCGGGTAGGACAGCACGATTGCCCGCATGTCAGTGCGGGGGGCCGCTGGTCAGCGGGTGTTCGAGGGGTGCCGGCGACGCTGCGTCAGCGTCTGTGTCAACGACGGCGGCGGTGCAGGGCGATCGCGGCCGCCGTGCCGCCCGCGACCGCGCCGACGCCTGCCGCCGCGGGAATGCCGACCTTCGCCGCCTTGCGGCCCGTGCGGTAGTCGCGCAGCCGCCAGTCGAGCCTGCGGGCGTGCTTGCGGAGCTTGGCGTCCGGGTTGATCGCGTACGGGTGCCCGACCAGCGAGAGCATCGGGATGTCGTTGTGGGAGTCGCTGTACGCGGCACAGCGGCCGAGGTCCAGGCCCTCCGCCGCGGCCAGGGCGCGTACCGCCTCCGCCTTCGCGGGGCCGTGCAGCGGTTCGCCGACGAGCTTGCCGGTGTAGACGCCGTCGACCGACTCGGCGACCGTGCCGAGCGCGCCGGTCAGGCCCAGGCGGCGGGCGATCACCGTGGCGATCTCGACGGGCGCGGCCGTGACCAGCCACACCTTCTGGCCCGCGTCCAGGTGGGCCTGGGCGAGGGCGCGGGTGCCGGGCCAGATGCGCTCGGCCATGTACTCGTCGTAGATCTCCTCGCCGATCGACATCAGCTCGGAGACGCGGTGGCCCTTCACGATGGACAGCGCCGAGTCGCGGGCGTCCTGCATGTGCTCGGGGTCCTCGACGCCGGCCAGCCGGAACCAGGCCTGCTGCCAGGCGAACCGGTAGAGGTCGCGGGACTCGAAGAACTTCCGCTTGTAGAGGCCACGGCCGAAGTGGAAGATCGCGGCGCCCTGCATCACGGTGTTGTCGAGGTCGAAGAACGCGGCGGCCTTGTCGTCACCGATGACCGGGAACTCCGGTTCGGTGCCTTCGGGCGCGGCTTCGTGCGCCAGCTCCTCCAGCTCCTGGGAGGACTTGCGCGCTGCCTCAGCCGAGGCCTCGCCTGCCAGCACGCTCCGCGCGGTGGCGGAGCGCCTACGGGGGGTGAGCCATCCGAGAGCGGCCATGGCGTGAGCATAGCCAGTTTGTTCGGTGGTTCCGGAGTCGGGAGGTTTGCTGGCTGTGAACTCTCCGCGACCGTGTCGTTAAAGAGCTCATCCCCTTGGGATCGCTCTTTGGCTTGCTTCGCGGTGGTTGTGCGTCGGGTGCGGGTCTGTGGGGGCTGGGCGCGCAGTTCCCCGCGCCCCTTACGGGGCGCTGTCGGCTGGGGCGGAGAATGGAGGGTATGAGTCCCATTTTTCGGCGTGGTGAGCGTCGTGCGGAGAAGAGTGTGACGCCGGAGCGGCTGGTCACCCTGATTGGGAAGCCCGACTGTCATTTGTGCGAAGACGCACAGGGAGTCGTGGAGAAGGTCTGTGCTGATCTCGGTGTCCGCTGGGAGAAGAAGGACATCACCCAGGACGAGGAACTGCACCGCGAGTACTGGGAGCAGATCCCGGTGGTGCTGGTGGACGGGGCCCAGCACACGTTCTGGCGGGTGGACGAGGAGCGGCTGCGCAGGGCGCTCAAGGCGTAGCCAATGGGGCGGAGTAATGGAACCGTGGCCTGACCGAGGCGTCCGGAGGGGCCGGAAAGTCACTTAGGATCGAGGGCGGTTCGAACTCGGGGGCGGGGATCGTAGAGGAGAGTGTGCGGTTTTGCCCCCAACATGTGAGGAACGAAGGTGCCTGTGCGCCGGTTCCGTACGGGTGCGCCGGGGGTGCGTGACCCCGGTCACGTTGGCCGGGCAAATCGGACACCATCTTTGTGCACGCGTTCACAAAGACATAGCCTGCATTCGACGGGGCGGTCTAGGTACGTGCGACCGCCTGCAGCCCCGCGCTACCCGCAGGAGCACCGTGGCAACTGGCCGAACTCACCGACCGGCGACCCGCAGCCGAGGGATTCCCGAGGCCACCGTCGCCAGGCTTCCGCTGTACCTCCGAGCCCTCACCGCTCTGTCGGAGCGCTCGGTACCCACGGTCTCCTCCGAGGAGCTCGCGGCCGCGGCGGGGGTCAACTCCGCCAAGCTGCGCAAGGACTTCTCGTACCTCGGGTCGTACGGGACGCGCGGTGTGGGCTATGACGTCGAGTACCTCGTGTACCAGATCTCCCGCGAGCTCGGTCTCACGCAGGACTGGCCGGTCGTGATCGTCGGTATCGGTAACCTCGGCGCGGCGCTGGCCAACTACGGCGGGTTCGCCTCGCGCGGGTTCCGGGTCGCGGCGCTGATCGACGCCGATCCCGAGATGGCGGGCAAGCCCGTCGCCGGGATCCCCGTGCAGCACACGGACGAGCTGGAAAAGATCATCGACGACAACGGTGTGTCGATCGGTGTCATCGCCACCCCCGCCGGCGCGGCCCAGCAGGTCTGCGACCGGCTCGTCGCCGCCGGTGTGACCTCCATCCTGAACTTCGCGCCGACCGTCCTGACCGTCCCGGACGGTGTCGACGTACGCAAGGTCGATCTCTCCATCGAGCTGCAGATCCTCGCCTTCCACGAGCAGCGCAAGGCCGGCGAGGAGGCCGAGGCGCAGGCCGGGGCCGCGATGGAGGCGGAGGCCGAGGCGGCCGCCGCGGCCAAGGAGGCCGGGAAAGGGCCCGACGGGGATGTCCCCGCCGTGATGCCGGCATGAGTCTTCTTGTCGTCGGACTGAGCCACCGCAGCGCTCCGGTCAGCGTCCTGGAGCGGGCCGCGCTGTCCGCGGACGCCCAGATCAAGCTGCTCCAGGACACGGTCGCCGCCGAACCGGCCGCCGAGGCCGCGGTGCTCGCCACCTGCAACCGGATCGAGCTCTACGCCGACGTGGACAAGTTCCACGCGGGCGTCGCCGAGCTCTCCACGCTGCTCGCGCAGCACAGCGGTGTCGGTCTCGAAGAGCTCACCCCTTATCTGTACGTGCACTACGAGGACCGGGCCGTCCACCACTTCTTCTCGGTGGCCTGCGGGCTCGACTCGATGGTCGTCGGCGAGGGGCAGATCCTCGGCCAGATCAAGGACGCCCTCGCCACCGCGCAGGAACTGCACACGGCCGGGCGGCTGCTGAACGACCTCTTCCAGCAGGCGCTGCGGGTCGGCAAGCGCGCCCACTCCGAGACCGGTATCGACCGGGCCGGGCAGTCCCTGGTGACCTTCGGCCTGGAGCAGCTGTCGTCCGGCGCCCCGGTCGACGCCTGGCTCAAGGGCAAGCGGGCCCTGGTGATCGGCGCGGGCTCCATGTCCTCGCTCGCCGCGGCGACCCTCGCGCGGGCCGGGGTGGCCGAGCTGGTCGTCGCCAACCGGACGTTCGACCGGGCGGAGCGCCTCGCGGCCCTCCTCGCCGAGCAGTACGGACAACGCCCCGCGGAACAGGGCGACCTGGACGTGCTGGCCCGCGCGGTACCGATGGAATCGGTGCCGGGCGAGCTGACACGTGCCGATGTCGTCGTGTCCTGCACCGGCGCGACCGGCCTCGTTCTGACGGCGGACCTCGTGGCCGAGGCCGTCGAGGGACGCACGGGCGCGCCCGCCGTGGAGCGCGCCGCGGACTCCGCCGCCGTACGGTCCGGCCTTCCGCCCACCAGCGTCGGCAGCGAGGACGGCTGTCCGCTGGACCTGGCTGCCGTGCAGGGTGCCGCCGTGCAGGGTTCCACCGGCTTCTCCGTCATGGGGGAGGCCGCGGTGGCCGGCATGGACGCGGCCACCCTGGAACAGCACGCCGCCTGGGTCGACAACGGGACCGTCGACCGTCGCGAGGGCCGCCGTACGCCCGAGATCGACACCGACGCCGTCGCAGCCCTCGCCGCCGCCGCGGCCACCCTCGGGCGGGTGCCCGAGCGGCGTCGGCCCGAGCCCGTCGCCGAGGTGCCCCGGCCGCTGCCCGTACTCTCCCTGCTCGACCTCGCCATGCCCCGCGACATCGACGCGGCCGTGCACCGGCTGCTCGGGGTGCGGCTGGTCGACATCGAGTCCCTCGCCGAGGCCTCCGCGGACGCCCCGATGGCCGCCGACGTGGACCAGGTGCGCGGGATCGTCTCCGACGAGGTCGCCGCCTTCGACGCCGCTCAGCGGGCTGCGCACATCACACCCACCGTCGTGGCGCTGCGCACCATGGCTGCCGATGTCGTGGCCGGCGAGATCGCCCGGCTCGACGGCCGGCTGCCCGGCCTCGACGACAAGCAGCGCGGCGAGATCACCCAGACCGTGCGACGCGTCGTGGACAAGCTCCTGCACGCGCCGACCGTACGGGTCAAGCAACTGGCCGCCGAGCCCGGCGGCGCCGGATACGCGGACGCGCTGCGGACCCTGTTCGACCTGGACCCCGAGACGGTCGCCGCCGTCTCCCGGGCCGACGACAGCCGGGACGGCAACAGCCGGGACGAGGACAGCGCTGCTCCTGGCGGTCCGGACTTCGGCCGCGAGAACTTTGACAGCAGCAATTTCGAGAGCGCCGAGAACCGAGGGCGAGCATGAATGGGCAAGCACTGAGACTGGGGACGAGGCGGAGCAAACTCGCCATGGCCCAGTCCCGGCAGGTGGCGGATGCCGTGAGCCAGGTGACAGGGCGATCCGTCGAGCTTGTGGAGATCACGACCTACGGGGACACGTCCCGCGAGCAGCTCGCGCAGATCGGCGGTACGGGGGTCTTCGTGACCGCCCTGCGCGACGCGCTCCTGAGCGGTGAGGTCGACTTCGCCGTCCACTCCCTCAAGGACCTGCCGACCGCGCAGCCCGACGATCTGGTGCTGGCCGCCGTGCCGGTGCGCGAGGACCCGCGCGACGTGCTGATCGCCCGCGACGGGCGCACCTTCGCGCAACTGCCCGACGGGGCACGGATCGGAACCGGCTCGCCGCGTCGCATGGCCCAGCTGAACGCGTACGCGCGGGACCACGGGATGACGATAGAGACCGTTCCGATCCGTGGGAACGTCGATACGCGGATCGGGTACGTGCGCAGTGGTGAGCTGGATGGTGTGGTGCTTGCCGCGGCTGGAATGAAGCGGATCGGACGGGTCGGGGACGTCAGCGAGTTCCTGCCCGTCGACACAATTTTGCCCGCCCCCGGACAGGGGGCCCTCGCGATCGAGTGTGCCGCGGACAACGCGGACCTCGTCGCTGCGCTCGCCGAGCTCGACGACCCGTTCACCCGGGCCGCCGTGACCGCCGAGCGGTCCCTGCTCGCCGCCCTGGAGGCCGGCTGCAGTGCACCTGTGGGTGCGCTCGCCGACCTTCTGGCCGACGGGCAGATTGTCAAGGAAATGCGCCTGCGCGGCGTCGTCGGCACGACCGACGGCTCGACGCTGGTGCAGTTGTCCACCACCGGTCCCGTGCCCGAGACACATGACCAAGCAATGGCGCTCGGCCGTGAACTCGCCGCCGAGATGCTTGCCAAGGGCGCGGCCGGTCTGATGGGGGAGCGAGCACATTGAGCCCCACCACCCTTCCCGCCGGCCTCGAACACGGGCACGTCACCTTCCTCGGTGCCGGACCCGGGGATCCGGGACTGCTGACTCTGCGCGCCGTCGAGGCGCTGGCGAACGCGGATGTCCTGGTCGCCGAACCCGAAGTGATCGACGTCGTCCGCACGCACGCCAGACGAAACGTCACCGTGCTCGACACCGATTCGGGCCCGAGCCCGGACACGCCTCAGCTAACGGTAGTTGACGGTGCGTCAACCACCTCTGGCGTCCCCGCGTCGAAGGACGCGGCCAATATTGTCATGGAGGCCGCGAGGGGTGGCAGGCGGGTCGTCCGTGCCGTCTCCGGTGACCCCGGACTCGATGCGTACGCCGCCGAGGAGATGCTCGCCTGTGCCGCCGCGGGTGTGCCCTTCGAGGTCGTACCCGGCGTTGCCGCCGCCGTCGGTGTGCCCGCTTACGCGGGTGTTCCGTTGCGGGACGCCCAGGGTGCGGACGTGCGGTTCGTGGACGCCCGTACGGCGTCCGGGCGCTGCTGGACCGAGGTCGGGGCGTCCGACGGGACCGTTGTCGTCTCGGCGACCCTTGATTCCGTGGGCGCTGCTGCGGGGGAGCTTGTCGCCTCGGGGCGCAAGCCCGATACGCCTATGACCGTCACTGTTGCCGGTACCACTACTCGGCAGCGGACCTGGGCCGCGACGCTCGGGACCATCGCGCAGACGCTCAAGCAGGCCAAGGTGCTGCCCTCGCCCGATGGCGGGCGGCCGGTGATAGCCGTGGTCGGTGAGCGTTCCGCCGCCGCCCAGCGCGACCAGTTGTCGTGGTTCGAGTCCAAGCCGCTGTTCGGCTGGAAGGTGCTCGTGCCGCGTACGAAGGAGCAGGCGGCTTCGCTCTCCGACCAGCTGCGGTCGTACGGGGCCGTGCCGCACGAGGTGCCGACGATCGCCGTCGAGCCGCCGCGGACGCCTCAGCAGATGGAGCGGGCCGTCAAGGGGCTTGTGACCGGGCGGTACGAGTGGATCGCCTTCACGTCGGTGAACGCGGTCAAGGCCGTGCGGGAGAAGTTCGAGGAGTACGGGCTCGATGCTCGGGCCTTCGCGGGGATCAAGGTCGCCGCGGTGGGGGAGCAGACCGCCAAGGCGTTGGTCGCCTTTGGTGTGAAGCCGGATCTGGTGCCCAGTGGGGAGCAGTCGGCTGCTGGGCTTTTGGAGGACTGGCCTCCGTACGATCCCGTTTTTGATCCGATCGATCGGGTGTTTCTGCCTCGGGCCGATATCGCTACGGAGACGTTGGTCGCCGGGCTGATCGAGCTTGGGTGGGAGGTTGACGACGTTACGGCTTATCGGACCGTGCGGGCCTCGCCTCCGCCTGCGGAGACTCGGGAGGCGATCAAGGGGGGTGGGTTTGATGCCGTTCTCTTTACGTCGTCCTCTACGGTGCGGAACCTGGTGGGTATTGCCGGGAAGCCTCACAACGTGACCGTCATCGCCTGTATCGGGCCCGCCACGGCCAAGACCGCCGAGGAGCATGGGCTGCGGGTCGATGTCATGGCTCCTGAGCCGTCTGTGCATCGGCTGGCCGAGGCGTTGGCGGACTTCGGGTTGCGGCGGCGGGCTGCGGCGCTTGAGGCCGGGGATCCTGTTACTCGGCCCAGTGAGCGGCGGCCTGGGTCTCGGCGGCGGCGTACTACGTAGTCGACGGTCCAGGTGTAGTGGCAGCGCGTCGCGTCCCTTGTGGGGTGCGGCGCGTTGTTGTGTGCGGCGCCGTTGTTCTTTTGGAGCGCGGGCCGTGCCGGTACGTCGAGCCCGCCGCTGCCGGGTGTACTGCTGTCGTTTTGATGGTTCCGTTTTTGGGAGGAGCCGTACGCGGCGGGCTTTCGACGTACCGGCACGGCCCGCTCCCGTGCGTACTTGGGTGCGCGGCGGATCTTGGTTTTATGCCGCTGGTGGTACTGCGTGGCCGTAGCGGAGGAGGTTTGCCGGGTCGTGGGTGGCCTTGGTTCGCTGGAGGTGCTTGTAGACCTCTGGGGTCCAGGCTCGGGCTCGGTCTGCTTCTGTGCCGGGGGTGCCGTGGATGTTGACCATGGTGTGGCCCGTGCCGTAGGGGGTCATTGCTTGTTGTAGGGCTGTTGTGGCTTCTTCTACTGCTTCTGCGGTTTTCGGGTCGGGCAGGATTGCCACTGATTCCAGGAAGTACGTTGCGTCCCGGGCGCAGACCGCGTCCTTGGTGCGGGCGGGGCGGGACAGTGCGCCGCCCATGTGGCGTAGTTCGACCAGGAGGAGGGGGCAGTCTGTTGCTGATGGCCCGACCTGGTCGAGGAACGTTTGGATGGCGTCTGGGGTCAGGTCGTTGAGCAGGGCGCATGATTCGCGGGCGGGGAGTGGGTCCTCGGGTTCCGCGTAGATCTGGTCCACGGCCGTGTAGTCCATGGGTGCGATGGTGTCGATCACCGGTGGTGCGGCTGCGCGTATGGGGGTCAGGAGGCGGTTGCCTTCTGTTGGGTCGCCTGTCCAGGCGACTGCTATTCGGGACCAGAAGCCGCCGCGCAGGGGTTCCGGGATCTGGGGGAGGGGAGGGAGGCGTAGCAGGCTGAATGCTGTGCACATCTCTGGGGGGAGGGTGCGTGTCCAGGTCGCGTACGCGTTGAGCAGGGGCTCCGCGTCCGTGCCCGCGCAGTAGATCGCGCCGCCCAGGATGCGGGAGAGCGGGATCAGGTCGGTGACCAGGGATGTTACGACGCCTACGTTGCCCTTGCCGCCGCGCAGGGCGCGGAAAAGGTCGGGCTCGTGGGTCGCGTCGGTCTCGTGCAGGACTCCGTCGGGGGTCACCACCTGGAAGGAGCGGACCAGGTCGGACGCGTAGCCGTAGGTCCGGCCCAGGACCGGCAGGCCGCCGCCCAGCGTGTAGCCGATCACGCCCACGTCGGTCGAGGAGCCGTTGAGTGCGGCCAGACCGTGGGGTGCGGCCGCCTCCAGGACGTCTCGCCATTTCGCTCCGGCCGAAACTGTGGCGGTACGTTCGGCCGGGTCTATTCGTACGTCCGTCATGCGGCTGGTGTTGATCAGCAGGCCGTCGTCTATGGGGAAGTTCGCTCCGTGGCCCGTCGCCTGGACCGAGACCGGGGTGCCTGTCGCCGTCGCCCAGCGCAGTGCCGCGACGATGTCGTCCGTTCCCGTTGCCCCGATCACTATGTCCGGTGCGTGGCGCTGCGCGAGGTTGAAGCCTGTGACCTCTGCTGTGTACGCCTCGTCGTCGGGTCTCAGGACCGGGCCCCGGATCTCCGAGAGGGCGAAGAGGTCGGGGGTGGTGGGGGTGCGGTGCGCCGTCGTCATCGCGTCCTCCTGCGCGGAGAGGCCGTCGGGGTCCTTGTTCTCCAGCTTGCGCCCCGGGCTTGCTGGGCGCATGTGGGGAGCAGAGGGTCCCCTGTGGCGCCGACGGCTTGTTGGCAAAGGGGGGTCCGGGGCGGGCGTAGCGTTGGTGTATGACGACGTACGGATCCTTTCCGGGCAGCCGGCCTCGGCGGCTGCGGACCACCCCTGTGATGCGGCGCATGGTCGCCGAGACGCGGCTGCATCCCGCCGACTTCATCCTCCCGGCGTTCGTGCGTGAGGGAGTGGCCGAACCCGTGCCGATCGCGGCGATGCCGGGCGTTGTGCAGCACACCCGGGACAGTCTGAAGAAGGCTGCCGCGGAGGCCGTGGCGGCGGGGATCTCCGGGATCATGCTCTTCG
The DNA here is from genome assembly GCF_042715345.1 of Streptomyces sp. NPDC058697. Taxonomy (NCBI): domain Bacteria; kingdom Bacillati; phylum Actinomycetota; class Actinomycetes; order Kitasatosporales; family Streptomycetaceae; genus Streptomyces; species Streptomyces sp. NPDC058697. Next base: position 16,113 of record NZ_JBHXSU010000030.1, read on the forward strand.
GTGTTCCGGAGGAGTCCAAGAAGGACGCGGTGGGGACTGCGGGGACCGATCCGGACGGGATTCTGCAGGTCGCCCTTCGGGATGTGCGGGCCGAGGTCGGCGACGAGCTGCTGGTGATGTCCGATCTGTGTCTCGATGAGACCACTGATCATGGACATTGCGGGGTGTTGGACGGTCAGGGGCGCGTCGACAATGACGCGACCCTGGAGCGGTATGCCGAGATGGCGCAGGTACAGGCCGATGCCGGGGCCCATGTGGTGGGCCCCAGCGGGATGATGGACGGCCAGATCGGCGTCGTGCGTGATGCTCTTGATCAGATCGGGCGCGAGGACGTGGCGATTCTGGCGTACACCGTCAAGTACTCCTCCGCCTTCTTCGGGCCCTTCCGGGAGGCTGTGGGCTCCTCGCTGAAGGGCGACCGGAAGACCTATCAGCAGGATCCCGCCAATGCGCGTGAGTCCCTGCGGGAGCTGGCCCTCGATCTGGAGGAGGGGGCCGACATGGTGATGGTCAAGCCGGCCGGCCCCTATCTCGACATCCTCGCGCGGGTCGCGGACGCCGTGGAGGTGCCTGTGGCCGCCTACCAGATCTCCGGTGAGTACTCGATGGTCGAAGCCGCCGCCGAGAAGGGGTGGATCGACCGGGATCAGGCGATCCTGGAGACGCTCACCGGGATCAAGCGGGCCGGCGCCCAGAACATCCTCACGTACTGGGCGACCGAGGTGGCGCAGAAGCTGCGCTGAGCTCCTCCGCTCACCAGGTGCTTACCAGGTGAGCGCGTCCGCCATCGTCTGCTGCCAGTACGTGACGGCGATCGAGTCGTCCACGTACACGCCCTTGGCGGGCAGCGACGGCTTCGACGCGGCTGCCGAGTCCTTCAGGTAGAGCGAGAGCGACTTGGCCGTGTAGCCGTTGGAGCCGCTGCCGTCCGCCGCGGAGAGGCGCACGCCCGCGTAGCCCGACTCGCCCGGGGCCAGCGTGACCACCGCCTGCGGCTGGGACTCCTCCATGACCGGCGGGACCGACTGCGCCTCGCCGAAGCGGACGGCCGGGTAGCCGATCACGTTGCAGTTCTTCGAGCCGGTGTTGGTGACGGTGAGGAGAAGGTGGTTCAGCGGGCGGGCGACCACCGTGGCCGTCATACGGGTGTTGGCGGCGGTGCAGGGCGTGCGGGTGGGGCCGGGGTCCTGCGAGTCCGACGACTTCGACGCGTCCGATGAGCCCGTCGAGCCCGACGAGTTCTGCGTGCCCTTCCCGTCCTTGGGCTTGGAGTTCGAGTCCGAGTCCGACGAGGAACCCGCCTGTCCCGCGTCCGTGGTCGTCTCCTTGTTCTTCTGCGACCCGGACGTCGGCGTGGACGACGGCTGGGACGTGGCGCCCGCCGAGGCGCCCTCGTCGCGTACGCCCTCTCCGTTGTTGCAGGCCGTCAGTGTCAGCGTGGCGACGGCGAGCGCTGCGGCGGCGAGGACACGGGTGCGGGTGGTGCGAGCGGACATGGATGATCCCCCTGATGCGGTACGGGCCTTGGTGCAGGCCGCTCGACCGAGTGACGGGAGCGGCGTGCTTGGATGGCCCAAGCTTGTGCGGCGATCTGTCCCGGCCGCCACACCTGCCGGGGTTTCCGGGACGCCGGAACGCTCGCAATGGCTCTGACCTGGGGGAACGACCCTCCCCTGGAACGCTGATCCGGGACGTGGGAGAGGGAGGAACGGTGGCGGGGGACGAGTTCTCAGAGCTCTTGGGACAGTTGAAGGAGCGGTCCGGGCTCAGTTACGGGGTGCTCGGGAAGCGGCTTCACACGAGTACGTCCACGCTTCACCGGTATGTCAACGGGGATGCCGTGCCGACGGACTACGCGCCCGTGGAGCGGTTCGCCCGCGCCTGCAAGGCCTCCCCCGAGGAACTGGTGGAGCTGCACCGGCGGTGGGTTCTCGCGGATGCGCGGCGGGGGCAGAAGGCGGGGGAGGGGGACGGTGAGTCCCCTCCGGCCGGTGGCTCGGCTTTGGGTTCGACCTTGGCTTCGGAGTCGACCATTGATTCGGGCTCGGCCACTGCCTCGGCGTCCGTTTCGGAGTCGGCCGCGGACGTGGCTGTCGGGGGCGATGTCGTCAGCTCAGCGGCGGCGGACGCGCCCGCTTCGCGGCGGCGGCGTACCGTCGTGCTCGCCGGTGCCGCCGTGGCCGCCGCGGTCGTGTCGGCCGCCCTCGTGGTGAACCTCGTGCCGGGCAAGAGCGATGACGGTGGGGGCAGGAAGCAGTCCGTGGGGGCCGCCGCCGAGACCGTCGACGACACTCCCGGGGCCAGTGAGTCCGGCGATGTGAAGGGCAGGTCGGCCTCGCCGTCCGCCTCGCGCAGTGGTACTCCCACGGCGTCCTCCTCCGCCTCCCGGAGCGCCGGCGCCGGGGGCGGGGCCGCGCAGGACTCCGGGGCGAAGGAGAGCGTCTCCGCGCCTACCGTCGCCGTCAATCCGTACAAGTGGGATTCCCCGTGCAGTCAGCACTACCTCGTCGACCGGAAGCCCGAGCAGGTGCCTCCGCCGCCGAGTGAGTCGGACGCGCGCGGGTGGGTCTCCGCGCTCGGCGGGGTCGCCGGCGGGCAGCAGATGCTCGCGCTGACCGTGCAGGGCACCGGGAAGGCCACCGTCGTCCTGGAGGCGCTGCATGTGCGGGTGGTGGAGAAGAGCGCGCCGCTCGCCTGGAACGACTTCGAGATGGGTGTGGGGTGCGGTGGCGGGGTGGAGACCACGTCGTTCGGCGTGAACCTCGACGCGGGGCGGCCCGCGACCTCGCCCAAGGCCGGGCAGCGCGACTTCCCGTACAAGGTGAGCGAGTCCGACCCCGAGGTCTTCTACATCTTCGCGGACGCCAGGACGCACAACGTGAGCTGGTATCTGGAGCTCGACTGGTCCAGCGGGACCAAGCAGGGCACCGTACGCGTCGACGACAAGGGGCAGCCCTTCCGGACCAGCGGGAACGTGGGGCGGCCCGCGTACTGGTATCCACTCGGTGACTCCGAATGGGGGCGGAACGAGTACGAGCCCGACGTTCCGGGCTGAGTGCCTCTCCGCTGCCGGCCGTGCGGCCGGCGGAATCCGGCGGACGCGAGTCGCACAGCGGATCTGCCGGTCGGGGCACCATCAAGTCACCCCGAGAGTTAGGTTGTTGCTCGTTTGATGACGCGACTCTCCAGGGAGGGGCCCTATGCCCGGTGATGCTCTCAGCCAGGACCCCGCAGAGCTGAGAAGGAGGATCGACACCACCAAGGCACACCCGGCACGTGTCTACGACGTCTTCCTCGGGGGCAAGGACAACTACGAGGTCGACCGGGCCGCTGCCGCAGCCGCGCTCACGGCCAACCCGCGCGGCTATCTGGACGTCCGGCACAATCGCGACTTCCTGCGCCGGGCCGTGAACACGCTGACGGGCGAAGAGGGCATCCGGCAGTATCTGGACATCGGCACGGGTCTGCCGACCCAGGAGAACGTCCACCAGATCGCCCAGCGCCTCGCCCCCGACTCCCGGGTCGTGTACGTCGACAACGACCCGGTCGTCCTCGCCCATGCGCGCGCCCTGCTCACCAGCGGGCCCGAGGGCCGGACCGACTACATCGACGCCGACCTCGAGAACCCGGCCCAGATCCTCGAAGCGGCCGCCAAGACCCTCGACTTCGAGCAGCCGGTCGCCCTCGCGCTGGTGGCGATCCTGCACTTCGTCGAGGACGACAAGGCCTACCCGATCGTGCGCGAGCTGATCGACGCCCTGCCCTCGGGCAGCCGGCTCGTGCTCAGCCACCTCACCGAGGATCTCAACGCCGAGAACATCCGCGCGGTCCAGCGGACGTACACCGAGCGCGGTTTCACCTTTGTGCTGCGCTCGAAGGCGGAGGTCGAGCGGTTCCTCACCGAGAACGGCCTGGAGGTCGACGAGCCCGGCGTGGTCCCCGCCCACCACTGGCGGCCCGACAACGCGGCCCCCGTCCCCGAGCAGCCCGAGCCCGGCTACTTCGACGGCCTCGACGACATCGAGAAGGTCAGGTACCGCGACATCAACGACGTGACGGACGCGGACATCAACGTGTACGCGGTCACCGGCCGCAAGCCCTGAGCCACCGGACCCGGCCGGCGCCGCGTCCGTCACACCGCCCGGCTCAGTCCCAACGGAACGTCCAGGAGCGGGCGCCGAGTACCTCCTGCTCGGCGTACGCCCACAAAGAGCCGTGGCCGCTCTGGTCGATGTTGTCCGGGCAGAACGCGTAGTGCTCGGCGGCGACCGCCTCCGCCTCGGTCGCTGTCCGGGGCGGGGCCGCGACCGAGACGATCAGCTGGTCGTAGGTCATCGCCACGATCCGTATCCCGAAGCGGTCCTCCCAGGAGCGGAGGACCGCGCACAGCGGCGCCACGTCGTCCAGGTGGTTGACCGGGCCGCACCAGCCGACGGCCGCCGGGATGTCCGCGCTGCGGCGGGCCGGCACGAGGGCGAGGTGCGCCCGCTCCAGCCAACTCCCGCCGCCGGTCAGGGAGTCGGCGACCTCGGCCGCCTGCTCGTCCGGGTCGGCGTCCGGCGGGCCCGCCTCGGCGAGGCCCGGCCAGTCGGCGTCCTGCGACTCGGCCGCGCACTCCTCCCAGAGGTCCGCCAGTACCTCCTCCGCGTCGTGGTCGCCCGGATACGACGCGAGGTCGGGGTCCAGCTCCCACTTGTCCGGGTGGGGTTCGCTGTCCGCGTCGGCGCCGAGCAGCACCGGATGCAGGCCCGCCGTGCGGCGCGCGGACGCCAGCCGCAGCCAGTCGCCCGGCGCCGCCCGGTCGTCGGCCCGCCACAGCAGCGGTTCGTCCCAGGGGCCGTCGACCGTCGTGTCGAGCAGCGTCCCGGGCGGGAGGTCGAGACCGAGCGAGCGGCCGGTCGGGTCGGCCGCCAGCGTCGGCAGCTGGTTCGGAAGAGTCGCCATGCAGGTGACTCTAGGGCCCGGCACTGACAACGCCCGCGGGAGCCGTCAGCCGGTGCCGAACCATGTCTCGGCGAGCGAGTCCAGCGTCCGCTCCGGCGGCTTGGGCAGCGCGCTCAGATAGTCGGGGAGGTTGCTGTAGACGTGCAGCAGCGTGTACGCCATGAGCGTGTGCGGGTCGATCGGCGGGCACCCGTAGGCCTCGTAGAACCGCTTCAGCAGCCGCGGGTCCCCGCACGAGATGAACAGGCCGACGCTCACGAAGTCGTACGCCGGGTCGCCGATCATCGCAGGCTCGAAGTCGAACAGGCCCGTCAGGCGCCAGCCGTCCGGGTCCACCGTCAGATGCTGGCGCATGAACTCCGTGTGCAGCAGTACGCGCCGGGCCGGCGGGGCCAGCGGCACCGAGCTCAGGAACCACGGGATCTGCTCCAGCCAGGTGTCCGACAGGCCGGCCTCGCGCTGCTGCTCCACCGCGTTCGCCCGCTGCGAGTCGACGAACAGGCCCCAGTCGGAGGGGCCGAGCGACCTCGCGAGCGGCGCCGCGTTCAGCGCGTGCAGCGCCGCGAGGGTCTCGCCGGCCTCCGTGACGATACGGTCCTGCTCCGCGGCCGGAATCCGCGGCCACGCGTCGGCGAGGCTCTCGCCGGGCAGCCGGGACATCAGGACGAACGACCAGCCGTTCTTGTACGCCCCGGCCGAGTACACCTGCGGTGTCGGAACCGGCAGCCTGCCGTACACATGGCTCAGTACCCGCTCCTCGCGCCTGGCGTCGATCTCCTCGAAGGCGGGGAACAGCTTGACGACGTGCGCGGCGCCGACGGAGTACACCGGAAGTGAACCCTCGATGAAGCGGATCAGCGGCTTCACGGTCACCCCGAGGCGCTCGCACAGGTCCATGACGGCGGGCCGCAGCAGGGCCTCGTCACGGACCATGTCGTCCAGTTCCTCGCCGGTCTCAACGAGTGGCAGCACGGGTCAACACCATCCAGACGGCCGAGGTGACGGAGAAGGGCAGTGCAGTGCTCATTGGGCTCCCAGTGCGGTCCAACAGGGCTCTGGATTCCCCGGAGTTGGGGTTTGCGCCCCGCAGCATCGCATACTCCGGGGTGCGCCCGAGCACCTCAACCTTTGGCCTTCACTCGTACGGATTGCCAGGTCAGCGGGGGTAGAGACCACTGGCATATGCGGGCCTCCGGCGCCGCACGGGTCACCTCTATCGCGGGCTTTCGCCTGTCGTGTACGCCTTCAACTTCCTTCACCCGAACGGGGGAAGCGGCCGGGCCGGTTGTCGTATGTGCCGAGACCCGGGCGCGGCCCCGTGGTGAGGGGCCGCGCCCGGGTCTCGGGTGGCTGCCGGTGGAGCTTGGCGGCGATCAGAGGCGGTCGGGCGTCCTGATGCCGAGCAGGGCCATGCCCTGGTGGAGCGTGCGGGCCGTCAGGTCGACGAGGAACAGCCTGTTCTCGACGACCTCCTTCGGGTTCTCGTCGCTCAGCACATGGCACTGGTCGTAGAACGTCGTCAGGTGCGACGCCAGCTGGTACAGGTACGAGGCCAGCTTGTGCGGCTCGTACCCCGACGCCACGTCCAGGAGCAGCTCGCCGAACTGGTCCAGGTGCAGTCCCAGCGCGCGCTCCGCCGGGGCCAGTCCGAGCTCCGGGTGGGCCAGCGGACGCGCGTCCCCTGCCTTGCGGAGGATCGACTGGATACGGGCGTACGCGTACTGGAGGTACACGCTCGTGTCGCCGTTCAGCGACACCATCTGGTCCAGGTCGAACTTGTAGTCCCGGACGGCCGACGTGGACAGGTCCGCGTACTTCACGGCGCCGATCCCGACGTACCGGCCGTTCTCGACGATCTCGTCCTCGGTGAGGCCCACCTTCCCGGCCTTCTCGCGGACCACCGCCGTGGCACGGTCGATCGCCTCGTCGAGCAGGTCGACCAGCCGGATCGTCTCGCCCTCACGGGTCTTGAACGGCTTGCCGTCCTTGCCGAGCACCGTGCCGAACGCCAGCTGCTCCGCCTTCGCGTCGCCGTTCAGCCAGCCCGCCCTGCGCGCCGTCTCGAAGACCATCTTGAAGTGCAGGGACTGGCGGGCGTCGACCACGTAGATCAGGTTGCTGGCCTTCAGGTCGAAGACGCGGTTCCTGATCGCGGAGAGGTCCGTCGCCGCGTAGCCGTAGCCGCCGTCCGACTTCTTCACGATCAGCGGGACCGGGTTGCCGTCCGGGCCCTTGACGTCGTCGAAGAACACGCACAGGGCGCCCTCGGACCACACCGCCACGCCGGCCTCTTCGAGGAGGCGGCACGTCTCGTCCAGCATGTCGTTGTAGCCCGACTCGCCGACGATGTCCGCGTCCCGGACCTCCATGTCCAGCTTCTCGAAGACCGAGAAGAAGTAGATCTTCGACTCGTCCACGAACTTCTGCCAGGTGGCCAGGGTGTGCGGGTCGCCCGCCTGGAGGTCGACCACCCTGCGCCGGGCGCGCGTCTTGAACTCCTCGTCGGAGTCGAAGTGCGTGCGGGCGGCCTTGTAGAGGCGGTTGAGGTTCGACATCGCCTCCTCGCCCGTCACCGCGGCGTCCTCGGCGGCGTCGTGGTCCAGCTCGTGCGGGTGCTCGTCCAGATACTGGATGAGCATGCCGAACTGGGTGCCCCAGTCGCCGATGTGGTGCCGCCTGACGACGGTCTCGCCGACGAACTCCAGGATCTGGACGACCGCGTCGCCGATCACCGCGGAGCGGAGGTGGCCTACGTGCATCTCCTTCGCCACGTTCGGCTGGGCGTAGTCGATGACCGTCGTGCCCGGGTTCTCCAGGAACGGGACGCCGAGGCGGTCCGCCGGGTCCGTGGCGCGGGCCGCGAGGTTCTCCGTGATCGCCCGGTCCGTGATCGTGATGTTCAGGAAGCCGGGGCCCGAGACCTCGATGTCCTTGATCACGTCACCCTTGACGATCCGGTCGACGACCTGGGTCGCGAGGTCCCTCGGGTTGGCCTTCGCCTTCTTCGCCAGGGCGAGGATTCCGTTGGCCTGGTAGTCCGCCCTGTCGCTGCGTCGCAGCAGCGGGTCCGCGGGCGCGGTCTCCGGCAGGGCTGCCGTGAGCGCGTCCGCCAGGCGCTGGTGGACGTGGGCGGTGAGGGACGTGACCGAGGCCATGGGGTGGGTGCCGTTCTCCTCGTGGGTACGGGTGGATCTGCCCAGTATCCCACGGTGGGTAAAGCGATTTTCGCCCCCGCCGCCCCTACCCATTCCCGTCACTTACTCAGGGGCTCCGCCCCCGAACCCCCGAAAGACTGCGCAGTTCCCCGCGCCCCTGAAGGGGCGCGACGAACCCGCGCACTCCCAGCCGCTCCGGCGTTTGAAAAGCTGTTTTCGTGGATGCGGGGGGAGCTGGGAGAATGGGGCGGTCAGCCGTGCGAACCGTACCGCCGGCCAAAGACACCTCCTGAGGAAAGAAGGACGTGCCGATCGTGGCTCAGAGCACCGAGACCACCGACTGGGTCTCCCGTTACGCGGATGAGGTCATCGAGGAGTCGGAGCGTCGGGCCCCGGGCAAACCGGTCGTCGTCGCGTCCGGACTGTCCCCTTCCGGGCCCATCCACCTCGGGAATCTCAGGGAGGTCATGACCCCGCACCTCGTCGCCGACGAGATCCGCCGCCGGGGCCACGAGGTCAGGCACCTCATCTCCTGGGACGACTACGACCGCTACCGCAAGGTGCCGAACGGCGTCGCGGGTGTCGATGACTCCTGGGGCGAGCACATCGGCAGGCCCCTCACCGCCGTACCCGCCCCGAAGGGCTCCCCGTACGCGAGCTGGGCCGAGCACTTCAAGGCCGCCATGGTCGAGGCCCTCGGCGAGCTGGGCGTCGAGTTCGACGGCATCAGCCAGACCGAGCAGTACACCTCCGGCACGTACCGCGAGCAGATCCTGCACGCGATGAAGCACCGCGGGGACATCGACACGATTCTTGATCAGTACCGGACCAAGAAGGCGCCCGCCAAGAAGCAGTCGCAGAAGGCCGTCGACGAGGCCGAGCTCGAAGCCGCCGAGGGGTCGGGCGCCGCGGCCGAGGACGACGGCTTCGGCTCCGCCGGGTACTACCCGTACAAGCCCTACTGCGGCGACTGCGGCAAGGACCTCACCACCGTCACGGCCTACGACGACGACACCACCGAGCTGACGTACACCTGCACCGCGTGCGACTTCTCGGAGACCGTGCGGCTCAGCGAGTTCAACCGCGGCAAGCTGGTCTGGAAGGTCGACTGGCCGATGCGCTGGGCGTACGAGGGCGTCGTCTTCGAGCCCTCCGGCGTCGACCACTCCTCGCCCGGCTCCAGCTTCCAGGTCGGCGGACAGATCGTCGGCAGCATCTTCGGCGGCAAGCAGCCCATCGGCCCGATGTACGCCTTCGTGGGCATCTCCGGCATGGCGAAGATGTCCTCCTCCAAGGGAGGCGTGCCCACCCCCGGTGACGCGCTGAAGATCATGGAGCCGCAGATCCTCCGCTGGCTCTACGCCCGCCGCCGCCCCAACCAGTCCTTCAAGATCGCCTTCGACCAGGAGATCCAGCGGCTCTACGACGAGTGGGACAAGCTGGAGGGCAAGGTCGCCGACGGGTCTGCCCTGCCGGCCGACGTCGCCGCGCACTCGCGTGCCGTCGGCACCGCCGCCGGTGAACTGCCGAAGACGCCCCGCCCGATGGCCTACCGCACGCTCGCCTCCGTCGCCGACATCACCGCCGGCGCCGAGGACCAGACCCTGCGCATCCTCAGCGAACTCGACCCCGCCGACCCGCTCTCGTCCCTCGACGAGGTCCGGCCGCGCCTCGACAGGGCCGAGGCCTGGATCAACACCCAGGTCCCCGCCGACCAGCGCACGGTCGTCCGCAAGGAGGCCGACACCGAGCTGATCAAGTCCCTCGACGACCAGGGCCGCGCATCACTGCGGCTCCTCCTCGAAGGCCTCGACTCGCACTGGTCGCTCGACGGACTCACGCACCTCGTGTACGGAGTCCCGAAGGTCCAGGCCGGCTTCTCCGCCGACGCCACGCCCAAGGAGCTCCCGGCGGAGATCAAGGTCGCCCAGCGCACCTTCTTCGCCCTGCTCTACCACCTGCTGGTCGGCCGCGACACCGGCCCCCGCCTGCCCACCCTGCTCCTCGCGGTGGGCCAGGAGCGGGTGAGGAAGCTGCTCGGGGAGTAAGCGACCGCCAGGCCCGGCACGGCCGTACGTGCCTGTACGTGGAGGGGGCGCCCGGAGATGTCCGGGCGCCCCCTCCACGTATCCACACCGGGCTTTACGCGATGTGGTCTTCCTGCAGTTCCGCCGTGTGGCGGTTGGTGAAGCGGTTGACCATGCGGTCGGCCTCGCGCTGCGGGAGCGTCGTGCCGTACGTCGCCTCCACGTCACCCCTGAACTGGCCCGAGGTCGGGTAGCTGCCGTCTATCGACTTCTTGAAGACCAGGTAGTAGTCCTCCTCGGTCGGCTCTGTGCCGCCGCCCGCCCCCATTTCACGGGTACGGCCCGGGCCTGCCGGGATCGGGAAGGTACCGGTGTCCTCCGGAGAGGGCTCCGGGACAAGAGCGGGCGGCTCCTCGAACTGCTGCGGGAACGCCTCCTGCTCGAACTGCCGCGGGTCCTCGAACTGCCGCGGGTCCTCGAACCGCCGCTGGTTCTCGAACTGTTCGGCCTGCTGCTGCTCCCCGTACCACTCGGCGTACGCAGCCTCCGGGTCGTACGTCGGGTCGTAGCCGCCCTGGTACTCGATGGACTGGGGGTCCCGGGCATGCAGCCACTGATTCTGCGGCTCGGCAAAGTCCGGCTGCTCGGGGGGTTCGTCGCCCTCGGGAGCGGGACGCTGCATCTGGGCAGCTGAGGCGTCGTTCTGTACGGCGTACGCGGACTCGGGGGTGTGACGGCCCGAAGCCGCGTTGACCGGCTCCAGGGCGGGCTGCGGCGCCGGAGGCAGCAGCGCGGGCTCGATGCCCGCCGCGGCCAGGCCCGAGGGGGCCGTCTCCGCCAGGGGTACGCCGTAGCGCGCGAGCCGCAGCGGCATCAGGGACTCGACCGGGGCCTTGCGGCGCCAGGCGCGGCCGAAGCGCGAACGCAGCCGGGCCTGGTAGACGAGACGCTCCTGCTCCAGCTTGATGACCTGCTCGTAGGAGCGCAGCTCCCACAGCTTCATCCGGCGCCAGAGGAGGAACGTGGGGAGCGGCGACAGCAGCCAGCGGGTGAGGCGCACGCCCTCCATGTGCTTGTCGGCCGTGATGTCCGCTATCCGGCCGATCGCGTGCCGGGCCGCCTCCACGGAGACCACGAACAGGATCGGGATGACACCGTGCATCCCGACGCCCAGCGGGTCCGGCCACGCGGCCGCGCCGTTGAACGCGATCGTCGCCGCCGTCAGCAGCCACGCCGTCTGGCGCAGCAGCGGGAAGGGGATCCTGATCCAGGTCAGGAGCAGATCGAGCGAGAGCAGGACACATATTCCCGCGTCGATACCGATCGGGAAGACGTAGCTGAATTTCCCGAAGCCCTTCTCGAGGGCGAGTTCGCGCACCGCCGCGTACGAACCGGCGAAGCCGATACCGGCGATGATGACGGCTCCGAAAACGACCACCCCGATGAGAATCCGGTGCGTCTTCGTGAGCTCCATAGGCGCGGACACCCGTACTCCCCTCCCATGAGGACCTGTTGCGCGCAACAGAGTGGCACATGTGTACGGGCTCCGGGCGCGCAGTCCGGCACCGGCCCGGCCCCCACGGAGGCCGGGCCGCTGCAAATGTCCTGGTCCGGCCGCGAGTTGGGCCCCGGCCGGATTGCCGGAACCGCCGTCAGTCCTTCTTCGTGGCCGACTTGCTCGGGCTGTTGCTCGTGCTCGTGCCCGAGTCCTTGCCGAGGTCCGATCCCTGGCCCGCGCTCTTGCTGGGGCTCTTGCTCGCGCCGGGGCTCTTGCTCGGTGCCGTGCTGCCACCGGCCGCTGAGCCGCCGCCGGCCCCGTTCGCCGTCCGGACCGCTTCCACGGCCTCCTTGGCGGCCTTCTCGGCCGCCTTCGTCAGATCGGCCACCTTCGGGGACTTGTCGCCCGCCAGGCCCGCGCCGTTGTAGTCGAGCGTCACGACGACGTTCTCGACCCGCGTCACGAGCGTCTGCTGCTTGAAGGTGCCTTCCTTCTTCTTCAGGTCGTACGTCACCAGCGTCGCCTCGTTGCCCATCCCGGTCAGCTGCTGCGACTTGGTGTCCTTCGCGCCCTCGACCGAGCGCGCGTCCTCGGCGTGCTTGGTGAAGTACTCCGAGGCCAGCTTCTCGCCCGTACCGCGGGCCGCGTCCGACTCGAAACGCAGCAGGGACACGTTCAGCCAGCGGAACTGCGAACCGTCCACGCCGTTGTTGTCCAGGCTGTTCCAGGAGCAGCTGCCGCGCGTCTCCGCGTCGCCCGACTTGCCCTCCTTGCTGGACTTGGTGCCCTTCGGCACCATTTCCTCCAACGTCTTGGACGAGAACACCTTGCAGGGCTCGGGAAGCTTCGCGTACGCGGCCTCCTTCACCACCGAGCCCGCCTCCGTCGTGGACGACGACGCCGAGGCGCCGGAGTCCTTCTTCGCGTCGTCGCCGGAGCCGTCGCCGGAGTCCGAGGAGCAGCCGGAGGCGACGAGCATCATCGGGACGGCGGCCGCGCCGACAAGGATGCGGGTGAGTCGCTGACGCTGGCGCTGTGCGGGTCGGTGCATGGTTCCTTCACTCAAGACGCTGGGTGTGCGTGCGAACGGCCGCGTCCTCGGTCGGCCGCACTCGGTCGGGTCCGAGGGGCCACGGTACGCCGAACGGGACACGGGTGACTCGGGTTCCGCCCAGCCCGAAACCCCTGCCGGGAGCCCCTAGTCGTTGAACGTCCCGGCGAGCTGGCCCGCCAGTTTCCGCGCTCTGTCCTGCATGTCCTTGCTGCTCGGGACGTCGGTCGTGGTCGCCGGCTGCTCGTCGTACCGGATCGTCACGACCACGTTGGACGTGCGGAACACCACAGTCACCGTGCGCTGCCGGGAGCTGCTCAGCGCGTCGTCCAGGAACGCCTCGTCGCCCAGGTCGTCGAGCGTGCGGGGCTGGAGGGCGGAGGGGGTGGAGCCGTCGGAGGGGGTGGCGGAACCGCTCTCGTCGTCGCTCCCCGCGCCCGACGCACTGGAACTCGGACCGGAACTGGAGTCGCCCGAAGGCGATCCGCTCCCATCGGGGGAAGATCCGGGCGAGCCGGATGATTCGGGCGACTCGGATGAATCCGACGACTCCGACGCGTCCGGTGATTCCGACGGGGCGGCCGGCTCCGGAAGGTCCGCCGCCGTCTCCCGCGTCAGGTAGATCTCCGTCGCGCGGTTGTCGTCGCTGACCGCGTTGTCGTACGAGACCACGCGCTCGAAGTCCACCAGCAGGTGATCCGTCGCCGACGTCGACTCCGCCTTCCAGCGGCAGCCGACCTTGCGGTCCGTGTCGTAGGTCTGCGTCGCCGTGCCCTCGTACGCCTGCTCGCGCTGCTCCTCGTCCGTGACCTGCTTGATGCCGGGCAGCAGCGAGTCCAGCGTGCCGTGCGACACCGCGGCGCACGGCTCGGGGAGCGTGCGGTACTTGCCGGGCTGCGCCGCGGTCGGCGTCGTGGCCGATTCGCCCGGCTTCGGGTCGGTCGAGCCGTCGTCGTCGCCCGATCCACCGGTGCAGCCGGCCAGCAGCACCGCGAGGAGCGCGGCGACGCCGGGTACGTACGCCTTCCGCTGCACGGTGGGGCTCCTCTCGACGGGTCGCCGCGCTGGGCGCGCGACCGGGGTGTCCTGTGGTTATGCGTTGGTTATTCAGTTGCCGCGCGGGGGCGGCTCCTGGAGACAATGTGTATCGCACGCACTGCCGTGGACGCCGGTCCGTTGTCCCAAACGTTGACCTTGGTGCCAGTTTTGCGATTTGCGACTTCTGCTTGTTTTACGGGGGAATGAGGACGATATGTCGTACGTGGAAGTGCCGGGCGCGAAGGTTCCGATCCGTATGTGGGCGGACCCGGCGTCGGTCGAGGACGTCGCGATGCAGCAGCTCCGCAACGTCTCGACGCTCCCCTGGATCAAGGGCCTCGCCGTCATGCCGGACGTCCACTTCGGCAAGGGTGCGACGGTCGGTTCCGTGATCGCCATGCAGGGGGCCGTGTGTCCTGCGGCGGTCGGGGTCGACATCGGCTGCGGGATGTCCGCGGTCAGGACGTCCCTGACGGCCAACGACCTGCCGGGCGACCTTTCCCGGCTGCGGTCGAAGGTCGAGCAGGCCATTCCGGTGGGGCGGGGTATGCACGACAGCCCGGTGGAGCCCGGACGATTCCACGGGCTGGCCACTTCGGGGTGGGACGACTTCTGGGGGCGGTTCGACGGTGTGGCCGAGGCGGTCAAATTCCGTCAGGAGCGGGCCACCAAGCAGATGGGAACGCTCGGATCCGGAAATCATTTTGTCGAAGTGTGCACGGATACGACCGGTTCTGTTTGGTTGATGCTGCACTCCGGATCCCGGAACATCGGCAAGGAACTGGCCGAGCACCACATAGGTATTGCGCAGAAGCTCCCGCACAACCAGGGGCTGATCGATCGGGACCTCGCCGTATTCATCGCGGACACCCCGCAGATGGCGGCTTACCGCAACGACCTGTTCTGGGCGCAGGAGTACGCGAAGTACAACCGCACGCTCATGATGGCTCTCCTGAAGGACGTGGTCCGCAAGGAGTTCAAGAAGGCGAAGCCGACCTTCGAGCCGGAGATCAGCGCGCACCACAATTACGTGGCCGAGGAGCGGTATGAGGGCATGGACCTGCTGGTCACCCGCAAGGGCGCGATCCGCGCGGGCTCCGGCGAGTACGGGATCATTCCGGGCTCGATGGGCACGGGTTCGTACATCGTGAAGGGCCTCGGCAACGAGAAGGCGTTCAACTCGGCCTCGCACGGGGCGGGCCGGCGGATGAGCCGTAACGCCGCCAAGCGTCGCTTCTCGACAAAGGATCTGGAGGAGCAGACGCAGGGTGTGGAGTGCCGCAAGGACTCCGGCGTCGTGGACGAGATCCCGAGCGCGTACAAGCCGATCGAGCAGGTCATCGACCAGCAGCGCGACCTCGTGGAGGTCGTGGCAAAGCTGAAGCAGGTCGTCTGCGTGAAGGGCTGAACTCATGGGTGGGGCTCGGGCTGTTGTCGGCCCGGGCCCCCTTTTTTCACTTCGTCGACGGGAACTGCCATTGCTGTCCAGCGAGTTGTTGGGTTTCCCCGCTGATGCGCCTGTCCTCATTGTCAATTGTGATGACTTCGGGATGCGTCGGGGGATCAATGCCGCCGTCGTCGAGGCGATCGAGAGCGGGATCGCCGGGTCGTGCAGCCTGATGGTGCCCTGTGGTGGGACGGAAGAGGCCATGCGGCTGTTGCGGGAGCGGCCCGAGGTGTCGTTCGGGGTGCATCTCTCGCTGGTGTGTGAGGTGGGGGCACGGAGTGGGCGGGGGCCCGCTGCGCCGAAGGCGGACGTCGGGTCCTTGGTTGATGCGGACGGGGAGCTCTATACGCCCGAGCGGAGTTCCGAGTTGATGGGGCGGGCTCGGATCGAGGATGTCGAGGTGGAGTTCCGGGCTCAGGTCGAGACGGTGGTCGCGGCCGGGCTGGAGCCGACCCATCTTGACTGGCATTGCCTGCTCGATGGTGGGCGCGGCGATATTTTCGAGCTGACCGTGGCCCTGGCAGGGGAGTACGGGCTTGCCGTGCGGGTCTGGGGGGAGGCCGGGCGGCAGCGAGTGCGTGGGCTGCCCGTTGTCGATCACGACTTTCTCGACAGCTTTTCGCTGCCGCTCGACGGCAAGGCGGAGCGGTACGCGCGGCTGCTGCGGGAGCTTCCGGTCGGGCTGAGCGAGTGGGCCGTGCATCCGGGGCTGGGGGATGCGGAGTCGCGGGTCGTTGAGCCTGGGGGGTGGCGGGTTCGGCAGGGCGACTATGAGTTTCTTGTCTCGGCCGGAGCTCGTGAACTCCTCAGGGAGGAAGGGGTGTTCGTGATCGACTACCGGGGTGTGCGGGAGGGGTGGCGGTCATGAGACCGGCCTGGGCGCACTACTTCGCGTGCGTGACCGCGTAGCCGGCCAGGCGGCGTTGTTCCTGGTCCTGAGTGGGTGAGGACGTGGTGGGCTGTTCCTGGGCCGGAGGGCCGGCGTCCGGCATTACAGCTCCCTGTGGACCTTTGTGTTGGAGGCCTGGGCGCGGGGGCGTACGACCAGGAGGTCGATGTTGACGTGGGAGGGGCGGGTGACCGTCCAGGTGATGGTGTCGGCGACGTCGTCGGCGGTCAGGGGCTCCGCCACGCCGGCGTAGACCTTCGAGGCCTTGTCCGTGTCGCCGCCGAAGCGGGTCAGGGCGAACTCGTCCGTCTTGACCATGCCGGGGGCGATCTCGATGACCCGGACCGGGGTGCCGACGATCTCCAGGCGGAGGGTCTCGGCCAGCACGTGCTCGGCGTGCTTGGCGGCCACATAGCCCGCGCCGCCCTCGTACGTGCTGTGGCCCGCAGTCGAGGAGACGACGACCACCGTGCCGTCGCCGGACGCGGTCAGGGCGGGGAGGAGGGCCTGGGTGACGTTCAGCGTGCCGATGACGTTCGTCTCGTACATCTGGCGCCACTCCGCCGGGTCGCCGGACGCGACCGGGTCGGCCCCGAGCGCCCCGCCCGCGTTGTTGATCAGTACGCCGATCTTCTTGAAGGCCGTCGCGAACTCGTCGACCGCCGCGCGGTCGGTGACGTCCAGCGCGTACGCCGTCGCCTGGCCGCCCGCCGCCTCGATCTCCTCCGCGAGCGCCTCGATACGGTCCTTGCGGCGGGCCGTGAGGACGACGCGGTAGCCCGCGGCCGCCAGCTGCCTGGCCGTCGCGGCGCCGATTCCGCTGCTCGCGCCGGTGACGACGGCGATGCGGGAGGCTGCGGAGGGCGCGGCGGATGCGGCGGCGGTCATGGGCTGCTCCTCGGGGGAGGGGGCGGGCGCGGCCGTGGTGCGGGGCCGCCGCTCGCTCGTACGGTCGATTGCTTCACCGGCCAGGATAGGCGGGCGGGGTGTGCGGCCCCGTCGGGCGTCTCACCTGATGGGCGGCGCCTGTCGTGCGGCCCAGGTGGCATACATCCGTCGACGTACGGAGACATGCGGGTCGACGCGGAGGACATGACACATGCGGATGCGGATTCTTTGTGGGCTGGGTGCGGTTGCTTTGGTGGCCCTGGGCTCTCCGGCTGCGACTGCCACTCCCATGGCGGCGGTACCGGGCGTGGCCCCGGCCCCGGCCCCGGCTGCGGCTGCGGCTGCGGCGCCCGAGGCTGATCTCGCCTATCACGGGCATCTGTCGATGACCGGCGGGCGCGTGGATCTGCGGATGACTCCGCAGAACCATGGTCCCGCTGGTGTCGCGGAGGCGACCGTACGGCTGCGGTGGTCGGTGCCGCTCGCGGACGAGCAGGGGCTGCCGGCCGGGTGCGCGCGGACGGAGGTGCGGACGGTGATGTGCCGGACGGGGTCGCTGCCGGCGGACGGGTGGGGGGAGGCGATCACCATGGCCGTACGGCTGAGGGGGGCGCCCTCGGAGGTGACGCTGGGCATCGACACGGTGTGGGGCGGCGGGGCGGTCGATCGGAACCATCACAACGACCGGCAGGAGGTGTTGGTGCTGGACACCGGGGACACGTATGTCTTCTAGCGGGTGTCTTTAGCGGGTTCCGGTGTGCTCTGGCTGGCGCCGGCGGGCGGTTGTGGATTGGCTGCGGGTGGGTGGGGGCTGGTCGCGCAGTTCCCCGCGCCCCTAAAAGGGGCTCGCGGTTCCGCGTGCCTGAAGGGGCTCCCCGGTCCCGTGTGCCTGAAGGGGCTCGCGGTCCTGCGTGCCTGAAGGGGTTCCCCGGTCCCGCGTGCCTGGGCTTGCTCCCAACCCTCCCCGCGTCCTTGAGGGGCGTCCCCCATTCCCTCCGCGTCCTCAGTGTGTGTTCTGGGTGTATGCCGTTGGGGGGACGCCCACTGTTGCTGTGAAGTCGCGGATCAGGTGGGCCTGGTCTGCGTAGCCGAGGTCTGCCGCGAGGGTGGCCCAGTCGGTGGTCGGGGTGGACTCGGCGTGCTCCAGGGCCTCGTGGATGCGGTAGCGGAGGATGATCCACTTGGGGCCCACGCCGACGTAGGTGGAGAAGAGGCGCTGCATCGCTCGTACCGTCATGCCCTGGGCGTGGGCGAAGTCGGCGACGCGGCGGATCGTGCGGTCGGTGCGGATGAGGTCGACCAGGGCCATCGCCCGGTCGGCGCGGGGGTCGGGGGCCGGGGCGAGGCCGAGCAGGAACGTGTCGAGCGCGGTCACCCGGTCGGTCTCGTCGGGCGGGGTCAGTACGGAGTCGAGGTTGCTTCGGGCGGCAGGGAGGACCTCCGTCAGGGGCAGGCGTCTGCCCGTCCAGTCGGACACCGGGTGCCGCGGTGCGAAGGGGTGGAAGGCGCCGGGCCGGAACTTGATGCCGCACACCCGGCCCCGCCCCTCCAGCTTCTGTGTGAAGAGCCCGAGCTGGATGCCCGCGACCTCGACGAAGGGGTCCTGGCCCTCGAACTGCTGGAAGACGATGTGGACCGCGGGGTGCGGGACCACGTGCGACACGTACGGCTCGGGGAGGTCCCAGTCGATCAGCCAGTAGTGCTCCACGTGGCGACGGAGGGGCTCGGCGGGCTCGGGGCGGCGGAAGTCCACACGCGCGAGGAACTCCGCGGGGTCGACGATGCCTCTGGTGTCGCGGCCGGTGTCGCGGTCGGCGTCACGGTTTGTGTCACGGCGTGGGGCGGCCATATGGGGATGGTAGGACGGGGCACTGACAACGGCCCGGGCACGCGCAGGGAGGCCTCGGCCCCTACCCCGGCCTCGGGGTACCGGAGGCTGGGAATAGCTCCGCCGGGTCCGTCGTTGGCGGGTATAGTTGAATCGTAAACAACCTGCGGAGGATGAGGCAGCCATGCAGTTCGGGATCTTCAGCGTCGGTGACGTCACGCCGGACCCCACCACGGGTCGTGCGCCGTCCGAGCACGAGCGGATCAAGGCCATGGTCGCCATCGCGCAGAGGGCCGAGGAGGTCGGGCTCGACGTCTTCGCGACCGGTGAGCACCACAACCCGCCGTTCGTGCCGTCGTCGCCGACCACCATGCTCGGCTGGATCGCCGCGCGCACCGAGAACCTCATCCTCTCCACGTCCACGACCCTCATCACCACCAACGACCCGGTGAAGATCGCCGAGGACTTCGCGATGCTCCAGCATCTGGCGGACGGGCGCGTGGACCTGATGATGGGGCGCGGCAACACCGGGCCCGTCTACCCCTGGTTCGGGCAGGACATCCGGCAGGGCATCAACCTCGCCGTCGAGAACTACGCCCTGCTGTACCGGCTGTGGCGCGAGGAAGTCGTCGACTGGGAGGGCAAGTTCCGTTCGCCGCTGCAGTCGTTCACCTCGACGCCCCGGCCGCTGGACGGCGTGCCGCCGTTCGTCTGGCACGGCTCGATCCGCTCGCCGGAGATCGCCGAGCAGGCCGCGTACTACGGTGACGGGTTCTTCCACAACAACATCTTCTGGCCGGCCGACCACACCAAGCGGATGGTCGAGCTGTACCGGTCGCGGTACGCGCACTATGGGCACGGCACGGCGGAGCAGGCGATCGTCGGGCTCGGCGGGCAGGTGTTCATGCGCCGGAACTCGCAGGACGCGGTACGGGAGTTCCGGCCGTACTTCGACAACGCGCCGGTGTACGGGCACGGGCCGTCCCTTGAGGACTTCACCGAGCAGACTCCGCTGACGGTCGGCTCGCCCGAGCAGGTGATCGAGAAGACGCTGGGCTTCCGGGAGTACGCGGGTGACTACCAGCGTCAGTTGTTCCTCGTGGACCATGCCGGGCTGCCGCTCAAGTCCGTGCTGGAGCAGATCGACATGCTGGGCGAGGAGGTTGTGCCGGTGTTGCGCGAGGAGTTCGCGAAGCGGCGGCCGGCGGGGGTGCCGGGGGCGCCGACGCATGCCTCGCGTGTTGCTGCGGCGGCCGAGGTCGACGCCGGTGCCGGTGCCGGTGTCGACAAGGAGGGGGCCTCGTCATGAAGCTGGTCGTCGTCTCTGCGGGGCTGAGTGTTCCGTCGTCCACGCGGCTGCTGGGTGACCGGCTGGCCAATGCGACCGCCGAGCGCACGTCGGCGGACGTCCAGGTGGTGGAGTTGCGTGACCTCGCGGTCGAGATCGCGCACAACTTCACCACCGGGTTTCCGGGGCCGGCGCTGGGTGCCGCCCTGGATGCGGTGGCGTCTGCGGACGGGCTGATCGTCGTCACGCCGGTGTTCTCCGCCTCGTACAGCGGTCTGTTCAAGTCCTTCTTCGACGTGCTGGACCCGGAGGCGCTGGCCGGGAAGCCCGTGCTGGTCGCGGCGACCGGGGGGTCGGCTCGTCATTCGCTGGTCCTGGAGCATGCGTTGCGGCCGCTGTTCGCGTATCTGCGGGCGGTAGTCGTGCCGACCGGGGTGTACGCGGCTTCGGAGGACTGGGGGGCCGAGGGGCTCGTTGAGCGGATCGGTCGGGCCGCGGGGGAGTTGGCGGGGTTGATGACTGGCCTGGCGGCGGGGCGGTCGGTGTCGGCGCCGGTGTCGGTGTCGTTGCCGGCGCAGGGTGGGGCGGAGCTTGTGCGTGGGGGTGGCTTCGAGGTGGTTCCCTTCGAGCAGCAGCTTGCCGCGTTGAGGAGCGAGTAGGGCTCGCTCGCGGTTGTTGCCGCATCGGCCGGCCGGGGGTGCGGGGGGTGTGGGGGTACCCCGGGATTTCTTCGGGGGCTGCGGTTGTGTTCTGGCTGCGGGCCGGTGGGGGCTGGTCGCGCAGTTCCCCGCGCCCCTGAAGGGGCGCGGTGGAGCCGCTTTGTGGGGGTACCCCGGGATTTCTTCGAGGGTCTGCGGTTGCGTTTCGACTGCGGGCCGGTGGGGGCTGGTCGCGCAGTTCCCCGCGCCCCTCAAGGGGCCCGGTGGAGCCGCAGGTCACGGCCCCGCACCCCGCATTGGGAACCCGCGCCCCGCGTCACGGCCGGGCCCCGCCGCGTGACCGTCTCGCGCCCACGCGTCACCAGCCCGCGCCCTGCGTCGCGGCTGACGGCCCCGCGCTTTTGCCCCCGTGTCGCCGTTTCGCGCCCGCGCGTCATCAACCCGCGCTCTGCGTCGCGGCTGACGCCCCAGCGCTTCTGCCCCGCGTCACCGCTTCGCGCCCACGCGTCACCAACCCGCGCCCCGCGGCGACGCGTCACGCCTCACACCCCCACGCTTCCGCCCCGCGTCACGGCCGACGCTCACGTGCCACCGCCCCGCGCCCGCGCGTCACGGCCCCACGCCCGAACCCAAACCCAAACCCGAACTCGCGCCCTCGCCCTCGCCCACGCCCACGCCCACGCCCACGCCCACGCCCACGCCCACGCCCACGCGAGGCTCCCCCCCCCCCGGGACCGCCCGCCGTGCGAAAGCGGGCGGTCCGGGGCACTGGCCCGGGAAGCCGGGCGGGCCGGTGCGGGGGCCGGGCGGGCCTGGGGGACTGGGAACCCGTGTGGGCCGCCCGGGGTACTGGGTGTGACGCCCTCGTCCGGGGTCTGCCCTCCCGTTGCTCGGAGGGGCCGGGTGTCACGGGCCCGTGGGTCTCGTGCTGTTGAGGGTGGGGGGTCGGCCGTTCGGGGTGCGGTGGAAGCGGTGGGTCTGGCGGCGGGCCCAGCCTGCGGCCCGGAGTCTGCCCCGGGTCCAGGCTCGGCGGGTGCGGGTTGCCTTGAGTTCGGTGAACAGGGACTCGTAGCGGTCGACGATCGGGGCGGCGTCGTAGCGGTGGGAGGTGCGGAGAGCCGCCTCGCCCATTGCTCCGCGCAGGGGTTCGTCCGTGATCAGGTCGAGCATCGCCTCGGCCAGGGAGCGGGCGTCGCCCACGGGTGTCAGGCGGCCGTCGACGCCGTTCGTGATGATCTCGGCGGGGCCCAGCGGGCAGTCCGTGCTGATCACCGGTACTCCGCAGCGCATCGCCTCGACCAGGGTCATCCCGAACGACTCGGCGTCCGAGGCCGAGACCACCATCGCCGATTTGGCGAACTCCGCCTCGATCGGCGTACGCGGACCCATCAGGCGGGCGTGCCCGGTCAGGCCCAGGCCGTCGATCAGGTGCTGGAGATGCTCCCGCTCGGGACCGCCGCCGAAGATCCGCAGCTGCCAGTCGGGTTCCTTCGAGGCGACCGCGGAGAAGGCCTCGATCAGCAGGTCGAAGCGTTTGCCGCGGACCAGGCGGCCGGCTGCCGTGATCACCTTCGTGGTTCCGTCCCGGGTGAGTCCGACCGGCGCGGGCACCATGTTCGGCACCGCGGCGACCCGTACTCCCGGCAGCGGCATCCGGCGCCGGTACACCTCCGCGTCCGCCTCCGTCGTCGTCACCACCGCGTCCAGCGAGCGGTAGGCGCGGGCCAGGACACCCCGCAGCCGCTTGCTGTGCGCGTCGTGCCGCAGATGCTCCTGGGCGATGCGCAGCGCCCGGCGCGGGGCGAAGCGAGCCACGTACACGTTGATGCCGGGGCGTGTGCCGATCACCACGTCCGCGTCGCAGTGCGTCAGGTAGTCGCGGGCGCGCTGGTCGGTGAGCCGGGTGTATTGCGTGTACCGCTTGTCGGAGGACGGGTAGTCGACGGCCGGCGCGGCGTACGACGGGTCCGTGAGGTCTCGGCTGCCGTCCCGTTCGTCCACCAGCGGGACCACCGTGATCCGCGGGTCGACGGTGAACCTCGGCTCGTCCCGGTGCCGCCTCATCGACACGATCTCCACGTCGTGCCGCCCGGCGAGCGCCGCCGCGAGGTTGAGCGTGGTGCGGACGGTCCCCCCGATGGCGTACGCGTTGTGCAGAAGGAACACGATCCTCATGCGTTCGGTGGTCTCCCTACGTTTCATGCGGTGCGCTGCCTCCCCGTCGCGGCGCTCGCCCCCGGCATCGGGGACACAGTGGCGGGGCGAGGTAAGCCACCGGTCCCGGCAGGGTGAGAGCCGGGTAAGAGGCCCGGCCGTACCCCTCTCCAGCAGGTAGTACGTACCGCGGAGCTTGGCAGACTGGTCCCGTGCCCCAGAATCTGCTGCTCGCCGAGGACGACCGTGCGATCCGCCACGCCCTGGAGCGGGCCCTGACCCTGGAGGGATACGCGGTCACGGCTGTCGCCGACGGCGTCGAGGCGCTCGCGCAGGCCCACCGCACGCCACCCGACGTGCTCGTTCTCGATGTGATGATGCCGGGCATCGACGGCCTCCAGGTCTGTCGCGTCCTGCGTGCAGAGGGCAACCGCACTCCCATCCTGATGCTCACCGCACTCGTCGAGACCGCGGACCGTATCGCCGGTCTGGACGCCGGCGCCGACGACTACGTGGTAAAGCCCTTCGACGTCGAGGAGGTCTTCGCCCGGCTCCGGGCCCTTCTCCGGCGTACGGGCGCCCCCGTCGACGTACCCAGTGAACCGCCGCGCACGCCCGACGGCCAGATCGCCGCAGCGGGTCTGCGCATCGATCCGCAGGCGCGTCGGGTGTGGCGGGGTCCGCACGAGGTCGAGCTCACCCGCACCGAGTTCGACCTGCTGGAACTGCTCGTCCGCAACGCGGGCATCGTCCTCGACCACACCACCATCTACGACCGCATCTGGGGCTACGACTTCGGGCCCGGCTCCAAGAACCTCGCCGTGTACGTCGGCTATCTGCGGCGCAAGCTCGACGAGCCGGGCGTGCCCTCCCTGATCCACACGGTTCGCGGTGTGGGGTACGTGCTGAGGGAGGACTGAGTGCGCTCCGGCGCACGCCTGAGGCGCTGGGTGGCGCGGGCGCGGCTGTCCTCGCTGCGCACCACCTTCACGGTGTCGTTCGCGGCGGTGGCGGCGGCCGTCACAGTCCTCGTCGGGTTCCTGTCGTACGACGCCGCCGCCCGGCTCGTACGCGTCGACCAGCAGACCGTGTTCGAGGGGGTCGTGCAGGATCTGCTCGACGAGGTGCGCCACAGCGCGCTGACCCCGGCCGACTTCGCCACCGCCGACGCCGACGGCGGCCCGCGCGACGAACTGATCAGGCCCAGCGGCACGGTCGTACAAGTGCTTGGGCCGGACGCGTCGGTCGTCGACCGGGGGCATCCGCCGCTGCCCGTCGGCGCCGACGACAGGCGGACCGCGGCCGAGCGCCCGGCCGGCCAATTGGTGGAACACCGTGACGTCGACGTCGGCGACGGCATGTACCGGGTGGCCACCGTCTCGCTCGGCGACGGGCGGGGCGCGGTGCAGATCGCGCAGGAGTTCAGCGACACCGAGGACCTGCTGCGCGAACTCCAGCAGCGGACCGTGCTGCTGGTGGGAGCCGTCGTGATCGCCGCCGGTCTCTTCGGCTGGTGGCTGGCCCGGCGCATCACCTCGCGGCTCGTCCGGCTCGCCGGGGCCGCCGAGGACGTGGCCCGCACCGGGCGGCTCGGCATCCAGGTGCCGGTCGCCGGATACGACGAGGTGGCGCGGCTCGGCCGCTCCTTCGACCGCATGCTGGGCCGCCTCGCCCAGTCCGAGGAGGACCAGCGGCGCCTCGTCCAGGACGCGGGCCATGAACTCCGTACGCCCCTGACCTCGCTTCGCACCAACATCTCGATGCTGCGCCGGATCGACGAGCTCCCGCCCGCCGTCCGCGGGGAACTGGTCGACGACCTCGCCCAGGAGTCCCGCGAACTCACCGACCTGGTCAACGAGTTGGTCGACCTCGCGGCCGGTCAGTCGGACCGGGAGCCGCTCCGGCGGGTGGCCCTCGCCGACCTCGCCGAGGACGTGGCCGTGGCGGCGCGGCGGCGGACCGGGCGGGCCGTCACCGTGCGGGTGTCCGGCGACACGGTGGTCGACGGCCGGCCCGGCGCGCTGCAGCGGGCGCTGTCCAACCTCGTCGACAACGCGGCGAAGTTCGACCGGGGCGGGAGTGAGCCGATCGACATCGTGGTGACGGGAGCGGGGACGCCTGCGGCAGGCACTGGCGCCGGTACAGGCACTGGCACTGGTGCCGGTGTCGGCTCCGGTGCCGCTGTCCGTGTCGAGGTTCTCGACCGCGGGCCCGGTATCGCCGAGGAGGACCTGGAGCGGGTCTTCGACCGCTTCTACCGCGCGCCGGACGCCCGGAGCCTGCCCGGCTCCGGGCTCGGACTGTCGATCGTCCGCGAGGTGGCGGCCGCCCACGGCGGCGGGCCGTTCGCCCGGCGCCGGGAGGGCGGCGGGTCGGCGATCGGGTTCACGGTGGGCGGGGGCGACGGGGGCGGCGGAGGCTGAGGCATCCGCGTACGGCTTCGGGCCGTCGGCCGTCGGCCGCCCCTGCGAAAGTCCGGCCGCGAGCTTCTCCGCGAGCCCCTACCAGCCCTCCTTCAGTTCGTCGTCCTCGCCCGCCTCCAGCAGGGTCGCCGCCGCGCCCACTATCCGCGGGTCCGGCTTGCCGACCACCTCGTGGTCCTTGCCCGTGTAGTCGAAGCGGGCCAGCACACTGCGCATGGCCTCCACGCGGGCCCGCTTCTTGTCGTTGCTCTTCACCACGGTCCACGGGGCCTGCTCGGTGTCCGTCTCGCGGAACATGGAGACCTTGGCGGCGGTGTAGTCGTCCCAGAGGTCGAGGGACGCGAGGTCCATGGGGCTGAGCTTCCACTGCCGTACGGGGTCGACCTGCCGGATCGTGAACCGGGTGCGCTGCTCGCCCTGCGACACCGAGAACCAGAACTTCACCAGGTCCACGCCGTCGTCGACGAGCATCCGCTCGAACGCGGGCGCCTGCCGCATGAAGCGCCGGTACTCGTCGCCCGAGCAGAAGCCCATCACCCGCTCCACACCGGCCCGGTTGTACCAGGACCGGTCGAACAGCACGATCTCCCCGGCCGTCGGCAGATGCTCGACGTACCGCTGGAAGTACCACTGTCCGCGCTCGCGCTCCGTCGGCTTCTCCAGGGCCACCACCCGGGCGCCGCGCGGGTTGAGGTGCTCGGTGAAGCGCTTGATCGTGCCGCCCTTGCCGGCCGCGTCCCGCCCCTCGAAGACGACGACGAGCCGGCGCCCGGTCTCCTTGATCCAGCTCTGCAGCTTCAGCAGCTCGATCTGCTGCAGCCGCTTGTGCCAGTCGTACTCACCGCGCTCCATGCGCTGTTCGTACGGGTAGTTCTCGCGCCAGGTGTCCACCGCGCTGCCGTCGGGGCGGATCAGCACCGGGTCGTCGTGGTCGGTGTAGTCGACGCGCATGTCACTCAGCAGTTCGGTCATCTCTACTCCCCGGGAGGATCAGTGGAACTGCGGCACGATCAGATAGATCCCGTACGCCACCACGGCCGCGCACGCCAGGAAACACAGCCCGGCCACGCCGAGCCCCATCGGGTCGGTGCCGCCGTCGCCCTCCCGCGCGGTCTCCGCGCGGGCCAGGCCCAGTACGCCGAGGGCGAAGACGACGACTACTCCGACCGTGACTCCGGTACTCACCGCGGCGACCTCGCCGAGGGCGCTCCAGTCCAGCTGCATCGTTCGTACTCTCCTTGCTCTCCCGGCTCTTCCGGCTCTTCCCGGTCTCCGTGACGCGGCTCAGGCGGCGGTGCCGACCCCGGCCGACGCGGTGCTGCGGACGCTGACCTCGTGGGTCTCGTTGACATTGGACGCGTGCACCGGGTTGCGGCGCGACATGACCACGATGAAGGTGGCGACGGCGAGCGCGAGGAGTGCGATTACCACGATGCCGAAGTTCCCGCCGTGCGTCACCACGCTCGCGGAGAGACCGCCGACGAGCGCAGCCGCGGGAAGCGTCACCAGCCACGCCACCACCATCCGCCCCGCCGTGCCCCACCGCACCTCGGCAAGACGCCTGCCCAGGCCCGCGCCGAGAATGCCGCCGGAGCACACCTGAGTGGTCGACAGCGCGAAACCGAGGTGCGCGGAGGTCAGGATCACCGTCGTGGAGGCGGCCTCCGCGGCGAAGCCCTGCGGCGACTGGATGTCGGTCAGCCCCTTGCCCATCGTCCGGATGATCCGCCAGCCGCCGAGATACGTACCGAGGCCGATCGCGAGACCGGCCGACGCGATCACCCACAGGGGTGGCCCGGCGTCGTGGCCGAGCGCGCCGGCCGAGATCAGCGTGAGCGTGATGACGCCCATCGTCTTCTGCGCGTCGTTCGTGCCGTGCGCGAGCGAGACCAGCGACGCCGAGGCGATCTGCCCGAGCCGGAACCCCTTCGTCACCGTCTTCTCCCGGGCCCGGGCGGTGATCCGGTACGCGAGGTAGGTCGCGATCAGCGCGGCCACACCGGCGATCAGCGGCGAGGCGACCGCCGGGAGCAGCACCTTCTCGACGACCTTGTCGAAGTGCACGCCGTGCTCGCCGGCGCCCACCCAGACGGCCCCGATGAGACCGCCGAACAGCGCGTGCGAGGAGCTCGACGGCAGCCCGAGCAGCCAGGTCGCGAGGTTCCACAGGATCGCGCCGACCAGCCCCGCGAAGATCATGCCCGGGGTCACCAGGGTGTCGTCCACGATCCCGCCGGAGATCGTCTTGGCGACCTCGGTGGACAGGAACGCACCGACGACGTTCAGTACGCCGCTGATCAGGACCGCCGTTCTGGGCCGCAGCGCGCCGGTGGCGATGGAGGTCGCCATCGCGTTCGCCGTGTCGTGGAAGCCGTTGGTGAAGTCGAAGGCGAGGGCCGTGACGATGACGACGGCCACAAGGAACGTGATGTGGTCCATGCCGTCGATGCAAGCAAGCGGAGGCGTACGCGCGGCGAAGCGGAGGCAAAGGGTACGCATGCGTGTGGTCATGCCCCCCACAAGTCCGCTGTTCCGGGCGGTGCGGAGCCCGCAATTCCCTCCGGAACCGGGGTTTACCTCCGGCGGGAGCGGGATTTCCCTCCCGGACAGGTGTCGCTGAGTACACCCCCCGATACGGGTTCTGCGCCCAATGTGCCTGCTCCGCCTTCTCCGTAGCGTCTTTGGCGGGGCACAGGAAGTGCCCGACAGCGGGGCACGGACGGTGCCCGACGGAGGCTGATGACGATGTTTCGCCGAACCGATCGACGCAACCAGGACCACGGCACGGGCCCCGCCGCCGAGGCACTTCGGCTGGTCAAGGTCACCAAGACCTACGGGGGCGAGGAGAACGCGGTGACCGCCCTGGACGGCGTGACGCTCGCCCTGCCGCGCGGCACGTTCACCGCGGTGATGGGGCCCTCGGGCTCCGGCAAGTCCACGCTGCTGCAGTGCGCGGCCGGACTCGACCGGCCCGACAGCGGCATCGTCGTGGTCGACGGCGCCGAGATGACCGGCGGCACCGAGGCCGAGCTGACGAAGTTCCGGCGCAACCGGATCGGCTTCGTCTTCCAGCAGTACAACCTGCTGGACACCCTCACCGTCGCCCAGAACACGATCCTGCCGCTCAAGCTCGCCCGCCGCCGCGTGAACCGGGCCCGGGTGGAGGAGATCCTCACCGCCGTCGGCCTCGGCGACCGCCTCGGCCACCGGCCTGACCAGCTCTCCGGCGGCCAGCGCCAGCGCGTCGCCATTGCCCGCGCCCTGGTCACCGAGCCGAGCGTGATCTTCGCCGACGAACCGACCGGCGCCCTCGACACCCGCAGCGCGCGGGACGTCCTGCGGCTCCTCCAGGAGGCGGTACGCGTCCACGGCCGTACGGTCGTCATGGTGACCCACGACCCGGTGGCGGCCTCGTACGCCGACTCGGTGCTCTTCCTCGCGGACGGCCGGCTCGCCGGTGAGATGCACCGGCCGACCGTGGACGCGGTGGCCGAGCGTCTCGCGCACCTCGGCGACGACGTGATGGCGGGGGTGTGACCGTCATGTTCGCTCTGGCCATGCGTTCCATCCGGCAGCGCCCCGGGCGCTTCGCCGCGACGCTGCTGTCCGCCTTCCTGGGCGCGGCGATCATCATGACCTTCAACTCGATGCACGACACGGCGGGCGCGAAGGGCGTCGACGCCACCAGCGCCGAGACCCTCTCCACCGCGGCGGGCGTCGTCGGCGGCTACGGCACCCTCCTGGTGTTCTTCGCCGTCGCCTCCACCCTGACGGTGAACGTCCGGCAGCGCTCCGCCGAGATCGAGCTGCTGCGCTGCTCGGGCGCGACCCCCGCCCAGATCAAGCGGATGGTCGTGGGGGAGTCGGTGGCCGTCGCCCTGGTGGGCGCGCTGCTCGCGATCGGCCCCGCGATGCTCGGCGGACGGCTGCTGCTGGACCTCTTCAAGGACAGCGGGCAGGTCGCCGAGTCCGTCGACCACTCCTTCGGGACCATCGCGCTGGTCTCGGGCATCGACATCACGGTCCTCGCGGCGGCGGGCGCTGCGTTCCTCGCGGTGCGCCGGGCCACCCGGAAGACCGGGCCCCGGGGCAGGGGACGGACCTTCTTCGTCCGCGCCGCCCTGGTCCTCGGCGGTCTGTCGGTCTGCTCCACCTTCGCGTTTTCCTCGACCGACGCCGCGCTGATGGCACCGGCCGCGTACGGCGCGATCCTGCTCGCCGTCGGCTTCGCACTGCTCTCCCCGAAGCTGCTGAGGGCCCTGCTCGACCGGCTTCCTCTGACGGGCCCGAGCGGCTATCTCGCCGTACGCACCATGCGGGAGCGTGCCGCGCAGCTGTCCGGGGTCCTCATGCCGCTGATCCTCTTCACCGCCATGGCGACGGCGACCCTCTACATGCAGGCGGTCGAGAACGACGCCATCGACGCCTCCGGAGTCCCGAAGTCCATCGACGCCAAGAACCTCGAAACCCTGAACCTCGTGGTCGTCGGCATCATCGTGGTCTTCTCCTGCATCATGCTGATCAACTCCCTGTACGCGGCGACGACCTACCGGCGCCGGGAGTTCGGCCAGCAGCGGCTGGCGGGGGCGACTCCCGGTCAGGTCCTCGGCGTCGTCGGCATCGAGTCCCTCGTCCTCACGGTGACGGGCGTCCTCTTCGGCACGGCGGCCGGGCTCGCCGGGATCATCCCCTTCACGATGGTCCGCACGGACTCGGTCCTCCCGGAGGAAGGCCTGGGCATCTGGTTCGGGATCGTGGGGGTCGCGACGGCGGCGGTGCTCGTGACCAGCCTCACGACGGCCCGCAGGGCGCTGCGGACGCCGGCGGTCGGAGCGGTTTCGCTGGTCGCTTGAGCCTTGGGTGGGCGGGGGTTGTGCGGCGGGTGCGGGTGGGTGGGGGCTGGTCGCGCAGTTCCCCGCGCCCCTGAAGACAAAAGGCCGGGGCTACCGCCCCGGCCTTTGCCTTCAGCGGCGGTAGCCCCGGCCTTTGTCTTTGGGGGCGGTAGCCCTTGCCTTTAAGGGGCGCGGGGAACTGCGCGATCAGCCCCCACCGGCCCGCACCCGAAGAACAACCCCCGCCCACCGGAGGCATTCAGGAGCCCGCGCTCCACCTGCCAAGCACCGGCTCCGCCACCGTGCGGGCAGCGACGCACAAGGTCTGGCCATGCTGTGCGAACAGCGCGTCCCGCGAGTCGAAGTGCCCGAGGTCCACCCGGACCTGGGCCGACAGATCGCACCCCCCACCAACGGCGCCGCAGGCAGCCGCACCGCCCCAGTCGACGCTCGTGCGAGCCACGGCATCGAAGAGCGTCTCACCGCCCCGGTTGGTGAACGCACCCTCCCCGTCACCCTTCCCGAACAGCTCGCCGATCGGCACCCACGCCCCCTCCAGCCGGAACTCGGGCCAGGCCAGCAGCACCTGCTCGGGCACCAGCGGCTTCAGCCGGGGAAACCGCGGGTACCAGAAGACCCCGTCGACGAGCAGACCCCGTACCCGCGTACGGACGCCCACGGCACGGGCGACCGCCTCAAGGACAGCCATCCGCTGACTGCACGAACCGCGTCCCAGCCGCAGCGTCGTCGAGACCCGCCGCCGGTCCTCCACGGAGTACACGGGCCGGATCTCCCGCGCGATGATCCGGTGTGCCACGCGCAGCGTCTCGGGTGCGGAGGCCCGCCCCCGGACCCGGTTCACCAGGGCCGTGACACCCGGGTCGGTCCAGTCCAGGATCTCGGTGGCCCGCGTCGAACCCCGTACCTCCGGTGGCCGGGCCACCCGCCGTACGTCCGACCGTGCCGCCCGTCCGGCGCTCCGGTACGGCATCAGCAACCGGCTGGTCATGGTCGCCCACCCCCGCTTCTCTCCACGACTTCCGCCATCATCACACGCCCCGTCGGCCGGTCCGGAGGAGCAGCACACGGCCGTGCCGCCTACCGTCGCGCGACCGCGGTACCGGGGTCGGCGCGCGAAGTGCGAAAAGCCGTACGTATCTTGGTGGTTGGACCTTGATCGGTGAATCTTGAACCTTATGTTTGTGCGTGTCCGTACACGCCTTGGATGAGAAGACGGTGCCCATGACCGACCACGAGAGCTCGACCGGCCCGGCGGCGAGGCAGAGAATCGACACCTCCGTGCCGCACTCGGCGCGGATCTGGAACTACTGGCTGGGTGGCAAGGACAACTACCCCGTCGACGAGGCGGCCGGCGACGCGTACACCGCCGTCTTCCCCGGCATCGTGACCATCGCCCGCAGCAGCCGCGCCTTCCTCGGCCGCAGCATCCGTCATCTGGTGGAGGAGGCGGGCGTCCGGCAGTTCCTGGACGTCGGTACGGGCCTGCCGACCGTGGACAACACCCACGAGGTCGCCCAGCGCATCGCGCCGGAGTCCAGGATCGTCTACGTCGACAACGACCCGCTGGTCCTCGCCCACGCGCGCGTCCTGCTGACCTCGTCGAAGGAGGGGGCCACCGACTACGTGGACTCCAGCCTCTACGAGCCGGACCTCATCCTGGCGGAGGCCGCCCGGACCCTGGACCTCTCCCGCCCGACCGCCCTGATCCTCAGCGGCATCCTCGGCCACGTCGCGGACTACGACCGGGCCCGCACTCTCGTCAGTGCCCTCGTGGACGGCCTCCCGTCGGGCAGCTATCTGTGCGTCAACGACGGCTCCCGCGGCACCGACCCGGCGTACGAGGCGGCCCAGGACGGCTACAACGAGACCGGCGCCGTCCCGTACTTCCTCCGTCCCGTCTCCCAGATCGAGGCGTTCTTCGAGGGCCTCGAACTCGTCGAGCCCGGGGTCGTCTCGGTTCCGCTGTGGCACCCGGAGAAGACGGACCCGGCCCCGACGCCGATCGGCCAGCACGGGGGACTGGGCCGCAAGCCCTGACCCGACGGTTGTCCGGACACCCAAGCACTCAGGTGGCCGTCTCCCACGGGAGGCGGCCACCTGAGCGCGTACAGGGCGCGCGTACGGGGCGCGAGGGGCGCTACGACTTCACACCGGCGGCCTCCGTGACCTCAACCCGACCGTCGCCCGTGTCCCCGGCCGGAGACCCGGCCCCCGCGGCGGCCCGCTGCCGTGGCAGGAACGCGGCGAGGACCAGCGCCAGGAGCGCCGCACCCGCACCGATGGCCATGACCACCTTGAAGCCGTTCTCGGAGGGCAGGGCGAACGAGCCGAAGTCCGTGGTCATCTGCGCCAGTACGACTCCGGCGACGGCGCTCGCGAACGACGTACCGATGGACCGCATCAGGGTGTTGAGGCTGTTGGCGGCGGCCGTCTCGGACGCGGGCACGGCGCCCATGATCAGCGCGGGCATCGCGCCGTAGGCGAAGCCGACACCGGCGCCGATGACGCAGGAGACCAGGATGAGGTGCCAGACCTCGGACATCAGCAGGATGTTCAGGCCGTAGCCGGCGGCGACGATCACGGCACCCGTCATCAGGGTGATCTTCGGCCCCTTGGTCTTGGTGATCGCGGCGGAGACCGGCGCCATCGCCATCATCACCAGACCCTGCGGGGCCAGCACCAGGCCGACGGTCATCATGGACTTGCCGAGGCCGTAACCGGTCTGCTCGGGCAGCTGGAGCAGCTGCGGCAGCACCAGCGACATCGCGAACATCGAGAAGCCGAACGCGATGGAGGCGAGGTTGGTGAACAGCACCTGCCGGCGGGCGGTGGTCCGCAGATCCACCAGCGGCTGGGACGTACGCAGCTCGTAGAAGCCCCATGCCACCAGCACGACGGCCGCGACGGCGAACAGGCCGAGCGTCGTGCCGCTGCCCCAGCCCCAGTCGGCGCCCTTGGAGATGGCCAGCAGCAGCGAGACCAGCGCGGCCGACAGACCGAGGGAGCCGACGAGGTCGAAGCGTCCGCCCGTACGCACCTTCGACTCGGGCACGATCGTCACCACGAGCGCGAAGGCGACGGCACCGAGGACCGCTGAGACCCAGAACAGCACGTGCCAGTCGTAGTTGTCGGCGATGAACGCGGCGGAGGGCAGACCCAGTGCGCCGCCCACGCCCAGCGAGGCGCTCATCATCGCGGTGGAGCCGGCGAGCCGCTCGGAGGGCAGTACGTCACGCATGACGCTGATGCCGAGCGGGACGACACCGGCCGCCAGGCCCTGCAGCGCCCGGCCGACGATCATCGGGACCAGTGAGTCGCTGAACGCGGCCACCACCGAGCCGCTCACCAGCAGGACGATGCTGACGAGCAGCATCCGCCGCTTGCCGAACATGTCGCCCAGGCGCCCGACGACCGGGGTCGCGACGGCGGCGGCCAGCAGCGTGGCGGTCACCGCCCAGGCGGCGTTCGACGCCGAGGCGTCCAGGTACTTCGGCAGCTCCGGGACGATCGGGATCACCAGGGTCTGCATCAACGAGACGACGATTCCGGCGAAGGCCAGGACCGCCACCACGGCGTTCGACCTGGGCGGGGCGGAATCCCCGACCTCGCCGGATCGGACAAGGGCGTCGGACATCGTGCTGCCTCCGTCGGAAGAGTCGCTGATTTGCTTGACTTACTCAACGATAGACAGAATTGATTGACTTACGCAAGCGGATTGGGTCGACGGTGCCGCAAAGACAGGGCAAAGGGGGACGGGGGCGGTGCCAGGTGCTGCCCGGTGCCCGGTGTTGTCCGATGCTGCCCGGCGCCTCGGATACCTCAGGTATCTCAGGTGTCTCGGGCGCCTCAGAGCAGCGTCGGCGCGTGGAATGTGCCGAGGCCCGAGGTCAGGTCGCGGTCCAGCCAGTAGCGGCGCGGTTCGGCGAGCATGACGTCGACGCTGACGCCGAGGATGCCGGGGATCCTGGCGAGTTCGTTGTCGATGAAGAGCGCCAGGGCGGAGCGGTCGGTGACCAGGCCGGTGGCGAGGACGGACATGTCGCTGGCGACGTGGGCGGCGAGCCGGGTCTGGGGGAGCCGGTCGATGCGGCGCATGACGTCGGGGGTCTCGCCGGGCGCGATCCGCAGCCGGAGTACGAAGGGGGTCTGGAAGCCCAGCCAGTCCGACACGATCTCCAGGCGTGGCTGGACCCATCGCTCGTCGAGGACCCGGCGGACGACGCGGTGTGCGGTGGAGGTGGCCAGGCCCGCGGCCCGGCCGATGCTCGCGGCGGAGGCCCGGCCGTCCTGGAGCAGCTGGGTGACGACGGTGCGTTCGGCCTCGCTGAGGGGTTTGGCGGGGGGTGTCGCGGTCGCGGTGCCCTCGGTGCGGGTGCCGGTGAGTTCGAGCAGGCCGGCCCGTTCGGTGTCGGTCAGGAACTGCGGGTCCCAGGTGATGCCCCGGCGCAGGGTGCTGAGCGCGGGCAGGGCCTTGACGCGGCGGACGCCGGGCACGGAGAACATCCGGTCGATCGCCTCGCTGGTGGCCGTGTCGGAGGGGGCGTGCACGACGGCGTAGAGCGGGTAGTCGCCCGAGATCTGTGCCAGGAGCTGGAGGTGGGGCAGGCCCCGGAGGCGGTCCAGGACGGCCAGCGGGGTCTCGCCCGTGATGTCCAGGAAGACGTGGACCGGCATCGCCGTGGAGTGCATGCCCCAGTCGGCCTGCCCGATCACGCGGACCATCCGGGCCTCGTGCAGCCGGTCGTAACGGCGCTTCAGCGTGCCGGCGTCGGCGGACAGGATCGCGCCGATGTCGTCCCAGGTGGCCCGGGGTGCCAGGTGGAGTGCCCCGATGAGGCGCCGGTCGAGCTCGTCGAGGAGAGGGCGGGTCATAGCGCCCCACCTTAGACTGCCGATTAATCCCACCGTTACATCCAGGGTATAGAGAATCTCTCATCTGAATGCCATTGTTCGCGGGAACATCCCTCAAATGCACGAAGAGGTACGGATGAGTGCCACCTCTGCCCAGCCACAGCCGACCGAGCCCCGGTCGAGAGCCCTGCGTGCCGCGTTCCGGAGTTTCGCGGCGATCGAGAAGGTCGGGAACAGACTCCCCAACCCGTTCTGGCTGTTCTGGATCCTCGCGGGGGTCGTCGCCGTCCTCAGTGCCGTGCTGGCGGCGGTCGGTGTCAGCGCCGTCCACCCCGGCACGCACGAGACCATCGACGTGCAGAACCTGCTCAGCAGGGCCGGCCTCACCATGGCCGTCGAGGGCGCCGTCGAGAACTTCGCGGCCTTCCCTCCGCTGGCCACCATCCTCACTGTGATGTTCGGCATCGCCGTGGCCGAGCGGAGCGGACTGTTCTCCGCCCTGCTGCGCCGCATGGTCGCGCGGGTGCCGGGCAAGTACCTGACCTTCGCGCTGTCGATGACGGCCATGGTCAGCCATGTCGCCGGTGACGCCGCCTACGTCACCCTGATCCCGCTCGGTGCCCTGGTCTTCCGTGCGGCGGGCCGCAGTCCCGTGCTCGGCTGCGTCGTCGCGTACGTCTCGATCGCGGCCGGTTACGACGCCTCCCCGTCGCTCACCACGACCGACGTCCTGCTGTCCGGGATCTCCACGGCCGCCGCCCACACCATCGACGCGGACTACGTCGTCACCCCGGTGGCCAACTACTTCTTCGGGCTCGGCTCGTCGGTCCTGGTGGCCCTGGTGATCACCCTCGTCGTCGACAAGGTCCTCGCCCGCCGCGCGGACCTGGAGCCCGACGAGCCGGTCGCCGCGCTCGACGCCGACGAACTGGAGGAGATCGAGGTCACCGGGCAGCAGCGCCGCGCGCTGCGCGTGACCGGGCTGGTCGCCCTCGGCTTCGCCGCGTTCCTGGTGGTGGCCATGATCCCCGCGTCCTCACCGCTGCGCGGCGAGGGCGGCGGCATCGTCGAGTCCCCGCTGATCGGTGGGATGGCGCTCGTCCTGGGTGTGTTCTTCGCCGTGCTCGGCACGGTCTACGGCCGGATGACGGGGAGCTTCTCCGCCGCGGGCGACATCATCACCGCGATGGTCGACGGCACCCGTTCGATGGCGCCGATCCTCGTCCTGTTCTTCGCGATCTCCCAGTTCCTCGCCTACTTCAAGTGGACGAACATCGGCAACATCCTCGCCGTCAAGGGCGCGGAGACCCTGCGCGAGCTGGACATGGACGGCTGGACCGTACTGGTCGGCATCGCCGTGCTGATCACCTTCATGAACCTCGTCATCACGAGCGGTTCCGCACTGTGGGCGCTGGCCGCTCCCGTCCTCGTACCCATGCTGATGCTCATCGGCATCGAGCCCGAGACGACCCAGGCCGTCTACCGCGTCGCCGACTCGGTCACCAACTGCGTGACCCCGATGAGCCCGTACTTCGTGATGGCCCTGGGCTTCATTCAGCAGTACCGCAAGTCCGCGGGCATCGGCACGCTGGCCTCCTTCACGATCCCGATCGCCGCCGTCGTCTGGGTCGTCTGGGTCGCGTTCTTCGTGGCCTGGTACCTACTGGGCATCCCCTTCGGCGTCGGCTGACCGCAGCCTCCGCCACCGCACCCTCCGCCAGGGAGCGCCGCCCCACCCCCGTACGAGAAACACGAGAAAGAAGACGATGACCGCATCACCCGCACCCGCAGCCGCCGCCCTCACCGCCCGAGCCCAGGAGGTCTCGACGGAGATCGTCGACGACATCCTGACCCTCGTACGCCAGGAGACCAGCAGCTACGACCTGCCCGGACTCGCGGCGGGCCTGGACCTCCTGCGCGAACTGACGGTCCAGCGGCTCGGGCAGCCGGACCACGAGCACCGCCACCCGGGCGGCGAGTGCGGGGACACGCTGACTCTGACGTACGCCGGGACCGGCACCGGTGCCGGTACGGGCGCCGGGCACGTCCTGCTCGTCGGCCACTACGACACCGTGTGGCCGACCGGGACGCTCGCCGGATGGGAGCAGCCGGGGCCGTCCGACGACGGTCGGGAGAAGCTCGGGGGGCCGGGCATCTTCGACATGAAGACCGGTCTGGCCCAAGGGATCTGGGCCCTGAAACTGGCCCGGGAGAGCGGCGCGCCCGTGCCCACCGTCACCTTCCTCTTCAACGGCGACGAGGAGATCGGCTCCCTGTCCTCGCGGCCGGTGATCGAGGAGGCCGCGCAGAAGGCCGACGTCACGCTGGTGCTTGAGCCGAGTGCCCACGGCGCGGTCAAGACCGCCCGCAAGGGCACCGGGATCTTCCAGGTCACGGCCACCGGCGTCGAGGCACACGCCGGGCTCGCGCCGCAGGACGGGGCGAGCGCGATCACGGCGCTGTCGGAATTCGTGGTCGCCGCGGCGAAGGTCGCCGCACCCGAACGGGGCACGACGATCAACACCGGCCTCTTCAGGGGGGGTTCGGCCATCAACGTCGTCGCCGGACAGGCCACCGCGGGCGTCGACATCCGGGTCAGCAGCGAGGCCGAACAAGCCCGTGTGGATGAGGAGTTGGACGCCATCAAGGTCAGCGACCCCCGCGTCCACATCGAGATCGACCACGCCTGGAACCGCCCCCCGATGACCCTCAACGCCGCCTCCGCCCCACTCCTCGCCCTCGCCCGTGAGGTGGCCCTGGAGCAGGGCCGTGACTCCTTGCCCGACACCGCCGTCGGCGGCGCCAGCGACGCCAACTTCGTCGCCGTACTCGGCCTGCCGGTCCTCTGCGGCATGGGCGCGGTCGGCGACGGCGCCCACGCCCAGGGCGAGTTCATCTACCCGGACACGGTGGCGGCGCAGACGGCGCTGGTGGCGGGGTTGCTGGGTCGCCTGACGCGGCCGTTGCGGGGCTGAGCACCGTACGCAGGGGTGACCTGAGGTTTCTTGGTCGGGTGTTCGTCGACCCGGGGGAACACCTCTCCAAGATTGCCTACTCGCCTACTCGCCGACGAGCGGTCGCAGTGTCCTGTGGGCGATCCGCAGGCCCTGCTTCACCTTCTCCTCTGTTCCGGACCAGACGGGGTCCTCGTGTTCGACGGAGACGGTGCCGGTGTAGCCGAGTTCGTGGAAGCGGTCGACGACGCGGCGCCAGTCCACCTCGCCCAGGCCGGGTACCCGGTAGCGCCACCAGCCCGTCTCCCAGGGGTTGTCGCCCTTGTGCACGGTGCCGAAGGAGCCGAAACGGTCGCGCTTGGCGGGGAAGAGTTCCACGTCCTTGGCCTGGGTGTGGACGATCCGGTCGATGTACGGCTCGATCGTGGTGAGGGGGTCGATGCCGATCCAGGTCAGGTGCGAGGGGTCCCAATTGAGGTAGAAACCGAGCTCGAACATCCACTCCCACAGTTCGGGCGAGTAGGCGAGGTTGCCCGGGTAGCCGTCGGGGTGCCAGCCCTCCATCACACAGTTCTCGATCACGATTTTGATCCCGTGATCCGTCGCGTAATCCACCAGCTCGGGCAGGATCTTCTCGCCCTCGCGCAGGTTCTCCACGACGGAGAGCCCCGGATCGCGTCCGATGAACGTGCCGACCGACTCCACGCCCAGCCGTGCCGCCACGTCGATCACCTGCCGGAGATGGGCTCTGACCGTCTCCCGGGCCGCGGGGTCGGGGTGCAGGTTGTTCTCGTAGTAGGCCAGGGAGCTGATCTCCAGGCCGGTGCGGTTCAGGAGTTCGCGGGTCGTGTCCTCGTCGGCCTCCGAGAAGGTTGCCACGGGGAGGTGGGAAGCCTCGAAGTCGCGGCCGCCGGTGCTTGGCCACACCGCGACTTCGAGGGTCTGGTAGCCCTCGGCCGCGGCCCAGTCGGCGATCTCGTCGAGCGACAGGGAAGGGAGGCAGGCTGTCAAGAAACCGAGCTTCATGGCGCGGGTCCTTCGCTTCGGTGAGTGAGAGGGATGGGGGGCAGCCGGGGGGCACACGTGTCGGTCAGCCGGGGACCGTGGTCCACGCGCGCCGGTCCGCCGAGGCCAGGACCGCGTCGACGAGGCGGGCGGACCGTACGCCGTCGAGCACGGTCGGCAGGCCCTCCGGGGCCTCGCCGCGCAGCGCCGCGTAGGTGTCCTTGACGAAGTTCTCGAAACACTCCAGGTAGCCCTGGGCATGCCCGGCGGGTACGAAGGAGAGCCGGGCCGCCTCACGGACGTTGGACGCCGGATCGCGGACCACTGTCTCGGTGCGGTTGCCGTAGCCGAGCCACAGGGACTCGGGGAGCTCCTGGTCGAAGACGGCGCTGGCGTCCGCGCCGTCGAGTTCGAACCACAGCCGGTTCTTCCGGCCGGCCGAGACCTGGGAGACGGTCGCGGACACCAGGACCCCGTCCGTCGTCCGCCCGAGCACTCCGACGGCGTCCTCCGTGGTGACCGGGACGCGTACGGAGCCGGCGAGCGGCTCGCCGGAGAACGTCGGGCCGCCGGCGTCGAGCCGTTCGGCCACCGTCGTGGCGGTCTCGGCCAGCACCTCGGCGATCTTGACCCCGGCCACCCACTCCACCAGGTCGAACCAGTGCGAGCCGATGTCGGCGAAGGCCCTCGACGGGCCGCCGGCCACGGGATCCACCCGCCAGCTGGTGCTCTCGGGTGGAAGCAGCCAGTCCTGGAGGTACGAACCGTGCAGCAGCTGCCAGGGGCCGAAGTCGCCGGCCGCGACCCGGGCCCGCAGTTCGCGGACCATGGGGTGATAGCGGTAGACGAACGGCACGGTGGCGATCCGGCCCGAGGCCGCGGCTGCGTCGGCGAGCAGCCGGGCCTCGGCCGCCGAGGTGGCGATCGGCTTCTCGCAGACGACGTGCTTGCCCGCGAGCAGCGCGTCGCGGGCCTGGGCGACGTGCAGGTGGTTGGGCGTGCAGATGTGCACCACGTCGACGCGGTCGTCGTTCAGGACTGCGTCGACGTCCGGGTAGGCGAGGTCGATCTGCCAGTCGTGCGCCGCCGCCCGGCTCCGCTCGGGTGAGGAGGCCAGGATGCCGACCACATCGGCGCCGGCCGCGCGTGCGCTGCGGACATGGACTCCCGCGATCATCCCGGCGCCGAGGACGGCTACCCGTGGGTGCGGGGTACGTGGACGTCGTACGCGAGTTTCAGTGACGTGTGGGGTGTGCGTGTGCCCAGTCGGGGCAGCCATGCAAGATCCTTTCGGCAATTGCCGTACGGGAGCTCGCTGTTTCCGGCCTCATCCACGGCCAACAGTAAGAGACCGACTTCTGTCCGGAAAGCCCTTTGAATATTGTCGTTTCTGGAATATTAATCGTCCGTTGGTGTCGTCGGCCTCACCAGGGGAGCGAATGTGGCAGCACGACTCGGCGCACCGGGTACCGGCTCGCGCCGTCATCCCGACGCGGTCCGCAGCCAGATAGCCCGGCTGGTCGCGGCGGGCGAGGCGTCCCACCGCCTCGATCTGTCCCGGCTCACCGGGCTCTCACGGTCCTCGATCCACACCCACGTACAGGACTTGGTGGACGCGGGCCTGTTGCACGGGGAGGACGCCGGGGGCGGCGGAGGAAGAGGGCGGCCCGCCCTGCGGCTCAGCCTCGCCGGTGACGCGGGCGTCGTGCTCATCGCCGACCTCGCCCCCTTCTCGACGCGCTGCGTGGTGACGGACCTGACCCAACGGGTGCTCGCCGACGCCGACTTCCCCTGGCGGCTGTCCGAAGGCCCTGAGCCCACCGTGGCCCTGCTGGTGGAGCAGTTCGCCGGCCTGCTCGAACAGGCGAAGGTCCCGGCGGACCGGCCCCGCGTCCTGGTCGTCGGACTGCCGGGCCCGGTGGACGTGGCACGGGGCATGGCCGTCCGCCCGCCGATCATGCCGGGCTGGGACGGCTTCCCGGTGGCCGAACGGCTCGGGGGAGTGCTCGGCTGCCCCGTCCTGGTGGACAACGACGTCAACCTCATGGCGCTCGGTGAGGCGCGGACCGTGCCGCCCGAGCAGCTGCCCGTGCTGTTCGTGACCGTCGGCGCCGGCATCGGCGCCGGGTTCGTGCTCGCGGACGGAACGCTGCACCGGGGCGCCGACGGCGCGGCCGGAGACATCGGGCACATCCGCGTCCCCGGCGCCGAGGACGTGGTGTGCCGGTGCGGAAAAGCGGGCTGCGTCGAGGCCGTGGCGTCCACCGCGGCGCTCGCACGGGGCCTCACGCCGAGCGGTGAACCGCCCCTCGACATGGCGGAGCAGGGTGCCGCGATGCGGGCCTTCGTGGCACAGCTGCGTGACGGTCTGCCGGACGCGCTGCACGCGGTGCG
Source organism: Streptomyces sp. NPDC058697 (assembly GCF_042715345.1). Taxonomy (NCBI): domain Bacteria; kingdom Bacillati; phylum Actinomycetota; class Actinomycetes; order Kitasatosporales; family Streptomycetaceae; genus Streptomyces; species Streptomyces sp. NPDC058697. The sequence continues at coordinate 57,459 of NZ_JBHXSU010000030.1, forward strand.
GGCTGCCGGGGCCACGCTGGGCGAGGTCATCGCCCTGTGCATCCACATGCTGAACCCGCGGCACGTCGTCGTCGGCGGCGATGTCGTCGAGGCCAGCGACGACCTGCTCTCCGCGGTGCGCGGCGTGGTGTACCGGCACGCCCTGCCGCTCGCCACCCGCGAACTGTCCATCACCCGCAGCCACTTGGGGCCGGACGCATCCACGGTGGGGGCGATGGTGCTCGGCATCGAGCATCTGCTCTCGCCGACCGGGATCGGCCGCTTCCTGGCTCCGCGCGGCACTCCTTGAGGTGAGCGGCACTCCATGAGATAAGCGGCTCCCCTTGAGGTGAGCGGCACTCCATGGGGGAGCGGGACTTCTTGAGGTGAGCGGCACTTCCCGACCGTGAGGCAGGGCGGTCCGCTCAGCGAACCAACGTCCTTCCCGCCTCCCGCCGCCGTCACTAGTTTCCATCGCGTCTCGCACGTCCGGTCTCATCCACCGGCGGACTCGCTCCGCTCGACCGAGACTTGGGAGACACGGTGAAACAGTCCACCCCTCGTGCACGCATCGGCGTCGTCGGCGCAGGCATGGTCTTCGACGCCTACGCCCGGGGCCTCGCCTGGTACGGCGACCTGCCCGTCATCAGGATTGCCGACATCGACGTCGGCAGAGCCCGCGCCAAGGCCGAACTCCACGGCATCCCCGCGTACGGCACGCCCGCCGAGCTCTACGCGGACCCGGACGTCGACGTCGTCGTCAACATCACGCCACCCGCCGCCCATGGGGAGGTCACCCGGGACGCGCTCGCCGCGGGCAAGCACGTCTACAGCGAGAAGCCCCTCGCCGCGACGGTCGCCCTGGCCCGCGAGAACCTGGCACAGGCACGGGCCGCCGGACGCGTCCTCGCCGGCGCCCCCGACACGTTCCTCGGCACGGCAGGCCAGACGGCACGCGCGGCCGTCGACAGCGGCCTGATCGGCACGCCCTTCGCCGCCACGTCCTTCGTCCGCTCGTCCAAGGTCGAGGCCAAGCACCCCAACCCCGGGTTCTTCTTCCAGCCCGGCGGCGGACCGACTCTCGACTGGGGCCCCTACCACGTGGCCGCCCTGGTCAACTTGCTCGGACCCGTCGCCGAGGTCGTCGGCACCAGCACGATCCCGAGCCCCACAATCACCGTGACCACGCCGGACCGAGTCGTCGACGAGGTCGAGGTCAACGTCCCGACGACCACGGCCTCCATCCTGCGCACGGTCTCCGGCGCGGTCGTCACCACCCTCTACAGCTTCGACATCTGGGACATGACGCTGCCCCACATCGAGGTGTACGGCACCGAGGGCACCCTGAACATCCCCGACCCGAACCGCCATGACGCCCCGGTCCTCATCAAGCGCCGTACGGACGCGGACTGGTCCGAACTCCCCCCGGTCGTCCCGCCCACCCGCGCCCCGGAAGCAGGCCCGTTCCGCGGCCACGGCGTCAACGACCTCGTCGAGTCCCTGCGCGGCGGACCGCTGCGCGTCCCGGGCGAGTTCGCGCTGCACGTGCTCGAAGTGCTGGAGGCCATCGAGCAGTCGACGTTCGCCGCCGGCGCCCGGGCCGTCACCAGCCGGGCCGAGCGTCCCGCGCCCGCGGCCCTCCCGCAGTCCGTCTCCGCCTGAGTCCGTCTCTGCCTGAGTCCGTTTCCGCCTCAGCCCTTCTCCGCCTCGGCCTTCTCCGCCCGAGTCCCCTCCGGCCCCGCACGCCGGCACCGATCCCTCGCACCACCTCAATCGATCACGCATGACCTGAGAGGAATCCCCATGCAGCGCAGAACCCGTGCAGTCGCGCTCGCGGCTGCCGCGACGCTGGCAGCCGCCGGTGTCACAGCGTGCGGCGGCGGCTCCAGCTCCGCCTCCGGTGACAAGACCATCACCTACTGGGCGACCAACCAGAGCACCAGTCTCGACGCGGACAAGAAGATCCTCCAGCCGGAGATCGACAAGTTCACCAAGCAGACCGGCGTCAAGGTCAAACTCGAAGTCATCCCCTCGGCCGACCTGCTCAACCGCATCCTCGCGGCGACGACCAGCGGCAAGGGCCCCGACGTACTGAACATCGGCAACACCTGGTCCGCGTCGCTGCAGGCGACCGGAGCCTTCGTGGACTGGGACAAGGAGCTGATGGCCAAGGTCGGCGGCGAATCCCGCTTCCTGCCCGCGGCGCTCAAGTCCACGGGCGCCACCGGCCAGGACCCGGCGAGTCTGCCGCTCTACACCAGCGCGTACGAACTCTTCTACAACAAGAAGCTGTTCGAGGCCGCGAAGATCGGCTCACCGCCGAAGACCTGGAGCGAGTTCGTCTCCACCGCACGCAAGCTCACCAAGGACACCGACGGCGACGGCAAGGCCGACCAGTGGGGTCTGGGCCTGCAGGGCGCTTCGCCGTCGTTCGCCGCGCACTTCGCGTTCATTCTCGGCACCCAGCACGGAGCCAAGGTCTTCAGCGATCACACCCCGAAGTTCGACGAGGCGGGAATGGTCGACGGGATCGACCAGTGGCTGTCCTGGATCGGCAAGGACGGCATCGTCAACCCGTCCGACGCCGAGACCACCGACAAGGTCGCTCTCCTGAAGAACTTCGCGTCCGGCAAGGCCGGGATGATCCTCGCCCAGTCGTCGACCGGCCTGACCCTGGGCCAGTACGACATGACGACGGACGACTACGGAGTCGCCCCGGTGCCCGCCCAGGACTCACCGGCCGCAGGCGCCAAGGACATCGGTTCGTTCGTCGGCGGCATCAACGTGGCGATCTTCAAGAACACCGGGAACCTCGACGGCGCCACGCAGTTCGTGAAGTTCCTGACCAGCGCCAAGGAGCAGGTGATCCTCAACAAGGTCTACGGAACGATGCCCTCGGTCACGGACGCCAAGGACCCGGCGTTCGACACCCCGACGCTTGCCGTGGCCCGCGAAACCCTCACCTCCCGGGCCGTACCGCTTCCGCAGATCGCCGAGGAAGCGCAGTTCGAGACCCTGGTCGGCCAGGCGATGAGCTCCTTCGCCGCACAGACCGCGACCGGGAAGCAGCCCGGCAAGGCCAAGATCAAGAGCGAGATGGCCGCGGCGAACCAGAAGCTCGAAGCCGGCAGCTAGGAGAAGGACGATGGCAGTCATCAGTCCTTCCGGGACACGCGAGAGCCCCGGAACCCCGGACACACCGAAGCGGTCCCGAGCCGGCCGCGCCCGGGGGCGCAGCCGCAAGTGGATCCCGTACCTCTTCCTGCTCCCCGCCCTCGCCCTCGAACTGCTCATCCACTTCGTGCCCATCGTGCTCGGCGTGGCGATGAGCGGGCTGCGCGTGACGCAGTACCAGATCAGCCGCTGGTGGGAGGCGCCCTTCACCGGCCTCGGGAACTTCAGGATCGCCCTGGACTTCGAGGGCCCCACCGGCAAGTCCCTGCTCCAGTCGTTCCTGGTCACCCTCGGCTTCACGGCCGTCGTCCTGACCGGGGCCTGGCTCGTCGGCATGGCGGCGGCGCTCGCACTGCAACGGAGCTTCCGCGGCCGGGGGTTGCTGCGGACGCTGTTCCTCGTGCCCTACGCGCTGCCCGCGTACGCCGCGGTCATCACCTGGCGCTTCATCTTCCAGCGCGACAACGGCATGCTCAACCACCTGCTCGGCCAGCTCGGGCTGATCGACGACAACCCGTTCTGGCTGATCGGCCAGAACGCCTTCTGGGCCGAGTGTCTCGTCGCGATCTGGCGGATGTGGCCCTTCGCCTTCCTGATCCTCATGGCCGGTATGCAGGCGATTCCGAGCGAGGTCTACGAGGCGTCGAGCATCGACGGAGCGGGACCGTGGCGGCAGCTCCAGATGATCACCCTGCCGCTGCTCTCGTCGGTCAACAAGGTGCTGGTCCTCGTGATGTTCCTGCACACCTTCAACGACTTCAGCACGCCGTTCGTCCTGTTCGGCGGCTCGGCCCCGCCCGCGGGGGACCTGATCTCCGTGCACATCTACCAGAGCTCGTTCGCCACCTGGAACTTCGGCCTCGGCTCGGCCATGAGCGTGCTGCTCCTGCTGTTCCTGACGCTGGTCAGCGGCTGCTATCTCGCCTTCACCCGGAGGACCGACCATGAATCATGACACCCCGGGCTACCGGCTCTTCCGGTACGTCACGCTGACGCTGCTGTCGGTGTTCGTCCTGGCCCCGCTGTACGTGATGCTGGCCTCGTCGCTGAAGACGCTCCCCGATGTCCAGGGCGAGTTCACCTGGATCCCGGCGTCGCCGACGTTCCAGTCCTTCGTCGACATCTGGCACACCGTGCCGCTCGCCCAGTACTTCGTCAACTCGCTCATCGTGGCCGTGGCCGCGACGGTGCTGTCGGTGCTGGTGGCGGTCTTCGCGTCCTACGCGCTGAGCCGCTGGAGGTTCCGCGGCAGCGGAAGCTTCAAGGGAGCGGTGCTCGCCACCCAGATGTTCCCCGGAATCCTCTTCCTCCTGCCCCTGTACCTGCTCTTCGTCTACACCGACCAGAACCTCGGCACCGACCTCGTGGGCACCCGTACCGGGCTCATCGTCACGTACCTGACCTTCTCCCTGCCGTTCGCGGTGTGGATGCTCGTCGGATACTTCGACACGGTTCCGCGGGACCTCGACGAGGCGGCGAAGATGGACGGCGCCGGCCCGCTGCGCACCCTGCTGCAGATCATCGTGCCCGCCGCGACACCGGGAATCGTCGCCGTGTGCATCTACGCCTTCATGACGGCCTGGGGCGAGGTGCTCTTCGCCTCGGTACTCACCGACACCCGGACCCGCACCCTGGCCGTGGGCCTGCAGGCCTACTCCACCGAGGCGAACGTCTACTGGAACCAGGTCATGGCCGCCTCGCTGGTCGTGTCCGTACCGGTGGTCGCAGGATTCCTTCTCCTCCAGCGCTTCCTCATCACCGGATTCACCGCCGGCGCGGTGAAGTGACGGTGAAGTGACCAAGTGGCCCCCACAGATTGGAACTTGGCATGCCGGACATCGGCCTGCAGCTCTACACGCTGATGAACGTCCTGGAGGACCGTCCCGCCACGCTCGCCAGGATCGCCGGCCTCGGCGTGACCGCGGTGGAGCCCTTCCGCCTGGGCCGCACCGAGCTGACCCATGCCGTGCGCCTCGCCGAGGCACGCTCGCTGAAGGCCGACATCGACGCCGCCGGCCTCACGGTCTCCTCGACCCACGCCCGCCTGCCCGACGCGGAGGACCCCGGCTGGTTCTTCGAGGAGATGGCCGAGGCGGGCGCGCCCATCGCCATCGCCTCGACTCCCGAGGCACTCCCCGGGTTCACCCGTGACGCCCTGGTCTCGGCCGACGGGGTGCGCCGGTACGCCGACCGCCTCAACGCCCTCGCGAAGGCGGCGGACGCCCACGGCCTCCGGGTCGGCTACCACAACCACTACTGGGAGTGGACCCCGCTCGACGACGGCCGCTACGGCTACGACGTCCTGTGGGACGCCCTCGACCCGTCGGTCGTCGCCGAGGTCGACCTCTACTGGGCCCAGACCGCGGGCCAGGTCCCCGCCGAGGTCGTGGCCAGGCTCGGCGAACGGGTCGAACTCGTCCACGTGAAGGACGGCCCGGCGGTACGCGGCGAACCCCAGGTCGCCGCCGGACAGGGCTCGGTGGCCCTGGCGGACGCACTCGACGCCGGCCGGGACTCGATCCGGGCGCACATCATCGAGGCGGACGGTATCGCCGAAGGGGCCGACATCTTCGACCTGGTCGCGGAGAGCGTGACCTGGCTGAAGGAACGGCAGGTCGGCATGGCGTGAACATCGAGGCACCTCGACCGCATAAGCCGCGGGCCACGCCGGTGGTCACCCAGGGCTCCCAGAGCTCGTACGGAGTGACCACCGACGCGGTTCCGGGACATGAAAGGGGCGGGACCCGAAAGCCCCGCCCGCACACCATGAAGCAGCAGGTCAGGGCCAAACCAAGCAATAAGGCTGGTGCCCCGCCTCATGCAACCGGTGGCTGAAGTCCTGCCACTCGTGCAGCGAATGGGAGGGGGAGGGGGCTGACCTGGGGTTTCGCAGGGAAATGTGCGTTGACCTGGGGAAACTGCTCTCCGTAGTTCTCACGGGTCAACACCGTTTCCCAGGCTCATGTGCCCTGGATGTGCCCTCGTGGATCGGCTGGGATCAGGGCCACATGCCCCGAGCGGTGATGGCGGCAACCGCAAGGAGCGCGATCGAGATCGTCCATACGACCGCTGCTCGTGGAAAGGGCTGCTCCGGGCCGCTGGCAATCTCTGCTCGTGCTGATCCGCGTCGGTGCGCGACGGCGACGGGTGCGGTGACAGTCACCGAGGAGTTGTCGCCTGTCACGATGTTGATGTTCTGGAGGGCCTGTGCAACCTGGGTAGGAGTCGGGTCCTGCTGACCATGCGACATTGAGGCCCGCAGTTCCCCGACCAGTTGGACGAGCCGGGTGCGAACCTGATCGAGAATGCCTTCCAATGCCGACGGATGTACAGCCCAGTACAACCTGAACACCTGCCTGGGGGAGTTCTGGTTCATGAACACGGCCAGATCGGCAGCCATTGCCGGACTGAGTCGTACGATCTCCCCTGGATTTCGGGCAAGGAGCGACTCGATCTGTCCGACGCCCTGTCCGAACCGGATTTCGTCGCCCAGGCTGTCACGGGCGAAGTCCGGGAGGTCGAACAGGCTGACCGGCTGCTCCCGGAACTTGTACATCCCGGCAAGGCCGTCCATGACCAGAGGCGCTGTGATGCGCCGATACTCGGGAATCGGCACGTCGGTGCCCTCGTAGCCTTGGAGTTCACGTAGCGCCCAGGCCCTCAGTGGCTCGGAGTGGGCGTGCCCGCCCAGGGTGATCACCTGGCGCAGGGTCGGGGCGAGTGGACGTCTCTCGTCGAGGACGTCGTCCTCTAGCCGGTCGAGGCGGCTCCGGCGGAGTCTCACTTCACGACCACGGTGGCGATGACGCCGGCGACCGTACCTACTGCCGCGATGGCGCCCCAGATGACCGAGGTGCGGTGCCACCAGGGCTGGGGAGTTGTGGGCGCGGGCTCATTGACGTTGGCGCTCGCGGTGCCGCCGCGGTCCGCCTTCGCGTTCGGCGCGACGATGTTGAGGGTTGATCCGTCGCCTCCCGTGACGTTGAGGGCCTGCTGCGCGGCCGAGTCGATCTGGTCGGGGTTGGGGTTCTGCTGACCGGGAGGCATGGCTGCCCTCACTTCCGCGACGAACTGGGTAAGACGGGTTCTGACGTGATCGAGGGTGCCCGCGATGCTGGCGAGCGAGATGTTCCAGTGCAAGGACGTGATGTGGGAGCCCTCGTTTCCCTGCTGGTGTTGCTCCCGTGTCATCAGCAGGACGTAGTCGGCCGAGCCGGGCGGGCTCAGGTGCAACGCCCTCTCACCGTGGGCGACGAGTGCTTCAAGTTCCCGGACTCCTTGCCGGATCGGTGCGCTCTCTCCGATGCCGCGATCACGAGCGTGCTCGGGAAGCTGGTTCGGGCTGATCCGTTGGATGTTGCCTCGAATGATCTGACCCGGGAGGTAGAGATCGACCATGACTTCCAGGGCGGCCGGCACTTTCCGGTACGAGGGCAGCTCATCGGTCGGTGCGTACCCCTCCAGCTCTTTGAGCGCCCATGCGCGTAGCTCCTCGTGGCGGGCGTAACCAGCGAGCATCAGGCACCGCCGGAGGGCGGACGCGAGGGAGGCGGTCTCGTCCAGGACAGTGCGCTCAAGCTGTTCCAGCCCGCGGACGTCGGGTGTCGTCACGGCGTCCAGTCTGCACTGCCCCACTGACAACACCTGTCGACTGCACTGCGTTGGGCTGGCTACATGAGGCTTGCTCGCATGGGTCCGTCGCCGCGATGGCAGCGGCACGCCCGTGTGGCGCCGGCAAAGCACTTGGACGTGCTGGTGTCGCGCCTGCACGATGCTGTGGTGAACCAGAAGAGCGATCCCTTCGTCGTGATGATGACCATCGACCGCGAGACGTCCTCGGTGGTTCTGACGCGTTCAGACAACAAGGAAGCCAGGGAACCCCTGACTCACCCGATGTTTGCCGATACAAGCCTTTTGGCCCGGATACACTATTCGCCACCCATGCACGGCTTGCTTGCTGTCACACGCAACGGTGACGACATCGCCTTCGAACTGCCTGTTCGGAGTCCAACTGGCCAGCTGGACAACCGACTTGTCGTGTATCTGGACCAGAACATGTGGCGCCCCGTCAGCGAGGCTCTGCAAGGTGGAGACGCGGTGAGCGGAGAAGACCTCGCAGCTGCTGAGCAGTTGGCGGAGTGGGTTCGGAACAGGCGGATCGTCATGCCGGCCTCGGCGGGCCACTACTACGAGACGACCAAGTGGTCGGTGTCGGACAAGCGGTACAGCCTTGGCCTGACCATTTTGCAGCTGAGTAGAGGCTGGCAGATGCGAGATCCCTTGCAGGTGCGTGAAGACGAGATCCTTGAGATGTTCCGTTGTTGGAAGGGCGAGGCCGACAGCGCCCGAGCGTCTTCCGTGTTCACACTGGCCCCGAACGCGCTCCACGCGCCGTCGCGCGGTGTGACGCCGTACACGCCGCCGTCGGATTTCTCGGCCGACGACGCCTTCCGGTTGGTGTCCCTGACGTCTGCAAGCAACTACATCGACGTCATGCTCGACGCTGAACATCTCGAGCCCGGTCCTGATACCGGGTGGGCAGAGGCGAATCAGCGGTTCAGTGACTGGCTCGACGTTCAGGATCGGGACGCGCAGCAGAAGCGTCGATCGATCGACGTCCTCCTCCTCGATGACTTCAAGCGCGAACTGGCAGAGGGAGCACGCGCGGCGGGATTGTCCCCGCAAGCACTCCAGCAGTGGGCTGAGAAGCAGCCAATGAAGGGCTTCGGTGCCTTGCCTGCATCGGGGCTCTACCGCGAGATGCTTCACAACCGGCACCTCAACAAGGGCACGCACTGGAGGAGGAACGACCTTACGGACATGATCTATCTGTCCTGTGCGGCCGGGTACGCGGATTTCGTCGTCTGCGAGCGCCATATGCGCGAGCCGCTTGAGCGAGGTATCAGGAGGCTCGCTCTCCCCACCAAGGTGTTCCGTCGACTGAGCGAGGCCGTTTCAGCTGTAGGCGATGCTTTGCAACAAAGGATGCCCCATGCCGATTGACCTGCTGGCCAACAAGCGGTAACCCTTCCTGGCAGTTGACGGTCCATGGAGAGCCAGACGGCAATGCGGCACCTTCGGTGAGAGGTTCTCACCGTTGTCGACGAACTCGCCTTTCACTACCTGGAGGCGAACCGCATCGACGTCACGGTCCTCAACGAACTGGACGTCTCTGCCCACACCGGACCACGCGTCGTTACTCAACTCCTGACCGGCTGGCCCTCCGTTGCATCTCGCTTCCCGTGGTCGGACAACTGGGTCTCCCGGCAATTGCGGTCCTTCTCCAGAGCCTGCGCGCGACGCAGCGGCGACGGCGACCCTGCTCCTCCGACACCCCGTGAACGAAAGAAGCCGTGAGTCAGAACGTTTGCCTGCGGTTCCGTCCGGTAAACCTGTGGGAATCAATGGATTTAAAGTTCCTGCAAGATTGTAATGGGCGATGATTCTCAATCACGCTCGGACCATTGTCTCTGATCGGAAACTCTGTCACCTTAATTTGGCGTGACGTGCGGTCCACCATGTGTCCGCCCGCTCACACCCTTAGTGCACTTCCGGGGTTCCGAAAATATCCAATCACGGAGAACAATCATTGCTTGATTCATCGCCGAGATGAGACTCATCTGTCAAATTGAATTGAATGGCAACCATATTCAGCATCTGTAAATCGAATTGAGTTTCAGGGTGATTGGGGCCGAACCTGCGCGAATCTTCCTCGTAGGCTTCCCTTGCAGCAGAAACGGCCGCCTTACCGCGACCTTCCAGAGCGAAGGCTGAAGAGAGATTTATTAGAGCAGATGCAAGCTGGATCCTCTCAGGACCGGCAGTCGTCCGCAGAAGTTTAACCGCAGCCAATAGGTCAGCTTCAGAATCCTCAATATGAACTTCACCAACAGCCGCCTGATGTAATCGACACCTACCCCTTATCGCTAGAAGCGATGCATACATCGAGCTCTGCATGCCAAACTGCGATGACAACAACGGATCCAGGGTCTCCAGGATTTGAGAGGCGCGCTCCAAATCACCTCGCTCAATTGCCGCGTCAGCCGCGCCGAGCTGTACGTCAAAATGGAACCGATCGCGCCGAGGTGAATCCTCCGCGGCTTGAGATTCAGTCACTCTGTCGAGATAATCGCGCTGCCATTCAGTAGCTCCTTGCAGGCGAGCCAACATCGCGGTATCGGCATGGATGCCCATAATCAGATCTGCAGGAAGGGTTTCCGTCAAGGGTCCCACGCGGGAAATGCACCACGCATTGATCTCTTCAGCTTCATCGAGTCGGTTCGTTAGTTCCAGCAAGCGAACTCTGACATGAGCGGTGAGAAGAGCCCTAATTGGGGACTCTTCGCTCAAGTCAGTCAGCGCGGAAAGATCTGGAAGCTTGGAAAGTGTGCTATCTGCAACGTCGCGGCGCCCCAATTTCACAGCGACGTTCCCCAAAGCCATGTAGGCTCTATCGACGGAGTCCTGATCGGCATATCGCTCAGTGAGCTCGACATTACCTTCAATTAGGGTCAGCCCTCTATCGGCGTCACCTGATTGAACGTGAGCCTGCCCCAAAGATTCTCGCGCTGCGAAAAGGAGGCTGAGAGGAGCCAAGCCTTGATGAAATAAATCCTCCGTGATTCTAAGAACTTGGTCACCAATGCGTACAGCATTCTCTTGATCGCCCAAGGCGCATAGGCGATCAACAAGACTCTTGGCAACTGCCATGACTGCCGGGCCATGCATGCCTGCCTGAAATGCCTCATCAACGATTCCGATGACATGTGCAATATGCGGGTCGAGTAGCTCTGGTGACTCTGGCCCTCTCTCGACGAGCTGTGAGGCGAAGAGTCCGAAGGCTGTTTCAATCCACGTTTCCGACCCCTGAGAGGTCTCGGCTGCAAACAATCGAATCAGTGGATGAACTCGTATGGTGCCGCGCTCAACACTTGCCAATGAAAATGCAGACAGGCACGCTATTGCGTCATCTCGCTGCATCTCATCAAAGAGGGATATACGCGTGTTCCAGCCCTCATCGTCTTGAGTGTACCCGGCCCACGAAATCTCAGTACGCGAACGCCTTCTCATGAAACGGCGTTTCTGTTTGCTCACCGACACTGGCCCCACAACAAATGGGCGCACAGGTTCCCTGTCAAAGATATCAAGGCGTAGCGGCTCAGCGCCAACATGAGCGAGAAGAGTGAGTAGGCGGCGAGAGAGCGGATTCCGAATCTCTGCTTCGGTCATAGCCAACTGGATGGCGCTTGCCACGGTAACTGGATGGCGACCGGCCTCACCGCGATCAAGCATTTGCTTAGATGCCTTACGGAATCTATCCAAGTACTGCGGGATGGCTAGCCCAACCGTCGAACAGTAATTCACGGCTTGATTCACGGCCAAGGGATGATTTCCGATATGGGCGGCTAATTCTGCCACGTGGGTGGTCGACGCATTCGGCAGCACCTTCGCTATGAAACTGTGCGCCTCCTCAGAAGACCATGATGGCAGATTTACATGGTGATGAGCTTCATCGATATGGTTAGCTGTTGTGGTGATCAGAATGCGGCACAATGACTGGCGTGGCAACAGGTTGCGCACGATCGATGGTTCCGTAACTCCATCGATAATAACCAATGTCGCCGAATTTTCTGGCAATGCAACGGTTCTACCAGGAGAGTTACTCACCATCGCTTTCCGTCCGGTGAGCTCCTCTAGGCCGAGCAGGAGACCTCCTCGGGTGGTCCCATCGATCACCTCGACCCTGAGGTTTCCCGAGTGTAGAGCAGCAAACTGGCCAGCCAGACTAGTCTTACCTGCACCTGTCATTCCAGATATCACCACAGGCGAGACCGGGTCAGGACTGCCAGGTGCCAACCGGCGCTCCAGCTCGTCTAGATACGCAGTGCGGCCAACGAATAGTGGATCGGGCTCCCATCCGGGGTGTCGAGTTTCCGGAACCGTGCGTGCTTCTTTTCTGTCCGCATTCTGAAGCAGTAGCCGCCGCACTTCTTCCGCCGACAGATACTTTCTTTTCTGACTGTTCAGTGATTCGAGCTGCGCACAGGTGCGGATGGTTGCAGCAATGCTCGCAGACCTCCCCAACCGTGATTGAGGTCTATCTGTACTGGCTTCAGCGATTCTCCCGACCAAAGCCTCATAACAGGAATCTGCGTGAATCGGCGATCTACCTGCAGATTTAAGGAAATCTGCAGTCCTCCTTACCCCGACATCGGTTATCTCGTTTCGCCGAGGGAGTGGTTGCGTGGGAAAATTGAGGTTCTCAAGAAATTCCTCTGCCTCCGCAGGGGATATCTTCAGGCGCTTCTGCAGCTGTGCTACTGCAGTATTTCTAGCTGAGGCATCATGAGATATTTTTGCCTGTCGGAGTGCATTAGCCGGTCCGCCGAAACCTGCATTGCTATGAAAGGCAACAGTGCACGCCTTCCCTGCGGCCTTCCATGCTGAGTGGAGGTCGATCAAAACGCGGTCCTTGTCCAACGCGGACCATGTCCAGGTTGGATCGCCCTTGTGGTGCGGCTCTCGATGCTTAATCGAGACAAGTTCGGGCGGGCCTTCTTGAGGCAACAGGATCACATCGGTGGAATACTCGACCAGGACACCCCGCAGGTCAGCGCCGAAGTGTTCCAGCAGTGTCAGCGCTACGCACTCATCTTGGTACTCAAACCGGGCACGTGTCTCGGGGCCTGTGTTTCTTTGATCACGTGGCAGCGCCTGAGTAGCTTCGAGATACGGATCGTTCTCGCTCGCGGGAGACGTGACCATAGGGCGATAGTACGTCTCAACAGATCAACTACACCCTGGATTACACAAGTTGCGCTCTAGCTCCATCCGTCAAGGGAGACTTCCGGCCCTCCGGCGAGATAGTGGTGGAGGGCACTGGCGGTGGTGTCCACGAAGCAGTCAGGGATGGCGTCGACCCATTGGACCTGGGCGTGTTTGCGGGGTTCGCGGTTCTCGGGTTCGCCTGTCCATTCGTGGGCGGCGAAGACGAAGGTGAGGAAGCCGTTGGGGGCCTCGACACCCCAAGCACCGTGGATGACATGGGCGACCTTCAGGACCTCCGGCTTCACTGTCAGGCCCGTCTCCTCATACAACTCGCGTACGGCGGTTGTGGTGATGGGTTCGCCGGGTTCGCTCTTGCCGACGGGGAGGTCCCACATACCCTGGGCGAACTTGGCGTTTTGGCTGCGTTGGAGGAGGACGACGCGGTTGGTGGCCTTGTCGTGGACGATGACGGCGGCGACCAGCAGGGTCATGGATTCGAGGGCGGGCGGTAGAGGTTTGGGCTGCGCCTCGCTGGTCTTCGTCCGCGCAGCCCGGTCGGCTGGCCTCACGTTCGCCGGGATTGGTTCGATCCTCTCCCTGCACTTGTTCCCGATCCTTTATCCGCTTCCTGTCCGAGGCGCCTCCTAGGATGCTGCCGTGGATCGTGACTGGATGCGGCAGCAGCTTGAAGAGTTCCTCGACCTGGCCACCCGCTACGACGCCAACAGGCGGCCGGGCGACTACATCGGTGACCTGAACCTGTACGCCCAACTGCACCGAGCCGAGCCCACCGTCAAGCAGATCCTGCGCCTGCTCGATCCTGCGATTGCCGAAAAGATCGACGTCGATCAGATGGCCGGCGTCGCCATGGCGCGCAACGAGGTTCAGCGCGGCCTCGGCATCCTGGCGGACAAGGACGAATGGGCGACCCGACTGGTGCCGGACGCTCCGACGCTGGCAGCTGATCAGTTCCACCCCTGGGTCTGGGAGCCGGCGGCTCCGCTGTGGGCTGCGGAGGCCCGTCAGGACGCGGTGCTCGCTGCGGCCCGGACCGTGAATCGGCGCCTCCAACAGAAGCTGAACCGCCACGATATTGGGGAGACCGATCTTTGCCTTCAGACCTTCGACTTGAAGGAGCCCGTCGTCGGGAAGCCTCGCCTGCGTTTCCCGGGGGATCGGAACACACCAACCTGGCGTGCCCGCCAGGAGGGGGCCAAGTACCTAGCCGCCGGTGTCTTCCTGGCGATCCGGAACGTGGCCGCCCACGAGGACGAGGTGTCCTGGACTGAGCAGGAGGCGTTGGAGCACCTCGCCACTCTCAGCGTCCTTGCCCGCTGGATCGAGGAGTGACTGTGGAGTCCGCCGCTTAAGCCTGCAAGCACGCGGCCGTCCATCGCGGCGGATACTGCGGGACTGCGCCGCTGGGATACGACCGCGGTTCCGGATCCGGTCTCTGCGGGGTCAGCCCCGGCCGGATACATCCGCGATTCCGGCCAAGGGCGATCTGTGCCAGGGCTGCAGTACAAGTTGAGGAAGCAGCCTGAGGGGTGTCTGCGGTTGTATGGCAGTCAGGGCGTTAGGAGAGAAGGCCGATCTGGATGGCCACCGCGCCAAGGGCCTCCTTCCCCGGTGGGTAGATGGCCCGAATACGGGCGAGTTGCTCGTCGCGGGTGGCGGTGGGGTTGACGTTGGAGGGCCCCTCGCCGTCGAGCAGGGCCTCGAAGTCGGGATACTCGGTGACCCGTTTGACCTTGACCTCGCAGGTCTCGTTGGTGCCCTTGATGCGGAAGCGGATGGTGTCGCCGGTGGCGAGGTCGGCGAGGTGCGGGTACTTGACCCGTACCTCGATGGTCTTCTCCCCTGATGCGACGAGGTCGAAGTACTGGCGGTAGAGATTGAGTTCGCGGACGCGGCCGGTGGTGTTGCTCATGGGGCGGTAGTGCTCCTGGGTGCTGGTGCGGTGAGCAGGCGGCCGATTTCGGCTGCGGAGTACGAGCGGAAGAAGTGCCGGGGGTCCGACAGCAGCGTCTCGGCGGTAGCCAGCAGTTGATCGGCATATTCGGAGACGGTGCCAGGCCATCGTCGGGTGTCGAGCATCCAGTCGTCGGCGCCCTCGGGCAAGGGGACGTGGCCCTCGTGGATGAGGGACTTGGAGAGTTTCGCGCCGGTGTCGGTGACGATCTGCGGGCAGAACAGGCGGGCCGGGAGCTGAGCGCGAGTGAGGCCGACGGCTTGGAGGGCTTCGTCGACGAGGAGGGAGCCGAAGACCCAGTCGCCGCCCTTGACCATGACGTGCAGACTTCCACCCGCCCCCGTGCTGGTCAGGGCGAGTTCCTTGACGAGGTTGCGGTAGAGGGTGGCCAGGTCGAGGTAGGCGCCCGTGGTGGGCGTGATGGTGGCCTGATAAGGGCCGTGGTGGAGGCAGACGGCGTCGACGCTGACACCTTCTCGGTCGGTGAGGTGCACGCGCGTGCGTTCGGCGTGCTTCTCGGACCAGCCGCAGCCGGGGTGCGGACAGGGGATGCGCACGTGTGGGGTGCCGGTGGAGGGGGCGAGCCACCAGCGGGCGGCGTCGAGTCGGGGCAGTAGCCGCAGCCAGGTGCGGCGGAAGTGTTCGCCGGCTTGCTGGTGGGTGTAGGTCTCCACGCGGTGTGGGATGCCCAGGCGCCGGGAGAGAGCCGTGAACAGGGGCTGGTACAGGGCGACGAGGTCGGTCAGAGCCTGGTCGCCGAGGGCCTGGGCGTAGGCGCGTTGGTAGCGGTGGCCGCTGGCCGGGTCTGTAGCCAGTTCGTACGGAGCGTTGTCGAGGGCGCTGAAGAGCACCTCGGTGGGGATGCCGAAGCGGTCGCGCAGGCGGGCCGCCATGGCGAAGGCAAGCGACTGGACGAGCGAGGTGCCGATGTGCGGGGCGCCGTTGATCTGCGTGCCGACGACGAGCACGATCCGCTCGGGTGGCGTGGCCAGGATGCGTGGGGTCAGGACGTCCTCGGGGTGGAGAAGGGCGTTGGCGAGGACTGTGTTGGGTGAGACGAGATGGGGCGTCACGGATGTCCCCTTGCGGTCAGGTCGGACTGAAGTAGGTGTTGCCAGGACCGGCTGGAGGTGCCTGGCCATAGAGACCGGCGGTAGAGCGCGCTTCTTCCTGGGCAGCGGCGACGTACGGGTATTGGAGCGCGGTGCGGAGGGCTTCTGAGTCGGTGAGGGTTTCGTCGTCCGGTAGCTCGCACCAGCCGCCGAACCAGTTGTCGAGCCGCTCCACGCCGGGCGCGACGAGCCAGGAGTTGGTGGAGAGATGCCGTACCGGCAGGCCCTCCCAGCAGTCGGCGGTGCCGGTTGAGATGGCGTAGTAGAGGCGCTCGTTTGGCCCGTCGTAGAGCACCGGGCCGATCGACGCACCGGTGCCGCGAAGGTGGGCCAGGGCCAGGAGGCCGGTCTCGGCAGAGGTGCGCACGAGGTCCCAGCCGTTGCCGACCTTCAGCAGACGCAGTCCGGGAACGTCGCTGACCATGGGCGCGCTGCGCAGCGCGTCGCGCACGGACATCATGTGTCCCCCTGCGGCTGGAGGTCGGGGCTCGTGCTGCGGGAAGGTGCGGACTCCGTGATCGGCTTGAGGGAGCGGACCACGATCAGACGGGTGCCCGTTGCTGCTATCTGTCGCTTACGTTCGTTGCCGATGCTCCTGGGGCCGAGGTGGTTGAGGGCGGGGACCACGGCGCCGTAGGTGTCGGGTAGTTCGAGAGTGTCGACCAGCCCGACGAAGGCGGGGGAGCGGATGGCCACCGTGGCGTCGCGGTCGGTGAAGACGCCGCAGAGGGCCAGTTCGTGTCGGCGGTAGTAGCCGGTGAGGCAGTCGACGAGCGCGGCATGGCGGACCAGGACGCCGGTGACGTGTCGTAGGTAGCCGAAGACCTGCGGGAAGGCGACGCGTCGGCGTTCCGTGATGAGTTCGTCGTCCATGTCCACAGCGTCGGTCGGCGTGAACGGCCTTGAAATGACCTGCTGTTGTACTTCCGTTGCACTTCCCGCCCCACGTCGTCACCGAGAGTGCTTCCATACGTGACGGAGGGAGGTAATCCATGGTCAGCGTGCGGCAGTGGACGGGCCGGGAAGCGAGCGTTCTGCGCGCTGCTCTGCGAATGAGCATGCGGGCTTTCGCCGAGCACCTGGGCGTCGCGCTGCGTACGGTGGCCAAGTGGGAGAGTCTGGGAGCCGAAACCCAGCCCCGGCCCGATACCCAGGCGATCCTCGACACCGCGCTCGCTCATGCCGACGCTGCTGCCCATGCCCGGTTCGAGGCGGTGCTGTTCCCAGAGCGGAAGAGCGTGCGGCCAGCGGACTACGAGACCTGGACCGAGGACATCGAGCGCGCCGTAGTCTGCGTCAGCCGCCAGGACTTCCCCTTCGCCGCGACCTTGTTGAACCGCTGGCTGGCGAGCCGTGACGCGCACGGCCTGGATGACAAGGGCCTTTATCTGTACGGGCGTTCGCTTGTCCTGCTCGGCGATGTACAACGAGATCAGGGCGCGAT
This sequence comes from Streptomyces sp. NPDC058697, assembly GCF_042715345.1. Taxonomy (NCBI): domain Bacteria; kingdom Bacillati; phylum Actinomycetota; class Actinomycetes; order Kitasatosporales; family Streptomycetaceae; genus Streptomyces; species Streptomyces sp. NPDC058697. The sequence goes on from NZ_JBHXSU010000030.1 coordinate 74,908, forward strand.
CCTCGGCCCGCTGTCCGCCCGGCAGTCCTACCTCACCGCGCGCGACATGTTCTCCGAGCTCGCCATCCCGCGCCGGGTGGCCCAGATCGAGCTGTCCCTCGCCGTCGTGCAGGAGATGTCAGGTCAGCTCGATGTCTCCGCCCGATGGTACGAGCAACTCGCCGCCGACCAACGGCTCAGCCGACGGGACCGAGCCCGGGCCCGGTTGTGGATCGGCACGGCTCTGAGCAAGGAGGGCAACAACGAGTACGCCACCAACGTCATGGCTGCTGCCACTCGCGAGTTCGAGGAACTCGGTGAGCCGGAGGACTGGTCCGTGGCACACCAGAAGCTCGCCCTGGCCCACCGCGGCGCCGGCGACCTGAAACAAGCCCTGCACTACATCGACATCGCGCGGACCACCGGCACGGTCGACTCCCCGATGCAGCGCGTGCGGTTGGACACCGCGTACGGGCACATCCTTCTGTCGGACACGGCGACCCGGAATGATGGGCTGTCCGTCCTCGACCAGGCGGCACAGGTGGCCCGGCAGTTCGGGCTGAGCCACCAACTGCGCAGCATCGAGGGCATCCGAAGCGACCAGCAGGGATGAGCCAGGGAGTGCCAGTGCCGGAGCACCAGCAGCGCCAGATCACCGACGAGCAGTTCCACGACGCGACGTTGATCTGGAACTACCACCAGATGGGACACGAGGCGCGGCCCTGCTCGGCGGCGATCGGCCTGGGCAGCCATGACTTGGGTGTGGCCACCGCGGCTGCCGACCTCTATCGCGCCGGCCTTTTCCCCGTCGTGGTGTTCAGCGGCGGCAACAGCCCCACCACCCGCGCCCGCTTCCCGCGTGGCGAGGCCGTCCACTATCGCGAGCACGCACTGAGCCTGGGCGTGCCGGACGAGGCGATCCTGGTCGAGTCGGAGGCTGCGAACACCGGCCAGAACATCACCTTCTCCCGCAAGCTGCTGGCCGAGACCGGCGTGGAGGTGCAGTCGCTGCTGCTGATCTCCAAGCCATACATGGAACGCCGATCGTATGCGACATGCCGCAAGCTGTGGCCCGAGGCCGAGGTGGTCTGCGCCTCCGAGCCGCTGGAGTTGGACGACTACATCAAGTCCATCGGCGACGAGAAGCTCGTCGTTGACATGCTCGTCGGAGACCTGCAACGGGTGATCGAGTACCCGAAGCTCGGCTTCGCCGTCGAGCAGGACGTACCGGGGGATGTGCATGACGCCTACGAGCGCCTCCTGCGCGCCGGCTTCGACAGCCGCCTCATCAGCAGCTGACCCTCGCCGATTCGGGGCCAGTGGCGGGCTGTGTGCGATCCACCAGCCGAACTTCTTTCCTCGACTGTCCACGCTGGCCAAGCTGTATGCCGCCGACCGGTGGATCGTCCTCGACGATGTGCAGTTCGCGCGCCGCGACTACCAGCACCGTTCTCGGCTCGCCTCCCTGGACAATCCAGACCGGCAGCAGTGGCTCACGCTTCCCTCACACCTGCCGTACGGCCGCCCCACGCTGATCAACCAGGTTCAGCTCGCCGAACCCCGCCGCTCGCGTCGCGTGGTCAGCTTGCTCATTCGCCAGTACTACGGCCACAGCCGCCACTGGGCTGCGGTGCGCGAGGTTCTCGACGCTGTCCTCGACGAATTCGGCGGCGGCGCGGGCAGCGTCTGCGACCTCGCGAAGACTTCGTCACTCGCCATGCTCACGGTCCTCGGCTGGGGCGGCGAGGTGTCGGACAGCAGCTCCATCCCGACCAGCCGAGGCCGGTCGGAGCGTCTTGCAGACCTCGCCGTGGCCACCGGAAGCAGCGTCTACCTGTGCGGCACTGGTGGCCTGCGCTATCTCGACCATCGGCCGTTCTCCGCTCACGGCATCCCCGTCCTGCCTTTTCACACGCCTGTGGACGTGGACGACCGGCTCTGGCACTGGGCCCGACGGGCCAGCGCTCTCTGGGCACTGAGCGAGATCGGACCGAAGTCCCTGGCCGTCCGACTCGCCGCCGAACGAGAAGCTCACCTTCTGAAGAGCGAGCCTGAGCGTGCCTGACGCTCAGGACATGAGTCCTTTCCGTACGTCCTCGTGTGCGCGTGCGGAGTCGTCCGCTTGGTCGGCAAGCTGACTATGGTCGCGTAGGAGTGCCACTGAGATGACGGCGTCCCAGCCGCCCCTCAGCGCTCGGGCCTTCTCGACGATGAGGAGCTCAAGGCATTCCCAGCACGTCGAACGGTGCTGCTTCGCGGGTAGAGTCCGGGACATGGACCCGGTCAGAAGTTCCGGCTCACGCCTCCATCTGCGGGAACTCGCTCGTGAGGAAGTGAACGCGGTGCTTGCCGTCTATGGCAGCCCCGAGGCCACGGAGCACCAGTCGTTCGAACCCCGTTCCCGCGAACAGGTCGCGCAGATGGCGAGCCGGTCCGTAGCCTCCGCGACCGCAACCCTGCGCACTGAGTACGTAGTCGCCGTCATTGAGCGGGACACGGCCGAACTGGTCGGGTCCGCCGAATTGACGTAGGACTTCCTTCCGAACCCCAGTTCACCAAGGAGGCCGAATTGCCCACTCCATACCGTGGTTTGATACTTGACTTCGGTGGAGTCCTGACCACTCGCATGAGGTTGAACGGCGAGGCGTTCGAAAGGTCCGAGGGACTGTCCCCTGGCGCCTACTTCCGCGCACTGGGAGAGCATCCGGACGGCATCGCGGTATACGCCGCCCTGGAGGTCGGGGAGGCGACGCAGGAGGACTGGAACCGAGTCATCGGCGGCATCCTGGGCATCGACCCGACGGACCTGATGCGGCGCGCACTCGCCAATCTGCACGAGGAGCCGCAGATCGTGGCTGCAGCACAGCGGGCCCGAGAGGCCGGCATCAAGCTCGCGATGCTCAGCAACTCGTTCGGGATCGAGCCGTACAACCCGTACGAGGCGTTGGGCATGTACGAGGACTTCTTCGACGCGGTAGTGCTGTCGGAACTGGAAGGGGTGCGCAAGCCGTCACAGCGCATCTATCAGAGGGTGTTGGAGGAGCTGGATCTGCCCGGACCGGAGTGCGTGTTCGTGGACGACCGCGATGCCAACCTGCCTCCGGCGGAGGCCCTGGGTATCCGGACGGTGCACCATACGACGGACCCTGTGGCAACCGCGGCAGTCCTGGACTCACTGCTACCGGATGATGCGCCCGCGTGAACTTCGAGTCTGCCTGCCGTCACTCTGGTGCGGTGGCGGATAGGTGGCTCTCCCACTGCTACGAGCCCGATCTGGCTCACTCCCAACCGGGACTCGATCTCTGGCTGTGCTCGGGTTACGGAAATTGAGACGGATCAGGGCCGTACTGGCTAGCGCATCGCACATGGTCAGCTTCGAGTCGGCCATCCGTTGCCCCGGCATCGTGCTCGCTATTGAGACGAGGTGTGCCCTTCTGGATGTACGCCTCGGGGACCCTGTGCGGACTGCTGATGGCTCTCGCCAGTCGACTCGGTCGGCAAGGTGTCTGAAATGAACTCGCGGTAGCGCGCCACTTCCGCATCGAACTCGACATTTTCCAAGTCCAGGATTTTGGCTCTGCCCGGGAGCCCTGCAAGTTCACGTAAGGACGGCTCGAAGTCAGGATCGAGGCCCTTGTGGCACGTGCCGCAAAGCGTGACCAGGTTCTCCTCGGCAGTTGGTCCACCCATCCGCCACGGGATGAGGTGGTGCACATGGAGTTCGAGGTCCACGTGGTCTGTCGCCTTGCGCCCACAAACCACGCAGCGGTAATTGTCGCGCTTTAGGACCTGCATGCGGAGCTTCCGGCTGGGTGCGCGGCGCTCGATGGCTTCGTCCGGGAGATGCTCTGTACCGACGAAGCCAGCTCCGCCGACTTCAACTGCGCCGTCACGCAGACACTCCGACGGCGCGATCACCTCCGGAAGGCGAGCCTCTGCAAGCTCCTTCTCGACGAGTGCGTTCCCGCCGAGCCGGAGAAAGATGGACAGACTGATGTCATCGTCGACCGATACCCAGCCCTGTCCCATCTCAGTCCACGCGTTGGCCACAGCCTCAGGGTCCATCAGGCTTGCGGCACGCATCTCCCAGCCTGGATTCCGTTTGGACCAACCGACCCAATGGGACTGTGCTGACCAGAAGGGGCGTCCGCGACGGTCAGCGCCGAGGGTGAGCGCGTAGTAGTCACCATCTGGATTGAACCGCTTCATCTCGCTGAGGGCCTCAACTACGTCGGCCCGGGCGGCAACTGAGTCCTCCGGCATGGTTCGACTATCGCATGCGGCGCCGGGCCCTCATGCGGGCCATGTGAGCTGACGGATGCCAGCCTGTAGCGGTGGGTGGTTAGCCCAGGTGCTCGCGCTGCATCAGTTATGCAGGAGCTGCAACACGGCGAAGTACGGCTGATCTACGCTCGGTTGAGCAGGCAGGATCGGCGACGGCGGAAGGGGCCGTGGCAGATGGCCGAAGCACACAGCGAAGCAAGACGGATCGGTGAAGTGATCCGTCAGGCACGGGCGTTGCAGCGACGCTCACAGAAGGACGTCGCCGCCGCGCTCGGCTACCACCAGTCCAAGGTGAGTCGGCTGGAGGGCGGCCGTGGCACGGAGGACATCCGTGTCCTGCGTACCGTTGCGCACTAACTCAATATTCCACCAGAGCAATTGGGCCTAGCCGCTGCTCGTGATGCCTCCAACGCCGATCCTGAAGCTGAAGAGATGCACCGCCGTACCTTCCTCGCCGCGAGCATCGCCGCGCTCGCGACCCCTGCCGCCGCAGCCGCCGCCCACGACGACCTGGTCCAAGCCCTTCTGCCTGGCCTCGGCCTGGCGAACACCGGCGCCCCCGTGGACACAGCGGTTCTGCGTGAGCGGGGCGGCGCGGCCCGCAGGCTCTTCTACACGTGCGACTACGTGGAACTGGAACGCGCGCCCGGCCTGATCGCCGACCTCAGGCTGGCCTCCAGCGGTGTGGTGGACAGAGACGTACTGTCCGCGCTGCTGGCCACTACCTACCAGACCTCGACCAGCCTCCTGCTGTAGCAGCACAACCAGGGCAACGCCTGGCGGCCGAAGACGACGGTGCCCTGTCCGTCGCCCAGGGCACAGCAGTGCCACCTGCGAAACCAATGCGCCCTGATCGCCTGACGGCCCTCCCCGCACATGACGAGGGCGGGACCCGAAAGCCCCGCCCGCACACCATGAAACCTCAGGTCAGGGCCACACCAGGCAATAAGGCTGATGCCCCGCCTCATGCAGTCGGTGGCTGAAGTCCTGCCACTCGTGCAGCAGCTGGTACACGTTGTACGCGTCCCGGGGGCCGCCGCGGTCCGGGACCGTCGACCAGATGAAGGCGGCCGCGCCCACGGCCTCCTCGCCGATGCCGCGCAGGGGGTCGACGACGGTCATGGGGAGCTTGACGACGGCGTAGTCGGGGTGGAGGACGACGAGTTCCAGCGGGGGCACCTTGTGCAGAGGTATGCCCTCTATGCCGGTGAGGACCATCGCGGCCATCGTCTCCGGCTTGATCTTGGTGAACATGCCGTTCATGCCGAGCTCGTCGCCGCCGAGTTCTTCGGGCCTCATGGAGATCGGAACGCGAGCGGCGGTCGCGCCGTCCGGGGCTCCGAAGTATTTGTACGTCACCCCCACCCGGCCACCATTCCCGCTTCCTGCCCTGAGCTGGTCCGCCCCGCGGTCTGTGTAGTCCATACCGTCCATACGGCTCGACGGGTCGTTCCGCTCAGGTTCGCCCTGCGATCCCTGGACCTGACGTGTCTCGGCCGCTTCCGCCTCGCGTCGGTGCTTCCCCCGCCGGGCACGCCGAGGACCCAGGTCATCGGTCCCCTCGCCCAGTCCGCCACCGCGATGCATATCTCCACCCGACTGCTTTTCTAAGGCGCGCGACCCCCGCCACGCAACCCGATCATCGTGAGAGTGACCTCCCCCACGACCGCCCGCCGAAACGTGCGTTGAAACACTTGTCCGTCGCCGTGGACCGACCCCACACGTGTGAAGTCAACTATCCCCGAGAACGGCACCTGCAGGGAGTCTAGGTAGTTCGCGCTCGCGGTGACCAACGAAGAGTGGAGCGGCGCGCGGTATCGCGTCACAGCAGGGTATACCGTTCCCGAGCCGATTAGCAGATATCGGTGAAATCGGGCATCCGGAGTGGGGGGTTCGGGCGGGAGCCCTCCCATGGTCGGAGACTCCGGGGCAGAGCCGGGACGCCCCGCCCCGGGCCGTACGCTGAAGGACATGGCAGAGGCGAACAACATCTCCGGCGGTGCGTCACCCGAGGTGCCCGAGGCAGGGGGAGCCGTCCCCTACCCCTTTGAGGCCCCGGTCTCGCAGACCCTTTTCGACCGTGCGGCGGCCGTCACGCCCGGTGGCGTGAACTCTCCGGTCCGCGCGTTCCGGGCCGTGGGCGGTACGCCCCGGTTCATGGTGTCCGGCAACGGTCCCTACCTCACGGACGCCGACGGGAGGGAGTACGTGGATCTGGTCTGTTCCTGGGGGCCGATGATCCTCGGCCATTCCCGTCCCGAGGTGATCGCGGCGGTCCAGGAAGCCGTGTCCCGAGGCACTTCCTTCGGTACGCCGGGGGAGGGCGAGGTCGCACTCGCCGAGGAGATGGTCGCGCGCATCGAGCCCCTCGAACAGGTGCGGCTCGTGTCCAGCGGGACCGAGGCCACCATGTCCGCGATCCGGCTGGCCCGCGGCTTCACCGGCCGCGCCAAGATCGTGAAGTTCGCCGGCTGCTACCACGGGCACGTGGACGCGCTGCTCGCCGCGGCCGGCTCCGGCGTCGCCACCTTCGGGCTGCCCGACACCCCGGGCGTCACCGGCGCCCAGGCCGGGGACACCATCGTCCTGCCGTACAACGATCTCGACGCCGTGCGCGAGGCCTTCCGGGCCCACCCCGGTGAGATCGCCTGCGTCATTACGGAAGCCTCGCCCGGGAACATGGGCGTCGTGCCGCCCGGGCCCGGGTTCAACCAGGGGCTCAAGGACATCTGTGCCGAGGGCGGCGCGCTGTTCATCTCCGACGAGGTCATGACCGGCTTCCGGACCAGCAGGTCCGGCTGGTACGGCGTGGACGGCGTCACCCCCGACCTCATGACCTTCGGCAAGGTCATGGGCGGCGGCTTCCCGGCCGCCGCGTTCGGCGGGCGCAGGGACGTGATGGCGTACCTCGCGCCCGCGGGTCCCGTCTACCAGGCCGGCACCCTGTCCGGGAACCCGGTCGCGACCGCCGCCGGGCTCGCGCAGCTGCGGCTGCTCGACGACGCCGCGTACGTGAAGGTCGACGCGGTGTCCGAGCAGATCCGTACGCTCGTCACGGACGCCCTCACCAAGGAAGGTGTGGCGCACCGGCTGCAGAACGCGTCCAACATGTTCTCCGTCTTCTTCACCGAGACGGAGGTACGCAATTACGAGGACGCGAAGGCGCAGGAGTCGTACCGCTTCACCGCCTTCTTCCATTCGATGCTGGCGCAGGGTGTCTACCTGCCGCCGTCCTCGTTCGAGTCCTGGTTCGTGTCGACGGCGCACGACGAACGGGCGGTTCAGCGGATCGCCGACGCCCTTCCGGCGGCGGCACGGGCAGCAGCGGAGGCCACGGCAGCATGAGTGACATCACCGTCGTACACGTGATGCGGCACGGCGAGGTCGCCAACCCGGACGGGGTTCTGTACGGGCGACTCCCGGGCTACCGCCTGTCCGAGCTCGGGCAGCAGATGGCCGAGCGGGTCGCCGAGCACCTCGCCTCGCGGGACATCACCCATGTCGTCTCCTCGCCGCTGGAGCGGGCGCAGGAGACGGCCACGCCGATCGCCAAGTCGCACGGCCTGGAGCTCGCGACCGACAGCCGGCTGATCGAGGCCGAGAACATCTTCCAGGGCAAGACCTTCGGGGTCGGGGACGGTGCGCTGCGGCGGCCCGAGAACTGGAAGCACCTCGTCAACCCGTTCAAGCCGTCCTGGGGCGAGCCGTACGTGGACCAGGTCGTACGGATGATGGGGGCGCTCGATGCCGCGAAGGACGCGGCTCGGGGGCATGAGGCCGTGTGCGTCAGCCATCAGTTGCCGATCTGGATCGTGCGGTCCTATGTGGAGCGGCGGCGGTTGTGGCACGACCCGCGGAAGCGGCAGTGCACGTTGGCGTCGTTGACGACCTTCACGTATCAGGACGACAGGATCGTGTCTGTTGGGTACAGCGAGCCTGCGCGGGATCTTGTGCCTGCGCATCTGCTGGCCGGGGCCAAGCCTGTTAAGGGGAAGTCCAAGGCCTTCGGGGCGTAAGCACTTCGTGCCGGGCGGTTCGTTGTGTGCCGGTCGGTGGGGGCTTGTCGCGCAGTTCCCCGCGCCCCTAAAGGGGCGCCAGCCCCTGACAAAGTGCCGTCTTGTCCAGACGGGGAATCCGTCTCGTGCGTTCCGGTGTGTCCGTTACAGGTTCATGTTCGGATAGTCACCGAAATATGTGCGTGTGACCTGGAACCCCCGTGTTCGTCGTGCCCTCTAACCCGGTGTCCATTCGACATGGGCACAGGGCGCGACGAATGGGGACGGAATGCGCGACATCAGCCGAAGGGGAGCGCTGGGGCTCGGAGCCGGGGCCGTGGCCGCGATGGGAATCGCGGGCTGCGGTACCGCCCTGGGAGACGGCTCCGGCGGGGTCGGGGGTTCCGGAAACCGGGGCAACGGCGGAAACAAGCGTGGCGAGCGTCCCGTACGTCCCATCGGTGACGGTTCCACCTCCTTCACCGGGAAGCAGCCGAAGCAGCCCGGTAGGCCCCGGCCTCTCGAACCCGGCGAGACCCCGCCGCAGTTCGTCGTCTTTTCCTGGGACGGTGCGGGTGATGTCGGCAACGGCCTCTTCGAGCGATTCCTGAAACTCTCCGAAGAGCACGACGCGAGCATGACGTTCTTTCTCTCCGGCCTCTATCTGCTGCCCGAGTCGAAAAAGCGCAAGTACCTCCCGCCGAACAACGCGCCGGGCGCGTCCGACATCGGTTATCTGACGGACGACCACATCAAGTCGACGCTGAAGAACGTCCGGCGGGCCTGGCTCGACGGCCACGAGATAGGCACGCACTTCAACGGTCACTTCTGCGGCGGCAGCGGCACGGTCGGCAACTGGACGCCCGCCCAGTGGAAGAGCGAGATAGCCCAGGCGAAGTCCTTCGTGAAGGAGTGGCGTACGAACACGGGCTGGAGCGAGGCCGAGGTGCCCGCGCTGCCCTTCGACTACGAGAAGGAACTGATCGGCGGCCGTACGCCCTGTCTGCTCGGTCAGAGCAACCTGCTGCCCACCGCCCGCGAGCTCGGCTGGCGCTACGACGCCTCCTCGCCCGGCGGCACCCAGGTCTGGCCCAGGAAGAACGGCGGCGTCTGGGACCTGCCGCTCCAGGCGATGCCCTTCCCCGGCCACACCTTCGAGGTCCTCTCGATGGACTACAACATCCTTGCCAACCAGTCGGTCAACTCGACGCAGGCGCCGCCCGCCAACTACCCGGCCTGGCGCGAGCAGGCGACCAACTCGTACATAGCTGGCTTCAAGCGGGCATACGAGACCAATCGCGCCCCGTTCTTCATCGGCAACCACTTCGAGGAGTGGAACGGCGGCATCTACATGGATGCCGTGGAGGGCGCGCTGAAGCACATCGCGGGCAAGAAGGACGTACGCCTGGTGTCGTTCCGCCAGTTCGTGGACTGGCTCGACGCGCAGGACCCGGCCGTCCTGGAGAAGCTGCGGACGCTGGGTGTGGGGCAGGAACCGGCCGGTGGCTGGAACGGGTTCCTCGGCGATGTCGGCACGAACTCCGCGAACGGGTCGGAGAAGGGCTCGGACAAGGCCGCCTGACGGTCGTCGGCAGCAGTGCCCGAAATGGCGTCTGACATGCGGGTTTCCGCCTGCGAGGGGGGTGGGCAAGATCCTCGGAACGGACATGCGAAACTTTTCACATGAGTGCCGCCAGCCGCGCCCCCCAGCGCTCGATCCGGACCCCTCAGCGCACGAACCGTACGAACCGGGCCCACGGCCGTAGTCGTGGCCGCGCCGCCCTGCTGACCGGCGGGGCCGTCGTCGCGGCGCTGCTGCTGTCCGCGTGCGGCTCCGGGGGCAAGTCCGGCGGGACCGGCAACACCGGCTTCGTCACCGGCTCCGACGGCATCGCGACGGTGAAGAAGGGCAGCCGGGTCGCGGCTCCCGAACTGTCGGGCAAGACCATAGACGGCAAGCAGCTCGACGTCGCCGACTACCAGGGCAAGATCGTCGTCCTGAACGTCTGGGGCTCCTGGTGCGGCCCGTGCCGCCTGGAGGCGAAGAACTTCGTCAAGGTCTCCGAGGACCTCAAGGACCAGGGCGTGCAGTTCGTCGGCATCAACACCCGCGACACCAGCACCAGTCCGGCGATCGCCTTCGAGAAGGCGCACGGGGTCACGTACCCGAGCCTGTACGACCCGACGGGCAAGCTGATGCTCCGCTTCAAGAAGGGCACGCTCAACCCGCAGACGATCCCCTCCACGCTCGTGCTCGACCGGGACGGCAAGGTCGCCTCCCGCTCGCTGTCGGCGCTCAGCGAGGCGAGCCTGCGCAAGATGCTCAAGCCGATCCTCGCGGAGAAGTGACCGCTCGTGTCCCTTCTCGTAGCCGCGGGCACCGACCCCAACCAGACCGTCCTCACCGGGGCCCTGGTGCTCGCCATCCCGATCGCCGTGCTCGGCGGACTCGTCTCCTTCTTCTCACCGTGCGTACTGCCGCTCGTGCCCGGCTATCTGTCGTACGTCACCGGCGTCGGCGGCACCGACCTGGGTGACGCGAAGCGCGGGCGGATGGTGGCGGGCGCCTCGCTCTTCGTGCTGGGTTTCTCCGCCGTGTTCGTCTCCGGCGGCGCCCTCTTCGGGTACTTCGGCTCGACGCTGCAGGAGCACCAGAGCGTCCTCTCCAAGGTGCTCGGCGGGCTCATGATCGCCATGGGCATCTTCTTCCTGGGCCTGATGCCCTGGCTCACCCAGCGTGAATTCCGCTTCCACAAGCGGCCGGTGGCGGGCCTGGTCGGGGCCCCGGTGCTCGGCGCGCTCTTCGGGATCGGCTGGACGCCCTGTATCGGACCGACGCTCGCGTCCGTGAACGCGCTCGCGTTCGACCAGGCGAGCGCCGGCCGCGGGGCCATACTGACCATCGCGTACTGCGTCGGTCTGGGCGTGCCCTTCGTCCTCGCGGCCGTCGCGTTCCGCAAGGCGCTCGGCGCCTTCGGCTGGGTCAAGCGCCACTACGTGTGGGTGATGCGCGTCGGCGGCGGAATGATGATCGCGACCGGTCTGCTGCTGCTGACCGGCGCGTGGGACAGCATCGTGCAGGAGATGCAGGGCTGGTCCGACGGCTTCACGGTGGGGGTCTGATCGATGAGCGCGACACGGGACACGGACGTGCGGACCGGCGGGGCGACCGGCGGGGCGGCCGGTGAGGGGAACGACACCGCCGCGACCGACACCGCCGCGACCGACACCGCCGCGGCTCGGGACGCCGGTGAACTCGGCGCCGCCGGGGCGCAGCTGTCCACCGCGCCCCGGGACACGGTCGTACCGGGCTCCTTCGGCGGTGTGCGCGGTCCCGGCGCGGCGGGATGGCTGGCGTGGACCGGCCGCGAGACCGTCGGCTGGGCCCGCTGGTTCTGGCGGCAGCTGACCTCGATGCGGGTCGCGCTGATCCTGCTCTTCCTGCTCTCGCTCGGCGCGATCCCCGGGTCCCTGATCCCGCAGTCGGGCCAGGACGAGACCAAGGTCGCCGACTTCATGAGCCGGCACGAGACGCTGGGGCCCGTCTACGAGAAGCTCGGCCTCTTCAATGTCTACAGCTCGGCGTGGTTCTCGGCGATCTACATCCTGCTGTTCATCTCGCTCATCGGCTGCATCGTGCCCCGCACCTGGCAGTTCGTGGGCCAGCTGCGCGGCAGGCCGCCGGGCGCCCCGCGACGGCTGAACCGGCTGCCCGCGTACACCACGTGGCGTACCGAGGCCGCCCCGGAGGCCGTCCGCGAGGAGGCCCTGAAGCTGCTGAAGCGGCGGCGCTTTCGCGCGGATGCCGCCGGGGACGCCGTCGCCGCCGAGAAGGGCTACCTCCGGGAGGTCGGCAACCTCGCCTTCCACATCGCGCTGATCGTGATGCTGATCGCCTTCGCCTGGGGCCAGCTCTTCAAGTACGAGGGCAACAAGCTGATCGTCGAGGGCGACGGCTTCGCCAACACCCTCACGCAGTACGACGACTTCAAGTCCGGCAACCTCTTCAGCACGGACGACCTGGAGCCGTTCAGCTTCGTCCTGGACAACTTCAGGGGTACGTACGAGCCGAGCGGGCCCAACAAGGGCACCCCGCGCACGTACGAGTCCCACGTCACCTACAGCGAGGGTTCCGACGGCAAGGAGAAGCGGCGGACGATCAAGGTCAACGAGCCGCTCGACATCGACGGCACGAAGGTCTACCTCGTCAGCCACGGGTACGCGCCCGTCGTCACCGTGCGGGACGGCAAGGGCGAGGTCGTCTACCGCCAGGCCGTGCCGCTGCTGCCGCTCGACTCCAACGTCACCTCCACCGGCGCGATCAAGGTCATGGACGGCTACCGCGACGCCCAGGGGAAGAAGGACCAGCTCGGCTTCCGGGCCTTCTTCCTTCCGGCGTACGGAGGGGCGAACACCGCGGTGGTCTCGCAGTTCCCCGCGCTGCTCAACCCGGTGCTGAACCTGGAGGCCTTCCACGGCGACCTCGGCGTGGACTCGGGCCTTCCGCAGAGCGTCTACCAGCTCGACAAGAAGAACATGAAGGGCTTCAAGGACTCCAAGGGCAAGCAGCTCAGGGAGAACCTGAAGCCCGGCGAGACCATGCAGCTCCCGGGCGGCGCCGGCTCGATCACCTTCGAGAAGGAGATCAAGGAGTGGGCCGGCTTCCAGGTCACCGAGCAGCCCGGCTCCGGCTGGGCCCTCGCCGGAGCCCTCACCGCCATCTTCGGCCTCGCCGCCTCCCTCTTCATCCAGCGCCGCCGCGTCTGGGTCCGCGCGACCGCCGGTCCCGACGGCGTCACCGTCGTCGAAATGGCCGGCCTCGGCCGCAGCGAGTCCGCCAAGGTCCCGGAGGAACTGGGCGACCTGGCCGGGATCCTGTACGACCTGGCCCCGGGCGCACCGGACACACCGGACGACACCGATGCCAAGTCGGAGCCCGGCCCGGACCAGGAAGCAAAGACCTCCACCCCCGAACCCCCCGCCGTACCTGCCGCCGAAGGGGCTGAGACGAAGTGACTCTCGCCGCCGCAACCGACCTCGCCGCCGCGACCAACGAAAACCTCGCGAACCTCAGCAACACGCTGATCTACTCCGCGATGGCCGTCTACACGCTGGCCTTCTTCGCCTACATCGCCGAATGGACCTTCGGCAGCCGCAGCAAGGTGAGCCGGACGGCTGCCGCGCTGACCGCCGGCAAGGACGCCAAGGGCAAGAAGGCGGCGGCTCCCGCGGTCACCGTGAAGAACGCGGGCGGTACCGCCGTGCTGGAACGGCCCAAGGTCGTCACGCGGGCCGCCCCCGGCTCCCGGGACGTGCCGGACGGTCCCGGCGCGCACGGCGGGGACGAGCAGGGGGACCTCTACGGGCGTATCGCCGTGTCCCTGACCGTGCTCGCCTTCCTCATCGCCTTCGGCGGTGTGCTCACACGTGCTCTGTCGGTGCAGCGGGCGCCGTGGGGCAACATGTACGAGTTCAACATCACCTTCTCGACCGTCGCCGTCGGTGTGTATCTCTCACTGCTTGCGATGAAGAAGAACGTCCGCTGGATGGGCCTCTTCCTGGTGACCACGGTCCTCCTCGATCTCGGTCTCGCCGTCACTGTCTTGTACACCGCCAGCGACCAGTTGGTTCCCGCCCTCCACTCGTACTGGCTCTACATCCACGTCTCCACGGCGATCTTCTGCGGTGCCGTCTTCTACGTGGGCGCGGTCGGCACGATCCTGTACCTCTTCAAGGACTCGTACGAGAACAAGCTGACGACCGGCGGGAAGCCCGGCCGTTTCGCCACGTCCGTGATGGAGCGGCTGCCCGCGTCGGCGTCGCTGGACAAGTTCTCGTACCGCGTGAACGCCGCCGTCTTCCCGCTGTGGACGTTCACGATCATCGCGGGCGCCATCTGGGCCGGTGACGCGTGGGGCCGCTACTGGGGCTGGGACCCCAAGGAGACCTGGTCCTTCATCACCTGGGTCGCCTACGCCTGCTACCTGCACGCCAGGGCCACGGCCGGCTGGAAGGGCCGCAAGGCCGCGTACATCGCGCTCATCGCCTTCGCCTGCTGGCTGTTCAACTACTACGGCGTGAACATCTTCGTCACCGGCAAGCACTCCTACGCCGGCGTCTGACACCCTCGTACGACCCGAGGCCGGTTCCATGTGACGTACGTCACGGGAACCGGCCTTCGTCGTACGGACAGGTGGGGGACGTGGAGACGAATCAGGGGGACCGCCCGAGCCGGCGGGAGATGCGCGCCCGGATACGGGCCGGGGACGCGGAGGCGTTCGGCGGGCTCTTCGACACGTACGCACGCTCCGTCTACAACCACGCGTTCCGGCTGACGGGGGACTGGTCGGGGGCCGAGGACATCGTGTCGCTGACGTTCCTGGAGGCCTGGCGGCTGCGGGAGCGGCTGGACGCGGAGGGCGGTTCGCCGCGGCCGTGGCTGCTCGGCATCGCCACGAACGTGGTCCGCAACAGGCGCCGGGCAGCCCGGCGTCACGCGGCGGCGGTGGCACGGCTGCCGCCCGCCGAGGCCGAGCGCGACTTCGCCGACGAGGTCGCCGCCCGCATCGACGACGTGGAGTACCTCAGGTCCGTACGCGTCGCCGTCGACCGGCTGCGCCGGCCCGAGCGCGAGGTGCTCGCGCTGTGCGTCTGGGGCGGCCTCGACTACGCGGCCGCCGCGGAGGCGCTCGGCATCCCGGTCGGCACGGTGCGCTCCCGGCTCTCCCGGGCGCGCACGAAGCTCGCGGCGGAACTCGCCGACGGGCGCGGACAGGTGAGGGATGGCCGCCCGTCCGTGGCCGGGCCCATCCAGGAGGGGAACCAGTGAGCACGATTCCCGAGAAGGACCTCCCGCCGGGCCGTCACCGCGTCCTGAGGGAGCATCTGATGCACGAGATCAACGGGGAGACCCCACCCGAGCCCGTACGAAGGATCTGGCGCCGCCCGGCCTTCGTGGCCCCGGTGGTGGCCGCGGCCCTTTCGGTCGCCGTCGTCATCGGGGCCAGCGTGACCCGGGACGCGGCCTCGGACGGGCCGCCCAGGCCGCACTCCGGGGCATCGGAACGCCCGGAGCGCAGGAGTTCGCAGAGCCCGGCCCATCTGCTGGAGCGGGTCGCCGTGGCTGCCGCGAAGCTGCCGACCGGGGTCGAGGGTGACGAGTTCGTCTACACGAAGACCGACAACTACCACTGGAAGATGGACCCCGAAAAGACGGTGGGGGACTGCGACATGACCTTGGAGGGCCACGACTACGGCGTACGGGAGCGCTGGGAGTCCGTCGACGGTCAGCACGTGGGCCTCTCGCGGGAGCACAAGACCGGCGGCGGGGTCGTGGAGCGGCCCATCGCCAAGCAACTGCCCGGCAAGCACTCGATCAACTTCTACGAGCAGGCGTTGGAACTCCCCACCGACACGGAGGGGATGTACCGCTGGCTCTACGGGCTCGACCCCGGTGAGAAGCCCTCCGGCAAGCGGTCCGCCGACGAGGCCGCCTTCGTGAAGGCGAGCGGTCTGCTCACCGGCAGCCTCCTGCCGCCGAAGACCGCCGCCGCGCTCTACCGGGCCGTCGCGAAGATCCCCGGCCTGATCGTCCTCGAAGGCGCCCGGGACGCGGCGGGCCGCACCGGGGTGGCCGTCGCCATGGACGGAGTCGCCGCCATCGGCTTCGGGCAGGGGGGCGAGCCCCGCTCCGAGCTGATCTTCGACCAGAAGACACTCGCCTACATGGGACAGAGCACGGTGAACCTCTCCGCCCCGGAAAACCGGTGCCAACCCCTCGCGGCGGGCGACCTCGTGGGCTCGGTCGCCATCCTGGAACGGGCTGTCGTCGACAAGAAGGGCGAGCGGCCGTAGGACGGAGGGTGCCCGCTCCGCCTCACCGCCCGCCCTCCACAGCCTGTGGAGAAGAGGCGGCGGGCGGTGGCAGCGGTACGAGCAGGGCGCGGGACGAGACCGTGCCGCCGGGCTCCCAGCCGGTGGCGCGGGCCACCTCCGGCAGGGCGCGGCGCGCGGCGTTGCGCAGGGAGGGGTGGCCGTCGCCGCGCAGCCCGGCGAAGAACGCCACCCGGTCGGCGATGCCGTCGGCCCGGTCCCGCAGTACCGGACCGACCAGCCCTACACCGGCCGTGGCCTGGACGTTGTCGACGAGGACGACCGGACGTCCGGGCCGGTGGGTGCGCTGTACGGCACCGGTGTAGGCGTCGTCGAGATCGGCCAGCAGGGCCCGTACGAGATAACGCTCGGCGTGGGTACGGGAGTCGCCGCCCGCCCTGAAGTGCCCCGAGAGCAGGATCAGTCCGAGCTTCGGGTTGCCGCCCGCGCTCGGGCAGTCGCGGTACCAGGTGGCCGCCTTCCGCAGCCGGCGGTGGGTGGGCGTGACGCCCTCCGAGAAGACCTCCAGGGTCGCCTCGATGATCGGCTCGACGACCGGTCCCGCACTGGACAGCGCGTCGACGAGTCTGGTCGACACCCGGCCCACCCAGCGGCCGGCGAATCCGGCGACCCAGGAGCCGGTGTCGTTCAGCAGCAGGATCTGCTCGGCCTCCCGGCGGATGCGCGGCAGGTCCCGGTCGCGCCAGCCGCCCGCCGCCACTGCCAGCAGCCCTGCCGTGAGCCGGGGGAAGGCGATCCGCCCGGCGCCCGCGACCGGCTCGGCGAGCTGCTCGGCGATCGTCAGGGCGGCCTGCGAGACGGGCGACCAGGCCTCGCCGGGCCGCCGCGCCGGGGGCCGCGCGAACAACTCGTCCTCGCAGTCGATCAGTGCGAGGGGCGTGTGTCCCTCGTAGGCGGCCCGGAGTTCGCCGAGCACCGCGCTCTTGCCGAGTCCTGGCCCGCCGGTGAACACCACGAACGGCGGCTCCTTCGCGTACTCCAGAGGAGTCGGCCCGTGCTGGAACGGGCACAGGCCGACGAGCCGTGCGACGAGGCCGGGCGGATGTGTGTCGAACAGCGCCCCTCGGCCGTGCAGCCCACTGTGCACCGCATCTCCCCCTGGGGCGGTCCGGTTCTCCGTGCTGTTGAGAGGTGTATCAACAGCAGCGCGGGGAGGGGGAGTTGATTCGGACTAGGCCGCATGATGTCCGTCGGCTTGCGAAAGTGTCGCCGCGGTTGGCGGAGAGTGATCGCGGAACCGGTGGTCGTGCGGCGGGTGGATCGTGCCTCGCGGGAGTGCGCCTCGCGAGCGCGCCCCGAGGGCCGTCGTCAGTCCACCGTGATCGAGTCCAGTTTCGCCCGCAGATAGGTGTGCGAGTCCACCGGCTCGTGGGCCACCCGCCCGACCGGGGCCGGGACGGACTCGACGACGGTGCCCGGGGTGCACTCGCCGAAGTAGACGAGGGACATCAGCTCCTCGGCGGGGGCGTCGGCGGGCGGCGGCAGGACGCGGTGACGGCCGGAGCGCCACCGGTCTCCCGTCCAACGGGCCATCAGGTCACCGATGTTGATGGTGAAGGCCGCCGGGTCGAAGGGGGCGTCCTCCCAGCCGCCCTCGTCCGTGTAGACCTGCAGTCCGCCCTTGCCGGCCTGGCGGTCGAGGATGGTGACCGTGCCGAAGTCGGTGTGCGGGCCGATACGGAACTGGCCCTCCTCGGGCTCGCCGACGACCTCCGTGCCCGGGTACCAGTTGATGTTGAAGCCGTAGGTCGGGTGGCTCATGTGGCGGGTGAAGAAGTCGGCTTCGAGGCCGAGGGACGCGCCGAGCAGGTCCAGGAGGTGGTTCTCCAGCTCGGCCATCCTGGCCAGGTACTCCTCGCACAGCGCCCGCAGTCCGGGAGCCTCAGCGGGCCAGACGTTGGGCGCGTACCACTCCGCGTTGGTCTCCGGGTCGTCGAAGGGCTCGTGGGTCGCGAAGGACAGGGACTCCTTGAGGTCGGGCGGGGTCTCGGTGCCCTCCGAGTAGGCGTTGGCCTCGGCGCCCGGGCCGAGCCAGCCGCGGCCGCCGACCTTGACGGCGTACGCCTGCTTCACCTCGGCGGGCAGCCGGAAGAAGGCGCGGGCGGCCTCGCGGATGTCCGCGCGGAGGGCGGGGTCGACGCCGTGGCCGGTCACCAGGAGGAAGCCGGCGGTCCGGAGCGCGGCGTCGACCGTACGCGCGATCTCCTCGCGGGCCGCCGGGTCGCCGGAGACCCAGGGCCTCAGATCGACGGTCGGGATACGGGGGGTGGTGGCGTCACTCACCGATGTCCTCATTCCACAACTCGGGTCGGTCCTTGATGAAGTCGCGCATCAGGGCGGTGCACTCGGGGTCGTCGAGCAGCACGATCTCCACGCCGTGTTCGGCGAGCCAGTCGTGCCCGCCGTGGAAGGTCGCGGCCTCCCCGACGACGACCCGCGAGATCCCGAACTGCCGGACGAGACCGCTGCAGTACCAGCAGGGGGAGAGGGTGGTCACCATCGTCGTGCCCTTGTACGTGCGCTGCCGTCCCGCGTTCCGGAAGGCGGCCGTCTCCGCGTGCATCGAGGGGTCGCCGTCCTGGACGCGCCGGTTGTGCCCGCGCCCCAGCAGGGTGCCGTCCGCTCCGTACAACGCGGCCCCGATGGGGATGCCGCCCTCGTCGAGCCCCGTGCGTGCCTCCTCGACAGCGGTGGCCAGCCATGCGCGTGCCTGTGCCTGGTCCATGCCTTCCACCTTCCTTCGGCCGGTGTACCGGGGCAACGTCCGGAAGGTACCCGGTGGGCGACCAAAGTTGCGGACGCAGAGACCATCGGCCGACGACCGGAAGGGTCCGCGCTCGCCAGACTGGTGGCCGCACCATCGGCGCCGATCGGGGGAGAAGCAGCGTGGACATGGAGAAGAGCGGCCCGGATCCGCGGGACCGGACGGTGGCGGGGCCGGGGGACGCCACCGTGCTCGCGGAGCCGGTCTGGCAGCTCATGCTCGTCTGCGTGGGGTGCGGGGGCGTGGGCGGCTGGCTGCTCACGCTCCTGGCCGATCTGTGGCTGTCGCTGCGCTGGGTGCCGATGAAGGGCCCGGCCCGGCTGCTGACCTCCGTCCCCGAACCCTGGCTCACCGTCGGCGCGGTCGTCGTGGGCCTCGCGGTGGGCCTGCTGCTCGGGGTCACCGCCGTGTACGAGTCCCTGACGGTCCGTATCTCCGACAGGGGTGTCGTTCTCACCGCCAAGGAAGCGGACCGGGAGTTCACGCACGACGAGATCGCCCTGGCGTGCCGGGACGGCAAGCAGCTCGTGCTGGTCGCCCCGGACGGCGGGGAGCTGGCCCGGGAGAACTGCGGCCTCCCCTTGCGCCGCCTCGCCGAGGCCTTCGCCGCGCACGGATACGACTGGGGGGCGCCGCAGCGGGCCTAGGCGGGCCTGGTGATGACCGAGAACTCCACTCCGAAGGGGTCCGTGAGGGTGGCGCTCCGGCCGTACGGGGTGTCCTCGGGGGTGCCGGCGGTGCCGCCCGCGGCGACGGCACGCCCGACGACGGCATCCGTGTCGGCCACCTCGAACGTGGTCGCCCAGACGGACCCGGGGGCGGCCGGGAAGCCGAAGATGCCGCCGATCTCGTGGCCGTCCGGGCGGCGCAGGAAGGTGAAGTCGAGGTCCGGGAGGGTGTTGTTGAGGTCCAGGGTGTAGTCGAACACGGTCGTGTAGAAGGCCCGGGCGGGTTCGGGGTCCGGGGTGACCAGGTCGTTCCGTACGAGCGAGTCGGGCTCGTTCACGATCTCGCAGCCGACGTGGGTCCGCGCCTGCCAGAGGCCGAAGCGGGCGCCGACCGGGTCCTCGGCGAGGGCCGCGCGGCCGTGCTCCCCGATGTCCGTCGGAGCCGTCAGCACGGATCCGCCCGCGTCGGCGACCCGCTTGGCGGTGCCGTCGCAGTCCGCCGTCGCGAAGTACATGGTCCAGCCGGGGTTCGTGCTCGTGTCGGCCGGGGCCTGTGAGATGGCCGCGACGGGGCGTCCGCGCAGCAGGCACACCGTGCCGAGGCCGGTCTTCGCGGAGTCCGGTGCGTACTCCCATCCGAAGAGCGCGTTGTAGAACTCCAGCGCGCGTTCGGGATCGGGCACCCGGAGGTCGATCCACGTGGGCGTACCGTCCGGCTGGATGGTGGTGACGAGACTCATGGGGGGCTCCTTGGTCGGTCATCGGTCGTCTGCCGTCGGTGAACGGAGGTGGTGAGCCCGACGATAGGAGCCGTGTAGGTCGGATCGTGTCCTACACGACCGGCCAGGGCTCATGTCAGCCGTAGGTCGATCCAGAGCGCGCTCTCGCCCGGCAGGGTGTACCGGTCGAACTCGACGAATCCGTGCCGTTCCGCGAACCGCAGTCCTTCCGTGTTGGCGGCCAGTACGACCGTCTCGATCCGCCGGGCGCCGAGTTCGCGGGCTTGCGCGAGCGCCCGTACGTAGAGCTGCTCGCCGAGTCCCTGGTGGCGGTGGGCGGGGAGTACGCGGGCGATCACGGTGGCTGTTGCCGTGTCGTCCGTGGGGGGCCGCACGGTCGTGCACCCGACGAGGACGTCTTCGAGGACGTCGCCGAGGTAGGCGACCTCCAGGTGATTGCGTCCGGCTCGCTCCCGGACCTCGTCGAGGTCCATGGCGGCCGGTGGCACGATCACGTTGTGAACGTGCCGCCAGTCTTCGAGCAGGGGGTCGGTGGTGTCGACCCGTTCGATACGAAGGTCATTCATGGCAGCAGGGAATCCCCGCGGGCGGGCGAACGTCAACCGCGTTCTTCGCCCCCGCCGCCCCTACCCGTCCCGTCCCCTGGGGCTCCGCCCCAGACCCCGTGGGGTTGTGTTGTCGGGTGCGGGTGGGTGGGGGCTTGTCGCGCAGTTCCCCGCGCCCCTAAGGACCTAGGGGCGCGGGGAACTGCGCAGTATTCAGC